>JAUZSH010000033.1 GCA_030949605.1 Ghiorsea sp.
TCTGACCCTATTGATTTTCTAAAAAATCATTTAAGTATACACCCGGTAAATACTGGTGCGGGCAAGCAAGTCATGCAGAGTTTGTTTGTGCGGGGTGACGAGCACACAAAACATGCTGGCAACGGGCAACAGGCTGCTTAACCAGAAGAAAATATGATTAAAGTCACCTGTTTTTAAATACACCATGGTCGTGCCTAATGAAATCAAGGTAATGCCAAATCCTAAGAAACGAATAGATGCAGAGACAAGACTGGGTTTATCGCCTGTATCAATATCGGCAACCATCAGCTTCCATGTACGCATACCTGTGGTCGCCCCGCTGCCTCTATGCCAAAAACCAACATAGTAGGCATAAGCCACAGCGAAGAAGAGCAGGTTTTGTACCCATTTTTCAACATCACTTTCCAACATAGTTTGTACCATGGTGATGGGCAATGCCACAAAAAGAAAAGTGACGGCAAAGAGAATAATCAAATCATACAGCGATGAATAAACACGCAAACTAAAGCCTGCAACCTTGGCTTTGGGGCGTACTGTTGACTCACTCATGCAAAACTCCTACGTTATTTTTCCAAGCATCCAATGATTCCAGTGCCTTGTCGGATACCATACGCCTGCGTTCGGATTTTTTAAGCCTACGCCTGCCATCGCGTTTGGGCGCTGTGGGCAGCAAACCGAAATTGATATTCATAGGCTGGAAGTTGTTGATATGTGTGCCTGAAATATGCCCCAATAGCGCACCCATAGCGGTGTCTTCGGGGGGTACATTGGGCTCATGTCCGTTGAGCGTGTCGGCAATAAACCTGCCTGCCATCAAACCCATGCTTGCCGATTCCACATATCCTTCCACACCTGTGATTTGCCCTGCAAACATAATGCGAGGCTCTTTTTTCAAGCGTAGAGATTTATCCAATAATAAAGGCGACTTGATAAAAGTGTTGCGGTGCAAGCTGCCAAGTTTGAAAAACTCGGCACTTTCTAAGCCTGGAATCATGCGAAAGACTCTTAGTTGCTCGCCATATTTCATTTTGGTTTGGAATCCAACGATGTTTAATAAACTCTTGGCGCGATTATCTTGGCGCAGTTGCACCACGGCATAAAACTCTTTGCCTGTTTTGGGATGTTCTAGCCCCACAGGTTTCATAGGTCCAAATCGGGGGGTATCTAGCCCGCGCTCTGCCATGACTTCAATAGGCATACAGCCATCAAAGAAGGGTACATCTTCAAACGCTTTGAATGCCATGTATTCGGCGTTTAATAACTCATGGATGAAGCTTTTGTATTGTTCTTCATTCATCGGGCAATTCAAATAATCGCCGTCTTCACCTTCGACTACATTTTTATCGTAGCGTGATTTCCAATAAGCGATGTCCATGTTGACAGTTTCTGCATCAACCACAGGGGCAATGGCATCAAAAAAGGATAAATGTTCTTCGCCCGTCAACTTTTGAATATCTTGATACAAAGCATCAGAAGTCAAAGGCCCTGAAGCAATGAGCACGATACCATCTTTGGGGATTGCAGTAATTTCTTCTTTAATCAAGTTAATCAGTGGTTCGGCTTCAAGTTTGGCAGTCACCGTGCTTGAAAACAACTCTCTATCCACTGCCATTGCACCACCTGCAGGCACTTTACACTCATCACCCGTGTGCATAATCAATGAATCAAGCTGACGCATTTCTTCATGCAACAGCCCAACCGCATTTTCTAAGTTGTCGGCACGAAATGAGTTGGAGCAGACAAGTTCAGCGCATTTATCTGTTTTATGTGCAGCCGTTGTGTTGTGCGGGCGCATTTCATAAAGGTTGACTGCAAAGCCTTGCTTGGCGAGTTGCCAAGCCGCTTCTGAGCCAGCCAAACCTGCGCCGATGATGTGAATGGTTTGTTGCTGGCTCATATGAGGGGTTACTCCAAAAAACTTATTTCGGCAAAGCTACTGTCCACAAACGCCAGTTGTCCACTGTATCTGTACTAGGGGCTTGAGAAGCACGATTGCTGTGAAAAATAATAGTGTTGTTGTCCAACCAAGCAGGGCCACCATCGGTGATGCCCATGCCTGAAGTTACGGCGGTTATTTTTCCTGTGTTTAAATCAAGGACATGGATAAAAGTTTGCAATACATCACCACGACTATCACGATTGGAAACAAAGGCGACCATCTTGCCATCGGGGCTAAGACTTGGCTCAACATCGGCATAGGTGTTTTTGGTTAAGCGTTTAAGCCCTGTGCCATCAATGTTTTGTAGCCAAAGGTCGAAGTTGCCACGGGTTTCACGAACAAAGACCATGCTTTTGCCATCTTGGGATAATGATGCATCAAAACCATCGTTAAGCATGGTGACATCGTTGCTACCATGGTAAAATGCAAAAAGATATGGTTTTTCAAATGTATTTTGCAAGCCTTTTTGTGTTTCAGGGTAACCTGATTTTGTTTGCCACAAACGTTCATGATACATGCGCCAAGCTTGCCCTTGCAGTTCATGTTTCAGCTTCACATCGGAAAACTGCTTGCTGAGACGCGGTGTGCGCGCAGCTTCCAGTGTGCTATCAAACACCCAAGTTTGACCATCGCTAGATACATCAAGGTGATTCGGCATCAATAGGGAATGAAAAATACCTGTGTGGATAGCCACTTGTTTGGATGATGTGTTAAGCCAAGGTGTAATCACGCCCAAGCGATTACTTACAAAGGCAATATCACCATTGGCAATGGCTATGCCATAACGCACAATTTCATTATTGAATTTGGCATCAACATGTTGCGCTGAACCATCAAGCTGACTGCGTTGAACCTGCATCACCTGATGGCGTTTGCGTAACCGCTGATTATACACAAGATAATCACCCGCCACATCAGGGTATGTCATATCCAGCTTGGTATTCGTAAAAAGTAATTGTGGTTGTGTTTGCGCATAAGCTGGGCAAACTGCAAGCAAGGCTGCGGACAAAAGAAGTGTTTTTTTCATAGGGTATTCATACCTCCGTGTATGTGTTCACTATTTGAAATAGAAGGCAATGAATACGTTATGCGGCATGATATAATGTGATTGGTATTACAATAAACGAATGAGGTAATTGCAAAATTCTAGGCAAAACCGAAAAAAATTAACCCATATTTTTTATATGGCTAAATTGTTTTAGTTTTGAGCCTCGATTTTTCTCAGAACATCCTGAATTCGTATCATAAGTGCAATCGTATATAATCGCTATTCTTATCACTTGAATTCAGGTCGTTTCAATCGGGTGACGTAGAAAAGAAAAAGGCTTTGCTTCAATCTGCAATAAGGAATGTTGAACTGAATGGAGACAGGGTAAAAAATAAACCCCAGTTATGTTTCCATAACTGGGGTTTCATTATGTGGCATCCCCAAGGGGAGTCGAACCCCTGTTGCCGCCGTGAAAGGGCAGTGTCCTAGGCCACTAGACGATGGGGACATAGTCGTTTCAGACGCGACGAACTTTATCGCCAAGGTTTCGCATGTCAACCATCTATTTTCATACACAAAATTATTTACCAAAAAGAGTTATTTTAACGCAGCATCAAAGCCTTAAAGTTAGCGGTTGCCTGCTTCATGCCAACAAAAAGAGCATCTGCAACAATGGCATGCCCAATATTTAAACCAATAATTTCTTGAATAAGCACCATAGCTTTAGTGTTATCCAAAGTTAGGCCATGACCAGCATGAACAACCAAACCTTGCTTATCCGCATATTGAGCCGCTTCTTGAATACTTTTCAACTCTACTGCCTGCTGATCACCACTAAAGTTAGCATAGTGTCCTGTATGCAGCTCAATGACTGCCGCTTGAATATGCTTACTCGCATCAATTTGTGTTTTATCGGGATCAATAAACATCGATACTGCGCAACCCGCATCATTCAAGCGTGCTACAACATCTGTCATACGATTCAGGTGACCAGCCACATCCAAACCACCTTCCGTGGTTAACTCTTCGCGGCTTTCAGGCACAAGACATACTGCCTGTGGTTTGAGCTTACATGCAATACTCATCATCTCATCCGTGGCTGCCATTTCCATATTTAAATGCAGCTCACCTGCCCTTGCCATCGCAGCAAGGTTTTCCATATCTTTATCTTGAATATGACGACGATCTTCTCTTAGATGTGCAGTAATGCCATTAGCACCTGCCTCTAAACAGTCTTTTGCCGCTTGGATAGGGCAAGGATATGTTGTCAGTCTTGCCTGTCTTAATGTGGCAATGTGGTCAATATTTACACCTAAATGCATATTCAATCCCCTTTCTTATGACTAACCTTATGTTTCTTGCTGCGAAGCCTTGCCTGTTCTTTGCGCCAAGCTTCAATCTTCGCATGATTACCACTCAATAGTACAGACGGCACAGCTTGACCTTCAAACACTTCAGGGCGTGTATAATGCGGCCAATCCAACATGCCATCTTCGGTGAATGAGTCCAATACTGCCGATTCAGCACTACCCAACACATCAGGCAGCAAACGAATCATCGCATCCAACACACACATCGCTGCGGGTTCACCACCCGACAATACATAGTCACCCAAGGATAACTCTTCATCCACATAATCAACGATACGCTCATCAAAACCTTCATAACGCCCGCACAATAAAGTCACACTACCCTTAGCCACATATTCCAAAGCTTTGCTTTGTGTAAACTTGTTCCCTGTTGGGGTGAGCATCACCACATGGGTATTGGGCTGGCGCTTTCTGGCTTCACGAATAGCAGCAACCACAGGTTCTGCTTTCATCAGCATGCCTGGCCCACCACCATAGGGGGAATCATCTACATTTTGATGTTTACCTGTGGCAAAGTCGCGGATTTGAATACAATCCACAGCCACAGCGCCATCAGCAATGGCGCGTTTGGGAATGGAGCAAGCTAAAGGTGTGTCAAAAAACTCAGGAAATAAGGTTAAGACTTGGGCGTAAAACATGCGTCCATTCCTTCAAGCAGGTGCACTTCAATGATTTTTTCTTCCAAATCCACATCCACAATCACATCTTCAATAAATGGTAACAACCATTCGCCCGATTTATCCATGTCGACTGTGGTTTTGATTTCTAAATTGTCTTGCGCACCAAATTCATACAAAGCGGTCACTGCACCCAGCTTGGTTCCCTTTTGATCCAGCACGATGCAACCCATTAAGTCTTGCCAAAGAAACTCATCTTCATCGACTTCAACCTCATCTTCAGGTACAAATATTTTCATACCCTTGATCGCTTCAACCTGCTCAATGGTCTCAATACCTTCAAGCTTGGCAAGAATGCGCTTTTTATGCTTATGACAGTCTACAACATCATAAACCTGTGTATTTTCAGCATCTTTTCCGATGTACCAACGCAAATACCCAGCAACTGCATCAGCAGGCCGGGTATGAGAAAATACGATAAGCGAACCCTTTAACCCATGCGGGTTAAGAATATCACCAATATATAACAATTAAGCTTTAGAAGCTTGTTTGATAAGGTATGCGACGCGGTCAGATACTTGCGCACCTGTGCCAGTCCATTTGTCAATTGCTTCCATATCCAATTCAATCACTTCTGGACTAGAACAAGGGTCAAAATACCCTACTTTTTCAATAAATGCACCATCGCGACGGTTGCGTGAGTCCATTACGACCACTGCATAAAAAGGACGTTTCTTGCGTCCACCACGTTGTAAGCGAATAACTGTTGCCATGTAACTAATACCTCCGATAAGGATGGCGCACTTTAGCGCGAAGATTTATAATGTCATCAGACAATTTTACTTGGTATGAAATCCAGCATCATGGTATCAATTTATCCAATGCACCGTCCTGTGATGAATTGGCGAAACCAAGAGCCTGCCCCTTGCGGGTATTAGGGCGGGGAGGATGTCAAATCCCTTCACCATCTAAAAAGCGCGTTAATTTATCGTGTTCTTTTTTCATATCCTTCACAATTTCCTGCTCTTGTTGCGGGTGCTTCACTTTACACGCGCCTGCATCAACCTGTATATTATCCACGCGTGCGTTCACATCATCTACCATCTGTAACACATGTTTAATCGCTTCTGCCACAGGATTGGGCATCAAATGATGGTCAAGGTTGATTTTACCATCTTCAAGCATCGCTCCCGTTTTACCCACCACAGAGCCTGGAATGCCCACCACAGTGCTATGTGCTGGCACATCTTTAAGCACCACAGAGTTTGAACCCACCCTTGATTGCTCTCCAATGGTAATCGGACCAAGTATTTTTGCACCCGCACCAATCACCACACCTTTTTCTAAGGTGGGGTGTCGCTTTTCTGCAACCCAAGTCGTACCACCCAGCGTAACACCATGATATAAGGTCACATCTTCTTCAATTTCAGTGGTTTCACCAATCACAATACCCATACCATGATCAATAAAAAACCTACGCCCAATGGTTGCTCCTGGATGAATTTCAATGCCTGTTAACCAACGTGCAACATGCATCATAAAACGTGCGACCCAATGTAGACCCAAACGCCAAAAAGAGTTCGCCACACGATAAAACCAAATGGCATGAAGCCCTGGGTAACAGGTCAACACAGTCCAAACAGAACAGGCCGCAGGGTCACGCTCAAAAGCTGTTTGAATGTCTTCTCTGATTCCTTTTATCATAACCTCACCATCATTTTATCTTATTTTTCAAGCTTATACGCCAATATAGAGACAAAATTAAAACATTGAAACCATGTTTGTGATTGCTCAAATCCCGAAGCTTGCAGGCGCGCATGATGCGCTGAAATAGACTCAGGTATCAATACATTTTCTAAAGATTGGCGTTTTCGGCTCACTTCAAGCTCAGAATAACCTTGGGATTTTTTAAATGATTCATGCAAAATAATGTGTTTGTCTTGCTCAAACTCGTCTGAAAAACTCACTTTTTCCGACAAAATAAGCACACCACCCTGCCGCATACCTGCATAAATTCGCTGGAGTAAAGCCAGCCGCTCTTCTTTGGCAATAAATTGCAAGGTGAAATTCAAGACCACAACCGAAGCATCTTTAATATTGATGTTCTGAATATCATCTTGTTTTAATAAGATAGGCACAGGGCTTTGCGAGACATTATTCGCGCATTTTTCAAGCATAGCTTGTGAGTTATCCACACCAATAATCTCACAGCCTTCAACTTTAACCCCGTGCGCCAAAGCAAGCGTGGATGCGCCCAACGAACAGCCCAAATCATAGAGTTTACTCTTGTCTTGCGTATACAAACCAGCAATCATAGTAATCATTTGCAGCGTCAACCCATACCCTGGCACAGACCGCTGAATCATATCTTCAAACACCTTGGACACATCCGCATCAAAAGCAAAAGGCAGCCCATCTTTGGCGGTAAATAATGTATCTTTTTTGCTCATGCGCTATTGTATTGTACTCGACACAAAAAAGGCAACCTGCGAATACAAGTTACCTTTTAAAGTAATCAAATAACGAATTTAAAAACGATAAGAAACGTTTAAAGCACCTGTTGCTGCGGTCATACTACCTGTGCCTTCGCCTTGGTAATATTTTGTAGATCTAATGCTACCTTCCAATGTTAGTGCCACACTTTACCAATTATACCCAATGCCATAACCAGAATAAACTGATAAGAATAGCGATTACATACGGTTGTACTTATGATACGAATTCAGGCATTATGTTTTCATGTCTTTTCATTAACCCGCATTATTCATAAATCGTCGTGATGATTGCGTAGAACCTTTGTTTGCAACGAATTTTAAAGAAATCGCTCGTAGCCGCGCTTACTAACGATTGATGAGAGATTTGTTGCGAATAAAGGGGCAAGCAAGCGCGCGGCTGTATTTGTGAATAATGCGGGTTAAATACCAAAAATCAAAATAAAGGGTGCGGAATGTCGGGTAATATTTATTCGGTAAAAACTTACCATCAAGGCAGTCAAAATATTGACAATACGCTACTTCAAGCCATGTTTCGACTCGCTTTCATTTCAGATTAAGGAGAACACCATTTTGACCACTAAACATACTCTAACCTGTCCATGCAAATCAGGAAAAACATTAGATAACTGCTGCAAACCATATCATGATAACACCATAGATGCGCCCACAGCTGAAGTCTTGATGCGTAGCCGTTACTCAGCCTTTGTGTTGGGTCTAAGTGATTATATTTGGAGAACATGGCATGAGACTACCCGCCCCGACTTAGAGATTTTGGGTGGTTTGGGCTTGAAATGGATCGATTTAAAAATCATCAGCTCAGAAGTAGAAAGCAACACTGATGATACAGATACTATTCACTTCATTGCCAGCTTTGTCAGTGGTCACAAAGGAAAAACATTGGATGAAGTCAGTAGTTTTGTCAAAGAAGGTGGGCTTTGGTATTATGTGGATGGTATCAGCTCAACGGCGATCATTTCTCGCAATGATACATGCCCTTGTGGATCAAGTATTAAATTTAAACGTTGCTGCTTACGTTAAAGGAAGCGTCATGTTGCAACCATAAAAGAATATTTAGCATTTGATACAGACCTCTGCACATCATCCACTTAACCCGCATTATTCATAAATCGTCGTGATGATTGCGTAGAACCTTTGTTCAATACCTTCGCCAGTTTTAGAGAATACATTGGTAAAAAACCCTAGTGTTTGTAACACATTGATTTAGAAAGCGTATATTAAAAATAACATCGGGGTTTTGGGGATGTTATTTTTAATATACCACAATATTCTAGAATGTTGTGGTTACTCGCTTGCTTTGCGCGAAACGCGCTGAATCTTGGCGAAGGTATTGTTGTTTGCAACGAATTTTAAAGAAATCGCTCGTAGCCGCGCTTACTAACGATTGATGAGAGATTTGTTGCGAATAAAGGGACAAGCAAGGGCGCGGCTGTATTTGTGAATAATGCGGGTTAAATGGTCTTGGTGAGTCAATATGCGGGGCTACCCTCCCGCGATTCCAAAAGTGTCATGCCACGCTAATCTATACCTTCTTGCCGATGCTTCAAAATCACTGCCTTACCTTCATCAGACATACCATTCCAAATGACTGCTTTCTCTTCATCACTTAACACACTATCTGCAAACTGAATGATTGCACCCGCATGGTCTTCCTGCATAAAGCTATCCCATAGGCTTGTCACCACTACAACCAGCAGAGAACCTATAATCACCAATAACACAATCATGCGCTTTTGTTTTTTGCGTAACCGTTTTGGTCTTGAACTTTTATCCCAATGACTCATAGGTTCATTTTAGCGAAAAAACTTCAAGAAAACAATGGGAAATCATAAAAAAAACATTGCTACACCTTTCAGTGCAGCAATGTTTAAATGATACCTAGATCCTGCAAGTGTTTGTACGTGCAGAGTGTAAGATATTGGTTTATATGGTGTATTTAAAAAACACGTGGTCACCTTGTTGGTGATGAGTGGTTTTTAAATAGTCTAGGTGAATCAATAGGTTACGCTCTGCACGTACAAACACTTGCAGGGTCTAGGTGATAAAGTATCTTACTGCTTTTCAGCTTGTTCTTTTGCCACAGCGGCGCGAACTTCATCCATATCTACTTCTTTGATTTGTTCCACCAAAGCTTTAAGGGCAGGTTTTGCCAAGGCTCCAGCTTGTGAAAATATAACGATATTATCACGAATCGCCATCAATGTTGGAATAGAGCGAATATTAAATTTCGCACCCAACTGCTGCTCTTCTTCCGTATTCACCTTAGCAAACATCACATCAGGATAAAGATCAGACACTTCTTCATAGGTTGGCGCAAAAGACTTACATGGAGCGCACCATGGAGCCCAAAAATCAATCACCGTAATTGCACTACCATTCACTTCTTTTTCAAAATTTACTGCCGTTAAATCAACTGTTGCCATCACTATTCTCCTATTCTATATTAACATACTCTAATACCTAGATCCTGCAAGTGTTTGTACGTGCAGAGTGTAAGATGTTGATTTATATGGCGCATTAAAAAAACACGTGGTCACCTTATTGGTGATGAGTATTTTTTAATAGTCCAGGTGAATCAATAGGTTGCGCTATGTATGTGTAAACACTTGCAGGATCTAGCCCGCATTATTCACAAATACAGCCGCGCCCTTGCTTGTCCCTTTATTCGCAACAAATCTCTCATCAATCGTTAGTAAGCGCGGCTACGAGCGATTTCTTTAAAATTCGTTGCAAACAAAGGTTCTACGCAATCATCACGACGATTTATGAATAATGCGGGCTAGGTAATAGATAAGGTCTTGTATTAAAGATTCAAGGTCTTGTCTTTATTTCATTGCAAAAGTCATGTATCTCTTGCAATGTATTGTTCCACACTTGCTGTTGTTGCTTGGTAAAATACCTATCAGCATAGTATCGTATATCATACAGTTTACCTAACAGCGACCACTTTCCATCTTCAATGCGTTGCAGCCATTGCCGCACTGTCTCCCCTTGTTGACGCTCTAAACCAGCATCTGCCAAAGCTTTCTCCAGCTTGAGCCAAGCTTCATCATTTTTAACACAGTCACCTGCATCAGAAGACTGCATTTTAACACGACTTAACACACGAACCGCAAGGAAAATAAACAGTATCAGCAGCAACCCATACCACCATGCCTTTTCAATTTCGCTATCTCCATAACGCCATTTTTTGAAAGAGAAAGTAACATTTGCAAACCAATCCCATACCCCTTGAAATTGGCTTTGATGACTATCTTCCAGCGCAAACCAGTTGGGTGGTGTATTATCCACAGCAACCCATTGCTCATCCACCAAAGCGACCGCCCAAGCATGAGCATCTCGCCCACGCACCACATACATTTCATGATTCGCATCCCATTCCGACATCGAATAACCCAAAGCATAACGCGCAGGAATACCCAGCTCGCGTAAAATTAATACGGTGGCGGTTGCAAAATATTCACAATGCCCTTGTTTTGTCTCAAGTAAAAAACGTGATAATGGTGTTTGTGCATTACTGCTTGGTGGTGCTTGCAACCAAGTATTGTACATAAAATCACGCAAAAATATTTGGTGCAACACTTCAACCACTTTGGCAGCACCTTGCTCATAGTTGATTTGATAAAGATCGTGTGATTTTGCAAATTGGGCAATCGCTGCCACTTCATGGCTGGACACATCCAAATCACTGCGCTTAACCTCACCTGACCAAGCATAACCTTGCCCATACCACGCTTCATAAACAATCAACGGTGGCAACCCACGCGCTTCAAAACGACCACCTTGAGTTTGTTTTAAGCTTTCAACATCAAGACCTTTAATATGGGTTGTCAACGGAGGAAGTATTAAAGTCTGTCTGTCATGTTCAGAGCTTTGATATAGGCGCATAGACTGTTTCCCTACTTCTTCATTTCGCAAGACCCAAACATCATCAATCCATGGGATGGTTTTATCCTGCCAAGCACCACCAAACCATGTTTGCCCCATATACCGCTGATACGTTCCTTCCAGTAACAATAACGGATGGTCTAAAGATTGCTTGGTTTCCACACGAAAAATGATTTCATCAGAGAGCTTCAATCGCCCAACTTCACCCATGGATGTGCTGGCTTTATTGCCATCATTATATGCCAACAGCCATGTATTTACCCTTGCTTCAAGACGCTGTTGAACATATTGCGTACCATCAATGACAGCAAGCCCCAAAACTTCTGCCAACAAAAACATACTGATCAGTAATAAGCTTAATTTGGCTTGTTGGTGCCATTGCTGGATAAGTAACAAAGCCAGCAACAAGGCAGATACACCTGTAAAGTATGTTAAATCTTGATGCAGTAATGCGCCCGCGCTAAACAAACAAATCAACACAAACAAGCTGGACATATCAAACCATGTGCCTGTTGACTCTTTACGCTGAAAAAACAACAAGGCACTGCTGGGTATCAAACTTGTTTTGTGCAGATATTGAAATAATAACAAAGGTATCAAAGCAAGTGGAAGTAAGCGAACTGTGGGTAAAATGGCTTGAGAAGCCCGATCATCCAACCAATACAGGGCAAAAACAATTGCGACAATCAAAGCGGAAAGGTGAGCGATATGATAAAATGACGTGGTTTCAAAGTCATATTTTCCGCGTTTAAACCATGCAGCTACCAGTAAAATTCCCAGCACAACACCAAGCCACCACACATCAATTTGCCAACCCCAAAAGAGTAAGCTCGCCAGCAACAGAAGCAACGTCAGAAGCTGTTTCATAGCCAAGTACCCAAAGCATCCAAGTCCGCTTGAATATGCCCCACACGCAATGAACGCAACCAAGGTTTATGAGCTATAACATCATCTTCAACACAGACCAGCAACACCATCAAAGGTATTGCCAAGGCTTGCAGTTGATGCACAAACGCCTGCCTTGGCTCATCCCATGTTGTAAGTATCAACACGCACCCATTCATAGCTTTCGCTTGCTGCAACACCGATGTTGATAATGAAGGAAAACTTCCTGTTTCTATGGCAACAGTTGCCAATGTTTCCAACATTTGGATGTTGTGTGCAATCGCTCTTCCAGTCAACATATGCTCTGCCTTATTTTGTTCACCCACAAACAACAAATCCAGCAACATGTCTTGGCTATGTTCTGCCATCGCAAAGCCTGCCGCCACCGACACTGCTTCTTCAAACAACTCCTGATGCTGTGGCACATCATTATCCAAAATTAAAGCTGCCCGAGAAAAATATTCATCTTGATAGGTTTTAACCCATGGCGTTTGTAAGCGGGCAAGGCTAGCCCAGAAAATATGTCGCAATGAATCACCATCACGATACTCTCGCAAATGACTAAATTCTTCTGAATCACCTATATGTGAAGCTTGCGCCACCCCACCTTGCTGGAATTTCCGCTGCCCACCCCACACGAAGTCGGTTGGCAATCGGTATGCTTTGGGTAAAATAAGAATACGGTCAAACACTTCAATATCAGAAAAATTATACGCTAAACCCAAAGGTTCAGGAAACCTAAGCCTTAGCTTTGGCAAATGAATATAACCTCGCCGCAGAGGCATGAAATCAACCGCACAAGATATGCGTTCATCAGCCTGTAAACTTTTCACCTTGTGCTTGCTCACTTCAATGCCATGTAACCGCGATGTTAACCACAACAATCGATAGTAACCCGTATGTCTATCATACCAATTGCGCTTCTCTTCATGCGGTTCTTTCGCATTCAAAAACTGAGCAAGTTCAATCCGAGGTGTAGGTAGCCGCTCTTCAATCATAAACTCTGAAACCTGAGTATTGGCTTGAATATGAATCATATACCTAGATTTTACCCCAACCGTGGCCAATGCTGGCAGCTTTCGGTGAATGGTTAGCCCATGCTTAACCTTGCGAAAGCTTTTGAACCACACCGTGAACAAAGCGAGCACCAACAATGCCAAAAGAAGCGCAAACAACTGATAAATAGAAGATAGTTTTATATTTGCACCAAACACCAACGTAAGCAAGAGGGCTGCAATCGTCGCCAAGCCCCAAGGTGATAGCCGTTGCTTAAACTTATCGCTCCAAAATGAAACACGCTGTAAACCTTGCAACAACCAAGCATGATAACGCAAAGAAAAAGTCTTTTTCCATGGGAAACGCTTCACCAATACACTGCCCTGTTCACCTGGGTATTGGCGTTTCATTCACAATACTGCCCACAATATTGGCTGCTGTGCGGCCTTCATATTGAAGCTGTGGCTCAAGCAACAACCTATGTGCAATCACAGGTTCTGCTGCCTCTTGCACCTCATTGGGTGAAACAAAGTCTTGCCCATCCATCAAAGCTAAAGCTTGTGATACCTGCATCAATCCCAAGGATGCGCGCGGGCTAGCCCCAAGCTTCACCCCTTCATGGTTGCGTGATGCTTGCACCAAACTCACCACATAATCCTTCATCGCATCGCTCACAAAAACATCACGCACCGCTTGCTGTAAAATCAACACATCATCAAGATTAACCACAGCTTGTATATTGTCTAAGGGGTGCGTGGCTTGTTTATCCAACATATTTATTTCTTGTTCTTTACTCACATAACCCAAAGCAAACGACATCATAAACCTATCCAACTGTGCTTCAGGCAAGGGGTATGTGCCATGAAATTCAACAGGATTTTGCGTTGCCACCACAAAGAATGGTGCATTGAGTTTGCGTGTCTCACCTTCCACACTCACTTGCGCTTCGCTCATGGCTTCCAGCAATGCCGATTGGGTGCGCGGGCTGGCGCGATTGATTTCATCAGCCAGTAAGATATTGGTAAATACTGGGCCTTCGCGAAACTTAAAATCTTGCTCGTGTTGCTTATAAATCGACACCCCCACAATATCACTGGGCATCAAATCAGGCGTACATTGTATGCGTTTAAAATCCGCCGATACGGACTTGGCTAATGCCTTGGCAAGCGTGGTTTTACCCGTACCAGGCAAGTCTTCAAGCAACACATGCCCACCAGCCGCAAAGCTTGCCAACAGCCAGCGAACCGCTGAAGAATTCGATTGTATAACTCGCTCAATATTTTCCTCAATCTTTTGTATTATTTTTTGCATGGTATCACCCCATGGATACCAAACGATAACATCACCGTCAGCATCGGCACACTGGAGTTGATGCGTCCATCTTGAACCATCTTCACTGCTTCTTCGCGGGAGACCCAAAAGCTGCGAATATCCTCATGCTCTTCATCCAGTCCACCGCCTTCAGATACAGGCTTGTTTTTATCCACATAACCCAAATACATATACAAGCATTCTGAAGTCCCACCTGGGGATGCGTATGTTTTACCCAAAAGCTGAATATCAAACGGTTCATAACCTGCTTCTTCAATGGACTCACGAATCGCGCACTGCACTTTATCTTCACCCTCATCCAGCATACCCGCCACCACTTCAATCATCCAAGCATTGTCTTCGCGCACCGCAGGCGCAATCCGAAATTGTTCAATGAGCAACACTTCATCGCAGTGTTTGTCATACAATAAAATCGCCACCGCATCACCACGCTCCATGAGTTCACGTTCGATAATCAGTGAACCACCTTTAAAAGTATCATGTTGTACAGTAAAGCCTTCAAACTTAAAAAAACCTTGAAAAAGGGTTAGTTTCTTTAATATTTTATATTTCATGTTGATTATTCCTCACCAATCCTATGTACAATCACTCTAGGCTGCATAGGCGCATACTTCACGCAAAAGAAGCTTCAAGTTTCAAGTCTAAAAATGAGACCGCAGCTTGATTCCAGCCATGGTTCACTTGGGTCGCAGTTGGGTGTACCCAAGCTGTTTTTGCACCCGCTTGCTTCGCAACCATCAAGTTATCTTCCATATCATCAATCACCAAAACTTGTGCTGCTGCTACACCCTCTTGGGCAAACAGTTGCTGCAATGTCTTCACACATGGCTTAGGTGTGTATTGATTAAAACGAATATCATAAATGGCTGCAAAACAATCACGAATACCCAAAGCATTCAAAATTGTTTCCGCATGTTCTGTCGTGCCATTGGTATGAATCACTTTGCGCTGGGGAATATCTTGCAAAACATCACGCAACTCATCATGCGGCGACAATAACTCATGTGCATCCACATCATGGGCTTCAAACAAAAAAGGCTCTGCATCATGTCCATGATGAACCATCAAACCTTTGAGCGTTGAGCCATATTGTTTCCAATATTTCACCCGCAACACATTGGCTTCTTTTCGCCCAAGCCCAAGCTCGCGCTGAATATAAGCAATCATCTTCTCATCCATACGCGCAAACACACCATTGTCTGCAGCATATAAGGTATTGTCCAAATCAATCACCATCAAATCAATTGTTAATTGTTTTATCATGGGCTTAAGCTAACGATAAGACGGCAGACTGAAAGCTTGCAAAATGTAAGCTAAATCACAATCATGCGATTTCAATTCTTAGGGGTATTTTTTCATGTCGTTTTTTAGTCGTCTTAGTCAAGGTTTAAGCAAAAGTCGCGATAGTTTAGCCGCACTGTTCCCTGGGAAAGCTAAAGAGATCATCAGCGATAGTGAATGGCAGGATATTGAAGATGGTTTAATTATGGCGGATTGTGGCGCGCAACTGGCTATGGATGTGATTAAAAAAGCTAAAAAATCAAAGCAACCCATGCAAACGCTTAAAGATTCCATGCAACAAACACTCAATATTGAGCAACCTATTCAGGAAGCCAAACCTTTTGTTTTACTGGTGGCTGGGGTCAATGGCACAGGAAAAACAACCACCATTGGTAAGCTTGCCAATATGTATGCAGCACAAGGCAAAAAAGTCCTGATTGGTGCAGCCGATACTTTCCGCGCGGCAGCAGTGGAGCAGTTGGAAGTTTGGGTTAAGCGCGCAGGTGCGGATATTGTCAAACAAGCCGAAGGTTCCGACCCTGCATCGGTTGCTTTTGACACCATTTCGCGTGGTATCGCCAAAAATTATGATGTGATTATCATCGACACCGCAGGGCGCGTACAAACCGATACCAGCTTGATGAATGAGCTTGCTAAAGTATACCGTGTGATGGGCAAAGCCTTGGATGGTTGCCCCCATGAAGTATGGCATGTGGTGGATGGTGGCACAGGGCAAAATGCTGTGGTGCAAGTTGAAAAATTCCGCGAAATTATTCACACCACAGGTCTGATTGTGACCAAGCTGGATGGCACGGGCAAAGGTGGCGTTGTGCTACAATTGTGTGATAAATTTAAACTTCCCGTACGTTATATTGGTGTCGGTGAAACCTTAGAAGATTTGATGCCTTTTGATGCCACTGCATATATTGATAGCTTATTACCTCAACCCAAACAGGATGACGCTTAGTTTGAAAAAATATCTAGAGGTGTGAGTCGCGCATACATGATGATGCTTCTCATGCGGAGGTCTCGAGGAAAAGGGGGGCGCTACCGAATGGCACTAAGTTAAGCAATTTAGCATAGATCGTTTGGAACCAAAAACCTCAAGACTTGTTGAAAAACAACGCTTTATGACTCGGTAGGTTTGGCTATTATATTTCTGGTCGCAAAAGGCACTTAGACCAATGTAACATTGAATAAAAGCACTTCGCAAAGTTGGAGGAAGCGAATCGGTTGTGTTGAAATGAAAGACAATCCTCAGACATTTTAGTGATAACGTAAATGCGGTGAAAAACGTTGAAAACACAGCATAAACTGCTTAACTTAGTGCCATTCGGGGCGCTACCCTTTAAAACAGCAAATATGGCTTTCTTTTTTTAGACCTTGAGGGTATAACGGTCAAAAAAAACATGGCCATGTTTGAGGAAGTTCTAATCAATGCGCTGTTGTTCCTGATGGCATGGCTATGGGCATGGTTTTAATTTCACCAAATTGCGCTTCATATCTTGCTACATTCTCTAACAAAGCATTGGCGATGCGTTTGGCATGACCAGGAGATACAATCACCCTGCTATTGACCACACCTGCTGGTGGTGTGCCGAGGATAAAGTCTAAAATAAACTCTTCTTGGCTGTGTGTGACCAACATTTGATTGGCATATTTGCCACTTTGCACTTCTTGCGGCATGTTGATTTGTAGTTCTTGGTTTTTATTTTCTTCGCTCATGATAGTTCCTTTTTGACTTCTTGGTATAGTTCTTCAAGTGCTTCAATATCTAAGTCTTTCAGCTTAATTTCCTTGTATTCTGCAAGGTTTTCCATGCCCCTGAATCGCTTATCAAACTTACGATTGGTGCGCATCAAAGCTTGCTCAGGGTCAACGCCTAGCTTTCGAGCATAATTGACCAAAGAAAACAACACATCACCAAATTCATCTTCAATTTTGCGTTTATCGGTTTCGCTACCATCCGATGTGTTAATTTCATGAGATAACTCGGCAATTTCTTCTTGGATTTTATCAGTTACACCGCCCAAATCAGGCCAATCAAAGCCCACTCTAGCCGCCCGCTGCTGCTGTTTGGCAGCATAACTCAATGCAGGCAATGGTGGGATGCCATCCATTAAGCTTTTACGTTCGGTATTTTTGGCATCTTTAAGCTGCTCCCACTGCTCATTGATGTCATCAGGATTGGCATCGGCAAACACATGGGGGTGGCGGTAAATCATCTTCTCAATCAAAGTGTCAAACACATCCACCAAATCAAACTTGCCCTGCTCTTTGGCAATCACGGCATAAAAAGCAATTTGAATCAGAATATCGCCAAGCTCCCCCTTCAAATCATCCCATTCGTCGGTTTCAATGGCTTTTTCTACCGCTTCCAAGACCTCATGGGTCTCTTCCAAGGTGTATTTGCGCAAGGATTGCAGGGTTTGTTTCTTGTCCCAATCGCATTCCACCCGCAGCACATTCATTAAGCTATCTAAGCGGTCAAAGGGGTTATCATGTTTACGGATGCGTTCAGGCATGGTTTTCTCTCACATACATATTGGGATTAATATGAAAGATAACCTGCCAAGTATCACCCATTTTCTCTAAGCAAACCACGCCCGCATTTTGAAAGCGCACAGGCTGAATATCAGCATCACCACAGAGCAACAACGAAGCAAGCCTTGGCAAGTGTGGCAAATGCCCCACAATCAAGGTGTCATCATGCATAGCATTCAATTTCGCTGCCCACACTTGCGCTTCAGCATGGGGTGATAAATCATCCGCAAACATCACTTCGTCTTTGAGGTGCCAAGCTTCGGAAAACATTTCAGCCGTTTGTTTGGCTCTTAACTTACCACTGTGAAAAACAAACTTAGGCTGCGGCTGGACAAACAAACTCAAAAATCCAGCAGTGCGTGTAATATCCAACTTACCCGCATCAGACACGGCTCGATTGGGGTCTTGCGCTTCATCCACAGCGACAGCGTGTTGAACTAGATAGATTCGCATGTAAGGTTCTCCCAAGTTTTATTTTAATATATCCAAATCATTACAGAGGTCACACCATGGTTCAATTAAAAACTAATGCAGAAATCGAAGCCATGCGTCCTGCATGTCAGGTGGCGGCTAACACTTTAGTGATGATTGAAGAGTATCTCAAACCCGGTATCACCACCGATGAAATCAATCAAATTGTCCATGACTACACGCTAGCCCATGGTGGTATTCCTGCCCCACTCAACTACCGTGGTTTTCCCAAGTCTGTGTGTACATCCGTGAATCATGTGGTATGTCATGGTATCCCTGATAAGAAAAAGCTTAAAGATGGTGATATTATCAATGTCGATGTCACCACCATTATTGATGGTTGGCATGGCGATACCAGTAAAACTTTTTTTGTCGGTAAACCCAAGATTCGCACACAAAGACTGGTTGATGTGGCGCGTGAAGCGTTGCAACTGGGTATTGATGTGGTGAAGCCTGGCGCAACCTTGGGTGATATTGGGCATGTGATTCAAACATTCGTGGAAAAAAATAAGTTTAGCGTTGTCAGAGAATATTGTGGGCATGGTATTGGTCGCGTGTTTCATGAAGACCCGCAAATTGTTCACTATGGCAAGCAAGGTGAAGGCATGGTCATCAAAGAAGGCATGGTCTTTACCATCGAACCTATGGTGAATGCTGGGAAACACCCTGTTAAAGTGTTGAATGATAACTGGACAGTGGTCACCCGTGACCGAGGTTTATCTGCCCAGTTTGAGCATACACTTGCTGTTCGCAAAGATGGCGTTGAAATATTAACCCAACCCACAACTTAACCCATGAGGATGATATGCAAAAAATAATTCAATCTACCGTTTTAATCACCTTAATCATTTCGCCATCTTGGGCAGAAGATGTAATCACCAATCATGATGCCAACCTTAGCAATAGCACTGTGATACAAAACGAAACTGCGCCTGAAATCACCCCCCAAACCCTGACAGCAATACCACCCGTGAGTACGCCACCTGCACAGGTTGTCTTACCCAGCTTGTCGCGAGAAGACAATGCCAGCCTGCACTTGAATATTTTGCGTGATGAAGTGGATAGCATGACGCAAGTTGGCTTTTTTGGTTCATTATTTTCTGCCAACGAAGAATTGCAACATGCACTCATGCAAGATATCGAACTCTTTTTAACCATATACAGTGATTTGCCTATCACCGCTGATGTCATGTTGCTCAAAGGCGAAATGTTTGCCAAACAAAACCAACCTGAAGCAGCGGCCGTGGCATGGCTACAAACCATGTATGAGTTTCCTAAAACCGATGCTGCAAGGCAAGCCAAAGAAAAAGTGTATGATTTAATTAAAAATGACTGGGACGATGCCGAAACCATGATGAAACCCATCATCAAGAATGTTCCTAGCCAAGATGTTGGCAGTCGTTTGCGCATCCTGATCAATCAGCTTTACCCCATTGATGATCAAGATCTTGTGGCTTCTTTAACACTATTACAACTTGATTTCCTCAAACGTTTTTCAACCGATCCTCATGCCGATGAAGTGCAAGTTCTTTTGGCGCATAACATGGGCGCAAAGTCTGCTGAAAGTGGTATATTTGGCTTTAAAAAGTTACTCGCACTTTACCCCAACAGTGGCTACCGCCCTGAAGCCATGCTTGCCATTGCAGACTTGCAACGCCTACGTTTAAAAAAGTATGAAAAAGCAGAAGCAACTTATCAGAAGTTAATTCAAGAATACCCTGAGCATAAGCTGGCACAACACGCTTACAAAAACCTTGCGCTAATCCAAGCTCAAGATTTAAAGAAATACCCTGAAGCTGTTGCAACAAACAGTAAAATTGTTGAACTATACCCTCAACAGAAAATAAGTTTAAAAGCTTTACAAAACATGGCCAAGCTTCAAGAAAAGAAATTGGATGAGCCTCGTGAAGCGATTGCCAGCTTGCGTCAACTTGCCACCATGTTTCATGGTTATGAAGCCACGGATGCCCTGAGTGCTGCCATTTCAATTGCCAGTAAAAGAGTTAAAGATGACCAACTTGCTTATGAAATCCGCCAACAGTTGCTTCGCGATTATCCCAACAGCGATGAAGCTCCTGAAGCACTGTTTTTCATGGCTGAATATATGGAGACTCAAGGTAATCCTGAGCAAGCAACCACACTATATAATCAACTCTTAAGCGAGTATCCTGACCATAACCTTGCAGATAAGGTTCGCAAGCAGCAACAAAGTAAGTGAGCAGCCATCATCCACTGATTATTGATAGCAATGTTTGGCAAGGTACAGATGCCTTTGCTCATTTGGGCGAGGTTATCACGCTTCCCCATCAAGAAATAACAGCGCAATCCCTACAACATGCTCACGCCTTGATTACACGCTCATCCACGCGCGTCAATGCTGATTTATTAGCAGGTTCAAGCGTATCTTTTGTTGGCACGGCAACCATTGGTGATGACCATATTGATAAGCCTTACCTGAAACAACAAGGTGTCACCTTTGTTTCTGCCGCAGGTAGCTCCACAGATGCTGTGGTTGAATATATCCTTGCATCATTATTTACTTTAGAAAACATGGGTAAGTTATCTATAAATAATGATGAATTAGGCATTATTGGTGTGGGTCGCATTGGTTCTTTGCTCAATCAAGCATGTGCTCAACTTGGGCTAAAAACATTACTCAATGACCCGCCTAGAGGTTTGGAAACCAGCCTTGATGACCTGTTAAAGTCAACAGACATTCTCACCTTGCACACACCTTTGGAAAAAGATGGCAACCACCCCACCTACCATTTGATGGGTGTAGATGAGTTTGCCAAGTTTCAAGGTAAAGGCATTATCAATGCAGGGCGTGGTGCATGTGTGGATAATCAAGCGTTGTTGGATTGGCTGAATCAAGATAAAGAACATTTTGCTGTGTTGGACTGCTGGGAAAATGAACCCAACATCAATTTGGAACTCTTAAAACATCCACAAACCATCATCGCCACCCCGCATATCGCAGGGCATTCCTTGGATGGAAAAGCTGCCAATACTTATTTTGTATACAAAGATTTATGCGCCTTTCTTCAAGTCTCACCCACATGGGATATGAATGCAGCCTTGCCTGATATTGAACAAGGTTTAGAGCAAGGTTTATCTCAATCAGCATTAGCCTTGAAGATGTATCCCATTCAGAATGACACTTTAGCTATGAAAGAAGCGGCAAGTTCAGACGACTTCAAAGCTTGGTTTTCATCTTATCGCAAAAACTACCCTGTGCGACGCAGTTGGGCTAAGGTGTTAGCTGCCAACAACTACCCCAAGGATTTGTTCTTTTGATAAACATCAAAAACGAAGCCGACATGGTCAAACTCGCCCAAAACTTGGCAAAAGAGTGTCATGCAGGTGATTGTTTTGCCCTGCATGGTGATTTGGGCGCAGGCAAAAGCTTTTTGGCGAGAGCCGTGATGCGTGCGCTTGGTATCACAGATGAAGCCTTGCCCAGCCCAACCTTTGCTATTATTCAGGAATATGATGCGGCAGGCGATTTGAAAGTTGCACATATGGACTGGTATAGACTGGAAGATGCCTTGGATGTGAGCAACCTTGGTGTGGATGAATTTTTTACCGCACCTTGGGTAACACTGATAGAATGGAGTGAGCGTGCCCCTGAATTATTACCGACAAACACAACACATATATATATAGATTTGGTTGCAGGCGACATGAACGCCCGACTTGTGAAAATAAACCCGCGAGGATAGAAAAATGATAACCATGTACGGCATACCCAATTGCAACACCATCAAAAAAGCCAAAGATGCCTTGACTGCCAAAGGCATTGAATTTGTTTTTCACAACTATAAAAAAGACGGTATTGATGAAAAAACATTAGAAGCATGGTGCAGCCAAGTGGGTTGGAAAACCTTGTTAAACCAACGCGGCACGACTTGGCGCAAACTAAGCGCAGACGACAAAGACGGCATCAACCAAAGTAAATCCATTCAGTTGATGGCTGTCTATCCATCCATGATTAAGCGCCCTGTATTGGATACTGGTGAGAAAATTATCGTGGGTTTTAATGAAGAAGAATACGCAGCCCTATGAACATTAAATCGAGAATAAAAGCATGAGCAGTCACCACCCTGAAAAAATGATGTTGGATGGACCCGCAGGTAAACTTGAAGCTTTGTATCATCAAGGCGAAGCAGGCAAACCTGCGATTGTGGTCTGTCATCCCCACCCTGTGTATGGCGGAACCATGCGTAATAAAGTGGTGTATTGGATGACACGAGCTTTTGAAGAGCTTGGTTTTTCCGTGTTGCGCTTTAATTTCAGGGGCGTTGAAAAAAGCGAAGGCAAGTGGGATGAGGGCGTGGGTGAAGCCGATGATGTCACCGCCATGATTGATTGGTTAGAGGAAAACCACCCCAACAGTCCATTGTATTTGGCAGGTTTCTCATTCGGCACATATGCAGGGCTACAAGCTGCAAGGCATGATAGTCGCATTCAAAAGATGTTAGCCGTTGCTCCTGCGGTCAACCTATGGTCATTTGATTTTATACTGGGTGATACCCGCCCGCTGACCATCATCCAAGGCACTGCCGATGAAATTGTACCCTTTGAACAGGTCAAAACCTTTGCTTCAAAACTACCGCATGTTCAATTTTATGAGGTTGAAAGTGCAGGTCACTTCTTCCCCAATCATTTGGAAGAATTGCAACGGCTTTGTAGCACCATCCATGAACCACGTATGCATGTGGGGCTAACGCCTCCACTTTCTATCGTACCTTGAGAGCCACTTGCAAAACTCATGAGCGGCGATTGACTTCCCCACTCATTCACCCAGAGTTTTGCGAGTGGCTCTTGAGGCTTCATTTTCAAATTCTAGCCCGCATTATTCATAAATCGTCGTGATGATTGCGTAGAACCTTTGTTTGCAACGAATTTTAAAGAAATCGCTCGTAGCCGCGCTTACTAACGATTGATGAGAGATTTGTTGCGAATAAAGGGACAAGCAAGGGCGCGGCTGTATTTGTGAATAATGCGAGCTAGACAGTTATTTTGCATAACATCAGTTAAGCAGTCGTTGCAATCCTGCTTGTTTATCGGCTACTTCAGGCTCTTCAATCCTACGCAAATGTTGTTAGGGTGCGCGATAAGATGAGTTGAAAAGTAGTGAGATGGCTTACTTCCCTCTTGCTCTTTGCTTAAATTTAAGACTACAAACAAAAGGATATGACCAATATGCCACGTCGCAATGATATTCAAACCATTATGATTTTAGGAGCGGGACCGATTGTGATTGGTCAGGCTTGCGAGTTTGATTACTCTGGCGTTCAAGCATGTAAAGCGTTGAAAGAAGAAGGTTTTAGAGTTGTGCTGGTCAACTCAAACCCCGCAACCATCATGACAGACCCAGAGTTTGCTGATGCTACGTATATCGAGCCAGTCACTTGGGAAGTGGTGGCGAAAATTATCGAAAAAGAACGCCCAGATGCCATCTTGCCAACCATGGGTGGGCAAACAGCACTCAACTGTGCATTATCACTCAACAAACATGGTATTCTTGAACAATACAATGTGCAGCTTATTGGCGCACAACCCGAAGCCATTGATAAAGCAGAAGATAGACTTTTGTTTAAGAAATGTATGGATAGAATCGGTTTGGAAATGGCGCGGGGTGGTTTTGCCCACTCTATGCAGGAAGCGCGAGATTTAGCTACTGAACTTGGTTACCCAATTATCATCCGACCTTCATTCACTTTGGGTGGTTCAGGCGGCGGTATTGCTTATAACCCTGAAGAGTTTGAGCAAATTGCAGGTTCTGGTTTGGATGCGTCACCTACTGATGAAATTTTGGTTGAAGAATCCATCATTGGTTGGAAAGAATACGAAATGGAAGTGATGCGTGATCATGCCGACAACTGCGTGATTATTTGCTCCATTGAAAATTTTGATGCTATGGGTGTGCATACAGGTGATTCCATTACCGTTGCCCCAGCCCAAACATTAACCGATAAAGAATACCAAAGAATGCGTGATGCTTCGATTGCGATTTTGCGTGAAATTGGCGTGGAAACAGGTGGTTCAAACGTGCAGTTTGCCGTCAATCCGAAAGATGGTCGTTTGATTGTGATTGAAATGAACCCGCGTGTTTCTCGTTCATCAGCATTGGCATCCAAAGCAACAGGTTTCCCCATTGCCAAAATTGCAGCCAAATTAGCTGTGGGTTACACACTGGATGAAATTCCTAATGATATTACAGGTGAAACATTCGCTGCATTTGAGCCAAGCATTGATTATGTGGTGACCAAACTACCGCGTTTTGCCTTTGAAAAATTTGACGGTGCAGATACCCGCTTAACCACACAAATGAAATCCGTCGGTGAAGTGATGGCGATTGGTCGCACATTCACCGAGTCATTGGGTAAAGCCATGCGTGGCTTGGAAGTGGACTCATGTGGATTTGATAAAACTATTCCAGACGATGTGGATGCCAAAGTATTCTTACAAGAAAAATTGGCCGTACCTGGCGCAGATAGATTATGGTGGATGGGCGAGGCGCTACGTTTAGGAGATGAAGCAGGCTGGAGTGAAGCAAAGGTCTTTGATTTGACCAAAATTGACCCGTGGTTTATTCGTGAGTTGTCGGTGATGATTGACTTGGAACAATCATTATCGGGGCGTGACGTTTTGAGCTTGAGTAAAACCGAATGGAAGCAGGCTAAACGTGAAGGTTTATCAGACAAACGCTTGGCGATGTTATTCAATGTACATGAGAACATTGTCCGTGAAACACGTTCGGCTTTGGGTATAAAACCAGTCTTCAAACGTGTGGATACCTGTGCGGCGGAGTTTGTCGCCAAAACCCCTTATATGTATTCAACTTATGAAGAAGAGTGCGAAGCCGAGCCAACCGACAAGAAAAAAATCATGGTGCTTGGTGGCGGGCCCAACCGCATTGGGCAAGGTATTGAGTTTGACTATTGCTGTGTTCATGCTGCCTTTGCTTGTGCCGATGATGGGTTTGAAACCATTATGGTCAACTGCAACCCCGAAACAGTATCTACCGACTACGACACATCCGATCGCTTATATTTTGAGCCATTAACTTTTGAAGATGTGATGGCGATTGTGGATATTGAAAAACCTTATGGTGTCATTGTGCAGTTTGGTGGGCAAACGCCGCTCAAACTTGCAGAGTCTTTAGAAAATGCTGGTGTGCCCATTATTGGTACAAGCCCTGACATGATTGATTTGGCAGAAGACCGCGAGCGTTTTCAAGCTTTATTGCATGAATTGAAGCTATTACAACCTGAAAATGGGACAGCACGCTCCACTGAAGAAGCGGTTAAAGTGGCCAGTGAAGTGGGTTATCCCGTGGTGGTTCGTCCATCGTATGTACTGGGTGGTCGCGCCATGCAAATCGTACGTGATAAAAAAGGTTTGTTGCGCTATATGAATGAAGCTGTACAAGCTTCCCCTGACCACCCTGTATTGCTGGATAGATTTTTAAACCAAGCCATTGAGTTGGATGTGGATGCTTTGTGTGACGGTCATCGCGTGGTGATTGGTGGCATCATGGAGCATATTGAGGAAGCTGGTGTGCATTCAGGTGATTCCTCTTGTTGCTTACCACCGCACTCGATTTCACAAAAAATCATTGATGAAGTGACGCGTCAAACCAAGGCTTTGGGTATGGCATTAAATGTGTGCGGGTTGATGAATATTCAGTTTGCCCTTCAAGGTGAAACACTTTACGTTTTAGAAGTCAACCCAAGAGCTTCGCGGACTGTTCCTTTTGTATCCAAAGCCACAGGCGTGCCACTAGCGAAAATGGCAGCACGAATCATGGCAGGTAAAACATTGGATGATTTGGGGATTGATGAAATCCAACAACCCAAAACATTCAAATCAGTCAAAGAAGCTGTGTTCCCATTTGTAAAGTTCCGTGGTGTTGACCCATTGTTAAGCCCTGAAATGAAATCCACAGGTGAAGTCATGGGGCTTGCAGAAACATTCCCCGCAGCCTTTGCCAAGGCGCAATTGGGTGCAGGTTCGCGCTTACCGAAAAAAGGTACTGCTTTTGTATCGGTGCGCGCAGCAGATAAGCAGCGCGTTGTAGAACTATCTACAAACTTGGTCAAAGCTGGATTTGAAGTGTTAACGACCGAAGGTACTGGGGCTGTATTGGATCAAGCCAATCTTCCCCATACTATCGTGGCGAAAGTCACGGATGGTGTACGCCCACATATCGTGGACAAACTACTTTCTGATGAAATTAATTTCATTGTTAATACCACCGAAGGTGAACGTGCTATCGCTGATTCTCAATCCATTCGCCAAGCAGCACTGGATAGGGGTATTGTGTACTTCACCACGGTTGCAGGCGGTTTAGCCGCCGCAGAATCTATGGTGGATGGCTCGGATGTTACCCAAGTAAAAAGTATTCAAGATTATCATAAAGACGAGGTAGCATAATGGAACGTGTTCCAATGACCCAAGAAGGCGCAGATGTTATGCGTCAAGAGCTGGCAATCATGAAAGGCGAAAAGCGTCATGCTATTATTGCTGCCATTGAAGAAGCACTTGCTCACGGCGATTTGTCGGAAAATGCTGAATACCATGCCGCCAAAGAAGATCAAGGCATGAATGAAGCACGCATTAAATTGATGGAAGATAAACTTGCGCGCTCACAAATCATCGACCCCAGTAGCATTGAGTCGGATAGAATTGTATTTGGTGCAACCGTGAAACTGGTAGATTTGGATACAGACAAAGAAATTATTTATAAAATTGTCGGTGAAGATGAAGCCAAGATTGAGAATGGAACCATTTCTATCACATCACCGATTGCCCGAGCTTTGATTGGTAAAGAAGAAGGTGATATGACAACAGTTCGCGCACCGGGTGGTGATAGAGAGTTGGAAGTCATTGATATTTCATACCAGTAATCATGAAGAGTAAAGCGACAAACATTCATTTTTCAGGTCTAAAGCTGAGTTTAGCTCTCATATTAGGGCTTTTGGTGGTGCCTGCTTATGTGGTTGCTCCGATGCTATTTGCTGAACTTGAGTCAGCCCAAGCAGGTTTGGTTGCAGGTCAAATTTTTTATACTTCTAACCTAACCATTCTTATTTTGTTGGTGACCGCAGCTTTATTTTGTCAACGTATTCAAGTCAAAAAAGCAACATGGTATTTGCTGGGTTTAGTGGGATTGATGGTGGTCATCAATGCTTTTGGTATCACCAGTATGATGACCATGATTAAAGCCGAAGCAGGTGATATCACTGCATTGGATTCAGATGACCCTCTGCGTTGGGCCTTTGCATTTTGGCATGGCATGGGCAGTATCATACATATGATAGCGACCATTCTTGTGGTGATACTGGTGATGCGGAATCATTCTAAAGATGATAATATGAACGGAGCGTAGCTATTATGCGTTCGGTGTTGGTTTGGTTTGATAAACAATTTGAAGATAGCGAATTGATGATGCTTTTTGCATTTCTTCTGTTCGTTTTCCTTTTACTGGGCTTTTTTGGCTCTATTTTAGCACCGGCATTGGTTGCCATTGGCTTGGCATATGTATTGGATGGTATTGTATCGCTCTTGGTATCATGTAAAATACCAAGGCTCTTGGCTGTTATTCTTGTTGGCACTGGCGCATTATTGGCAGTTTTATTTGCCATGTTAGCTATTGTGCCTGTTTTATCTGACCAAATTGGACTATTGGTTTCAAAAGTACCCCTGTATGTTCAACTTTTAAAAGATACTGTGCATGATTTGCAACAGCGTTACCCCACAGGTTTGAATGCAGATTACTTGCAACAATCGATTGCAGCGGGAGCAGAGAAGGTTCAAGAATGGGGTGGTTTGATTTTATCCAAATCGCTATCATCTATTCCAAATATGATTGCCTTGGGTATTTATCTTTTTCTTGTGCCTGTATTGGTTTTCTTTCTGCTTAAAGATAAACAACGCATTCAATCATGGGCGCAACAGTTTTTACCGCAAAAGCGTACACTTCTCACCCGTGTTTGGGGCGAACTAGACATACAAATGGGCAATTATATTCGGGGTAGATTTTGGGAATCATCGATGGTCGGACTGGTCATGTGGCTTGTTTATATTTTAATGGGGCATGAGTATGCCTTATTATTAGCAGTTCTCACGGGAATTTCCGTTTGGGTTCCCTTTGTTGGTGCGGCGATTGTAACTATTCCTGTTGTTTTACTATCTTATTTCCAATGGGGTTGGTCAGATATGGCCATGTATAGCCTTTTGGCATATGCAACGATTCAACTCATTGATGCCAATATTGTGATCCCTTGGCTCTTCTCTGAAGTGGTCAACCTCCACCCCATTGCGATTATTGTTGCAGTGCTTGTGTTTGGTAGTTTTTGGGGCGTGGTGGGTGTTTTCTTTGCTATTCCTTTGGCTGCTTTGGTACAATCGGTGTTGGTTATTATTGCTGAACGAACCCAACAATCGACTTAACCCGCATTATTCACAAATACAGCCGCGCCCTTGCTTGTCCCTTTATTCGCAACAAATCTCTCATCAATCGTTAGTAAGCGCGGCTACGAGCGATTTCTTTAAAATTCGTTGCAAACAAAGGTTCTACGCAGTCATCACGACGATTTATGAATAATGCGGGTTAAAATCATCAAGCCAAAGAAGTTGACCCACAAAATTCAACCCAATGAGCCACTTGCAAAACTCTGGGTGGATGGGTGGCAATCCCACTTTGAGTGAGTTTTTAGGCTGAAATGAGGGGCATGGTGGCTCCATACACCGAAATTCCAGCTTAAAAACGCGCCCGAGTGGGGAAGTCAATCGCCGCTCATGAGTTTTGCAAGTGGCTCCAATGATAAGTCATTAAGTTTTTCTAAATAAAGCCTCGCGGTAATGTTTTAATTCATCAATCGATTCAAGAATATCATCCAATGCCAAGTGTGCGCCACGTTTTTTCCAAGCCTTCAACTCTGGATACCAGCGTCGCGATAGTTCTTTGACTGTACTGACATCAACATTACGGTAATGCAGCCAACTTTCCAAACGTGGCATATATTTCACTAAAAATCGACGGTCTTGATGAATCGAATTGCCACATAACGGTGAGTCCCCTTCCGTCACATGTTTGCGAATAAAATCTAAAGTTAATTGTTCTGCTTGTGCTAATGAAAGCGTTGAGTCTTTAACGCGTTGCGTCAAACCTGAATCACCATGGTATTTGATGCACCATTCATTCATTCTATGCATAACATCATCAGGTTGATGGATAATAAGATTAGGACCTTCTGCAATAATATTGAGTTGCCCATCCGTGATAATGGTTGCCATTTCAATAATCGTATCAGATTCGGGGTCTAAACCTGTCATTTCCAAATCCATCCAAACCAGATAGTCGTTGGTATTTTGGCTCATATCTCTTCACTCCATACTTTCATACCTAAGCCCAGCAAAAAGAATTCAGGTGATGTTTTTCGGCTCGCTGCAGGTTTAATGTTTTTGATACGTTTGAAGTTTTTACCCATTTCTTGGCGAAACACATCATAACCTTGCCCCATGAATGTTTTCATCAACACATCACCATCAGGCTTAAGGTATTGTTGGGCAAAGTACATGGTCATTTCATTCAAACCAATCATACGCATTTGATCTACCAGCTTATGCCCACTCATTTCAGGAGCCATATCTGAGACGACCAAATCGACCTTGCGCCCATCAAGTGCTTCTTTCAGTGCTTGCTGACCTTCAGGAGAGTCAAAATCACCTTGGATAAGAGTTACCCCACGAATAGGATCTAAGGGCAATAAGTCAATACCAATAATTTTACCCGAGCTATCCACATAATTGCGCAATTCTTCACTCCAAGAACCTGGTGCGCAACCCAAGTCAACAATTACAGCATCTTTTTTGATAAAAATATGATTGGAATCAAGGATTTCGGTGAGTTTAAACACGGCACGCGAGCGTTTGCCTTCACGTTGGGCGCGTTTGACATGCGGATCCTTGGAATGGCGTTGAAACCATGCGGATGTTTTGCGATCTTTCTTGCTTTTGCTTTGTTTCACTGCTTGTCCCTAGTTGATTCATGTTAAGTGGTGTTTGACATCCTCCCCATGAATAAATTCAGGGATTCGGTTAGCATATTGCCAACACAGGTTCTTGTTTCACGGTAGTTGCTATTGCATCCACTCCACAAGCTAACACGGCATGTCCTGCCGCTAGTATATTCAATGCTGCATTAAAGTCTGCATTGACTTGATAGCCACAAGCCCGACACTCGAACTTCGATTGAGAAACACGATTGTCTTTGCTGGTGTATTGGCACTGACTGCACCGTTGGCTTGTATATGCCACAGGCACATATTCAACCATACCGCCTTTCCAGCGTTGCTTATACTCAAGCATGGTTGCAAACATTGCCCATCCCGCATCAAGGATGGACTTGTTTAAGCCTGACTTGGCTTTTACATTTACACCGTGTTTCTCACTATTTCCCTTCGCAGATTTTGACATACGCGATACACCAAGATTTTCCATGAATATCATTGCGTGGTTCTTGCTGATTTCAGTGGAGGCTTTATGCAGTGCATCACGGCGCATGTTGCTTATCTTTGAATGGATGTTTTGAACCTTCTCCTTTTGTTTATGCCAATTATTTGAGAATTTAACCCTTCGGGCTAATATCCTCTGTGCCTTGGCAAGGCGTTTTTCATGCTTCCTGTATGCCTTAGCACCAATGTATGTCTTACCATCGCTGCAAGCAGCCATGATGCTTGCACCACGGTCAATACCCACGGCTGATGAAGATGGGTGTATTGGTTCTGCAACTTCCAACTCACAGAGTATGGAGACATACCAGTGCTTGCCATTGCGTGAGACTGTGGCTGATTTGATTTTACCTTCAATATCACGGGATTTACGAAACTTAATATACCCAAGTTTGGGTAGTTTAATCCGATTGCCGTCAACTGATATGCCTTGTGGCAATACAAACGAATCTCCGACATTCCGCACCCTTTATTTTGATTTTTGGTATTTAATGAAAAGACATGAAAACATAATGTTTTCAACGCTAAACAAGCTTATTATGGTAATACATTGCTTGTGACTTTAGCCCTCATGACAAGAGGATTATTCATAATTTTAGTCATTTACCCTCAAATATACCTTTCATGAGAGGTGGCGCAGTTTAGCGAAACAGCCTCATTTTTCTAACCTGTTGAAAAATATAGATAAATTAAATAAAGTAATATTGATTTAGGGGTGCGGAATGTCGGGAATCTTTAACACCTTTCTTTTTAAACCGTGGAAACCTTTTATTGGGCTGTTGTTTATCAAAACAATCACGCAATGCACGGTCAAATTGTTTAAGGGTTTGTTGCAACGATTGGCTTGGCGCATCCTTCAGCCAACCCATTTCATCTGACTTTTTCCATATATGCGTTAAATTCCATTCAAGCTCATGTTTCCACATGATAGGTATCTTCCTATCAAGTCTGCCCTTGGTCAAAGCAAGAGCTTTGTTCCAAACGGCACGATTATGCCCCACAAAGACGTGCAACATTTTCAACTGCATAGAGCTTGGCTCTAAACGGTACTTTAATCCCTTATGAATCTTCACCCTCGATTACTTACCTTTTGATTTTGAATATAAGCTTTGATTTGTTCAATCGGCGTACCACCCGTGGTTGCACAAAAACAAGAGTTCGTCCAAAGCGTTGGCAACCTTGTTTTAAGTGAATGAAACTCTTGGCGAAGAATCCTGCTGCTTACGCTTTTCATTCGCTTAACTAAACGGTGGATTCCGAACTGTGGGTCAACTTCAACCAATAAATGTACATGGTCTTTATCACATTCAATCTCAATCAATCTCAATCAATCTCAATCAAATCTGCTTGCAAGTCATTGCAAACATCTTTAATAATCTCCTTTAACCGAATCTCAACATCATCCACCAAAACTTTGCGGCGATATTTAGGACACCATACAACATGATATTTGTTGGAATATACAACATTTCTATTCGATTTAAAGATAACTTGCATTATACAAGTTGTATTTAAATAATGCAATCGCTTATATCCCCACAGATAAATCTAGGGGCTTTACGCTACTTTTTAGTAACCACAAAGGTATCAAGGCACAAAGACTTTACACTGCCGTGACCTAACAAGCGAAGCCCAAAGCGACTTCCATGATGAATCTTAGCATTACCTCTCTTAGAACCTGTCGGATTCAAAGCTTTCCAAGTGTATCATGGATAACTCGGCATAGCTGTTGAATGGTAAAAGGTTTGTCCAAACGTCTGATGCGCTCGACCTGCGCACAGTCAGCGCGTAAGAATCGTTCTGTTGAGCTATCTTTATCATAACCTGATACAAAAATAATTTTAGCCTTATCATCCATGGTTAAAATATGCTGTGCTGCTTTGATACCACTCATTTTTGGCATCATGATATCCATAATCACGATATCAACGTCAGACCCAGCATACACTTTAATCGCTTCAAAACCATTCGCTGCCAACAACACAGTGTAATTCAAGTTTTCAAGCACACTTTTCTGCGCACGGCGCAAGTTATCATCATCATCCACAAGTAATATCGTTTCACCACAGCCCTGCAAATCCTTGTGTACACTTGGCTTCATAGCTTTGTGATTATCCTCTTGCACCAAAGGAAAATACACATGAAACGTTGTCCCTTTTCCAACGCTACTATCCACTTCAATCAAGCCACCATGCGACTGCATTGCCCCATAACACATAGCCAAGCCCAAACCTGCACCCTCACCTGTGGCTTTGGTGGTGAAAAATGGATCAAAAACTTGATTTAAATCCTTCGCATGAATGCCCTTACCGTTATCTTGTATACATATATATGCCCAGTCACCTTCAACAGGGTGGTGGTTGCGCCAAGCTTGCGCCTCTAACAAATGAGCGACGCACAGGCGAATCACAGGAACTTCTTGCCTAGAAAGTGCATCCCTTGCATTGTTGACGAGGTTGAGTAATACCTGCTGGATTTGTGTGATACTGACCAACACAGGTAATGGTGTTTTGGTTATTTCAACTTCAACTTTAATGCGTGATGGCAATGTGATGTTGAGTAACTTTAAATCATCCTGCATGAATAAGTTTAAATTACACTGCGTTTTTTCAACATCATCTTTGCGTGCATATGTTAATAATTGTTTGGTCATATTGGAGGCATGAAGCACCATCTTCTCGATATCATCGAGTGGATCCTGAACCTGTGGTGTGTCTTTAATTTTTCGTTGCATAAGAAACAAGTTAGCATTGATACCTGATAACAAACTATTAAAATCATGGGCAATACCTGCCACAAGTGTACTTAATGCTTCCATTTTTTGCGCCTGATAAAAGCGTTGTTCCGATTTTTTTAATTCAACATTGGTTTGTTTGTGTTCTTCAACTTCTTGAGCCAGCTTACGATTACTGTCTTTGATCTCAAAAGTACGCTTCGCCACTTCTTCTTCCAACGAGTCCAAAGTATCATTCAGCGTGATACCAAGCTTCAAAAGGGTATTATTTTTTTCTTCCAGCTCCATTTGTTGTCTGTTGCGTAAAGCCTCAAATAGAGCTGCAACAACGGTGTAAAAGAAAAAGGCAATAAAAAAAAATATTGTTTCTTGGTGCGAATATTTTAATGCGATCAATTCAAGTTCATCCAAGACTTCAATCGTCACAAGACCTAAGCCAAACAGAACAACCCAAGACTTACCCGACTGTAAGCCTGCTACAGCAAACACCAAAAACGGAAAAAATGGAACCCAATAAATACCCGTAGATTCAATCCCTCCATCTAGGAATAAAAACCAGAAAAGTATGGTTGTACCCATCACCACAATACTTTCCTTATGTTCATAACGTACATTCTTTAACGGATTAAAATAAGTAAAAGTATAAATACTGGCTAAAGATATTTGGAATATTGCCATGAGGTTATGCCCCAAATATAAATGCACCATTGAAAAAAAAGAAAGTACGATGATGGATAAAACCAACATCACATTAACCAATTGAATACGGTATTCATATGGTCGATGTTCTTCGCTTGTGACTACATTAAAATAGGAAAAAATGCCCAAAACAACCCTCTTTTACTCATCTTACCCTCTGTTATAGCTGATGCGCTTCAAACCAGCTAGCACCCACCCCAATATCAGCAATCAGTGGCGCATCAAGGGTGACTGCATCTTCCATCACTTCTTTGAGTAACGCAGATACGTTAACAACATCACTGGCAGCACATTCCACAATCAACTCATCATGCACTTGCATCATCAAACGCGCTTGCGGGAATTCAGCATGTAAACGCGGCTGCAAATTAATCATCGCCACCTTGATAATATCTGCGGCAGAGCCTTGAAGTGGCGCATTGATTGCGGTGCGCTCGGCATAAGATTTCTGTATGCCGTTGCTGCTGTTGATATTGGGAACTTGTACCCTATGTCCTAACAATGTTTCTACATATCCTTGCATCCGTGCTTTTTCTAAGCTCTCATCCAAAAATGTTTGTACAGTGGGATATTGCGCAAAATAAGCTTCGATAAATGTTTTGGCTTCACCTCGGCTCACACCCAGTTGTTTGGCAAGACCAAATGCGCTCATGCCATACAAAATACCAAAGTTGACTGCTTTGGCTTGCCGACGCTGCTCACCTGTAACTTCTTCAAGTGGGATTTGATGCACTGAAGCCGCTGTTGCCGCATGAATATCCAAACCATCAGCAAAGGCTTGCTTGAGGTTAGCATCCTGCGAAAAATGCGCCATCAAACGCAATTCAATTTGCGAATAATCCGCTGCGATCAGTTGGTTGCCTTCTTCTGCCACAAAGGCTTTGCGAATTTCCCGTCCTTCTTTCGAGCGAATTGGAATATTTTGTAAATTGGGGTTGCTTGAAGACAGTCTTCCCGTGGTCGTGACTGCCTGATTGTAAGAGGTATGCACCCGCCCTGTTGTTGGATTGACTAACTTTTGTAAAGCATCGGTGTAGGTTGATTTAAGTTTGGATAAGCCTCGCACCTGTAAAATCAAACGGGGTACTTCATAAATACTCGCTAATTTCTCCAGCACTTCTTGCCCTGTTGCCCACTGCCCAGATTTTGTTTTTTTACCACCTTCAATGCCCAAGGTTTCAAACAAAAGCACACCCAACTGCTTGGGTGATTGGATATTAAATTCTTGACCTGCTGCCTCGAATATTTGCGCCTGCAAAGCTTCAATGCGTCCACCAAACTTAGTCGATAAGATGTGTAGCTGCTCTACATCAATGTATGTACCATCCCACTCCATGTCCGCAAGCACCCACGATAATGGAAGCTCAATATCATGATGGCGTTTGATTTGTGCGTCCAATTTGGCTTGAAGTGTTTCACATAAGCGCCAAGTCACTTCCGCATCTTCCGCCGCATATTTGGCTGCTTCTTCAACACCAATCAAATCAAAGGTGATTTGTTTCACACCTTTGCCTGCAATACTCTCAAAAGATATACATTCATAACCCAAATACTTCAGCGCAAGTTTATCCATGCTCACCGCTTGCCCTGCATCAAGCACATATGCCATCAGCATGGTATCAAACTTCACACCCTGTAAATGGATATCCTCGCCACGCAGAATTTGATTATCGTATTTATTATTTTGCAGGCATTTGGCTTTATTTTTATCTTCCAAGAAAGGTTTTAAGGCGGCAAGCACCACATCTTTTGCCAGTTGTTTGGGCGCTTCACTCAATAAATCCTGCCCCCTATGTGCCACAGGCACATAATAACCCTCACCCGCTTTGACCGCGAAAGACAAACCCACCAAATCCGCATCATGGGTATTTAAAGATGTTGTTTCCGTATCCACGGCAATCAAATCAGCAGCATTCAACACCTTCAGCAAATCATCCAACTTGCCTTGCTCATCCACAATGATGGTGGTCAGCGGCCTTTGCTTAGAAAACTGCTCAACAAACACTTCTGATTCTGCCTCTTCTTGTCTTGGTTCTACAGCAACCACTGATGGTGTCACCGCTTCTTCACCATCTAAAAACTCAGCCGTCAATCGCCTAAACTCAAGTTCTGCAAACACTTTCGCCAATGCATCACGGTTGGGTTTTTGCACTGCCAAATCATCCAAGGTTAATGGTAGCGGTGTTTGTTCATCCAATGCCACAAGGTCGTATGAAAGACGCGCATCATCGGCAAATTCAATCAGGTTTTCCCTGCGTTTGTTTTGTTTAATTTCATGGGCATGACTCAATATACCTTCAAGGTCACCATAGGTATTAATCAATGCCAGCGCTGTTTTCGGACCAATACCTGGCACACCAGGAATATTATCCGCTGAGTCCCCTGCCAACGCCAATAAGTCTTGAATTTTATCAGGGCCAACCCCCCATTTTTCCACCACTTCATCAAAGCCATATTCTTTGCGGCGCATGGTGTCCAGCATCCAAATCTTATCACCCACCAACTGCATCAAATCTTTATCGGTGGAAACAATCGTCACATCCCAACCTTTGGCTTCGGCTTGGCGAGCCAGTGTCGCAATCACATCATCAGCTTCATAATTCTGAACACAAATGCGGGCGAAATTAAAGGCATCGGTCACTTGATAAACATAATCCCATTGCGCCGCCAAATCTTCAGGCATAGGTGGTCGGTGTGCTTTATATTCGGCATACATCTGATTACGAAATGTGCCGCCTTTGGGGTCAAACACCACGGCAACATGTGTAGGGCTTAGGTCTTTAAGAATTGAGCGCACCATTTGCACATAACCAAACACTGCATTGGTCGGTTGCCCTTTGGAATTGCTTAAATTGTGTTTCACCGCATGGAAAGCACGAAAAACATAGTTGGGACCATCAATCAAAACCAAATGTGGCATACAAACATCCTTACAAATAAAAATGATGCTATCATGATGTAATCTGGCTTTGGGTCAATGGATTTGGTAAAGTTGCACATATTCAATTCACCAATATACTTTTGAAACTCTATCGGAATTCCCATCATGTATACACTCACCCAGTGTTATGATTGAAATTTAAATCTATCACTTGTTTCCACTCAAAAAACACTTGACAAATCAAGGGGGGTTATCTTCCATTGAGCTGCCTTTATCATGCCGACAGCCTTCACCGCAAAGCTATGCGTGCTATTATTTTTATTGGAGTTAATCTTGTCGGATGAAAAAAGCATGGCTAACCACTGGTGTAAGGGATTAATATGAATATCCCGCTTATCCGCACAGTCGCACTCATCTTCTCCATTGGCATATTGCTTATCTCATGCCGTTCCACAGTGCCTGAACCATCCAAAAGTTTACAAAACTACAGTCAAAGCAATAAGTACCAATGGGTCAATAACGCGCCTTTGCGTGCTTCAAACACACAATCCGTTCATTGGACAGATTTAAATCAAGATGGTCACCTCGATTTGCTTCTAGGAAGCAACAGCAACAAAGACGGTTTTCATATTGAATGGGGTGACAGTACGGGTAATTGGACAACACAAGATGGCCCTCCAACAACCATGCAACCGCTATCTTTTGCCACTTCTGATATTGATAGGAACCAAGCTATTGACATACTTATTGGTGGTAAAGGTGATCAAAAAGGCTTGCAAATTTGGAGCTTAGACCCGAAGAAAAAAGATTGGTATCTTCAGTCCGCACCGATAAGTAGTGGTACATTTTCAGCCGTTAAGTTTACTGACGTTAATAATGATGGTTGGGATGACATCGTGGCTACTCGTTTGGATGACTACAAAAATGGTGGTATTGTCGTCTTACTTAACAATGCTAACGGTGGTTGGATTTCGGGGACTAGTCCCATTGCTCAAGGCGTATTTACAGGACTATCTGTGGAAGATATCAACGGCGATGGTCATATTGATATTATCACTTCTCGTCGTGGTGGACTTGGATCTATCGAGGATAATGATGAAATTTGGAATCAAGTTGGTGGTATTCAAATATGGTATGGCGACGGTAATGGAAGATGGCATCCAACCGAATTACCTGCTATAGCTGATGCAGAATCGGTGACTGTGAGTGATATTGACGGCAATGGTAACTTGGACATTATCGCTGGTTTATATCAAAAAGGTATCTCTATATGGTGGAATAACAACGGTACATGGCGCAAAGAACAACTCATCCATAACGGTACATGGTCTGATATTAAAGTTGGTGATTTGGATGCCGATGGTAGGCGTGAATTGATTGCCTCATCCAGCGTTGGTCAAGGTTTGCATATTTGGCATTGGCAAGGTGGTTATTTCCAAAAAGATACAACACTTACACCCAACTTTGGCATATACTTAGACATTGCGCTTGGTGATATTCATCATAACGGTACATTAAGCATTGCAGCAACCCGTGCCAATGCTGGCATTGAAATTTGGTCTTCACAAAAACCCTTACCCTTACCCGTTCAGCAATTTATGGGTAAAAAAATTGGCAAACCTTTGCGTGTCATCTTTACAGTTGGCAGTGCAAAACTACAAGCCAGCCAAAAGCAAACACTGCAAACCCAGCTTTCAGCATTATTCAAAGCCAACCCGTCACTTCATTTTGAAGTTACTTCTTTTTCAGACCTGAAACCAACGCACACAGACTTATTCCCCAATGATACATCGCTAGCCTTAGCGCGTGCTGAATCTACTGTTCACTGGTTTAAAGACAAAGGCTATACAGACATTGCAATTAAACCCATATCACACAACTCAGACATGCATAAAAACATTGCCCTTGAAAGGATAAAGAATCATTCAAAAGTGTATATTCAACCTTATGCCAATGAATATACTCGTTTGCCTTTATCAACATCAAGTTTATCCCAAACCAATCTTTTTGAGGTGACTGAAAATAAAGTATTCAAAACCATCGATGATATTCCTGAATATAAAATTGGACCAGGTGATGAACTCAGCATCACATTCTGGCAAGGTTCAAAATCAGATCGTAAAGAGGTTATTGTACAAGTGGACGGAACCGTATCCCTACCTTATCAAGCTGCACTGAATGTTTCTAACAAAACGCCACGGGAAATTGATACTTTAATTACAGACATACTACAAAAGTTTGAACGCAACCCGCGTATTGATGTTCACCTACTCAAAGCACGCAGCAAATATGCAAGTATTTTCGGCGAGGTCAATAGCTTGTCCCGCCAACCCACGGGTCCAGGAACATATGCTCTGCGCGGCAAAGAAAATTTGATTGATTTTCTCTCTCGTGCTGGAGGACCAGGTAAAGAGTCAGATCTCAGTAACGTACAAATTACGCGTAATGAGAAAACAATCACCTTGAATCTTAATCGTGCTATTCGTCTTGGTGATATGTCAGAAAATGCTATTATTGACGATGGTGACACTGTTTTTATTCCATCCATCAAACAATCCAAGCGTCAGGTATATGTACTTGGTGAAGTGACTAAAACAGGTATTGTTGAGTTTACAGGAAATCTTAACTTCTTGGATGCTATTTCCAAATCTGGGGGCTTAACACCTGATGCTTACCTACCTGATATCCGTGTGTTGCGTGCCAACCGTGAACAACCAGAAATTTTAGCCATCGATTTTGAACGCTTTATGGAGCAAGGAGACTTGAGTCAAAACATCGCCTTGGTGGACAAAGATATCATCATCATTCCAGCCCGACCTATCGCCAATTGGAATAAGCTTATCAATGACATTTCACCGTCAATGACGCTGCTGCTACAACCTGTCAGCATCGCACAGCAACTACTGACACTTCAAGCATTAAGTGGACAACTTCAGTAATGGCAAATCAAACCAACGAGGGCTACGAACTCAATTTAGCGGAATATTGGCAAATTATTGCACGTCGCCGCTGGATTATAATATTTTGTGCACTAGCGATGGGTTTTTTTAGTGGAGTATTAACGTGGGTGAAACAGCCACCACCTATTTATAGCTCATCTTCTGCCATTAAAATCGAATCTTCAGTCAATGTCGCAGATTTACTACTCATGGGTGGGTCTACACGTCAGTTCAATGATGTGAAGACACAACTCGCCATTATTGAGTCTTATGCTGTGATGGAACGTGTTGCTCAACGTTTGGGCATTATCTCACCTGAATTAAGCTCAGAAGAAATCAGGGCAACACCAGATTTCATGGACGAAGTTCTCGAACTTAAAGACAGTATCACTGTTTTTCAAGATGAAGAATCAGGGCTTATCCAAATTAACGCCACATCCACTCACCCAGCTTTTGCTCGAGACTTAGCACAGGCTGTAGCTGATGAATTCAAAGCCTTTAATGTTGAGGATAAAAATAGGCGTGTATTTGAAGCCAAGAAGTTTATCCAACAACAACTTGTCATTGTGCGCGAACGCTTAAAAAAAGCAGAAGAGGATATTGGCAGATACCGAAAAGTTCACAATTTAACTATTTCGGATTCAGATCCCCAAATCATAGGCAAACTTATATCTGATTTGGAAATGGGCTATCGGCAAGAAACTGCGCGCCTCAATGACCTTCGCTTTGCCATTAATCCCCTTCGTCAACGTATCAACCATGGCTCATGGGACTATCAAGCTGTAACGGTATCTGGAGAGGTCAGTAATTATTTTCATTTATTAAATCAACGTTTGGTCGAGATGGCGCTTAAACGTACTGAACTCATGAGCAGTTACACCGATGATCACCCTCAAATCCAAGAGCTGAGAAATCAAGCACAGGATATCTTATCTTCCATGGTCAGTGAGTTAGAAAAGCAAATTGAACTCGCCCAGCGTCGACTTAAAGGCATACAAAAAAATATCGAAAGTACGAAAAATCGCTTCCAAAGCGTGCCTGAACAAGCACTTGAAATCCAACGTATGCAACGCACCGTTCGCATCAATATCGAACTTTTTGATTTGTTAGAAAAAAAATATCAAGAAGTTCTCATCAAAGAAGCAGAAAAAGTCCAAGCTGTTTCTTTAGTCCGCCCTGCCATGCTTTCTTTTTATCGCATCAATCCTGTTAACCCTGTACAAAGTGGCATTGCAGGTCTTATTTTAGGATTGGTACTGGGTTTAATCATTGCTCTTATTTTGGAAACCATGGACTCTTCTGTGGGTACGATTGAAGAGGTTGAAAGCTACTTAGGTAGGCCTGTGATTGGATTTGTGCCTCAGCTTGAACATGATGAAGCCATTGATTTGTTTGAGGATATTGATGGGCTAGCCAGCAAAGGTCCCCAATTGGAAAGGCAAATCAGGCTAATTAGTCATTTCTCACCCCCATCAACCATTTCTGAAGCTTATCGAAGCTTAAGAACCAATTTATTATTCTCCCAAACAGGTGAACATAAGGTTATTCTTATTACCAGTTCAACCGTTAAAGAGGGGAAAAGTACCGTTGCAGCCAACTTGTCGGTTGTACTCGCCCAACAAGGTGCGCGTATCCTACTCATTGATGCAGACCTGCGTAAACCCATGCAACACCACACTTTTGGCATCAAACACGACCCTGGCTTAAGTGAGTGCTTATTGGGGCAGTACCATTGGCAAGATGCTGTCAAACGTTTTTCTGATGTTATGCTAGGTGATTTGGGTATTGATCAGGCCCTGCTTACACCAGGTTTGGATCAACTTGAAATATTGACTTGCGGTCTTGTCAATGCCAATCCACCTGACCTTTTAGCAGCGCCTGCCATGGATACTATTCTTCAAGAAGTTCGCCAAGAATATGATATGGTCATTATTGACATGCCACCACTCTTACACACCACAGATGCTACGATTCTTGCCTCCAAAGTTGATGGTGTATTATTGATTTATCACATTGGTTCTGTGGTACGTGGTGCGCTTAAACGTGTACAAAGCAATATTGAATCTGTGGGTGGTAAGGTGATTGGTATTGTGCTTAATGGTGTTCGAGGCGAACTATCACCAGACTATGCAACATATAAAATGGATCATTATCATGCCTACTCAGCCACTTCAGACAAACAATTTAACAGAAATTTTCTCCAACAATGGATGATTAAAATAAAAAGGCGTTCTTTTTCACTTTGGCAAGCGATTAAAACGGGTTTCACAAAAGAGTAGTCATGGGTACCAATCATTATCAGTTCATGCGCCGAAAGCAACGTAGGAAAAGGATTATTGTGATTTCTTTGGTATGTATTGTGTTATCTGTCATTGCCGTATCAGTGCGGGAATGCAACCAAAATATCGTTGAGCCGCTTGATCAAAAGTACCGCCCCTTTGACCAATCCTCTTCACCATTAGAATGAGCTAGTTTTGAAAATTAAACCTATTCGTGTTCCCATTCCACCCACCATCTTACTTACGTTTATATTGTCAACACTGTTACTTTATGCCACGTCTTTACTTGTGCCTGAATTGATTAAAGGTCCTATCTTACTTCTTGCAGCATTGATGATTGTTGTGGTTACGTTTTCCAGCATCGAACTTGCCCTCTATTTTCTCATTTTGTCCACCCTATTATCCCCTGAAATCACCTTTGGTGCAGCAACCCATGGCGAAGTCATTTCAGGGCAAGTAGGTACCACAGAATCACGTGGCATTACACTTCGTCTTGATGATATTATGCTTGCACTCATCTGCATCACATGGATGTTCCGCATTGCTATTCGCCATGAAACTGGATTTCTTCGCCATACACCCATCAACCAAGCTGCTGGTCTTTATTGGTTCACGGCTGCTTTTAGCACCTTTCTCGCTTTTTTCCAAGGAAATGTTGGTATGTATGGCATCTTCTTTATCATCAAGTATTTAGAATATTTCATACTTTTCTACATCGTGGTCAACCATATTCATGATGAAGCCATCATCAAGCGCCTGCTTACTGTTATGATTGTCACATGCGTTTTATCTTCACTGATTGGCATGGCCCAAATTCCACAAGGTATTCGTGTATCTGCACCTTTTGAAGGTGAGTTGGGTGAACCCAATACCTTTGGTGGTTATTTGATGTTTATGTTCAGTATCATCCTTGGCATTTTAATTTACGCTACCAACAATAAGCAACGCTACCTACTTTTGCTGATACTCGGTATTATATTTGTACCTTTTATTTTTACGGAGTCCCGCAGTTCCTATTTATCATTCTTTGCTGCTATTTTATGTTTCCTGTTCTTTTCACCGAAAAAAAAGTTGCTCATTTTCCTTTGTTTAAGTGGCATTGCTTTAGCTCCATTTGTTATACCTAAAAGTGTATCTGACCGAATTCTTTTCACGTTCAATCAATCCGAACAATCAGGTCAACTTGCTGTTGGTGGTGTTAAAATTGATACATCCACCACCGAACGCTTGAAATCCTGGGAAAATGTATTAAAGAAAGCCTTCCCTAAAAACCCTTTTCTTGGTGTTGGGGTCACTGGCGGCGGTTTTCTGGATGCGCAATACCCTCGCGTATTGCTTGAATCAGGCATGATTGGCCTTGTATTTTTTATTTGGTTTTTACGGCGCGTTTGGGTGGTTATGAAGCGAGGTGTTTATGAAATTAGCGACCCTATCATGCGCGGTGTCTCCTTGGGTGCATTATGCGGTTACGGTGGTTTGTTGGTTCATGCTATTGGTGCAAACACATTTATTATCGTGAGAATCATGGAACCTTTCATGATTGTTTTAGGGCTTATTATTGCTATGCGTATACTGGAAAATAAAAAGGAAAAAGAGAAACAAGAAAAGAAGTATACTGAAAAGGGCTTTATTTAGAGCTTACTCAAAAAGTATGGCGTAAGCGTTGCGTATAAGTTGGAAGTGAGGCTTTAGCCTCGCATTGATGAATGATATTCAATCACTTCACCAGAAATAGAACAAAACCTAACACTTGGCTTTTTTTGGGCGAGGCTAAAGCCTCACTTTCTATGAGAATAACCGCATAAGTTTCCAGTTATGTACAAGACTTTTGTGGTCAGCCTAGTCAAAGATTTGCAAGTGGCTCAATCGCTTATGACTTTTTGAGGAAGGTCTATTTAACTATCGCCAAGCACAACATCTTCAATCACAAACTGAACAGCATCACCCCCACGGAAATCATCCAACTTTAACTGCCCAAGCAATGACACACACACACCTTGTTGTAAATCATCCAGTAAAGACCCACCCCTAAAAAGCACCGCTTGCAAGTATTGATGCCCATCACTTAATTGAATACGGCACACAGTACTCTTTAATTTTTTCACATCCACAATACTTACACCTTGAAGCACCCACAAGCAACCTGGGTTACCCTGACCAACAGGTTCAAAGCGTTGCAGCCTGCTTGCCAAACCATGATGACATGCACGCAAGCTCAATACACCATCAACCAGTTTTCGTGTTGGCGTGATCCTATTGTTCTGTTGCTCTTGTATCACTTTCTGGAAATGTCCCACAAAATCCAACCAAGCACCTTCTTTAACTGTGCCGCCACCAGCACCAGCATGACCACCAAAGCCAAGCAAGTATTCAGCGCAACTTTGCAACAAATCACCAATATGAAAGCCTGAAGCACCGCGCAAAGATACACGAATCAAACCACTTCCCTCTTGAAAACCAACAGCCGCTGGTCGTTCATACTGCCTTGCCAAGCGCCCCGCAACCAAACCCACAACACCAGCATGCCAAGCCTCATCAAACACAGCCAAAGGTTGATGCTTATCTTGAATATTTAATTTCTCACACGCATGTTTATAAGTATCAGCCTCAACCTTCCGCCGTTCAATATTCATTGTATCCAATACAGACGCTAACCTTTGCCCTTGCTGACCATCCGATGTACAAAGCAGTGCCATAGCATCTTCGCCATGCGCCATGCGTCCTGCGGCATTAATTCTTGGTGCAAGATAAAAAGCAATGGTTTCAACAGATATACGACTGCGGTTCACCTTGGCAACATCCAAAAGTGCAGTCATGCCTACCGATGGCGATGTACGCAATTGTTTCAAGCCAAAATGAACCAGTATTCGATTCACCCCTCGCAATAGCATCACATCAGCGACTGTCGCCATAGCCACACGGTCGAGCAATTGTTTCAAGTCATAAGCTGGTCGTTGTTCTCTATCTGCCAACACTTTCCATGTTGCCATGAGTAAAAATAATGCAACACCCGTACCACACAACACACCATCCGCAAAACCACAGTCTTGGCGTGCAGGATTGAGCAATGCCAAAGCATCAGGTAATACTTTACCTGGTAAATGGTGATCCGTAATAATCAAATCAAAACCCAAACGTTTCGCCTCACGGCTGGCTTGTAAACATGTTGTGCCTGTATCCACACTCAAACCCAAATGAACACCTGCTTGGTAAGCATGCTGCACAGCTTCTAAACCAATACCATGTCCGTCATCTGCGCGATGTGGGATAGAATATGTAAGCTTTGCTCCAGTAGACTTTAAGGCTTCAACCAAAATCGCTGTACCACTCACACCATCACAATCAAAGTCTCCAAACACATGAATAGATTGATGCTGCTCCACTGCATCCGCAAGTCGAATAGCTGCTTTTTTTCATATCTTGCATCAAAAACGGATCAGGTAAATCAGATAATGCGGGGGAAAAAAACTTATCTTTCTCGTGAAGATCTCTCGCTTTTAACAAACCCTGCCATGCTGATAAGGGGTCATCTGCAAACAATGGGTTGTGTCGCCAATCCAAAACATGCCCTTGCCTTGTTACACAGCCTTGAAGTTTAACCCGCATTATTCATAAATCGTCGTGATGATTGCGTAGAACCTTTGTTTGCAACGAATTTTAAAGAAATCGCTCGTAGCCGCGCTTACTAACGATTGATGAGAGATTTGTTGCGAATAAAGGGACAAGCAAGGGCGCGGCTGTATTTGTGAATAATGCGGGTTAAATGTCATGTATTGGCAATCAACACCGCACGTTTGGGTGCAGCATACCCTTCAATGGTTTGACTATTATCATTAGGGTCTAAAAAAATCTACCAATGATTCAAAATACATCCAGTCGGTGGTTCGCTGCTCATCACAGCTTGTGGTCGTTACATCCACACAACGAACATTCTTAAAACCAACCCGCTGCATCCAGAGTGTTAGCATAGGTACCGAAGGTAAAAACCATACATTTCGCATTTTAGCATACCTTACTTGAGGGATTAAACACGTTTGTTCATCACCATCTACTACCAATGTTTCCAACACAATCTCACCACCTTGACGCAACAAACCTTTGATTTTATAGAGGTGTTCCAACGGTGATTTTCGATGGTATAAAATACCCATAGAAAACACGGTATCAAAAGCCTGCAAGGCATCTGGCATCTCATCAATGCCTGTGGGCAAAAGAAATACAGGGGCTTGCGGCTGGTAGCGTTTGATACATGCAAAATGAAAGTTAAACAACAACGAAGGTTCGATGCCCAAGACCAGTTTCGCTTGTTGCTCCAACATACGCCACAAGTGATACCCAGAGCCACAACCGATATCCAAAACCTTACGCCCTGCCAATGGAGAAAGGTATGGTAACACACGTCGCCACTTCAAATCAGAGCGCCACTCTGTGTCCACATGTACACCAAATACTTCAAAAGGACCTTTTCGCCAAGGTGTTAGTTTTTTCAAAGACTTCTCAACTTCAGTCTGATCAATATCGGAGGCTTGAGACTGCACAGTAACCTTATCACCCAGTTGAATTGTCGCTTGAGAAATATCGGGTAGGCTCTCAAAAGCCTCTGACCACCGCACATAATCACCGTGTACAAAGCACTGCTGCCAACCTTCACGCCACAGTGTTAATAAATCATCTGCCGCATCTGCCAATCCATCAGCTTTTAATGCTTGTTCCAGCCTTTTTTGTTCATTTTTGTTGTATGCCTTTGTAAAACTCACGTCATCCTCCAGAAAGACTCAGACCCATGGGTTCATCTTGATGGGTTAAAAAAGATATGCTGTCCTTCCTAGCGCTGGGTAATTTCAATCAAATGGTAACCAAACTTGGTTTTTACTGGACCATGTACTTGATGGAGTTCGGCAGAAAAAACCACTTCATTAAATTCCTTAACCATCGCTCGCTCACGGAATGTGCCTAAATCGCCACCCTTGGCTGACGATGGGCATGTAGAATATTCTTGCGCCACTTCTGCAAAGTCTTCACCTGCTGCAATCTTATCTTTAAGCTCTTGGCATAAGATTTCATCAGCAACCAAAATATGACGTGCGGTAGCAGTTTTTCTTTTTTTATTCCATCCAAACATCAACACCTCAATAACTTGTTTCTTGTAATGAACACTTCAAAATATATACCCTTGACATCCTACCCGCCCTAATACCCGCAGGGGGCAGACTCCTTCGCCAATTCATCACAGGACGGGGATTTACGGTGAGGTGGATAAAAAAAGCCCTGTCTGATGAAAACACCAAACAAGGCTTTGCTATGATATGATTATATATCAGCCAATTTCAATCAAACATTCATCAGGGTTCACGGTATCCCCTTCAACAACATGAATAGCTTTGACTGTACCTGCAACAGGTGCATGAACAGGATTTTCCATTTTCATGGCTTCAACAGTTACCACGGTATCACCAGCTTCAACCCTATCACCTTCTTTGACATTGACTGCCACAATGCGACCTGGCATGGGTGTGGTGACATCGCTGTCATTGCGTGCTTTCGGGCGTTTAGAGCCTTTAGATACTTTGCCAGCATCAATGCCGCGACCATCTAGCGTCGGTACCATTTCGGTTAATGTTTCCAAATAAACTTCTTCCAATACATTATCAACTTTGATGTAATACGGTTTCAAATCATCTTCAACATGACCCGTACCTTCAATTTTGATATGGTATTCTTCACCATGAATGGTGATATTAAATTCAGTTGGTGCAAGCGCTGGTGTTGCAACGGATGCTGTTGTTTCTGTTACTTCAAGTTCCAAAGGCTCTGGCTTGAAATGCCCCGATTCACGCTCTGCAAAAAATTCCAAAGCAATCGTTGGAAACATCGCATAAGACAACACATCTTCAATTGACTTGGCGCGATCACCAACTTCACGTGTTAATGCATCCAATTCATCAGGAATCAAATCAGCAGGACGTACGCTAACCACTTCTTCATCACCCAAGGCTTTTTTCTGGACTTTGGCATTGATTTCACCCAATGTTTTACCATACATACCTTTGAGGTAATTTTTGGTTTCTTCGGTAATCACACTGTATTTTTTACCCGATACCACATTAAGTACAGCTTGTGTGCCTACAATTTGGCTGGTTGGCGTGACCAATGAAGGGTAACCAAAGTCTTTGCGAACATTGGTAATTTCATCCAACACATCATCCATTTTATCCAAAGCACCTTGCTCTTTAAGTTGATTTGCAAGGTTGGAAATCATGCCGCCTGGGATTTGATTGACAAACACGCGGGTGTCCACGCGGGTAACATCAGATTCAAAACGTGCATATTTTTTACGCACATCACGAAAATAAGCAGCCACATCTTGAAGTGCTTCTAGGTTTAAACCTGTGTCATATTCGGTTTCAGCAAAGGCTGCGACCATGGATTCGGTAGCAGGGTGAGACGTGCCGCCAGAAAGTGGGGAAATTGCAGTGTCGATAATATCACAACCTGCATGAACAGCTTCCCATTGCACCATTTCAGCCACACCTGATGTGGAGTGTGAATGTAGGTGGAGTGGAATATCAATGGCATCTTTAAGGGCTAGGATAAGCTCTTTGGTGGCAACGGGTGTTAATAGTCCTGCCATATCTTTGATGGCAAGGGTATCACAGCCCATATCTTCAAAACCTTTGGCCAAATCCACAAAATAGTCCAAATTATGAACAGGACTGGTGGTGTAACAAATCGTGCCTTCAGCATGTTTACCATTATCTTTGACTTGAGCAATGGCAGTGCGCACATTACGCAAATCATTCATGGCATCAAATGTGCGGAACACATCCACGCCATTGGCAGAAGCCATATCGACAAATTTACGCACCACATCATCAGCATAATGACGGTAACCCAGCAGGTTTTGACCACGAAGAAGCATTTGAATTTTGGTGTTGGGCATGGCATTGCTCAATTCACGCAAACGAATCCAAGGACCTTCTTTGAGGTAGCGAAGACAGGTGTCAAATGTTGCTCCACCCCAAGCTTCAACTGACCAATAACCAATTTGGTCGATTTTTTCGCAAATGGGCAACATATCATCCAAACGCATACGGGTTGCCAATAAAGATTGGTGTCCGTCACGCAGAGCAAGTTCAGTGATGGCTAATTTTTTCTTTGTCTGTGTCATCTTATTCAATCCTTTTTCCTACAATCCAGCATGGGCTGCAACGGCAACTGCCACAGCCGCTGCAATGTCTTCGCGAGCTTCAAACGGTTTATAATCAAGCAAATAAGCATGGTTATCCATGAATCCAGTGTCAAACTGACCCTCAAGGAACACATCCGATAAGGCAATGTTACGGTAAAATGCCAAAGTCGTTTTCACGCCGCGAATATCATATTCTTTGAGTGCGCGTTGCGAACGTTTGACAGCATGTTGCCAGTCAGGTGCCCAAATAGTCAACTTGGCACACATCGAGTCATAATGCGGGGGAATGGTGTAACCAGGGTAAACACAGCCATCCACACGGATACCTGGACCACCTGGCGAATGGTATCGTGAAATACGCCCAGGGTTGGGAAAGAAGCCATTTTGCGGGTCTTCAGCATTGACACGAAATTCAATAGCACTGCCTTTAAAGCTTAAATCTTCTTGTTTGAAGGGAAGCTTTTCACCTGCAGCAATGGCAATTTGTTGCGCCACAATATCCACGCCCGTAATGGCTTCAGTAATGGTATGTTCCACCTGCAAACGGGTGTTCATTTCCATGAAGAAAAAGTCGTGGTTTTTGTCTACCAAAAACTCAACCGTTCCTGCATTGACATAACCCACAGCCAAAGCTGCTTTCACGGCAACATCACCCATTTTCTTGCGAAGTTCAGGTGTAATATAATTGGATGGTGCGATTTCAATCAGCTTTTGATTGCGGCGCTGAATCGAGCAGTCACGTTCAAACAAATGAACACAGTTGCCATGCGAATCAGCGAGAATTTGAAACTCAATATGACGCGGCTCAACAATACACTTTTCCATGAAAAGCTCACCATTGCCAAATGCTGTCATGGCTTCATTGGTGGTTAACTCATAGTTTTCAACCACCTCTTCATCCGAATCACAACGGCGAATACCACGCCCACCGCCACCTGCAGAAGCTTTGAGCATCACCGGGTAACCCATGGCTTGCGCAGTTTCTACGGCTTCATCAACGCTCACCAAAGATGCTTCAGTGCCGGGAATACATGGCACACCAGCAGCCAACATCGCAGTACGCGCATTGGTTTTACTGCCCATATTTTCAATCGCATCAGGAGAGGGTCCGATATATGTAATCCCTGCATCAATCACGGCTTGAGCAAATTCAGGGTTCTCCGACAAAAAACCATAACCTGGATGAATGGCATCCACTTTCGCTTTGATGGCAATATCAACAATGCGATGAATATTAAGATAACTTTTAACTGGGTCTGGGCCAATGAGGATAGCCTTATCAGCCTTTTTAACATGCAAGGCATGATTGTCTGGGTCTGAATAAACAGCCACAGACTCAATGCCCAACTCACTGCAGGCACGAATAATACGGATGGCGCATTCGCCACGGTTGGCAATCAAGATGCGTTTAAACAAGTGATTCACTCCTTTTCTTCGAGCGAGGCATGATAAAGAAAAGTTAGCTTTTGAGCAATCGTTAAATGATAATTTCTAGGTATTTAGCAGTGGTATATGCAGCGATAAGACATCCAATTCTTCCATGCAATGCTTGTGTGTTAAAGGTATCTCATCTAAAAACTGTATTTTACCATCGCGGTGAGCAAGTCGCGCAAAAATACCCAATACTTTAATATGACGCTGCAAAGATGTGAGGCGAACGGCTCTGTGCCATGCTTCAAAGTCAACAAAATAACCTTGATGCTGAAGACTTAAAGCATTAAAAAATAAACGACTCCATCGGCGGCAATCCTCTTCAGGGTAATCCTGATAACAATCATAAAGTAACGATGCCAAGTCATAAGTGATGGGGCCGATGACAGCATCTTGAAAGTCAATAATACCCAAAGGTAATCCTGAATCTGGAATCATTAAGTTGCGACTATGATAATCAAGATGAACGGGGACTTTGGGAATGCTATCGATTTCTTTGAGAGCAGGAACCAAGGCTTGATGAAAGCTTTCGCGCTCATTGGCAGTCGGTGTGTGTGATTCGATGTGTGGTAAATACCAGTCCAAATACAAGTTGATTTCAGTCGTCATGCGTTGCATGTCAAAGATCGACAAATCTATCGAATCACCTGCTTTTTGCAGCATGTGAAGTTGACAGAGTGCATCTTTAAATAAACCATCTATATCATTGTTTTTTTTGAGAAAAACTGACCATGTTGTATCGCCAAAGTCTTGAAGCAAGAGAAAGCCCTGCCTTTTATCTTCAACCACAATTTCAGGCACATTCAAGCCTGATTGTTGCAGCCAATCACACACTCGAACAAATGGGGATACATCTTCTTTTTCAGGTGGGGCATCCATCAACACATATGTTTGCTGAGGTGTTGAAACACGAAAATAGCGGCGAAAAGATGCGTCACCAGCCAAAGACTCAATGCTGAAGGTTCGAGTTACACGTTGTTGCACCAACCAAGTTTTGGCTTGCTCAAGGCGAACATCATCCATTTTGAATCAATAGCCCCACAATTTTAAGTTTTTGTTTAATCAATTGCTGGGCATGGATTGCATCTTTTTCCTTCATGAAGGAGCGGGTATATACGCGAAAATATACGCCTTTATTGGGGATTTCAATATACTGGACTTCGGCTGAAATACCCAATGATTGCAACGTTGGAAGAAATTTTTCTGCGTCTTTTCGCCGCGTGAATGATGCAACTTGAATGCGGAAGCTACGCGATGTCTTTTTCATCTGAGCCTTGATAACATCTTCAAGGTTTCGCTCCATCGCAAGCTTTGCATGTTTATCATCTTTGGATTTTTCTAAATCTGCTTCAAGTTTATCCAAGAATACAGATCCTTGCACTGCCTGAGGTTGATCTCCTAAAGGCTCTGGCGTAATGGATTGTTTAGGCAACTCGTTATAAAAAGTAAGTTCCCCCACTTGAGATGTATTGGCTTCTTGTTGCTGCCATTTTTCAGCATCTTCTTTCAATGTGTTCAACTCACGTTGCTGGTTTTGGAGCTTGGAAACCAGTTCATCATGTTTATTACTCTTACTGCCTTCTAACCCCTGCTGCTCCCCCATATAAAAACCAATGGCAAAGCAGACCATGGCAAAAGTAGTCGCTGTAACGGTAATAACAGCCGTCTTACTGGATAGTTTTTGTGATTCACCTTGCTCAAAATGGGTCGTTTCGACTTTTGCAAAGTCCTTATCCCCCATTACATGGTCTCAGGTGCATTGACACCCAATAATTCCAAAGCATTTTGAATCACTTGGGCTGTGGCGCGCAACAATAACAAGCGGGCTTGCATCAATTCTTCTTCCACACCAAGCACACGATTATGATGGTAAAAGCTGTGAAATGCTGCAGCAAGCTGCATGATATAAGTTGCGATGCGGTAAGGTTCGCGTCGATCTGCGGCTGTCTCCAGCATATCAGGATAGACAAGCAACATTTTAATGAGTTTGCTTGCTTCATCACTGGTCAACAGGGATGTATTAACATCTCCTACTTTTGCCAGCCTCACACCTTCGCTTTCAGCTTTTTTAAGCACGGCATGAATGCGTGCATGAGCATATTGTACATAATACACTGGATTTTCAGCATCTTTAGCTTTGGCGGCTTCCAAATCGAAGTCAAACTGGCTTTCAATACGGCGAGTCATGAAATTAAAACGCACCGCATCTTTGCCCACTTCTTCGACCACTTCACTCAATGTGACAAACGTGCCTGCGCGTTTGCTCATTTTGAAAGGAACACCATCACGAGTAAGGTTAACCATTTGCACCAGCAACACTTCTGGCTGCTTTTCCAAGCCTGTGAGCGCTTTCATCGCAGCTTGCACACGGGTGATATAACCACCGTGGTCAGCACCCCAAATATCAATCATATGCTTGAAGCCACGCTCAAATTTGTCGGCATGGTAGGCAATGTCTGCGGCAAAATAAGTGGCAGTGCCATCTTGTTTCATCAAAGGTCTATCCACATCATCACCAAAATCAGTGGTGCGGAACAAGCGTTGCTCAATCGGATTGTAATCTTTAACTTCTTTGCCTTTGGGTGGCGGCAATGTGCCTGTATAAATCAAATCATCGCTTTCAAGCTTTTCAATGAGCTGGAGAACCTTGCCTGATTCGTGCAGTGTTTTTTCAGAGAAATATTGGTCAAATTCAATGCCAACTTGTTTGAGGTCACTACGAATCATGGTCATATTGGCAGCCACAGCCAATGTACCAAGTTTTTGCAAACGTGATGTTGCATCCATGGCTTCAAAGCTGGCGAAATCATGGGTTTCTAAAATTTCTTTGGCAATCTCAATGATATAATCACCAGGGTAAGCACCATCAGGAAAAGTAATGCTAATGTCTTGAAGCTCTTGTATACGCAGCCATACCGAATTGGCCAATACACCAATTTGCGTGCCTGCATCATTGATATAATACTCTTTATGCACTTGATAACCGCGAGCTTTCATCACATTTGCCAGCGAATCACCCACCACAGCACCACGACCGTGACCCACATGCATAGGTCCCGTTGGATTGGCAGAAACAAACTCCAAATTCACACGTTCACCTTGACTGTTGTCTACGCAACCATAACGCTTACCTTGCTGCAGAATACCCTTCAGAATATCAGTTTCACCACCTGCTTGAAGTTTAATATTGATAAAACCTGGTCCAGCTATCTCAGCAGAAGCAACAGCATCGGGAAACTGAACATTAGCTAGAATGGTTTCGGCAACCTGCCGTGGATTTTGCTTCAAAAGCCCAGCCAATGGCATAGCGATGTTCACTGCATAATCACCATGTTCTTTTTGTTTGGGGCGAGTCAGCGCCACGGATGGCGTTTTGTTGGTTTCAACATCAACAAGCAGCTTGCTCACAACATCTTGCAATGCTTGGGTAATCAAATCTTTTAAGGATAATGTCAAAGTCTGCTCCAGACGAAAAAGTTAAGGTGGATAAAGATAAAGATGTTATTCGATTTGTTCAGCAATACACTGCAAAGGGTGATGGTGTTGGCGACTAAAACTCTCCACTTGTAAGGCTTTACTCTCAGCAATATCTTTGGGAAACACACCACAAATACCACGCCCTTGATGATGCACTTGCATGGTAATGATTTCTGCTTCATCACTATCTTTGGAAAAATATTTCTTTAAAATTTCTTCCACAAAATCCACAGGTGTAAAGTCATCATTAAGTAAAAGCACTTCATACATCGATGGTGGTTTAATCGCTTGCTTATCAGCAAACTCTGAAATAATTTTATCTTGGTCGGGTGTTTCAAATGTAGGCATGTCGCAATGCTACAAATCAGAGTCCGCAATGCCAAGTCTAATTTAGGAAATACTCTGAAAAATAATGATTTCACCAACTTTATGCTTACTTTTTTAGAGCCACTTGCAAAACTCATGAGCGGGGAAGTCAATCACCACTCATGAGTTTTGCAAGTGGCTCTTTAGTAACTGATGTTACGCACTTTGTTGAGAAAGAATGACACCATTCTCATTTGTAGCGCGTAGATTTCAGTTTTACCTTTATTTAAAATGAACGGTAATACAGCAATCTAAATATAGGAAGTGGGGCTTTAGCCCCGCATGAGGAAGCATCATCATGCATGCGCGACTGAAGTCGCACTTCCTCAATCATGACTTTCTACCATATGTTTTCTCGTTCCTGTGTTCTTGCGTGGAAATGACGAATTTTAGCCCGACTGCGTAACATCAGTTAGTAAATTCAATTTGAAAATAGCTGAAACTATTTGATTCACTGATGTAATGCCGTTGCTCGTGGCTACGCCTCAGTAATCCGCAACTTGTTTTGAATTGATGGTTGCAAACTCCCCGACTTCCAAACCATCCAAATTGACATCGCCAATAGCATAACGAATCAAACGGAGTGTTGGGAAGCCTACGGCTGCGGTCATGCGTCGAACTTGCCTATTCTTCCCCTCTTTAATTCGCAACTCTATCCATGAAGTTGGAATATTCGCACGAAAACGAACAGGTGGATGACGCGCCCATAAATGTTGTGGTTCATCCATACGTTGCACTTGTGCAGGTTTGGTTTGCCCATCTTTCAGCATCACCCCTCGCTTAAGTTGCTTTATCGCTTCATCCGTCATTTCACCATCCACTTGCACCCAATACGTTTTTTCTAATTTATGCTTGGGGTGTGCAATACGATGTTGTAGCTTCCCATCATCGGTAAGCAACAGTAAACCTTCACTATCTTTATCCAAACGCCCCGCAGCATACACATCCTTGATGCGAATAAAGTCTGCTAATGTTTGCTTACCTTCTTGCGGACTAAATTGACAAAGGACATTAAAGGGCTTATTAAATTTCAGCGTAATCATGCGCCAACACTAAGAGCAATGAAGCCTTTGATGCAAACAACAATGATTGCTATTGGTATCTCGCCAACATCTTCTTGGCTTGCAGGGCAAAATATTGACGCAATGCCAACGGTTTCAACACTTCCACGCCATCACCAAAACTTCCTAACCACCATTCCAACGCAGAAGTTTGCAAGTGGCTCATTAAATACAGTAATATTGATTTAGGGGGTGCGGAATATCGGTACGCGAGCAACAAGCAGGGGGAAAGAGTCCTACCCAAAACTGCAAAAAAATACCCTCAAGTTGCCTTGAGGGTATAAAAACATAGGGTTAAAAGTATCTTAGCTTGTTGTATCAGCTACTTCTGTCACAAACAAAACCGCAAAAAAAGCTGTGGCTACAATTGCAAGTCCGTCACGATATAATACTTCGCCCAACTTCTTAGTTACTGTACGCATAATAATCTCCTTTCACGTTCAAGATAAGGCAACTGTACACAGTAAGTATGACAGTAATGTGATGGAAATCATAAAAAACAAGTTAAGTAATCTTAATGATTTCATTATGTTATACCGATAACCGGCTACGCTTCCACTTCATCATCAAACCCGATACACATAAAAACAACAAAGCCAATGCCGTAAGGTCTGGAATCACCCAATGCGGTAACCCAAACAAACGCCCACCATGTAAATCTTGCATAAAACGCATGTAATGTAGATCCGTTACCCGCTCTGGCAAAGCCTGATCATACATTTTGGGCAATGCTATTTGTGACGAAAGCTGAACAACACCAGGTGATGCAACCTGCGTGAACATCAACAAGCTTTCATCTGCCTGATACCATGATGTATCCGTTTTGAGTATCAATACACCCCCAGCTATACCAACCCCCCGTATTGTACCATTCAGCGACATATCCATACTTTCCACCAATTCCAATTCTGCTGTCAATAAGTGCAATTGATGCTGACTTGCCAAGATAAGCAAAGAACCAATATTTGCAGCACCCACAAGCTGCTTATCATGAACAGGTAACTGCACAGCATTGATATACCAGCGCTGCTCCAGCTGCGTCGCATAACGCTTGCTGTCACCCGAAACTGACCATGTCATTTTTGATGCAGATTTTACACCATAGACATCCAACATCCAATCTTGCGTGATGTACTGTTGATGCCAGCCAAAGTCTTTGGCGTGCTGCAATAAAAAACCTGTAATCGCCGTAAACATTATCAAAAGCATCGAAAATAATGCAATGCTACGATGGACTCGAATAATAGCTGCTCGGTGCAAAAATCTTTTCATTGCTGCACCTCGCTATGCAATAGCAGTGCGACTTTAGCAAGTTTCTTCACCGCTCGAACCGACATAGTCGCTCCTGTAATGCCATCAATATGCCCACTTAATTGCATATCCTTTTTCAAAAACATGGATACAAATTGACGCGTAAAGAAGCCATGTTTGACTTCCCAACCGCGCGACTCTCGAAACGCCAACACCTGCAAAGTCTTGATGCTGTCTTGTGCAACCGTAATACCTACTGTGATATTTTTTTCTTTGCCAATCTCATTGAGTACCCACACCGTCTGCAATCCATTTTCTTCGCCTTGCCAATAGCGTATCCGTAGACCTGTATATTTATGTTGTAAAACACCTGCAAGTTTAGCTTTAAGCTCGCCATTCAACCAAATCACTTGGGGTTGAGGTGGGTGACCTGAAAACTGTTGTTGCACAAAAACCTGTGACTCAAGATATATATCAGCATGACTTAGGGAACTCCAAGCCAACAACATCAAAACAAACAAAACACGCATTAAAATTGATAGCCTACGCCCAAGTTAAACCCATCTTGATTACCTGCTACTGTATTTTGCTGCTGCATATCCAACTTCAACACCACATCTTCATGCGGCCAGTAGTTTGCCCCAATATCATATTGCACTTTATCCCCTGCCCCTGTGTCATCCCATGTGTTTTGCCTGGTAAACACCCCCCAAGCAGGTGAAAAGCGATAACTGGCTTCAAGTACAGAGCCTTGCGTATCTTGCCCATTCTCAATTGTCCAACGGGCAAACAAAGCTGTGAGCTTTAAATCAGCGATGTTATAAATCACATGTCCTTCCAACAGCGTTGCCGCCCCCAGTCCGCCTGCAAGTTGATTCATATCTTCCTGCTGGTTAAGCGATGCACTTAATGTTAACCCTGCCAAACCTGTATATTGAATACGCCCCGTGTATGCCAATGTATCTGCCACGGCATTACCTACACTTTGCCGCCCTGCCCGCACGGATGTTGTTGTATTTAGTCCTGAATGTACCGCAATATCCCATGATAAACCACCGGCTGAATTTGCTGAATACATCACCCCACCTTCGCGCCATGTGGTTGGAATAATATATTTTTCAACGGGGTTGCGCTCTGTACCATAAAAAGTAGGTGGTTCATGGGTTTCATTCACAATACCCACAGGCATCAAAAATATCCCCACTTTAATGGTGCCAAAACCTTTCTCAAATTGTAAAAAGGCTTGCTCAAGCTCTATCGCACCAACTTGACCTACACCTGCAATGGCATGTTCCAACTCCAACTCTGAAAAGAGCTTGATATTATCTGAAAACTCATGGTTCACAAATAATATAAAACGGTGAAAATCAAGCTCATTGCTACCATTGCTTCGGTTGTTGTAATGCATTTCACCATAACCACCAAGTGAGGTTTTGGATGGTGTGACACTTTGCGACTCGACATAATCAGCCAAGGCATTGAGTTGCGCTTGAAGTTCCGCAATTTTATCTTCATTGGCAAAGCTTGCAGTTGCGCCAAAAGTTAATGCTATCAGTAGTGGTATTGTTTTTTTCATTATCTTGTCTTCCTTTCATTTTTATATGCCGAACGATATTGATAATGATTATCAGTGTCAAACTATATTTTTGAAGGGGTAAAATGAGTATGGAAAAAATACACTAACCTTTACGCACAACATCAAATCATAAACAAGCGTTTGATGGTTTCTTTCCTCAATAAGCTGTTTAGAGTTGCCTCATGTTATCCGATAAACCCACCACCACATTTTTAGAAGTCGGTTTTCGACCGTTTTTCTTGGGCGCAGGTGTCTTTGCCATGCTGACCATGGCACTATGGTCTGCCATTTATATTTTCCAAATAGACTTTGAACTCAAGCATATCACTCAATTTGAATGGCATGCTCATGAAATGTTGTTTGGTTATGCTATGGCTGTGATTGCTGGGTTCTTGCTCACTTCCGTACGTACATGGACGCGAACAGCCACCGCCGAGGGTACACATTTACTTATCTTGTTTGCGCTTTGGGTTATAGCGCGACTCTGCTTTTTCTTTGGCACAGCTCTGATAGAACTTGCGGCTTTGGCTGATATTTCATTCACCCTTTGGTTATCCTACATCCTCACCCACCGCATCGTCAAAGCCAAACAATGGAATCAAATGGGTATTATTGCCAAAGTTTTATTGATTACTTTATGCAACATCACATTCTATGCAGGGGCATTGGGATATTTAGAAAATGGTGTGGTTTGGGGCATCTTTTCCGCCATGTATATTATTCTTGCTCTGATTATGACCATGGGCAGACGGGTGATTCCATTTTTTATTGAACGTGCAACCCATGATGCCGTCAAATTATTCAATACCCGTTGGGTGGATATTCCAAATATATTTATCTTCTTAGCTTTTTCTATCAACGAAGTATTTATCGAACATGAAGCAACATCGGCATATTTAGCGTTCGTCTTGTTTGCCCTCAATGCCTACCGCCTCATTCGCTGGCATCACCCCATCATTTGGCAACAAGGTTTATTGTGGAGTATTTACCTATCATTTTGGATGATTACATTCGGTTTTGCACTCTTTGCATTCACCTACTTTGCCAACTTGGACATTCCCAAACTACTGGCTATCCACGCCTTCACTGTTGGCGGCATTGGCATAATCACCTTGGGTATGATTTCAAGGGTCTCATTGGCGCACACAGGGCGTAATATGTATGAGCCACCCCAAGCTTTAATCTATGCGTTTGTTGCCATACTCATCAGCACCATCGTGCGTGTCATTTTACCCTTGTTTGATATTTGGGCTTATGAAATCCTGATTGCTATATCCCAAATTTTTTGGGTACTTGCTTTTGCAATATTCACAGCAGTTTATACACCTATACTACTGAAACCAAAGCTTTAAAATCAAATAAGACAAGCAATGCTTGATGTGTTTAGAGTAGCGGCTGTATTACACAATATATTGGGTGGATGGCATGAAAAATAGTATTAAAGCAGGCATAAACTTTTATTTTAAGGGTGAAGAATTTAAACCAAGCACCACCATTGATTTGGATATGTATTTTCAAGGGCATCATGACTTGGATTTTATCTATGGTATGTTGGCAAAGTGCGTCAATATTGATGAATACCGCCATGAATATGATGTGATGATGTTGGAAGAAATTTATTATTCCGAGCCGCAAGGTATTGCAATCGATTATGTGATAGATGGGCAGTTGGACTGGCAAGGTCTACAACAAGCTTGGCAAAATCATCAAGCAATAGTGTTGTTAACCCCCATTGCCAACAAATTCTTTAATGTTGAAAATTTGGCAGACAGCCCCAAACTTACCGCTGCTTTATTGGAAGTATATCGCTTGGGTCAAGACAAGGCAGAAGTTGAAGCAAAACTAAATACAGGTTTAAGCGAGGTTTTTTATGGCTGAATTAAAATGTTTATTGTGGGATGTCGATGGCACACTCGCCGATACCGAAAAAGACGGACACCGCGTTGCTTTCAACATGGCATTCGAAGAAGCAGGCATGGACAGGCGTTGGAGCGATGAGACTTATGGCGAATTGCTGAAAGTCACTGGCGGCAAAGAGCGTATGCAATTTGATATTGAGCGCGGTGGTATGCCTGAAATTCCTTATGAAAAGATTGCCGAGCTTCATGCACGCAAAACCATTCATTACCAAACATTGATTGCAGATGGTCTAATTCCATTGCGTGCAGGCGTACTTCGTTTGCTTGAAGACGCTTATGCAGCAGGCATTACGCTTGGTGTTTCAACCACCACCACACCATCAGCTTTAGATGCCTTGATTGAGCATTCCTTGGGTAAAGAATGGTTTGATAGGTTTGCTGTGCTTGCAGCAGGCGATATTGTACCTAACAAAAAACCAGCACCAGATATTTATGACTATGCGCTTAAGCAATTGGGCATTGCCCCTGAAAACACGGTAGCTTTGGAAGATTCGGGCAATGGTTGGCTATCAGCGCGTGATGCTGGCATCAAAACTGTGATAACGATTAACGATTATACAGCCAACCAAGATTTTACAGGTGCTGATTTGGTGGTGTCTGAGTTTGGTGAAGCAGATAGGAATGCTATTGATGTGCTTATCAATAAACATAAGCTTGATGATGTGCATCATGTCACCTTGGCGCACCTCAAAGCGATTTGTGAAGCGTAGTTGCATTTGCGCGACTGAAGTCGCACTTCCTTTGTATTTGGAAGTGAGGCTTTAGCCTCGAGGGCATCAGAGGAATCAGGGTCAGGTCTTGTTTCGCGGATTTTAGCCGTTAGTTGAAAAGAGCTCGATATTTGTTTAATGACAAACTCTAGTTTAGGATTGAGATAAGTAAGTTTATGGGTGGAGGGTGAGAAATGCGCGAAACAAGACCTGACCCCCGAACTTCGCCCACACCTTCGCGGGAATGACAAGTTAAGGATGAACCCCATGCAACTTTTTGATACCCATTGCCATATTGATTTCCCTCATTTTGATGAGGATAGAGATGCCGTGTTTGAACGCATGGCTGAGGCTGGTGTATCAAGAATTGTGGCAGTAGCGGTGGAGCTTGAGCAAACGCCGCGTTTAATCCAGCTTGTAGAATCACGCGATAATGTTTGGTTTTCCGTGGGTGTTCACCCCAATCATGAAGTTGAGCAAGAGCCAAGCCTTGAACAACTGGTAGATTTATCCAAACATGAGCGATGTGTTGCCATCGGTGAGACAGGCATGGATTTCTTTAGAGATGCTTTGCCAGCCGATGTTCAAGACACACGTTTTCGCACCCACCTCCAAGCTGCACATATCGTGAATAAACCTGTGATTGTGCACATGCGCGAGGCAGATGAAGCCACCCTTGCGATTCTCAAAGATGAGGATGTGGCTGGTTGTGGTGGCATTATGCACTGTTTCTCGTCCACTTGGGATGCAGCCAAACAAGCTTTAGACATGAATATGTCGATTTCATTTTCAGGCAATGTGACATTTAAAAACAGCCAAGCGTTAAGAGAAGTCGCAGCAAAAGTACCACTCGAATCCATACTCATTGAGACAGACTCACCTTATCTTGCCCCCATGCCCAAGCGCGGCAAACGCAATGAGCCAACCTATGTCAAACACGTGGCAGCATGTATTGCCGAAGTGCGCAATATATCCGTTGAAGCCTTGGTGGAAGCCACCACAGCTAATGCACTTAAACGGTTTCAGCTTTAAGTTTATTGTTAGCCACTGCTTCGCAGTGGCTAATGCCGAGTTAAAAGTATCCCAGAAGACATTTCAAAAATCACTCGATTACACTGTATTCACCAATTATGATTTACCTCCTCTCTACAATATAAATCCATTAGGGATGATGTTTTGATCTAAATTCAATATTACATCATTACAGCTTACATTGAGCGGGTATGTTTTATCGTTTATTGGTTATTTTATCCTTATAAATCAATGAGATAAGGACATACATCACGATTCTGATTACCCTACGAATTTCAATCTACAACCAACTTAAGCAAAAAGTTGAAAATCGATACCGTAATTTTCATTAAATGGCTAAATGATTCGGTCATAAAAGGCTATTTTTATTCAATATGATGAGAACAAACATCATCCGACATCAATTTTAAATCATTTTTTTAAAAAGAGATACCCGCTCAATGTAAGTTACAGGGGTTATTCCGTCTAAATGTTGATTTTATATCGTTATTGCTTTACTATTGTGCCATTATATCAGTTAAGGATGCCGTTATGAGTAGAAATATCAAAGTGTATACAAGTAAAATCACCAAAACCCTAAAAAATGTAGCAAGAGATAATGCTATTAGAGAAGGTAGTAGAGATGAAGGGTTTACTGTACAAATTACTAAAGATGACATTAAGAAAGGAACAGATAGAGAACGTATTAAAGAATCTGTTTTGTCAACAGTAGTTGATACCTTAAACTCTTCAGGTTTTGAAGTTGAAGAATCTGGAGGTGTTATTAATGTTTATGTTCCTCCTGTCCTTGGGAAAAAGGAGGTTTTTACATTGAATGAGATAATTGAGAGAGAAAGTGTTGTTGATGAAATTAATACTTATGAAACAGATCGGCTAATAAACGAATGATAATATTACTGCTTCAATAAAAAACGGTATTAAATGATCTTAAATTTAATTAGAGTAAAAGGGGACGCTTCCCTTTTACTGACCAATAATGATTTATAAATCATTATAAAACATATGTTTAGCATCCATTCACCTCATTAAAGGGTAGCGTCCCCTTTTTAGAGGCTCAAAACTAAAGCAATTTAACCATATAAAAAATGCGTGTTAATTTTTTGGTTTTGCCTAGAGTTTTGCAATTACCTCATATGACTTCGTATGAAGTGTGTTATCCTAGTGACGAACTTAATACTATCAAAGGATTATCAAAGAATGGTTGTTTATACAGTAGGAACATTTGACTTATTACACGTTGGGCATCTTGCCTTATTGGAGCACTGCGCAAGTTTGGGCGACACTGTTGCTGTTGGTGTTGCTTCTGATGAAGTGGTCAAATTGTATAAACCTAATGTTCCAATTATTCCTCTTGAACAACGCATACAAATGCTTCAAGCGCTAAGTTGTGTGGATATTGTACTCCCATATCATGAGTTGGACTACATTGCTATTTGCAAGGAAGTTAAGGCTGATATATTTGTTATTGGCGAAGATTGGGGAAAGAAGCTTCATAATGAAGGTGTAGAAAAGTATCTAAAATCTCAAGGCAAACAGATTGTTCAGATTCAATATCACCCAAAGACCTCATCAACGCAAATCAAAGCGAATGTTAGGGCTCAACAGCAAGCTGGCAGTTAGGCAGCAAAGAGTGAATTTTCGCATACTTTAATGGGTGAAACTGGGGCAGGGTTTTATAACTTTGATCATGCTTCTTTGTGCTAAAAACATACCCGATAGTTTTTGAGAAAAGCCCAAATCAGAACCCATGGTTTGAGAATAAGCCAACATCTGTATGATGCCGCTTGTTATAAGTAGAGACCTTTGCATCGTGCACTTTTTTGGCTGCATCTGCGTTAAAAATAAGCCTTCAATCCTCACTTATTGCCAATAGACTGCGGTTTAAGACTTATTTTTACCTTGATTCGCTCAAAAAATCACTACGGTGCAGAGGTCTCAAGCATAAATTCCCACGCCTTCGCGGGGTCAAGCTCTTCGCAGGAATGACGGGTAGGCTATTTTAATGATATGTGAGCATATTTAATGATTTATTTTGAACATGTCACGCTTAGGCGTGGCAAAAAGGTGTTGTTTGCTGATTTTAGTTTAACCATTCATGCCAAGGATAAAATTGGTATCACAGGTGCGAATGGCACAGGTAAATCCTCACTCTTTGGTTTGATTCTTGGTAAACTTGAAGAAGATAAGGGTGAATTTCGCAGTAAATCGAACTTAACCCTTTCCCATGTGGCGCAAGAAACACCTGTGCTGGCTATATCTGCGGTGGATTATGTGTTGCAAGGTGATGTTGAGTTAACCGAATTGGAACAACAGATTCAAGATGCCGAAAACAAGCAAGATGGTCTAACGATAAGCAGGCTGCATGAACGCATGGATGCCATTGCAGGCTATCAAGCCAGAGCAAGGGCAGGGCAATTGCTTAACGGTTTGGGGTTTACAACTGCCCAAGAAGAACACCCTGTACAAAGCTTTTCAGGCGGCTGGCGGATGCGCTTAAACCTTGCGCAAGCTTTGATGTGTCGCTCGGATGTACTTTTATTGGATGAGCCGACCAATCATTTGGACTTGGAGGCAGTGTTGTGGCTAGAGAAGTGGCTAAAAAGTTATCAAGGTGCGTTGCTTCTCATTTCGCATGATAGGGAATTTTTAGACAGTACAGTGACCACCATTGCCCATATCGAGCAAGCCAAAATCACCATGTATGCAGGCAACTACACAGCATTTGAATTGCGCAGAGCCGAGCAACTCGCCTTGCAGCAATCGGCATTTGAAAAGCAGCAGGTAGAAATCGAGCATATGCAAAGCTTTATCACCCGCTTCAAAGCCAAAGCCACCAAAGCCAAACAAGCACAAAGCCGAATCAAAGCTTTGGAACGTATGGAAAAGATTGCCCCAGCCCACGTGGATTCGCAGTTTTCATTTGCCTTTAAACCTTTGGATTATTTGCCCAACCCTTTGTTGCAGTTGCAAAAAGTAAGTTTCGCCTATGCTGAACAGCCAATACTACAAGATATATCGGTCAGTCTGCTGCCAAGCGACAGAATTGGTTTGTTAGGACCTAATGGCGCAGGTAAATCAACCTTGATTAAACTCATGGCAGGTGAACTTGCGCCCAAGGTGGGCAAGTGTGTTGCGTCCAAAGGTTTGAATATCGGTTATTTTGCCCAGCATCAGTTGGAGCAGTTGGATGAAAGCGCAAGCCCCGTGCAACATTTGTATGAACTTAACCCTGAGTTGTCAGAGAAAGAAGCGCGTCTTTATTTGGGTGGTTTTGCTTTTAATGGTGACATGGCATTGGAGCCGATTTCAGGGTTTTCAGGGGGTGAAAAAGCAAGGTTGGTGCTTGCGATGCTGGTGTATCAACAGCCCAATTTACTTTTGCTTGATGAGCCGACCAACCACCTTGATTTGGACATGCGTCATGCCCTAACCCTTGCCCTGCAAAGCTTTGAAGGAGCGATGGTGTTGGTGTCGCATGATAGGCATTTATTAAGAACCGTGTGTGATGATTTATGGTTGGTTGCGCATGGCAAAGCAGATGCGTTTGAAGGTGATTTGGACGATTATGCGGCATGGTTGAGTGAGCAGGGCGTGAGCAGCACACAAAAGGAAACAAACAGCGGTGAACACACGCAAGCAGCGCGCAAAGCGAAGCGAAAAGATGATGCGGAGCGTAGAAAATTATTGCAGCCCAAGCGCAATCAACTCAAAAAGTTAGAAAAAGAGCTGGAAACATTACACAGCAAAGAAGCGACATTAAATGAGGCCTTGGCAGATTCGGCGATTTATGAAGCCAGTGAAAAAGCGAAGTTATTAAAGCTGACCACTGAACATAATACGGTAAAACAACGCTTGGATGAAGTCGAAGAAGCTTGGATGGTGTTAAGCGAGGAACTTGAAGATTTGATTGGATAACATATCAGAGACCTCTGCACCGTGCACTTTTTTGGCTGCATCTGCGTTAAAAATAAGTCTTCAGCCCTCATTTATTACCAATAAACTGCGGTTTCACCCTTATTTTGGTTCATCCGGATAATGCGTCCTCCCGATTTTCATGCATTGAGAGGATTTTCAATTTCAGGAATTTCATATCTCGGTAACCATATGCTACTTTATGGATCGTTTTGATCTTGTTGTTACTGCCCTCAATCTTGCCGGATGAAAGACCATCGAAATCATAGTAGGTTAATATTGCTACGCGCAACCTAGCCAAAGTTCGCGCAAAAGACTTTACTACACGAATCCCTGATACCTCTGCTTTATTGACCCATTCAGACAGCAGATTTGATGCATCTTCTTTGCTCTTCTGCTGCCAGATAAGCCTGAGTTCCTCCTTCATATAATACGCTGTGGCAAGGGGTTTATTAAGCTCTAAAGCATGGTCCAAACGTTGCCTTGCAGACTCCTTTTTCAGGCGCTAAATTTTCAGGTTTGAGCATGAGTAACCAGCGAATGCCTTTGAGCACTTTTTTACCCATTGCCGTCTCTGCATCACGTTGCATATCGCGGCGCAATGTGGTCAGCTTTTCATTGAAGAGTTTGATGACATGAAAATGATCAACCACATTCACTGCATCTGGCTGATTATCCCTAGCTGATTTGATAAAGGGCGCCCCCATATCTGTAGCCACGACTTCCAATTTAACCTTTGCCCGCCTCAATCTTTCCCAAAATGGGTCAAGCGACTCACTGCTTTTTCCTTTGCCTACATAAACGACAATCCCCGATTGTAAATCAAGAACGATAGTCAAATAACCCGCCTTTTTACCCATGTACACCTCATCAATAGCAACACGTTTAAGCTTCTTTATGTTGGGTCTTTTATAGCGACGCTGCAGGTAGTCTTTCTGGATGTCTTTCACGAAGTCCCAGCTCACGCGCAGGTATTTAGCAACGTCCTTAATCGTCATGTATCGCGACAAAATTAATGCCAGTTTTTTAAACCGCTTGGTGTGCTGTTCTGAACCCTTGGTGAACCGCACTTTAACTTGTCGAACAAGCTTGCATTTTAAACATTGTACGCGAGGAACTGCGAATTCGAAATAACACGGTCTATTACCAATTGGCAGTGCTCGAAACATCCGAGTATGGCTACCTCGTAAATGAATTTCCCGGCTGTCACAAGAACTGCAACGAAGCGCAAAACGCTTCTCTAGGATGACAAATATGATGCTGCCATTTTCGTAGCGACTGCTTTGATACTCGTAGCCTGTAGGAAGGCCAAAACCATGATATAAAAGACTCGTAGATATTATGAAATCCAGTTTTCCCAGATTTTAACAAGTTAAGGACGCATTATCCGGATGAACCCTTATTTTTGCCTTGATTCGCTCAAAAAATTACTACGGTGCAGAGGTCTCTATCAGAGCTTAAGTAGAGCTTCGCCAAGAATTTAAGGAAACACGGCTTTAGCCGTGCTGCAATACCGAACATTGAGCGCGACTAACACCCCAGGGTACTTCCTCAGGCTTACGCCTTCACCTAGCCCGCATTATTCACAAATACAGCCGCGCCCTTGCTTGCCCCTTTATTCGCAACAAATCTCTCATCAATCGTTAGTAAGCGCGGCTACGAGCGATTTCTTTAAAATTCGTTGCAAACAAAGGTTCTACGCAATCATCACGACGATTTATGAATAATGCGGGCTAGAGTCGCACTTCCAATGAGAATAACCGTAAAATTTTCGAATCATGTCTAAACCTATTGCTCTTGAATCTTAAAACTTCCCTACTAAAAGTTCTATTATTTCAATGATTTATGAATTATTGACACTGCTGTCCGACAAAAGTTCGAGGCTTTACTTCCAACTCTTTACGTCATTCCCGCGAAGGCGGGAACCCATTGTTTACAAGGTTTTCTGGATACCCGATCAAGTCGGGCATGACGATATGCGACTTTCGTCGGACAGTAGTGACTTTTTGAGTTTAATTTAAGTGAAATTTTTAATGCAGCATCGACCTGATGGGTTTCGGACAGAACATGCACACTGCTTGGCTTTGGTTTGCCCTATCACATAAGCTTTAATATCAGGGTGACTTGCATTCTTTCGCGACACATCGAAACAATAACAAATCAACGTATCTTCATTGCTTGATTTTACACCAACTTCTAATCGCAATTCATCTTGTTTAATTTGGGCCTGTGATGAGAAGTAGACCGTTGTGCAACCTTGACTGGCGCAAAAATAATAATCCCAAGCTTCATCCTGTTGATCTTTTTGCCACAACCACGGTTGCTGCACATGATGTATGATTGTTTGCACAGTCACAGGAGAACCCATGACCGTGCATTCAGGGCAAGCTACATTATGCACCATGCTGGGAGCGCCCTAGACGCAACACCAAGTAACCCAATATTCCTGCGGCAAATGATCCCACTAAAATCGCTAATTTATCCGTATATTGAAACAAATCTGGAGAGCCAAAGGCCAACGAGGTAATAAACAAACTCATGGTAAAACCAATACCCGTAAGCACCGATACACCATAAAGCTGCAACCAATGGCTACCTTCTGGCATCTTGGCTAAACCAAGCTTTATCGCTATCCAGCTAAAACCAAACACACCCAATTGTTTGCCGAGAAATAAGCCCAGCATAATACCAAGAGGTACATTACCTGACATTTGATCCAATGAAATTTCGGTGAAATTGACCCCAGCATTGCTAAAAGCAAAAATAGGTAAGATAAAAAAGGCAACCCAATAATGCAGGTCATGCTCAAGTGTTTTTAATGGTGAAACTGTCTCCCCATCTTTAGATTTTCCATACAAGGGAATGGTAAAGGCCAAGGCAACACCAGCTAAGGTCGCATGAACACCTGATTTAAGCACACTCACCCACAAAATAAGCCCCACTATAAAGTAAGCCGATTTCCGCACCACACCCAAGCGGTTCATGACAATAAGCACTGCAAGCGCTACTGAAGCGAGCGTAATTGACAGTGTGGACAAATCAACCGTATAAAACAATGCAATAATCACAATCGCACCCAAATCATCAATAATCGCAAGGGCCATCAAAAAGACTTTAAGGGAGAGTGGTACGCGTTTACCCAACAAGGATAAAATACCCAAGGCAAAAGCAATATCCGTTGCGGTAGGAATCGCCCAACCATTGGCTGCAAGTGGGTTGTCTGCATTAAAATAAACATAAATCAACGCAGGTACGACCATACCGCCAATCGCTGCTACAATAGGCAGTGTTACCTGACTCATGGATGATAAATGACCTTCCAAAACCTCTCGTTTGACCTCTAAGCCAATCAAGAAAAAGAAAATAGCCATCAAGCCATCATTCACCCAATGGTGCAGTGATTTATCCAAAGATAATGAACCAATTTGAATGGAAACAGGCACATGTAAAAAGGCTTCATAATAGCCTGATAAAAAGGTGTTGCTAAAAATAAGGGCTAATATTGTGGCAATCATCAGCAAAATACCACTGGATGATTCTTTTTTTATAAATTCTTCAATGAGTGTCATCGCCGCAATATGAGACTAGCAATACACTTGGTCAATAAAGAATTCCTTTGCTCTTTATAACGAGCAATACCCTAAGGGTAAGTGTACAGTGCACATTCATAACTTACCCTTCCATCATTTCCCATCTACATTAATACGCGTTCAATACCGCCATCTTTAATGCGTTCAACAAACATTTCCTGCCAATCATCACCGTGCAGTTGTTTAGCCAGTTCGACAACAATATAATCCGCCTCAACCCCTGATACATCTTCAAGGCGAGATAGGCCTTGCAAACATGCAGGGCATGATGTGAGAATTTTTTGGTTTTCATCACCCAATAGTTTCAGCTTTTCACTCGCTTCAACCATTTTCTCTTCTTTTCGCGCTCTTATTTTTCCTGAAATTTCTGGGTGAGCCGCCGCCAGTGTACCTGCTTCAGCGCAGCATTCTTCCGACTCCACTGATTTTTTATTAAGCAGTGATTCAATCACGACTTCTGAACCATGGCGTTTCAAAGGATTATGACATGGCTCATGATACATATACTGCACCCCTTCCACATCATCCACACTTACCCCTTTGGTCATCAAATACTCGTGAATATCAATCAAAGGTGCATCCTTAAACACCTCTTGAAGCTCATAACGCTCCAGTTGGTCATAACATGTGCCACAAGATACAATCACCGCCTCAAAATCAAGATACGATAGCGCATTTTTCAAGCGATGAAATAATACACGGTTATCGTATGTCATTTGATCACCTTGTTTATGGTCGCCTGATGCTGTGCTTGGATAACCACAACATAAATAAGACGGTGGTAACACCACATTCAAACCCAAATCAAACAACATGGCTTGTGTAGCAATGCCGACTTGTGAGAATAAACGCTCTGAACCACAACCAGGAAAGTAAAATACCGCTTTACCATTGGATTTTTTCGGATCGCGTAGAATCGGAATCATATTTTTATCGCGTGATTCAATGCCTAGAATTTGGCGCGATGTTTTAAGCGGCAATGTTGGCAATGGGCGCTCAACAAAGTTAATGATTTGCGCCTGAATACCTTCCAAGTTCCGTGTTGCTGCGGGTTTATCTTTAACAAAACCCATGATTTTAGCAGCTTTATGCAACCATTGATGCCCTTTGTAACTCCAGCGAATCCCCACTTCGCGCACGATTTTAAGCAAGTCAGGGTTTTGAATCACCAAAAACATCAAGGATAATTTCGACACAATATTAAAGCGTGCTTGACCTTTATCTTTAAGTAATGCACGCATTTTTTCAGTGACTGCACCAAAATCAATATCCACAGGGCATGGTGCTTCGCATTTATGACAAATCGTACAGTGGTTGGCAACATCATGCAGTCCTTCAAATTGCTCAAAGGAGATACCAGCACCCGTTTGTGACTCATACAAAAAAGCTTCAATGATAGCACCAGATGCTTGAATCTTATTGCGCGGTGAATACAACATATTGGCACGAGGAAAATGCGTGTTACATACAGGTTTACACTTACCGCAACGCAAACATGGTGAAATTTCTTCCGAAAGCTCTGTTAAATCCGCAGCTTCCATAATCACAGCTTCATGTTCCAATAAATTAAAGCTTGGTGTGTAAGTCAAACTCAAGTCCAAGCCTGGCTGAAGCTTACCACGGTTAAACAAGTCTTCGGGGTCTACACTTTTTAAATAATGCGCTGTTTCGGCTAATATCTCATCACTTAAATAGGCTAGCTTGGTGATACCAATGCCATGCTCACCAGAAATCACACCGCCCAATTCTTCAGCTTTTTGCATCACCTTTTCAACCACATGATGTGCTTTACGCATCATCATATAGTCATTTGAATTGACAGGGATATTGGTATGCACATTACCATCGCCAGCATGCATATGTGTGGCAACAACAATACGCCCTGAAAGCACACTTTGGTGAATGGCTTTGATTCTATCGACCAAACCATCATTTCCTTGCAAACGCTCCAATAATGGTGCTTCCACTTCTTTACGGTATGAAATGCGTAAATCACCACGCTGGATGACAGCAAACAACGTCTCTTCATTGGTATAATGAACACCCTCAAGGTCGCTGGAAAAACCTTGAGCAGGCTGGTGCAACGACTTCAAAAACTGTTGCCACTTTTGTTGTGCCGCATCAACAACACCCAAGCAGGTCTCCAACTTCTCACCCAAGTATACATCATCTTCAAGACCCAGTTCTTGACGCACAAGCTGGTCATCAGAATTCAACTTGGCTTTGGTCTCCACAAAATAAGTGGTTAAATCTTTCAACATATCCAACTTGTTGGCGATAGAGTTTTCAATATTCAGCAACTCAACATAATCATTGTATTCAGAAAGACGTGGCAATGGAATCACCACATCTTCATTCATTTTAAAGGCACGAGTATGCTTGGCGATGGCTGCCATACGCCCCCTATCACCCCAGAAGCGACCCCTGTCTTCTTTAGAAATCGCCACAAAACCTTCACCATTACCATCGGATGCAAACTTACAAATATCCGCGCAAGCTTGGGCAACACTTTTCTCATCATCCCCCGATACATCAATCAGTAATACCACGCGAGGGCGTTCTCTGCGCGTAGCTTTGCTGACATAATTGATTGCCTTAACATACTTCTCATCAAAATGCTCAAAACCTTCGAGATAAACATGTTCAATGGCATCCACATGGGTTTTGATATTGACCAAGGCTTGGGTTGCATCATCTAACCTTTGCCCAAAAAACTCACAACACACTGTGCGTGTGACATCATAAGCACGGTGTAAAATGAAGGTAGCTTCCGTAATAAAACCATCAGTCCCCTCTTTTTGAATACCTGGTAAACCACCCATAGCCTTGCGCGTCACATCCTTACCTAAACCTTCACGGCGGAAGATTGAACCTGCTAAATTCAATATGTCTTCGGATATCACTTGACCCGTGTCTGCAGATGTTTTGGTCAGTTTAAATTGCACTTCACTTTCATCATGCAACTTGCCCATATTATGATTCAAACGCTCAACCAATAACCAATGTCCATCGGGTGTAACCATCTTCCAACTTAAGAGATTATCAACACAAGTTCCCCAAATCACCGCATGTTTACCACCCGCATTGGAAGCCACATTACCACCAATCGTACATGCCCAAAGGCTTGTGGGGTCAGTTGCAAAAACATTGGGTTTGGAGGCATCCATGACTTTACCTGTCACTGCCCCTGCACCCGCAGAAATTGTGGCAACTTCACCTTTTTCACCAATATTTTGGGTAATGACTTTGCCAATATAGTCGAATTTCTCGACATTGATAATCACGGAGTCGTTAGAAAGCGGCACTGAACCACCACACAGTCCCGTTCCTCCACCACGTGGAATCACCACCAAATCAAGATCAGCAATGGCGCGAATTAAACCTGGTAACTCTTCGGCTGTATCGGGCGTAAGCACACAGAAAGGTAAATGTGAACGCCAATCCGTAGCATCAGTGGCATGGTGACTTAAAGTAAAGGCATCAAAGTGAACATTGTTTTTATGCGTATGTTTAGTAAGAACGCGTTTTGCATTGCGCCTGCGTTTATTTTCTTGCTCAAACCAACCGTAAAAATCTTTAAGCATTCGCTCAGTACAACACACAACTTTTATGGCGCGTTTATTATCAGCTGCACTATCCTTAATGCGTGTTATGCGTTTTTGATGCTGGTAGCGCATTTTTTTAAGTCGTTTAGGGTGTTTAAGCAAATCATTCTTGAGGAAGATGTTGCGCTCCACAACCCAAACATCACCCAGTATATCAAACAACAAACGCGCAGAACTACCTGTTTTACGCTGAGACCTAAGCACATTCAAATCATCCCAAATTTCTTCACTTAAAAAACGTTTCACAATCTCACGGTCTGAGTAAGATGTATAGTTGTAGGGTATTTCGCGGATATGCTCGCTCACAAATATCACTCCATAGTATGCAGGTTATAACAGTATCAACTGCGCTTGTTGAAAAAAATCAGCGCCAGCGTAACAGTCTTACATGAAAATAAACTAAATGAATTTGTAACTGTTATCATTTGCATCAAATGGTTAGGGTGCGCTCAGATGATCACAGGAGACCTTAAACATGGCAAATAATGATGATTCATTTTCAGCATTCGACCAAGCAGCATTGGATTACCACAGCAAACCCACCCCTGGTAAAATCAGTGTTAAACCCAGCAAACCTTGTGTAACCCAACGCGACCTTGCTTTGGCTTATTCTCCTGGCGTTGCCATTCCCTGCTTAGAAATTGAAAAAGATCCGTCTAAAGCTGATTTGTATACATCCCGTGCTAACCTCGTTGGGGTTATTAGTAATGGTACTGCCGTATTGGGTTTGGGGAACATTGGCGCGCTTGCCAGCAAACCTGTGATGGAAGGTAAAGGTATTTTATTTAAACGCTTTGCTGATATTGATGTGTTTGATATTGAAATTGATGAACTTGATCCCATGGCATTTGTCGAAACCGTTGCCCGCTTAGAGCCAACCTTTGGTGGCATCAACTTGGAAGACATCAAAGCACCTGAATGTTTTATCATTGAAGAAGAGTTGAAGAAACGAGTCAACATCCCAGTATTGCATGATGACCAACACGGTACTGCCGTGATTACAGCCGCTGCACTGATTAACGCATTGATTTTACAAGATAAAAAGATTGAAGATGTGAAAATTGTATGCCTTGGTGCAGGTGCGGCAGGTTTCGCCTGCATGAAGCTGATTGAAGAATTGGGCGCACAGAAAAAGAACATGTACTTTCTCGACCGTAAAGGTGTGATATATAAAAACCGAGGCGATGAATTACCCTTCCATAAAGCCTACTTTGCCAATGGTGACAAGGATACTGACCTTGAAGGAATCATGGTTGATGCAGATGTATTTTTAGGTTTATCGCAAGGCAATATGGTGAGCCCTGAAATGCTCAAGAGTATGGCGGATAAACCCGTTGTCTTTGCTATGGCAAACCCAACACCCGAAATCAACTATGATGTCGCTATGGCAGCTCGCCCCGATTTAATTATGGCAACAGGTCGCTCTGACCATCCCAATCAAGTCAACAATGTCCTTGGATTCCCATTTTTATTCCGTGGTGCTTTGGATGTTCGCGCCACCACATTCAACGAAGAAATGAAAATTGCTGCCGTACATGCGTTAGCTGAATTAGCCCGTGAAGAAGTCCCTGCATCTGTACTTAAAGTATATGGCGAGAATGACCTTCGCTTTGGTCCGAAATATATTTTGCCCAAACCTTTTGACCCACGTTTGATTGAAGTTGTACCCACGGCTGTTGCCAAAGCTGCCGTAGACACAGGTGTTGCAAGGCAACCGATAACTGACTTTAAAGCATATGCACAAGACTTGGCTGGACGCATTGACCAATCGCGCACATTTATGCGGTTACTCACCGAAAAGGCCAATCAGCAACCTGCACGGTTGGTCTTACCCGAAGGTGAAGATGCAACTGTGATTCACGCTGCATCGGTCATGGCAAATGATGGCATTGCCAAACCACTCTTGCTTGGCGACCCTCAAGTGATTCAAACCCAAGCCAAGATGATGCGCCTCGATATAAGCAAGGTTGAAATCATCGACCCACACCATGAAGACTCTCGCTTTGAAAGTCTTGCGGATGCACTCTATTTTGATCGCAAGCGTCAAGGTGTATTGCGTCATGAAGCCATCAAAATACTGCGTCATGATAAGAATATTTTAGGCTCACTATTGGTTCGTCAAGGCTTTGCAGATGGCATGCTCACAGGACGCACCAAACATTATCCCGATGCCTTAAGTCCTATTCTCAAGGTGCTCGGGCATGATGAAAAAACAGGGCAACATCATCATGTTTATGGTATGTATATCCTTATCATGGAAGAACGCGCTTACTTTTTGGCAGACTGTACGGTTAACGTGGATATGAATGCCAAGCAACTGGCAGAACTCGCCAAGCAAACCGCCGACACTGTTGCATCGTTAGGTTGGGAACCCAAAGTTGCCATGCTATCATTCTCCAACTTTGGTAGCTCCAACCACCCTGAATCCAAGAAAGTGGCTGATGCTGTTGCTATGTTACACGACCATCACCCTGACTTGATTGTTGATGGTGAAATGCAGGCTGACACTGCTGTTAATGTGGATATCATCAGTAGCTACCCCTTCTCCAAGCTGCAAGATAAGGCAAATGTTTTAATCTTCCCCACCATGCAAGCTGGTAATATTGCATACAAACTACTCAAGGAGCTTAGTGGTGCTACGGCCATCGGTCCTATCTTGATGGGTTTACCCCAGCAGGTTCATGTCTTGCAAACTGGAGCAAGTGTTGATGATATTGTAAATATGGCTACGATAGCTTCAGTGCGCACAAAAGCTTAACAACACAGGGAGAGGAAGTTGCAAGAAATTTTAAAGCATATTCCGTTGTTTTCGGAACTAAATAGTGAAGAACTGACATCTGTTTACAAGCTGATTAGCATTAATGATGTGGCTAAAAAAACTGTTGTTTTACATGAGGGTGAAGAAGGCGGTTCTCTCTTCATTATTCTCGATGGCTCGGTTAAAATATCTTATTATGCGCCCGATGGGCGTGAAATTGTTCTCTCCTTGCTTGAGAAAGGTGCTTACTTTGGTGAAATGTCACTCTTGGACAAAGAGCCTCGTTCAGCAACCGTGAGTACGCTAACCAACTCTAAGCTGGCTCAAATTCGTAGTGTAGATTTTGAACGCCTATTGCTACAACAACCCAAAGTTTCTCTCAAGTTACTCGCGGAAACCGTCAACCGCTTACGTCGCACCAGCCAGTTACTGGAACGCGTGAGCACAATGGATGTTCCGCATCGTTTGTATTATTATCTTAAAGATTTCGGCACTCGTTTTGGCTCAACGGATGCCACTGGTGCATGTATTGTCAAGCTACCTACGCATCAGCTCATTGCTGATCAATTATCCACCAGCCGTGAGACCATCTCGCGCGCTGCAAGTGCGCTTAAAAAAGAAGGTATTCTTGAAAAAACAGATACCCCTGGCAAGTCAAAAATAAACATGCTTGCGCTTGAAACACTTTTACAGGCAATCTATTAATATCCATAGACATCGCCCAACCAGCTACTTATGCTGCTGCTTAAAATAAAATTGAACCATTGAACCAAACCTTTTGGAGTTAAACCATGGATGAGAACAACCTAAACCCTGCAATTCCTGTCTTGATTGAAGATGAGATGAAAAGCTCATACCTTGATTATGCCATGAGTGTTATCATCGGTAGGGCTTTACCTGACGCAAGGGATGGTTTAAAACCCGTACATCGTCGCATTTTATATGCCATGCAAGACTTGGGATCAACCTCGGATAAACCTTACAAAAAATCAGCACGTATTGTTGGTGATGTGATTGGTAAGTACCATCCACACGGCGACACTGCTGTTTATGATGCCATGGTACGTATGGCACAGCCTTGGAGCATGCGTCATGTGCTTGTTGATGGTCAAGGTAACTTTGGCTCAGTGGATGGCGACTCCCCCGCTGCCATGCGTTACACCGAGTCTCGCATGAGTAAACTTTCTGCTGAATTATTGGCTGATCTTGATAAAGATACCGTTGATTTTGGACCCAACTATGATGAGTCCCTATCTGAACCCAAAGTTCTTCCAGCCAAATTCCCTAACCTACTTGTCAATGGCTCTCAAGGTATTGCTGTGGGTATGGCAACCAATATCCCGCCACACAACTTGGGCGAAGCCATCAATGCTATTATTGCACTCACAAAAAATATTGATATTTCCGATGAAGAACTGATGCAAATCATGCCTGGTCCTGATTTTCCAACAGCAGGTTTCATTTATGGTCGCAAAGGTATGCGTGATGCATTTGCTAGCGGTCGTGGCTCGGTCACCATGCGTGCTAAGGTTGTCATTGAACGCAATGCTCGAACCAAACGCGAAGCATTGGTTGTTGCTGAACTTCCCTACCAGGTCAACAAAGCCAAACTGCATAAACATATTGCTGAGTTAGCACGTGACAAAAAACTCGAAGGTATCTCTGAAGTTCGTGATGAATCTGATCGTGATGGTATGCGTTTGGTCATTGATTTAAAACGTGGTGAAGTTCCTGAAATCATTATCAATAACCTCTACAAACAAACACCCATGCAGTGCAATTTCAGCTGCAACTATTTGTCTTTGCTTGATGGGCAGCCTAAGCTTTGTGGCGTTCGTGAATTGTTATTGCATTTCTTAGATCACCGCCGCCAAGTGGTGACTCGCCGTTGTTTGTTTGATTTGAAAAAAGCAGAAGGAAAACTACATATTTTAGAAGGTTTATTGATTGCATTGGATAATATTGATGCTGTTATTAAACTTATTCGTGCCAGCAAAACAGGGGCTGAAGCCAAAGAAAATTTATGCAGTACCTTCAAGTTGTCTGACAAACAAGCTCAAGCCATTCTGGATATGCGTTTGCAACGTTTGACGGGGCTTGAATACGATAAAATCAAAACTGACCATGATCAAACACTCTCTGTAATCACCTTCTTGAAAGAAATTTTAGCTGACGAAAAATTACTGATGAAAGTTATTGTTGAAGAGTTGGAAATGGTGCGCGATAAATATGCCACACCAAGACTTTCGCAAATTATTGATGAAACTGCAGAGTTATCTATTGAAGATTTAATCACCGAAGAAGACATGGTGGTTACCATTTCCAATGAAGGTTACATCAAGCGTAATGCGACAACCTTATACCGCGCCCAGCGTCGTGGCGGTAAAGGCAAAACAGCCATGACCACCAAGGAAGCCGACTTTGTACAACAACTCATGGTAGCCTCAACCCATGACTTCTTGTTATTTTTCTCTAATAAAGGTCGTGTATTCCGCAAAAAAGTTTATGAAATACCACAAGCTGGTCGGGCTACCCGAGGTAAAGCTTTGGTCAACCTTCTTCCTGTTGAAAAAGGTGAAAAAATTTCTGCAACACTGGCAGTGCGTGAGTTTGAAGAAGATAAATTTATTATCATGGCAACAACCAATGGTTTAATCAAAAAAACACGTCTCACAGAATACAAAAATATTCGCACCAGCGGTATTGTTGCCATTCGTTTGGATGACAATGACGACCTGATGGCAGTGGCTATTTCCAATGGTGAGCAAGACATCATGCTTGCCTCAAGCAATGGCAAAGCCATTCGCTTTAGCGAAAAAGATGCCCGACCACTTAGCCGTAGCACCCGTGGTGTGACAGGCATTCGTATGAGTGATGATAGTCGTGTCATTTCTATGGCTGTGGTGGCTGATAAAGCAACATTACTCGCAGTATCTGAAAATGGATTTGGTAAACGCACATCTGTTCGCGAATACAACACCCAAAAACGTGGAGGGCAAGGTGTGTTCACACTAAAAACAGGTGGACGAAATGGTGATATGGTTGCAGCCCTACAAGTGATTGATGATGACCAAGTGATGATGATGACAGACTCAGGTCGTCTGGTGCGGATTCGTATGAATGGTGTATCTGTGATTGGACGCAACACACAAGGTGTAACCCTCATTGACTGCTCGAAAAAAGAGCGTGTGATTGGTGCAGTTCGTGTTGCAGAAAAACAAGATGAGCAAGATTATACAGTGGTCGAAAGCGACTTTGATGCCGTTGAACCAACTCAAACTGACACAGACACAGAAGGAACAAGTGAATGATCGACCGCAAAGCACTGCGCAGCAATGCCGCCGCCATGGAAGAAGCACTCAAAAAGCGTAATGCAACAACAGTTGCTGAAGATTCTGCTTGGGCAAAAGCCCTAACACTTGATGCAGAGCAACGCAGGCTTAAAAGTATATCGGAAGCACAGCAAGCTGAACGCAACCGTGTTTCAAAGCTCATCGGAAAAAAGAAAGGTGCTGGTGAAGATGCATCCGAAGAACTAAAACGTATGGGAGAAGTCGGCAAAGAAAGTAAAGCTTTGGCTGCTCAAACCAAAGACGCTGAAGATGCTTTTCATTCCGCACTTTTAGAAATACCCAATATTCCTCATCCATCTGTACCGTATGGAAAAGATGAAAGTGATAACATCGAAATACGTTGTTGGGGTAAGCCTAGACAAGACGAAGTGCCAGACCATTGGGATATTGGCGAACAATTAGGTATTCTAGACTTTGATACTGGTGCAAAAATTGCAGGCAGCAGGTTTTCTATTCTCAAAGGTACTGGCGCACGTTTGGAGCGGGCTCTCATGCAGTTCATGCTGGATAGCCATGTTGATAAACATGGCTATGAAGAAGTTTGGGTACCTGCGATTGCCAATCGAAAAACCATGACAGGCACAGGTCAACTACCTAAATTTGAAGATGATTTGTACCGCCTTGAAGGCGAGGATTTATTTCTTATCCCCACTGCCGAAGTTCCTGTGACCAATATGTATCAGGATAGCATTCTTGAAGCAGAGCAATTACCTATTAAACATTGTGCCTACACACCATGCTTCCGCCGTGAAGCAGGTTCTGCTGGGCGTGATACACGCGGCATGATTCGTCAACACCAATTTGATAAAGTTGAGCTTGTGCAACTTGTCCACCCCGACCATGCTCTAACAGCACTTGATGAGTTATTATCTCATGCAATTGCTATCCTTGAAGCCTTAGAGCTCCCCTATCGCTTGGTCAACCTTTGCGGTGGCGATTTGGGTTTTTCCGCCGAAAAAACTTTTGATTTGGAAGTTTGGCTGCCCAGTCAAAATACATACCGTGAAATATCTTCATGCTCATCTTGTGGTCAGTTTCAAGGAAGACGTGCTGGTATTCGCTTTCGTGATGAAAAAGGTAAGCCTCAAGCCGTTAGCACACTCAATGGTTCGGGTTTAGCCATTGGACGAACACTGGTGGCTATTCTCGAAAACTACTGGAACAGCGATGGCAACGTGTCTATACCCAAGGTTTTACAACCCTATATGGGGCAACTCACTCAAATGAAGGCATAAAAAATGATGCGAATATATTTCATTTTCACGACACTCATGACACTGATGCTCGCATCATGTGCAACTGCCGATTTATCACTATCTGAATCAGCGGAACGTGATTATTTTAAAGCAGAACGTCTTGTTCAAAGTGAGCAGTATGCAAGAGCTGGGCAATACCTACAAAAGTATATTGCTAACTATCCATACAGCAAATATGCCACGGCTGCTCAAATACTTCGCATAAAAACTGCATACTTGAATGATGAGTTTATTCTCAGCGAAACACTTACTTCTCGTTTTATCACTGCCCATCCTGAACACCCACAACGTGATTATGCAGAATATACGCTTGGCATGAGTTATTATGAACAATCCGAAAGTGCCAAACACGAACAGGTATTCTCTAAAAAAGCCAAAGATACCTTTCTTGCACTCAATAAACGCAATCCAAACAATGCCTACGCCCAAGAGGCTATACAAAAAATACAAATACTTACCAACCGTATTGCTGAGCATGAAATGATTATTGGTAAGTTTTATTATGAGCGTCATTTATATGTTGGTGCAATCAACCGCTTCATTGTAGTAAAAAATAAATTTATAGAATCCAATATTGCTCCTGAATCATTGTATTGGCTCGCTGCATCTTATTTGGCTTTGCAGCAAAAAGTATACGCCCACGAAGTCATCCAACAGCTTCAAAGCACTTTTGCTGGTAATGCATGGCAAAAGAAAGCTGAAAAGTTAATCTAAAGTGCGTTATGCCCTCTTATTTATCGCCCTGTTTTTCCCAGCTTGTACAGACTTTGACAAAAGCCAAATTGACAATTTGTTAGACCAACGCAATATAAGCATCAATCAAAAAAATATTGAAGGATATTCATCTTTATTGAGTCAAGCATACCTTGATCATATGGACGGTGAAGTCGTTCAAAGTATGCAACATATTTTTAAGACTTTCGAAAAAATTGAAATGGTATCACGTGATCGTAGGATTCAAATCAATAGTGAAGAAGATGCCATTTGCGAGCAAACATATGTTTTAAAAGTCTTTGCAGATAACGAATGGCGAAAAATAGTCAAACGCGAACAATTAAAATTTAAACGTGAAAATGGGCATTGGAAAATCAGTAGCGGACTTTAAACAACAATCAAGAAAGCTCTCGTAGCTCAGATGGATAGAGCGACCGCCTCCTAAGCGGTAGGCCACTGGTTCGACTCCAGTCGAGAGCACCATTTACAAAAACAAAGAAGATCGACAAGAGCCCGTAAGCCTAGTGTTTAAAGGCTTTTTTCTTGCCTAGTTGTCCGATAGCGTCCTATACTACCCGATAGAAACCAAGAAAAACGGGGGGGCTTTTTGGGGGTATAAATCCCAAAACACCACTTAAAACAAAAAAGATACCAACACACTACTGTCCGACGAAAGTCGCATATCGTCATACCCGACTTGATCGGGTATCCAAAAAATTGGTCGTGAGTTGTCATGGATGAAGCATCACCAAGGTCTGGAAGGTAATCCAGACGCTGCCCACATCTGCTGCCAATAAACATCATAGATTTCAAAATCACCACGTTCCGCCAAAGATGTAGCTGAAAAGACTGTGCCTGACCAAAGCCATGCTGTAATCAATGCAAAAAAATACAGTCACTGGCCCCATGTCTCTTCGTGCTGCCCAAAATGTTAGAATGAGTAATGGCCACACCAACATAGCAGCCACACCCGCATCACCCCAACGCCCAAGCCAAGCGTGACCGGTACCTGGTAAAATTGCAGCCAATAAACCTGGCATAAAAGACGCTTCAACTTGGGGAATAGGGTGTGATTCTAACCAGCCTTTCATCAACATATCATATTGATTATCACTTTTGGGAATCAAAATATTGTATGAGCTATTGCTTTTAGCATGCAGACGTAGCATTAACAACCGCTTGGCGATATCAAACCGCTGCGTCCATACCGTGGATTGCCTCGATTGTAATATTGCACCATTAAGTACCGCAATCGCTTGTCTATCCTGCCCTATTTTCGCCAATTGCATACTTTCCTGCCACACTTCTTCTGGCGCTGCATTGACCAACATTGGCAAACACAACAGCAGTAAACCTAAAATATACTTTAACATAAATACTCCAAAAAAATTCTTCTTGTCCCCGAGACGATGGATACCCAATCAAGTTGGGTATGACAAACATGTATTAATGCACAAGCTGATTCATTTCTACAATCGGCAACAAAATCGCCATCGCCAGTGTACCTACACCCACCGCCATCCCCATCACCAACATAGGTTCCATGATGGTGAGTAGCCGTTTGATATTACGCGAAGATTCTTTGTCATAATTATCCGCCACTCGAATCAACATTTTATCTAATGTGCCTGATTGTTCACCCACTGCAATCATACGCAAAGCAAGCAATGGTACATAACCACCTGTTTTCAAACCATCTGCCAACGATGAGCCTTCGCGTAACATGTCTCTGGCTTGAGCCACAGACTCGCGCATGGGTAAAAGGGTGATGGACTGTTGGGCAATTTTCATGGCTGCCAATGCAGGCACGCCACCCTCAAGCAACATGCCCAAAGTTCGTGTATAACGAGACGTATTGGTTTTGAGCAATAACGATGATAAAGCAGGTATTTTAAGTAGCAATTCATCGCGCTTGTAACGCATGGTTTCTTTTTTCATGGCCATGATATAAGAAAATACGGATGCACTGAACAAAAAAGTAAGTATCAAACCGTTATTTCGAATAAACTCAGAAGATGCAATCACAAACACCGTTAAAGCTGGTAAATCACCACCAGCGCGTTCAAACACTGTCACAATCTGTGGTACAACCACTGCCAATAAAAACAACATCACCACCACACCAAAAGCTAAGATAATCACAGGGTATAATGTTGCGGATAACAATTCTTGGCTAAGGGCTTGCCTACGTTCTAAAAGCTCGGATAAACGCATCGACACAGCATCCAACTGCCCCGTCTCCTCACCTGCTTCAACCATATTACAAATCACATCATCAAAATGATGGGTTCGCAAAGCATCAGCTAAAGATTTACCTTCCAGAACCTGCTGGCGCACCGATGAAATAACCGCATTGGAACGCGCAGTTTCCATGCCTTCAGCAATGGATGAAAGTGAATCCACCAAGGGCATTCCTGAATCAATTAACGTCGATAGTTGTTGTAAAAAGTTGACGGTTTCTGCGGGTTTAAGTTTGGCTGCTGCTTTACCTTTGGCGGCTTGTTTTTGCGCCTGTTCCACGCTCCGAAGCTTGCGTACAATCAAACCTTGAGCCCGCAAATTCTTACGCGCAGCCCGCTCTGAATCAGCGTCTATTTGTCCTTTTTTTCGCTTCCCTTGGGCATCTAAGGCATCGTAGGCAAAGATAGCCATGCTTAATCAACCGCCGCATCGGCACGCGTTGCCATCAGTACTTCATCAAAGCTTGTAATGCCTGCGGCAATATGCCTTGCTCCATCTTGACGCAAAGAAATTGCACCTGATTGGGCTGCAATTCGGCGCAGTTCAGGCAAACCTTTACCATCATGAATAGCATTGCGTAGATTTTTCGCAATAGGAATCAATTCATAAATTGCGACGCGTCCAATATACCCAGTATGCAAACACGCATCACAACCTTTGGCATCATAAACAACAGTTGCCTCTTTCATCTCATCAGAGGTGACATCCAAGGCTTGCCATTCACCATCAAGGATTTCACGCGGTGTTTTACAATCTTCACACAATCTACGTACCAAGCGTTGCGCCTGCGCCATGACCAAGGATGATGCTACCAAGTAAGGTTCTAAGCCCATATCTTGCAAACGAACAATCGCAGATAGTGCATCATTGGTATGCAACGTGGAAAACACCATATGCCCAGTGAGCGATGCTTGAATGGCAATTTCTGCTGTTTCCAAATCACGAATTTCACCAATCATCACAATATCAGGATCTTGACGCAAAATGGAGCGTAAACCCGCTGAAAATGTTACCCCGATTTTAGGTTGAACCTGCATCTGCCCAACGCCTTCAAGCTGGTATTCAATAGGGTCTTCAATGGTCATCACATTGCGATTTTTTCTATCCACTTCCATCAATGATGCATACAATGTGGTTGATTTACCTGAACCCGTAGGACCTGTAACCAAAATAATACCGTGCGGTTCTTTAATCACCTTGCTCATCATGGCATGTTGCGCTTGACTCATACCCAAGTCTTTCAGCGTAAGTAAAGTCTGACTTCTATCCAACAAACGCAGCACCACACGCTCGCCATGCGCTGTGGGCAGCACAGATACCCGCACATCCACTTCACGACCTGCAACTTTCACGCGGAAACGCCCATCTTGTGGGTGCCGTTTTTCCGCAATATCCAAACCTGCCATCACTTTGATGCGACTTGCCATCGCGGTTTGCACCCGTTTGGGCGGCGATACAATACTATGCAATACTCCATCAATACGAAAACGTACCAAAACACTATTTTCAAAGGGTTCAATATGAATATCAGATGCGCGGTCTTTCAAGGCTTGGGATAATAAAGTGTTCACCAGTCGAATCACTGGTGCATCATCTTCAGACTCTAATAAATCACCAATTTCTTCAATTTCTTTGGCAAGCCCTACTTCTTCATCTTCAAGGTTTTCCAACATTTGTTCTGCCGATGCACTTGCCATATCAAATGCCTGATTGAGGGCAATGAGAATCGCATCTTTAGGCACAAGAATAGGCTCAACTTCTGCACCAAATTCACGCCGACAATCATCGAGGGTTTCCCAAGGCCATGTCGCTGTATTCACCGACTCTTCAGCCACGGCAACAGGATTTTTCCAAGCATCTGTGGGCTGAAGAGGAAGCACCACCGCAGCCCGTAAAACAGGTAAAGAAAAGCGCAATAAGCGCGATTCATCAACTTGTTCATTTAATATTCTATTGAGATGCTGCATACTATTTATGTCTATTTTGTTTCAGAAGAAGCAGGAAGGCTTTCTTCTAAAGTGAAATCTTGAGAGGGTGAAAATTCTTCAGGAACTTCACCTTTATCTTGTGGGAATAAAATCGTACCGCCTTCAATCGGTTGTTCATACAAATCTTTAATATCATTGTATTTTCGGTTGGTAATCGCACGAATATCATTCTCATCTTTTATAATATGCGGGCGCAAGAAAACCATTAAGTTACTTTTACTTTTCTTGTTTTCGGTAAATTGGAATGCCTCACCCAAAAGAGGAATTGAACCCAAACATGGAACACGCTGTACAGACACGCTGGAGTCATCACGCATCAATCCACCCAACACAATCATCCCCCCATCATTGGCAAGTACGACCGTTTTGATGGAGCGTTTACTGGTAATCAAACCACCCTCAGCTGCTGTACCACCATCCACACTTGAAATTTCTTGGTATATCTCAAGCCGAACCGTATTACCTTCTGAAATTTGAGGTTTCACACGTAAGGTAATGCCCACATCTTTGCGTTCAACCGTTTGAAAAGGATTGGTCACCCCCCCAGCTGTGGAGCTACTTCCTGTAATAAAGGGGACATTCTTACCCACAACAATCTCAGCTTCTTCATTATCCATGGTTAAAATATTCGGTGTTGAAAGAATATTAGCATCCGTTTGCGTTGCCAAAGCACGCGCCAAAGCCCCTAAATTGACAATGGTATTGCTACCAAAGGTAAATGAACCCTTGGCTATACCGACTGCCAAGCCTGCACCTGCAGACAGTGGATTTTGTGCTACCGACTGAATGCTTGTGCCACCACTATTGCTAAATGATGTGCCACCAAATGCAGTTGTACTCGTGCCTGAGAAATCATTGCCACTTTGCCATTCCACACCAAATTGTTCGCCAACACCTACCGACACTTCAACAATCAATGCTTCGACCAACACTTGCAAACGGCGTACATCCAACTTGTCAGTGATTCCATTAATCGCATTCATATCACTGGGGTCTGCGGTAATCAACAACGCATTGGTGGCAGGGTCTGCAACAATTTTAATGTCCCCTGCGAATAAACTTTTACCCCCTGGTGCTGTTTTTGCAGAACTACCACCCACAAGTTCATTCAACACTTTGGCAACATCAACTGCATTGGCATTTTTCAAGTAACGCACCTGTAAACGACCCGAATCAGGTTTCGGCTTCACATCTAATTTTCTTACAATCGCAGCCACCTCATTAATCATTTGCGGGGCTGCTACCACAATCAAAATATTACCAGGCTGATGTGATAATGCTTTGATAGAATTGGGGCTATTTGGCCCTGCTTTCGCATATAAACCCGATAGGGTTTTAGCTAATTTATCCGCCGAAGCATGAGCAAGCGGGAAAAGTTGAACACCCACCGCATCTTGACGATCCACCAACTTCAAAATACCTTGAATACGACGAATATTGCTCGCTGAATCAGTGAGCAACAGCATATTACCACGCGGATAAGCAACCAAATGGCTGTTCGGTGAAATCAAAGGGCGAAGCAATGCTACCAACTGCTGTGCATCAGCATATTTTAAACGTAAAACTTGCGTCATCACTTCATCATTTTGTGGCGCACGCCCAGATTCACGCACCTTCACCGCCTTTTGTTTACTTTCTGCTCGCGGCACAATCTTAATCACTGAGCCGCTATTAACCGTGGCAAAGCCATTCACTTCCAATACCGATAAAAATACATCGTAAGCTTCATCTTCAGAAATTGGCGTTGGAGAAATAATGGTCACACTACCTTTCACACGATTATCCACCAAAAAATTCTTATTGGAGAATCCCGACACAAATTCAATAAATGCCCTGATGTCTGCATTTTTAAAATTCATCGTCACATCTTGCGCCCATGCTGGACTACTACTCAACAGCAGACATCCCAACAACCAAACTCGTGTTCTAAACAACATTCGCATTTCCTCTTACCTTATTGGATAACATAACTTATTTGCTGCATTGAGCCATTTCTCTCAACTTCCACATCAATGAATGTGGCACTTTGTAGCTCACGATACATACGCATAGCCTGCTCAGCACCCGTGACCGACTCACCATTCACCACTTTAATAATATCACCATTGAGCAAGCCAATTTCTTCATACAATGAGCCTTTCACAATATCACTAATCTTAAAACCATCAGGTTTACCATTGGAGAAATGGGGGCTAACCCTTGCTTGACTAAGTAAGGTTGAAAAGTTTCGCATTTGCGAATTAAGGTGGTTTCTGTCAATTCTTTTATTCAGAACATCCGTGCGAATAGGGACTCTTGGGGCAACACGCCTAGGCGCAGCCACAGCTGAGGCTTTGATCAATCTTTTGCCTGTTTCAATCGCAATGCGCTCACGGTTAGCACCGTGTTTCACTACAATTGCCATAGGATCAACCGCTATCAATGTTACATTTGGCTGTATCTCTTCTTTAAGAAAAAACACCGCCTGTTTTTTACTTGTACCCACGGTGACCATGGCTGCAGACCTGTCTCCTGCAACCACCGTGCCGATTAATTTAATATTCAATCGACTGACTGTCACTGGAGTATGCGTAGGCTGTGAAATAGGCTGTGTTTTTTTAAAAACTTGCGGCTTCCCAAACAAATCAACCTTACGCAAAAAACTATCATCCACTTGTAAGCTTTGTGATTCGGCTGAAGCTATCGGCTTCACCACTGACGATGGCATTTGAAAGGGCATAACAATAAAACCTGCGACAAGCCATGCTCCAAGCAGCACTAGCGCAACCTCTATCCACCGTGGTAGTAACGTTAAAGTTAAACTTGATTGTATCATCACGATGCGAATAACAACCCAAAACCAAGCGTTTGCCAACGATTATATGGCCAGAAGCTGCCATCACTTTGTTTTTCTCCACCCAACGCTTGATACTGATAATCCAACATGATATTCAAACCTTCGATACCCACTTTATATTTGGGCAATGCCCAGCGAAACTTCAGAGCTGTCCTGTAACCTGATTTCTTATAAAAAGAGTTGGTAAACAAAGGGTTATTCACTTCAACCTGCAACGGAACTGCCACCTCAGCACTTACTTTCCATGGTTGTTCACCACCTGTACCTATCAAGGATAACCCTAGCCAAGTGCTACGAATGGTCTCAACAATCGGCTCACCTGCAACAGGCGTTGCAATACCATAGACTACAAAATCCTGCCTTGATTGCGCTTGCTTACGCCCAGCCAGCCAAAAACCCACACGGGCATGATTAAGCACTGCATACTCTGCATCCAAACGTATATCCAGTTGTTGAATATCAATAGCATTGGTTTGCTTTATATCCCAAAACTCCGTGGCGTATGATGTTGAAGCCATCCACGCCCCTGATAAAATAAAATAAACTTCCTTCTTAAGTTCGCTGCTTACCGAAAATGTTAATGACACACCCTGCCCTTGGCTTTGAGAAGGTAAAAAAGAAGCTTGATTGGCTGTTCTGAAAGCATCATTGGTATACTCTTGGTATTGCCACCACACCTTTTCTGCGCCAACTTGTAGCTCAACCGCCTGCACGGGTACTGAATAAGCAACACAGCACAACAAAAACAATAGGGTTTGCAGTTTCAACATGCCCAACTCAACCATGCTCTAACAGCAATGACTATCCTTTTTCGCATCACATCAAATCTTGTGGGTCAACATCAACTTTTCGGCGAACACCAGAGGGAACACGCTGCACTTGCAACAGTGGTAAAAGCTTCCATGGTAAAAGCTTTCGGCTCTCATCGCGTATAATAATTTCAAAGCGAAACCTTCCTGCCAAACGCTCCAAAGCACATGGCATAGGACCGCTCACCTTAACCGCATCCCAAATTTGTAAGGCTTGCTCAAACTTTTTGGCTGCTTTGATGGCTTTCTCATGGTGCGTTGCTGAAAAAACAATACGCACCCAACGAGCATAAGGTGGAAAGTTGGTCATTTTTCTCAAGCTTAACTCTTCATTCAATACTTCTTCTGCCTTGCTTTCATCCAGTTTAGAAAACCAAGGTGCATCAGGGCTCCATGTTTGTACGACAACCTGCCCTGCCACAGCACCGCGACCTGTACGCCCAAAGACTTGTGTCATCTGTTGCCACCAACGCTCCGATGCACGGAAATCAGGTAAATTCATGCCTAAATCTGCATTAATCACACCCACCAGTGTCACATTGGGAAAGTGGTGCCCCTTGACCAACATTTGTGTCCCGACCAAGCAATCAATCTTGCCTGCTTCAAATTGGGCTAATGTTTTCTGCAAATCTTTGGCATTGCGAATCACATCCCGATCAAACCTTGCCAGCCTTAAATCAGGTAAAGCCTCTAACAAATTATCTTCCAAACGCTCTGTCCCAGAGCCTAAAGGTAAATATGCTTGCTCACCACATTGTTTGCATGTTTTGACCACACGCTGTGTATAGTCGCAAGTATGGCAACGCAACACGCCTTGTTTACGGTGCAATGTTAGCCGTAAACTGCATGCCTTACACATCGGCACATCACCACATGATGTACATTGTAAGGCAGGTGCATAACCTCGTCGGTTCAGGTACAGCATAGATTGCTCACCACGTTCGTGCGTTGCTTTAAGTTTAGCCAATAATACAGGCGAAAGAACATCATAAGTCCCACGCATATCAATAATTTCAGGTTCAATCGCTGTATGTTGATACACACGCTCGGTTAAACGAACACAATCCATGCTTTTATCTTGTACTCTTCGCCAGCTTTCCAAGCTAGGTGTTGCTGAACCCAATATTAAGGGAATTTTCAGTTCTTGCGCCAAAAGTAATGCCATATCTCGCGCTGAATATGCAATACCATCCTGCTGTTTAAACGATGTATCATGCTCTTCATCAATCACGATAAGCCCTAGGTTGGGCATGGGTAAGAATAAGGCAGAACGTGTACCTAATAATACTTGTGTTTGTGCTAAATCATGACGCACACGAATTTTTTCGCGTATTGTCATGCCTGAATGCCAAATATTAACCTGCTTAAACCTAGCCGATAAACGTTGCATCCACATCGGTGTCAAACCAATTTCAGGTACCAAAATAAGAACCTGTTGACCATTGTTCACAACCTGTTGTGCAGCTTGAAGATAAACTTCAGTTTTACCTGACCCCGTAGAGCCAAAGAGCAATAATGGGTAAAATAAGTGGCTATGCTCATAAATAAGTTTCACAGCTTCGCCTTGAGCGTTGCGTAAAACATGTGTAGTCTTTTCAAGCGGCTGAATAAACTGAGTCGCAGCCACGATTTCTTGTAAGAAACCATGTTTAACAGCTTGCAACACACGCCATTGTAAAACCTCTTGTGTGCAATATTTGGCAATGGTTTGCAATGAAATTGCTCGTTGATTTTGAAAGGCTTGCCTTAAATCTTGATCGTATTCATACAAGTCTTCTTGGTTAATACACTTAAAACGGCGTTGTTTATCATGAGCTGCCCATGCTAAACTCAGTTCATACATTTCACCCTGCGTACATAACTGATATGCAGCCACTCGATGCAACCAAGTATGATACTTTTTATTGTATAAAGGTTGGTCATCAAAACGATCAAGAACCACCTTTAAATCATCAGCTTCTCCACACTGCTGTTTAACTTGAAGTACAACCCCCACACGTTTAGCAAAGCCAAACGGTACAGCAATACGAACACCAAGCTTAGGTTCACCTAGATTTTCAGGCCAAATATAATCAAAGCTTTGCCAAAGAGGTGCAAAAACTGCAACTTCAACAACAATCATGGTCAAGTGAGATTAATGTAACAAACGTTTGTCAGGGGTAAACTCAGGTACAAGTTGTTGCAACAACAGAATCAAGGCAGGAATATCTCGCGCTTGGCACGCCTGACGAATCAACATCAAGCGTTGTTGTACTTCATCCCAGTTGACCTCTCGAATACCTGAAAGCATAATTTTAGGGTGTATTGTTCCCTGCAAGGACTCTGCTTCATGAAAAAGCTCTTCAAACAGCTTCTCACCTGGGCGCAGACCTGTAAAGAGAATATCAATCTCATCATAAGGTGTTAAACCTGCCAAACGAATCATTTGTTCAGCCATATCAATAATTTTGACAGGCTCTCCCATATCTAAAACAAATATTTCACCACCATCGCCCATGGTTGCTGCTTGTAAAATAAGAGACACAGCTTCTGGAATAGTCATAAAATAACGTGTGATTTCTTTATGTGTCACCGTAACTGGTCCGCCAGCTTCAATTTGTTGTTTAAAAAGGGGAACAACACTACCAGCAGAACCTAAAACATTACCAAAACGGGTGGTAATGAAGGCTGTTTCACAACGCGCATTTAAGTTCTGGCAATAAATTTCTGCCATACGTTTGGTTGCGCCCATCACATTGGCTGGATTGACTGCTTTATCCGTAGAAACTTGTACAAAATAGCTACACTTAAAATTTGCCGCCATATCAGCAAGCATACTTGTACCCAATACGTTGGTTTTAATACCTTCTGCTGGATTTTCCTCGACCAGAGGTACATGCTTATAAGCTGCCGCATTAAACACAATATCAGGTGAAAAGTGCTCAAATACCCATTCCATACGCTCTTCATCCCGAATATCACCCAAAACAGCTTTGGATATTTTATAATCATGATGACTCTTCAGTTCATTATCAATTTGATACAAATTAAACTCGGCATGATCCAACATAATCAACGCTGACGGTGAAAATGTTATCAATTGGCGGCAAAGCTCTGAACCAATGGAACCACCTGCTCCGGTGACCATAATTTTTTTACCACGAATAAAATTACAGACTCGCTGATTATCTAAATTTATTTCATCACGACCCAACAAGTCTTCTAAGCGAATACTTCTCAAGTCGCCGGTTTTCAAAGTATGTTCACCTATTTCTTCTAAGCTTGGTACTGTTTTACACATGATATGCAAGCCTGCACATAACTTCACCAACCCTTGCAAGAGACTTTTATTGGCAGATGGTAATGCAACAAGAACCTCATCAATTTCTAAATCAACAGCAATATGCTCAAGTTCCATCAAACCACCCAGCACACGAACACCATGGATATCCATACCTTTTTTCTTACGCTCATCATCCAAAAAACCTATGGGTAAATAAGCTTCATTCTTGAGTATATCTCTCACTAATAGTTCACCTGCCTCACCTGCACCCACAATAAGAACTCTCTTCGCATCAACAGATGCCAGCTTCAACTTTCTATCTTTAAACCAACGGTATAAGAGCCTTGGTCCTGATAGACCCACCATTAAAATAACTGGATATAAAATCAAGGTAGAACGGGGAATACCCTCCAAGCGAATCCAAATAAAAAGAATAAAATAAGATAGCAACGAACCTACAACAATGGCTTTAAGAATACGCTGCAAATCAGGAAGTGATGCAAAACGCCAAATACCTCGATAAAGACCAAAAAGCCAATAGAAAGAAGCCAAAACAGGTAACATTACATACAAAAGGTTCCATGCACCTTGAACATGGAAAATTGGGATAGACGCAAAATCAAAACGAAAAGAAAATGCCAAATAAACGGCAAGCCCAACCCAGATCATATCATGGGTGAATGCAAACCACCGACTTTTACACATATACAATAAATCTTTCATAAAATTTCCCCGAAAATCATGCCGAAAACCTAACCCATGTAACAAAAAAGGCGAACCCTAAGGTTCGCCTTTTCAATCATTTTTTAGCCGATTTTTACTTATAAAAACCAATCATCTCTTCTAAAGATTTAACTTTAATCTTAGAAGCCTGACCAGCACAACCAAATGCTTCAAAACGCGCTTGGCAGATGTCTTTCATGGCATCTTTAGCAGCTTTGTAGAATTTACGTGGGTCGAAGTTAGATGGGTTTTCTTTCAAGTGTTTACGAATTGCACCAGTAGAAGCCATTCTAAGGTCAGTATCGATGTTTACTTTACGTACACCAGACTTGATGCCTTTAACGATTTCTTCAACAGGAACACCATAAGTCTCGCCCATTTCTCCACCATATTCATTAATGATAGCTAACCATTCTTGTGGCACTGAAGAAGAGCCGTGCATTACCAGGTGTGTATCAGGAAGTGCTGCATGAATTTCTTCAATGCGGTCAATACGCAATACTTCACCAGTAGGTGGCTTGGTGAATTTATATGCACCATGTGAAGTACCAATAGCGATTGCCAAAGCATCAACATTTGTTGCTTCAACGAAATCAACTGCTTCATCAACACCTGTAAGCAGCATGTCCATATCTAACTTGCCTTCAGCGCCATGACCGTCTTCTTCGCCCATCATACCTGTTTCCAAAGAACCCAAGCAACCAAGCTCACCTTCAACAGAAACACCACCAGCATGTGCCATTTCAACTACTTTTTTGGTTACACCAACATTATATTCAAATGAACCTGGTGTTTTACAATCGGCTTCCAATGAACCATCCATCATCACTGATGAAAAACCTGATTGAATAGAGCGTAAACATACTGCTGGCTCAGAACCGTGATCCTGATGCATAACAACTGGGATGTGTGGATATTGCTCAACTGCTGCTGCAATCATATGACGCAAGAAGGGCTCGCCTGCATAACCGCGCGCACCAGCAGAACCCTGCATGATGACTGGTGAATTCACCGCATCAGCAGCTTCCATGATTGCATGAACTTGCTCCATATTATTTACATTGAATGCTGGCATGCCATAGCTTTCTTCAGCTGCATGATCCAGTAATTGACGTAGTGAAATTAATGCCATTGTGTTTCTCCTCTTTTATTGTGCTTGTCGTACTATAATGATTAAATACTAATAATTTTCATTGCATTCGTGCCACCAGATTCACCCATAGGTGTACCAAATGTCATGATAATTAAATCATCTTTTTCTGCAATATCTTCTGCAAGCATTTTTTCTTGAATGTCTAACGTAGCCTTAGGTGCATCTGCAGGACCATAAACAACATCCATACGAAGTGGTGTTACATTTCTAAATAATGTTACACGACCAAGTGTGCTATCTTCAGATGTCACTGCATAAATAGGAACATCACCCAAATGCCGTGACATATACAACGCAGTATTACCCGACTTTGTAAATGATGCAATTGCTTTCACTGGCATTTCACGCGCTATTTCCATGGCTTGACGTGCAATACATTCATCCACTGAGTGTGGAGGATACCTAGGGTCTCGCGTCTCAGATGACGGCATCACACGTTGCTTTTCCGTTTCAATACAAGTTCTGTGCATGGCTAAAACAGCTTCAACAGGGTAGTCACCTGCGGCTGATTCACCCGAAAGCATTACCGCATCTGTACCGTCCAAAACAGCATTAGCGCAATCATTCACTTCTGCTCGTGTTGGAATCGGGTTCTCACACATGGACTCCATCATTTGTGTGGCTACAATGACTGGACAATTGTATTTAGGTGCCATTCTAAGCATTTTCTTTTGCACAGGTGGTACTGCTGCATCACCAATTTCAACACCCAAATCACCACGCGCAACCATCACGGCATCTGACGCTTCCATGATCGCTTTGAGGTTATCATCTAAGACAGCTTCCGCACGCTCAACTTTAGCAACCATACCCGCATTTGAACCTTCAGCTTCAACCAAAGAACGCGCATACTCCATATCTTTACCATCACGTGGAAAAGAAATTGCCACATAATCCACACCAATTGCACATGCTGTTTTGATGTCTTCTTTATCTTTTTCAGTCAAAGCATCAGCAGACAAACCACCACCAGCACGATTAATACCCTTGTTGTTAGATAACACACCACCAACGACAACAGTACAGTGAATCTCTTGACCAACAACCTTGTCTACATCCATGACCAGTAAGCCATCATTTAATAACAAACGAGCCCCAGATTCAACATCAGTAACAAGTTCTTTATATGTTAAACCAACACGTTCATCAGTGCCTTCATCCAAGTTCATCGCACCATCAAGAATAAACTTCTGTCCAATTTTAAGCATGGTTTTACCAGCTTTAAATTTACCGCAACGGATTTTAGGCCCTTGCATATCAGCAAGAATGCCAACAACAACGCCTAGTTTTTTTGCCGCTGCGCGCACATTGTCCGCGCGCATCTGATGATCTTCAGGTGTACCGTGTGAAAAGTTCAAACGAACCACGTTCACACCTGCAGCAATCATTTTTTCAAGCATCTCTGGCGATTCAGAAGATGGACCTAATGTTGCTACAATTTTTGTTCTACGAATGTGCTCTGTCATTATTTTGCGCGACCCTCTAGCATTTCAACTGCTGGTAATTTTTTTCCTTCTAAAAACTCTAAGAAAGCACCTCCACCTGTGGAGATATAAGATACTTTATCGGAGATATTATATTTATCGACTGCGGCTAATGTGTCACCACCACCTGCAATTGAAAATGCAGATGATTCAGCAATCGCCAAGGCAATCGCTTTCGTGCCTTCACCAAACTGATCAAATTCAAATACGCCAACTGGACCATTCCATACGATGGTGCCTGCATTTTTAATAATTTCAGCAAGCTCTGCTGCTGAATCAGGACCAATGTCAAAAATCATATCATCATCAAGACACTCATCCGCTTTTTTCAGTGTTGCTTCAGCAGTTGGTGAAAATTCTTTCGCACAAACAATATCTGTAGGTACGGGGATTGAACCACCATTAGCTTCTGCATCTGCAGTTAATTTTTTACATGTATCAACCAAATCAGCTTCATACAATGATTTACCCACTGGCAAACCTGCAGCTGCGATAAACGTGTTGGCGATACCGCCACCCACAACCAATTGGTCAACAATTGTAGATAATGATTCAAGCACTGTTAATTTTGTTGAAACTTTAGAGCCACCCACAATGGCAACCATTGGGCGCGCCGGATTATCCAAAGCTTTACCAAGTGCTTCAAGTTCACCTGCAAGCAATGGACCTGCACATGCAGTTGGCGCAAATTGACCTGCACCATGCGTTGAAGCTTGTGCGCGATGCGCTGTACCAAAAGCATCCATCACATAAACATCACACAATGCTGCATATTGTTTAGATAAAGCTTCGTCATTCTTTTTTTCACCAACATTAAAGCGCACATTTTCTAGCAAAACAACTTCACCATTGGCAACATCAATATCAGAACCAATATAATCTTTGAGTAAACGCACATCTTGACCCAAAAGACCTGACATATGTGCAGCAACAGGATCTAAAGAAAACTCATCCGCTGATTCACCTTCTGTCGGACGACCCAAATGGGACATGACCATCACTTTTGCACCAGCCTTGATACAATGCTCAAGGGTTGGCAATGATGCACGAATACGCTTATCTGATGTGACTTTGCCATCAGCAATGGGTACATTCAAGTCTTGGCGAATCAAGACACGTTTACCTTCTAGGTTCAAATCAGTCATTTTTATTACAGACATGTTTACTCCTCTTTTTCACTCTATAACGCTTGTTTTTGTACACTTACCACTAAGGAAAACTATACAAAAACAAACGTGAAGACCCTATTTCAAGAGCCTTCACATTATATTTCATCCTTTATTTAGCGACGTGACGAACCAAGTTCATCATGTTACAAGTATAACCATATTCATTGTCATACCATGCAACCAATTTCACAAATGTACCATCTAGCGCAATGCCAGCACCTGCATCAAAGATAGACGAGTTTGAGATACCACGGAAGTCAGTTGAAACAACTTTCTCGTCTGTGTAACCCAACGTTCCTTTCATTTCGCCTTCAGATGCAGCTTTCATTACCGCACAGATATTTTCATAAGAAGTTTCTTTTTCCAACTCACATGTCAAATCAACCACAGACACATCAGAAGTTGGCACACGGAAAGCCATACCCGTTAATTTACCATTCAACTCTGGAAGTACGATACCCACAGCTTTAGCAGCACCTGTTGAAGATGGGATGATATTCTCAAGAATACCACGACCACCACGCCAGTCTTTCATGGAAGGACCATCCACTGTTTTTTGTGTTGCAGTTGCCGCGTGAACAGTTGTCATCAAACCACGTTTAATACCGAAGTTATCATTGATCACTTTAGCCATTGGAGCCAAGCAGTTGGTGGTACAAGATGCAGCCGATACAATCGCTTGACCAGCATATTCACTGTGGTTCACACCATAAACAAACATCGGTGTTTCACTGTCTTTAGCTGGTGCTGATTGAACAACTTTTTTCGCACCTGCATCAATGTGTGCCTGGCAAGATTCTGTGGTTAAGAAGAAACCAGTGCAATCAACAACGATATCTGCGCCAATATCACCCCATGCCAAATCAGCAGGGTTACGTTCAGCAGTCAAACGAATAGTCTTACCATTCACGACCAAATTACCATCTACAACTGCAACATCACCGTCAAAACGACCATGTACTGAGTCATATTTTAACATGTATGCCAAGTATTCAGCATCCAAAAGGTCGTTAATACCAACGACTTCCATATCTGTAAAATCTTTCGCAATCGCACGGAAAACCATGCGCCCAATACGTCCAAATCCATTAATACCAATTTTAGTTGTCATTATTACTCTCCTCTCTCTTTATATTATAAAAAATTAAGCGACTTCATTTACAGCAGCAATCACTGCTTCAGTGGTGATACCAAACATTTTAAACAGTTCGCCAGCAGGAGCTGACTCACCAAATGTGTCAATACCAATCACTTTACCATTCAAACCAACATACTTCGCCCAGAAACCAGTCACGCCAGCTTCAACTGCAACACGTGCCGATACCGATGCTGGCAATACTGATTCTCTATATGCATCATCTTGTTTATCAAAGGCATTGGTTGAAGGCATAGAAACAACACGAACTTTCTTATCCGTGATGGCAGCAGCAGCTTCCATAGCCAAAGAAAGCTCGGAACCTGTACCAATGATGATAACATCAGGTGTACCTTCACAATCTTTAAGAATATAACCACCGCGCTCAATCAATTTGATTTGATCAGCCGTACGCTCTTGATGTGGCAAGTTTTGACGTGAGAAAATCAACGATGAAGGACCAGTGTTATTTTTAATCGCAACTTTCCAAGCCACTGCAGATTCAACCGCATCACAAGGACGCCACACATCCATATTCGGAATCATGCGTAATGTTGCAGTTTGCTCTACAGGTTGATGCGTAGGTCCATCTTCACCCAAACCAATCGAATCATGGGTAAACACTTCGATATGACCAATTTTCATCAATGCAGCCATGCGTAATGCATTACGTGCATATTCAGAGAACATCAAAAATGTTGCGCCGTAAGGTACAAATCCACCATGCAATGAAATACCATTAATCATCGCAGCCATACCGAACTCACGCACGCCATAGTTCACATAGTTGCCATCAGCGTTATCAATCACAGGCTTAGCACCTGACCATAATGTTAGGTTTGAACCTGCCAAATCTGCAGAGCCACCCAAAAACTCTGGTGTGACTTTTGCCAATGCTTCAATTGCATTTTGTGAAGCTTTGCGTGAAGCAATAAACTCACCTTTAGCAGCAACTTCAGCAATGAAAGCATCCGCAGCAGCGTCCCAATCAGCAGATAGCTCATGATTTACACGGCGTGTAAATTCAGCAGCTTCAGTTGGGTATTCGGCAGCATATGCAGCAAATGTTTTGTCCCAATCCGACTCAGCAGCTTTGCCTGCTTCTTTGTTATCCCAGCCTTCATAAACATCAGCAGGGATTTCAAATGGTGCTGAATCCCAGTTAAGTTCTTTACGAACCAATGCAATTTCTTCATCACCCAAAGCCGCACCATGACAATCATGTGTACCTGCTTTGTTTGGAGAACCAAAACCAATGATTGTACGACAACAAATCATGGTTGGTTTACCTGTTTCAGCGCGTGCCGTATCAATCGCTTGCTTAATTTCATCAGCATCGTGACCATCAACATCACGAATCACTTGCCAGCCATAAGCTTCAAAGCGAGCTGCAGTATCATCAGTGAACCAGCCTTCAACTTCGCCATCAATTGAAATGCCGTTGTCATCCCAGAACGCAACCAATTTACCAAGACCAAGTGTACCAGCCAAAGAACATGCTTCGTGAGAAATACCTTCCATCAAGCAGCCATCACCCAAGAAAACGTAAGTATTGTGATCAACAATAGTGTGACCTGGTTTGTTGAATTGTGCCGCTAATGTTTTCTCAGCCAATGCCATACCAACACCGTTGGTAATACCTTGCCCTAAAGGACCCGTTGTGGTTTCAATACCTGGTGCGTAGCCATATTCAGGGTGACCTGGTGTACGCGAATGCAATTGACGGAATTGTTTAATGTCTTCAATATCCAAATCGTATCCAGCAAGGTGTAACAATGAATAAATCAACATTGAGCCATGACCGTTGGATAAAATAAAACGATCGCGATCAGCCCATTTAGGGTTGGTCGGATTATGCTTCATGTAGTCGTTCCAAAGGACTTCGGCAATATCTGCCATGCCCATAGGTGCGCCAGGGTGACCTGAATTTGCTTTTTGTACTGCATCCATTGCTAACGCACGAACAGCATTAGCCAAGTGTCTACGATTATTACTCATAATTACCTCTTATTTTTTTATTCAAACAATTAAAACGGGAAAATTAAACGTGCAGTGTTGTTTGCACACGACGGATATTACCCACAGAACCCGAAAGAACGACCGTATCCGTGACCATATATTTACCATCAACATCAGTGCCAACCTTGACATGGTCAACATATTCACCACTGGTTAAACCCGTGGCAATAAACATGCAATCATCTGAGGTCACAAGCTCATCACGTGTCAAATAACGCTCTGTATCAATGCCTTCTTTTTCACATAATGCAATCTCGAAATCTTTTTGCGGAGCCATGCGACCAAACATTTCAGCACCCATCGCGCGTGCTGCACATGCCGTCACGATACCTTCAGGTGTGCCGCCAATGCCAAACAACGCATCAGAACCCATATTTAGAATCGCTTGAATCGCGCCATTCACATCACCATCCGTGGCAAGACGAACTTTTGCACCACAGGCATAAATCTCTTTAATCATCGCTTGGTGACGGGGTTTATCCAAAACAAATACTGTGATTTCTTTAATATCTTTATCCAATGCTTTCGCCAACTGCGTCAAGCGAACTTCAACAGATGCTGTTGGGTCAATTTTACCACGCGCAGCTTTTGGATAGACTTGTTTTTCCATATAAAAACAAGAACCAGGGCGATACATCGTACCTGCAGGTGCTGCAGCTAAGGTTACGATAGAACCTGATGCATCACGGGCAAACAAGTTGGTGCCTTCAATCGGATCAACTGCAATGTCAACACCAATACCTGAACCCGTCCCTACTTCTTCATCATCATACAATGCAGGCGCTTCATCTTTGGCACCTTCACCAATCACAATCAAACCTTTCATCTTCACTTGATTAATTCGCTCGCGCATCGCATCAACAGCAAACCCATCACCTTCATCTTTCTGACCAGAACCAACAAACGGTGCACAAGCACGCGCGGCGGCTTCACAAACTTCTACTAAATCAATCTTTAGATCTGCAACAGTGGACATTCGTCCTCCCCTTTAATAAAGCTATGTTTTATTGTCAGCCTCCCTTTCAAAGAAGCATCAAGATGGCGCACTATAACCAGAAGTCAGGTAAAAATCGACCCCTGAGGGGTTAATTCTTAGCAACTGTGTAAAAATTTAGGCATTATGATTCTTTCATATACCTCATTCGTATGTAGGGATATACTGAGCATCTTTAAGCTCCAAGCACAACATGTGAAAATGATTTTATTTTTACACTGGATCTAAGCTCAAAACTGACATTCCCCCCTTATTTTGATTGTTAACACTATGCTTAACATCAGTCCTAAATCCTGCAATCCCCTGACAGCTTAATCCAAAAAAGGTAGACTCCTTCATAAGTTAGCAGCTCAATCAAAAACAAAAAGGAGATTTTCACTGCTATGTTTCAGATGAAGCAATGAATCATACCTTTTAAGAAATGCCAGAAAACATATCGATAACCTTGCAAGCTTCATTACACTCGAAAAGATAACTCAAGTGTGCGAAAACGCACATGAGCTGAAAAAACACCTGACGATCCATGCGGGTCTGGTTCCAGTTATGCGGTTTCTTGGTAAGTTGGGGTTTAGCAAGGCTTTCCATCGTACGGTTGAGCATCGGCGCGCCCATAATGCCCGTTATCAGCTATCTGATGCCGTTGAATTACCTAAATCCTGCAAGTGGCACTTTCAGGATTTAGGTATAAGGTTTAAAGCATTATAGATAACACTGTCACCTTCTATTAGTTTCCCATAGAAGGTATCAAAATCAAGTAGACTCGCTATTTCACTTTTCAATTCATTTCCTACAGGAAGCCCAACCTCTTTACTTGCTCCTGCACCAATCACATAAACCGTTCGCTTACCCAAAGTTTGTCCTCACCCTTTCAATCGTAGCCTGTTCGCGTTCTGTTCTATCACCATCAAGCATGCGCTGAAAATCATCATAAATTTGTTGTAAGTCTTCTACACCTTGTTTGGGGTAAGTCTCACACCCACAATCCTCAAACTTCACTTGCTCAACCAGCTCACCCACCTGCCGATTCACCACCTTTTGCCTATCCGCATAAAGCTCAGGCTCACCTTCTGCACCCATAAATATCAAGGATTCTGGCTGATCAAGCAACACATTGGCTTGCGCCATATATTCGGCATACGGCGTATGAAAAAAACCATTAAGTTGTTTGTCGCACTGCATGGGGTTGATTAACCTTGCTACCGTATTGGCAAAGGAGCGCACACCAAGCCTATCTCGCAAGCCGTAAATCCGATTCAAATCAGGGCATATATCGCTTAAATCCATATACACCATGCCTTCACCATCCATGATGTTTTTGGCTTCGGATAATGTGGTTGCCGATTTGATGCCCGCGGTTTGCAACACCTGCCAAGCTGTGACCCTATCTGCAATCTTGGACACACCATGGACAAAGATAGGCGTGCCTTTATCCCGAGCTTCGAGTGCTGCCACAAGGTAAGCATGTGCCGCACGGCGTTTGCCTGCATAACAGGGTAAATCTACTGCGCCGGTGATGGCTTTGATGCTGTCAAAGTGTGAAACATGTTCTCTGGCTGCTTGAACAAAACCTGCAAGCTCGGCAGATGTTTCGCCTTTCATGCGTTGGGCAATCAAAAATGCGCCCAGTTGCAGCGCATCAGCTTGCGGATTTAAGAGCTCTGAGAATACAAACTTGGCTTCGTCTTGGCTCAAATGCTCTGAGCCATGTTTGCCACGCGCTACGCGTTTGATCAATCCTGAAACTTCCAAAGTATGTTTCTCCTAGTCTTAGATTTCTCCACTGCGGTCGAAATGACATGTGGCTTGTCACCTTGAGCGTAGTCGAAAGGTCTGAGATATCTCAACTTCGTTCGACATGACAGGGGCTTATACCAAAGGAAATAAACACGCCACTTTATCATTCATCTGCATATTAAAAGTCTTACATTCATCTTTAGCAAACGGACAACGCAGCGCAAAAGCACAACCATCAACTGCCACACCTTCATCCACTTGTTTGCCATCATCATCTTGGCGTTGACTTGGGTGCGCAATAGGCTTGGCATCCAGCAAAGCTTTGGTGTAGGGGTGTTTGGGATGGTTAAAAACCACATCAATATCCCCTTCTTCCACCACAAACCCTGCAAACATCACCATCACGCGATTGGCAATATGTTGCACCACCGACAAATCATGGGAGATAAACAAATACGCCAAACCTTTATCCGCTTGCAGATGCTTTAAGAGGTTTAAAATCTGCGCTTGCACCGACACATCCAATGCCGATACAGGCTCATCCAAGACCAACACATCAGGTTCAACAATCAAGGCTCTGGCAATGCCCACACGCTGCCGTTGCCCACCTGAGAATTGATGCGGATACCTATCCAAGGCTTCTTCATTTAAGCCGCAAAGCTGCAAGGTTTCTAAGACTTTTTCTCTGCGCTCCGCCTTGCTTAAACTGGGCTGATGCACCCGTAAACCTTCACCCACAGTATCCACGATTTTCATCTTCGGATTCAACGATGCAAACGGGTCTTGAAAGACCATTTGTAATTGCTTGCGCTGTTTTCTTAAAGCACTGCCGCCAAGCTTGGTCACATCTTGACCACCCCAAACCACCTGCCCGTCATCCAAATCAAGTAAACGCATAGCAAGCCTTGCTGTGGTTGATTTACCACTGCCCGATTCACCCACAATCGCCAAAGTCTCACCTTTGACCAAATCAAAACTTAAATCATTCACCGCAACTTTTTCCGCACCACCGCCGAAAAATCCACCACCTTTAAAGACTTTTCGGATATGCTGAACGCTTAACACACTCATGCGTCCACCTTGATACAACGGGCTTGATGTTCACCATCCTGCCATGCGTTGAGCGCAACTGAAGCTACTGAACATTCATCTGTTGCCAGCGCACAGCGGGGGGCAAACCGACACCCTTGCGCCCAATCACCTGGGCTTGGCACATTGCCTGGAATCACTGTAAGTTCTGGGCGTGTCGCGCGCCGTTTCGGGGCGACAATTCATCAAAGCTTGGGTGTAGGGATGGGATGGGTTATCAAAAATATCCATCACCGATGCTTGTTCAACAATTTCACCCGCATACATCACCGCCACTTCATCTGCCATTTCCGCAACAAGCCCGAAATCATGGGTGACCAACAACATGCCCATACCTTTTTCGCGCTGTAAACCGCGCAACAAAGCAATAATTCGCTTTTGCACCGACACATCCAATGCCGTGGTGGGTTCATCAGCAATGATAAATTCAGGTTCACCCGCCATGGCCATGGCAATCAAAATACGCTGGCGCATACCACCTGACAAACTATCAGGATATTGTTTCATCAAGGTCTCACCATCTTGCAAACCCACATCGGCAAGCAAAGTCAAAGCGCGTTGGTGTGCGGCTTTCTTGTTCAAATCAGTATGCAAATGAATCACTTCTAAAATCTGGCTGCCAATGGTAAATACAGGGTTAAGCGCAGTCATGGGTTCTTGGAAAATCATGGAAATCACACCGCCACGAATTTTACGAAGTTCTTCGGATGATATATCAAACAGGCTTTGTCCGCCAAGCAGAATATCGCCTGTTTCTTTGTCTACACCTTGAAACTCACCAAGTCTAAGCAGTGATTGCGCCGTTAAACTTTTGCCACAACCCGATTCACCAACCAACGCCAAGACTTTGCCCGATTTTAAGGCAAGTGATACACCTGACACCGCCAATACATGCTCACCCGATACTGGAATGGATAAGGAAAGGTCGCGAATTTCAAGCATGTCATGATTCATATTTTAGGAAGTTTAATGCCTATTTTTCCAGCTTTTTCTTCGCGTTCTTTGTTCATATCAACACGCATACGTTTGGTGGAGACAAAACCAATCCACCACAAAAACCATGAAATTGGAATAAGAAGCAACCATAATAACCATTCCATTAGCTTGCTGCCTCTGCTTTGGCTTGTGTTAGTTCGACTTCTTTTTTGGCTTTGAGTTTCAAGTTCACCAAGTTCACACCTGCCAAAATAAAACCTAGGGCAATAAACGCACCCGGTGGTAAAATAAATAACAACACATCTGGATAGTTTGCGCCAAGGATATCAAAACCAAACAACTCACCTTGCCCCAACAGTTCGCGTACGCCGCCAAGCAATAGCAAGGCAAAGGTGAAACCTAGACCCATACCCAAGGCATCCACCAAAGAATCCATTACATTGTTTTTACTGGCAAAGGCTTCCGCACGACCAAGAATCGCACAGTTGACCACAATCAATGGAATAAATAGCCCTAAAATCAAATACATCTCATGCATCCACGCATTCATCGTCAGTTCTACCACAGTCACCAAAGACGCAATAATCACAATATATGCAGGAATACGCACTTCATCAGGAATAAATCCGCGCACCAAAGAAACGATAAGATTTGAACCTACAAGAACCAATAAGGTTGCCAGACCCATCCAAAAACCATTCTCCGCAGAGGTGGTAACCCCTAAAAGTGGGCACATGCCCAAAAGCTGGGCAAAAATGGCATTATTATGCCAAAAACCATCCGTAAATATCTCTTGTTTATTAAGCATTGCATCTGTTGAAGCCATTATTTCGCTCCCTCTTGCGTCACGTTTTTAGCTTTCGTCGTAATATACACCCGTTTCAACAAATCAGCTTGGCTATTTTTATAAAACAACAAACCTTGTTGTACAGCTCTAACCACAGCACGCGGTGTGATGGTTGCGCCTGTGAATTGGTCGAAATCGCCACCGTCTTTTTTGACTGACCACTTGGAATTACGCAATGTTTTGTCGATAAAACTACCCAACCACGCCATATCTTTGGTGATACCATCACCCAAACCCGGTGTTTCTTTATGACTGGTAATACGAATAGCCACCACCTCACCTGTGAGGCGAACACCCATCAAAATACGAATCGTGCCTGAATACCCATCGGGCGCAATTTGCTCCCAAGCATACGCCAGAACATCACCTTTTTTGTCTTTGGCTGGAAAGATCTGTAAATTCTTTTCTGCTGATATGGGATAAACAAACATATCATGAACGGGGTCATTACTATGTTCGGGTAATACTTGTTTGATATTTTTGTGCAACATGGCGCGTTGGGCTTCCGCAATCGGACCTTTGGTGACACTGGCAACCCATGCCAACATCGACGCAGCAACCAAGGCAACTACAAAAAGCGTTAAAGCGATTTTTTGTTGTTCTTTGCTAAACTTCATGCCTTCTTACCACGCTTATAACCATACACCCGTGGGCGCACATAATAATCAATCAATGGTGTTACCATGTTCATCAATACCACGGCAAACATCGCACCTTCGGGATAATTGCCATAGGTGCGAATCACCCAAGTCAGCACACCGCAACCGATACCAAAAACAATTTTACCAATGCTTGATGATGGCGAGGATACAGGGTCAGTTGCCATGAAAAATGCGCATAAAATCAAACCACCTGCCAACACATGAAACAAGGGTGGTGCATACACATCAGGGTTTATCATATTGAAAACCCAGGCAAACATTGCAACTGTAGCAATGTATGAAATGGGGATATGCCACGAAATAGTGTGTCTTGCCATCAGCCAAATGCCACCCATCAATAATGCCAAGGCACTTCCTTCACCCAAGCTTCCTGCTTCACGACCAATGAAGGCGTGAAGGGTTGAATAATTATAATTGACCAAAGCTTGCGACACCGTCACACCTTGCCCAAGCTCTGTTTTCAAATAACCCAAAGGGCTTGCCATGGTGATGGCATCCCATGTTTGTTTGACCGCATCTGGCCCTAAAAAGAAGAATTGTAAGCTGGTGACAAAGTCATACATGTTCAGCGTTGCATCCATATGCATAGGTACAATCCACGAGGTCATATGCAGTGGGAATGAAATTAAGAGTACAACGCGCGCAGCCAGTGCAGGGTTAAATGGGTTATGTCCCAAACCTCCATAAAGCTGTTTACCTAAAATAATGGCAAACACCGCCGCAAAAATTGCCATCCACCACGGTACGGCTGCGGGTAAAGTTAATGCCAGCAACAAACCCGTTAAACCTGCCGAACCATCCCACACAGGCTTGGTCGGTTTACCCATCCAACGTAACATCCAATATTCGGTTAAAAGGCTGATACCTATGCATGTGGTGAGTAAAAAAACTGCCAACCAACCATACAAATAAACACTGACCATCGCTGCGGGAATAAGGGCAATGATGACAGAAAACATGGTCAACTGAATCGTGTTGCCACCATGCTGATGTGGAGAACTTAGAAAAATCATGATGCCTCCTCAGATTTATCTACTGCTTTAGCCACGCCTTTATCCGCATTTTCATTCGCATTTTCTGCCTCAACACTTAAAGTCGCATCTTCTGCGGCTTGCTTGTCAGCCAATGCCTTGGCTCTTGCTTCTTTTTTCTCTTTGGCAATACGGCGTTTTTCTTCTTTTTCTGCCAATTCTTTGGCTAAACGCGCATCACGTTTTTCAGAGCGCATTCGAGATTCTTCAGCAAATGCTTTCTCACGCTGAATTTGTGCTACCTGCCCCTTACCATAGCGGAAGTAGTGAACCAACGGAATATGCGATGGGCAAACATAGCTGCAAGCACCGCATTCAATGCAATCGAATAAATTGTAGTCTTGCGCTCGCTCAAACTGGTCTTCTTTGCAATGCTGCGCCAATAAGTTCGGCATCAACCCCGCAGGGCAAACTTCACCGCAATCACCGCAACGGATACATGGCTCTTCATCATGGTGCGCCCGCATTATCGACTGTTTGTGCATGGCAAGAATGCCATTGCTTGCTTTAACCACAGGCACATCAGCATCAACCATCAACTCACCCATCATAGGGCCGCCATGAATAATCTTAATATCATCAAAGCCTGTAACGCCCACTTGTGCCAATAAAAAGCGGACACTTGTGCCTAGGCGAACAGACATATTAACAGCTTTTGGCACGGCATCACCACTCACCGTAATAATGCGTTCAGTCAACGGCTCACCCAAACAAACCGCATCGTAAATAGCCTTGCTTGTACCTACATTGCTGGAAATCACACCAATATGTAGCGGCAAACCTCCCGCAGGTATTTCTTTACCTGTGATCGCTTGAATCAACTGTTTTTCACCACCTTGAGGGTAACGTGTGGGCAGCACTTTAACTTCAACAGTATCCGTAAGACCCATGTCTTTCAGCGTTTTTCGCATCACTGTAACCGCGTCAGGTTTGTTATCTTCAATCGCAATGATGCCTTGTTTTGCATCTACCAAATACATCACGATGTCCAAGCCCGTGATAATTTCATGCGCTTTTTCAATCATCAGTTGATGATCGCAAGTCAACCAAGGCTCACATTCAATACCATTCAGAATCACTGTTTCAATCGGGTGTTTTTGGTCATGTACAAGCTTCACGAATGTGGGGAAAACAGCGCCTCCCAGCCCCGCAAGACCAGCATGACGAATACGCTCTCTAAGCTCCACAATATCAACACTGCGATAATTGGGTAAAGGGTGAAGTGATTCATCCACTTCATCCAATCCATCGGGTTTTATGGAAATAGATGTTAAGCCCAAACCAGACGGGTGCGGAATCAAATGTTTTTCAATTTTCTCCACCACACCTGATGTTGAGGCATGAATAGGCACAGAAAGGTAACCTTGTGCTTTGGCAATCATCTGCCCCTTAAGAACACGCTCACCAACATTTACAATCGGCTCACATGGATCGCCAATATGCTGCTTGATGGGGTGCACCAACATATCAGGTAAAGGGCTGGCAACAATAGAATCACCACCTGTTATTTTATATTGGTTCTGATGAACAATTCCACCTGTAAAGCCGCGCGGTGTGTTGATATGCAAGACCTGCTGGACTTTGTCCCATAAATCAAACATCGGCATCCTCGTGACTTGCTTTACGCGTTTCCGCTTTAATCGCTCGCTTGGTTCCAGGCACAGGCCAAGCCCAATGCTCCAATAGCTCAGGTGTTTCCACCATATCAATGCAATCCACAGGGCACGGTTCCAAACAAAGCGTGCAACCTGTGCAATGGTCGGCAACAATAGTGTGGTATTGTTTGGGCGCACCAATAATACAATCGACAGGGCAAGCTTTAATACAAAGCGTGCAACCAATACACTCATCTTCTCGAATATAAGCTACCACAGGTACAGTTTCTTCTTCTTCAATCGCTTTGGGTTCAACACCCATGATGTCTGCAATTGCCAACATCGTACGCTCTCCACCTGGCACGCAATGGTTGACTGACACTTCATCAGCCGCCACAGCATTGGCATACGGGCGACAACCCGGGTAACCACACTGCCCACATTGGGTTTGCGGTAAAAGCGCATCAATTTTATCAGATAAAGGATCACCTTCCACATGAAAGTATCGCGATGCCAATGCCAAACCCACACCAATCACCAGCGCAAGTATTGCAAAAATAAAAACAGGGTATAAAAATTCCAAAACTAAACCTTCACCAAACCAGCAAAACCCATGAATGCGAGTGCCATCATACCTGCTGTAATCAAAATAATGGGCGAACCTTTAAATACTTCTGGAATGGGCGCTGCTTCCAAACGTTCACGTAAGCCTGAAAATAAAACCAACACCAAACCGAAACCAACCGCAGCTCCAAAACCATAAAGCACAGAAGCAAAAAATGAATAATCTTGCTGCACATTCAGAATAGCCACACCAAGCACCGCGCAGTTGGTGGTAATCAAAGGTAAAAAGATACCCAAGCCCTGATATAATACAGGGCTGGTTTTATGCATCACCATCTCCACAAACTGCACCAACGCAGCAATAATCAAAATGAAAAATACCGTTTGTAAATACATAATATCAAAAGGAATAAGGATAAGCTGCTGAATAATCCACGAGGCTGTGGATGCCAACGTCATGACAAACATCACCGCAAAAGACATACCAATCGCTGTTTCAAGTTTGCCTGAAACACCCAAAAATGGGCAAATACCTAAGAATTTGGTCAACACATAATTGTTCACCAACACTGCAGAAAGAAGAATAACGCCAAATTCAGTCATGCTAGAAAGTGTAGCCTATTTTGAATATCGTTGTCGCATCCGTAGAAACTTTATTAACACTTGGCTTGCTTAATGTAAGCGATTCATAGCTTACGTCTAAGTGAAATGCGTCAAATAGTTTATGTACCCAAGAAAACTTCCTCTTTAAAAAGTCATCGTCATTACCAATCTCAGCAGTAATACTTGCTTTTAAGGCATCATCATCAGTAAAGTTATATTGTGAAATCAGGGCGATATGTGTACCAGGGTCATAGTCCACTTTTGCGCGAAGCACGCCATCAATAAGTTTTTTTGTAACACGCTCTCCATAACCAATTTCAATATCCAAGCTATACGCATCTTTATTCATAAATGCATGATACCCAAAACCAGCTATATACATTTTTTCAGCATACACACCACTAAAGCTATCTTCACGGTAACCCAGCTGAATAAAAGTGTAATAATGTTTAGGCAAATTATAGATACTTTTTAAGATACTTTCATACTTATCCTCTGTCAGTGTACCTGACTCTTTTTTTTGTGATGAATGAAATGTAAAGTCGGTAACCCAGTTGCCGTAGCTGTGACCTAACTCAAAATTAGAGCTCAGTGACCTGTTATCCGAGTTCCCTTGGCTTCTATCACCACCCAACTGAATCAGACCTGAAAAGTTATTCTCTAACTTAGATTCATCAGAGTACGCAGTCGATACGAAACCAACCAGGCTAAGAATAAGAACTGTTATCCGTATAATCATTGTCACCATCCGCATTAAAAAAACCTATGGCAAGAAACCTAATCCATGTCAAGTTGGATGCAATGATTTCCTATTCCTATTAGACTTGCACATATGCAATTTAAATTAGTTGGCAACTTTATACCCCAAGGTGACCAGCCTCATGCCATTGAGGCCTTGCTGCAAGGTTTAGAAAACAACGAACCTCATCAAGTGCTGCTCGGTGTCACTGGTTCGGGGAAGACCTACACCATGGCGTGTGTGATTGAACGCAGCCAAAAACCAACCTTGATTATGGCGCCCAACAAAACACTTGCCGCCCAGCTTTACGGCGAGTTTAAGCAATTTTTCCCTGAAAATGCGGTGGAATATTTTGTCTCTTATTATGACTATTACCAGCCTGAAGCCTATGTGCCTGCATCCGACACATTCATCGAAAAAGATTCATCCATCAATGAACATATCGACAGAATGCGTCATGCCGCCACCCGTGCTTTATTGGAACGCGAGGATGTGATTATCATTGCATCCGTGTCTTGCATTTATGGTTTAGGTAGCCCCGAAGCCTATGCAAACATGCTGCAATATTTTGAGGTTGGTCGCGAACAAGACCAGCGCACAGCTGTCAACAAACTGGTTGAGCTGCAATACACACGCAATGATATGGACTTTCATCGCGGCACATTTCGTCTGCGTGGTGATGTCTTAGAAATCTACCCCGCTGATGCCGAAGACTGGGCGATTCGCGTGGAGTTTTTTGGTGATGATATTGATGCGATTTCCAAGTTTAGCCCGCTCACAGGGCAACGCATTGAAACACTACACAAGTACACCGTGTTTCCCAAAACACACTTTGCCACACCACGCTCAACCCTACTTAACGCCATGGATAACATTAAGATAGAACTATCCGAACGTTTACCAGAGCTTTATGAACAAAACAAGCTGGTGGAGGCTCAACGCTTAGAGCAACGCACCATCTTTGACCTTGAAATGATTCAAGAGATTGGGCACTGCTCAGGTATGGAAAATTATTCTCGCCATCTATCGGGGCGTGCCACAGGCGAAGCTCCACCCACACTTTTGGATTATTTGCCCAACAATGCCATTGTCATGTTGGATGAATCGCATGTCACCGTACCCCAAATTGGTGGTATGTTTAAAGGTGATAGAGCGCGTAAACAAACACTTGTTGATTTTGGTTTTCGTTTACCTTCTGCTTTGGATAATCGACCGCTTCAGTTCCCTGAGTTTGAGGCTATTGCACCACAAATCATTCATGTTTCAGCAACACCAGGCCATTATGAATTGGGAAAAACAGGCGGGGCATTTGTCGAACAAGTCATTCGCCCAACAGGGTTAATCGACCCTGAAATTGAAGTGCGACCTGCCACCAATCAAGTCGAAGATTTTATTGATGTTGCGCGTGAAGTCATCGCCAAAGGTGACCGTGTACTTGCGACATGTTTGACCAAACGTATGGCAGAAGATTTAACTGAATATTTAAACGATAAGGACCTAAAAGTACGCTATTTACACTCGGATATTAATACCATTGAACGCATGGAAATATTGCGCGATTTACGTTTGGGTGTGTTTGATGCTTTGGTTGGTATCAACTTATTGAGGGAAGGTTTGGATTTGCCCGAAGTCAGCCTAGTTTGCATCTTTGATGCCGACAAAGAAGGCTTTTTACGCTCCGTGCGTTCTTTGGTGCAAACCATTGGGAGGGCAGCGCGCAATGCAGAAGGCAGAGTCATTCTTTATGCTGATAAAATAACGGATTCCATGAAAAAAGCCATGGATGAAACAGCCCGCCGACGTGAAAAACAATTGGCATACAACAAACAACACGGCATCACACCACTCACTATCAAAAAAGAAATTCAGGATATTTTGGGTTCAGTTTACAATCTTGATTATGGGCATATTCCTGAAATCGCAGAACCTGAGGTGCTTAATGAATATGAACGTAAAGTACGCATCAACGAACTCGAACGTTTGATGACTGAAGCTGCAGCTGATTTAAGATTTGAAGATGCTGCAAAACATCGTGATGACATTGAACAATTAACAGCAAAGAATTTTTGACATCCTCCCCGACCAGATACCCGCAAGGGGCAGGCTTCTTGGCTACGCCAATTCATCACAGGGCGGGGTTTTACGGTGAGGTGGATAAATGATGTTTTTTCTTAAACTCTTCCAATGATGGCATCGCATAACGTGTTAGAAATTCGACTTTGCTTGCTGTTAACACTGAATCCTGTGTTTGCATGAGTTTTCGATAGACTGTGGCATACAGCGCATAAGCAAATTCAACATGTCGGTCTGCCCATGCAAGCACTGAACTATTGCGAATAGCAAGCACGCGAACTGCACCCACTGCAGTCACCGTAGCCATATGCGGCAGGCTGGTGACCACTGTTATTTCACCAGCTTCATCACCTGACGAAAGCGTTGTTAATGTTAGGTGCTCACCTTTTTTTCTCGGATCATGGATACTCACCTCCAACTCTCCATCCAAAATGATGAACATATGTTTATCATCAGCTTCACCTTCAAGCATTAAAACTTCCCCAGCATCCAAACTGAAAAACTTTGCATTATATAAAATAACTTCGCGTACAGGCATGGGCAATGTAGAAAAAATAGGATTCACGACTAAAGCATTCGCAGCACTTCGCTTCTCTACCAATTGTTGGGTTGCGCGCAAAAAATGCTCATTACTCTTTAAAAATTCCTGCACTTTTGAACAAGGAATAGCATACAAAACACAGTCATCCACAACATGAACTATTGCGCTTGATTTGCTCTGATACAAAATAGAAGCTTCTCCAAAAATTTCACCTGGACCTATTGTTGCAACTTCATAAGTGCTGCCTGCATGTTGCTTAATCACGCGCAACAAACCTGATCTGACAAGATAAAGGTACGCCCCCTCTTGCCCTTCAACAACCACCTGTCCTTTGGCTGAAAAAAATTTGATTTCAGCCACTTCAAACATAGCTTGCCACTCTTCAGAATAAAGCACCGCCAAGTCAGGGAACTTACTCCCTTGGAAATCATCACTGCGTATGATTAAATCTTTATTCATAAATCCAACTATCCAAATATATACGGTATCAACAAGGTATAGTTCTCATTGGTGTGATACATCACAAACAAGAAAAGTTAAATTTTGCACAATGAGCCACTTGCAAAACTATGGGTGGATGAGTGGCATAGTGGTTCCATGCACCGAAATTCCAGCCTAAAAATGCGCCAGAGTGGCGAAGTCAATCGCCGCTCATGAGTTTTGCAAGTGGCTCAATACATGTCTTATTTTTTATTGCATGCCGCCTTTCAACTGAAAATCAAGGCTTTTCAAAGGTTTCTCATGATTCCATAATCCATAATGCTTGAATGTGACTTGTATTTTGAACAGCGGTCAGTCCTTCGCCACCACCCAATACAAACAAACCTGTGCTCCACGCATCCGCCAGCATTGCACTTGAAGCAATCACTGTAACACTCTGGCTCTTAGCGGATGGCATACCCGTTTTGGGGTCTAGAATATGATGGTAACGCTTGCCCTCAAACATATAAAATCGCTCGTAATCTCCCGATGTTACGATACTTGTATCTTGCGTAACTTCAAGCCAACCCAAAGGCTGCTCATGACGCGGGTGACGAATCGCAATACGCCATGCCTGACCACCGTGATCACCTAAAATACGCATATCACCACCCGCATTGATAATGGCGTGTTGAATACCCCATTGTTTGAAAATTTGAATGCCTTGATCTATCGCATAACCCTTAGCAATTGCACCAAAATCAAGGGTAAGCCCTTCAACTTTCTTTAACCAGCCTTGTTCAGAGTGTTCAATATTCACTATACCGCTTTGTGCAAGTGCCATCTGTATGGCTTTTTGCGTTGGTGGTACTTTGGGAGATGCTTCTCCTGAAAAAGCCCACAACTGATTCAGTTGCCCCAGCGTTGGGTCAAAAGCACCATTCACTTCTTTTGAAATGTCGATAGCTTTCAGTAAAAGTATGCTTACTTCTTCATCCAATTGAACCCATGTGTTCAACGGTGCCTGATTAAACTGTTGAACACTGTTTTCAACGTCGCCCAATGTTGTAAAAGTATCTTGTACCCGCTGTATCTCCTTGGCTGCCAAAGTGATTGCCTCTAAAGCACGGGCTTCATCATCTGTAAAAATGGTAAACTCAACCAATGTACCCAATAAGAAATAGGATGCTTTCACATCTTTCGGCTGCGTTTGGCAAGATAACAATCCCAAAGCCAACAAGCAAAAGATGAAACGACGAAACATTAAGAGGTCTTAAACTCACCCAAGTCACGCAAACGTTTTTCACGCTGCTGAAGCAATTCTTCTTGCGGAATCTTCAATAGCCCTTCAAGGCTTTGATACAAAGCATCAGCCATAAGGTCTGCAGCTTTTTCAAGGTTTCGATGTGCGCCTTCTTTGGGTTCATCAATGATAGCATCAATCAGCCCAAAATTTTTCATGTCCGCAGCCGTGGGTTTCAAAGCTTCTGCAGCTTGTGGGGCAAATTTACGGTCATGCCAGAGAATAGCAGCGCAACCTTCAGGAGAAATCACGGCATATGTTGCAAATTTTTGCATATAAAGCCTATCGCCTACACCAATTGCCAATGCCCCACCCGAACCACCTTCACCAATCACGGTGGCAATCACAGGTACTTTAAGCACGGCCAACTCTTGCAAGTTTCGCGCAATCGCTTCACTTTGCCCACGTTCTTCGGCATCAATGCCAGGCCATGCACCTGCGGTGTCAATAAATGTTAATACAGGCATTTCAAAACGTTCTGCAAGTTTAAACAAGCGTAACGCTTTACGGTAACCTTCTGGTTTTGCCATACCAAAGTTACGCTTAATTTTTTCAGGTGTTGTTCTTCCTTTTTGATGACCTACAATCACAACCGAATGATCGCGAAACTTCGCCACACCACCCACAATCGCAGCATCATCAGCAAAAGATCTATCACCATGCAATTCTTGGAAATCATCAAAAATCAAAGGAATATAATCAAGAAGGTTCGGGCGGTCAGGGTGTCTAGCAAGTTGGGCCACTTCACTGCGACTGGCATTGTCATACGTCCGCTTCACCAACGCATCACGTTTGGCATTCAGGCGTTCAACTTCCTCGGCTATATTCACCTTTGCATCATCACCCATCAGCGATAGCTCCTCAATTTTAGCTGTCATTTCCGCAATTGGACGCTCAAACTCCAAATATATTGTCATGTGTTACCCCTGCCCTGATTGGTACACCTTGCGCTTTTCAGCAAACTTTATCTGCCACGGCTTACATTCAAGTACCATAGCTTTCTTATCAAGGTGTTTTGCCAACCACTTCTGGCTTGCTTCGTGCCATAAAAGGTTGGTATTCAACGTTTCTAATTCGGCAATACTGCCATCTGCAAGCCTAAGCGCAAAGCTTAAAGGTAGTGAAACTGTGTTTTCACCTCCTTTCAACGCATCAACAGACCCTTCACTGTACGTTATCACTTCAGAGCTTTGGCAAAATTTCAATAACCCTAAAACCTTTTCTTCATTCCACAATGTATGGCTACTTGTAATACTTATTTTATGAAGTAATTGCGGCAAAACATCAGCAAGAAAAACTACTTTTTCTGCAATCAACACAGGCTTTTCTTTGCTCGCATCAACACGTGCGGCCAATAACAACGGCTTATCTTCTTGTAAAATGTCAGAGCATGACTCATATACTTTTTGAAAAACAATCAACTCTGCCGAAGCATACAAATCATCAATTTGTACAAATGCCATATTGACACCTTTTTTGGTGCGGTACTCCCGAAAAGAAGAAACAAAGACAGGTAAAATAACCGTTACATCATGATCCAACGTATCAAGTAAACTTAAGTTGCTATCACCCAAATGGCTGATATTTTCCAATGCCTCTTGCAATGGATGCCCTGTTAAGAAAAAGCCAAAGACTTCTTTTTCAGCGTGTAAACATTCTCTCGTTGTCCATTGCGCCACAACTGGGAATAAATCAGGTTCATTTTCGCGAACGGATTCCACAGAAAATAATGTTACCTGCCTATCACTTTGCTGCTTTCGGCGCTGGTTGGCAGTATTCAATGCGGCATCCAGACCCGATAAACCCGATGCAATATGTGGCACCAACCCAGACATCGCTCCTGCTTTAATCAATGCTTCCCCTATGCGTTTGTTAAAGCAACCCCTAGGAATACGCATGATTAAATCTTCAAAGCTAGCAAAGTTTCCCCTCTCCTTACGCTCAGCAACAATCGCACGAATCGCAGCTTCTCCCACACCCTTGATTGCACCCAAACCAAAACGAATACCTGTATCATTGTCGGGGGTAAACTCCCAATCTGAATCATTGATGTGTGGTGGTAAAATGGTCAAATTCATATGCTCGCAATCAGCCACCAGACCTGCGACTTTCTCATCCGAACCCATATCACAAGATAACGTTGCCGCCATAAATGCTTGGGGATAATGCGCCTTGAGGTATGCCGTTTGATAACAAATCAAACCATAAGCAGCGGAATGTGATTTATTAAATCCATACCCTGCAAATTTTTCCATCAAATCAAAAATTTGTTCGGCTTTGGCAGGGTTATGTCCATTCTTTTCAGCACCAGCCATAAAAATTTCACGTTGCTGCTGCATCTCTTCAGGTTTTTTCTTACCCATAGCACGACGCAACATATCAGCTTGCCCAAGTGTGTAACCTGCAAGCACTTGAGCAATTTTCATCACTTGCTCTTGGTATAAAATCACGCCATTGGTTTCTTTGAGAATGGGCTCCATTTCAGGTAGGGTATACTGAATTTCTTGGCGACCATGTTTGCATTCCACATAGGTGTCCACCATACCCGACTCCAAAGGACCTGGTCTATAAAGCGCAACAAGAGCAATCACATCTTCAAAGCAATCAGGCTTAAGCTTAACCAAAAGCTCACGCATACCTTGGGATTCAATTTGGAAAACCGCCGCAGTCTGTCCACTTTGCATCAATTCAAAGCTTGCACGGTCATCCATGGGGATGGTATTGATATCAAAATCAGAGTGGCTCGTTTCACGCACCAAACGCACAGCAAGGTCAATCACAGTCAAGGTCTTCAAACCCAAGAAATCAAATTTAATCAGACCTGTTTTTTCAGCACTTCCCATATCCCACTGCACAACCTTGCTCAAGTGCGCGTCTTCTCCACCTTTAGGATCTCGGTTTAAGGGAGTTGTTTCAGATAACGCCAAACGCCCGATAATCACACCTGCTGCGTGTTTACCAATGTTTCGATTCATGCCTTCAAGCTTGAGTGCCAAGTCAAACAAGGCTTGCACTTCATTATCTTCTTCACGCATGGCTTCAAGTTTGGGTTCTAACGCCAAGGCTTTGTCCAATGTGATACCCAAATCTGATGAAATCAACTTGGCAATGGTATTAATTTTACCCAAATCAATGCCAAGAACGCGCCCAACATCACGAATCACCGCTTTGGCCTTCATCGCACCATAAGTAATGATTTGTGCCACCTTATCTTCACCATACTTGTCGGTAACATATTCAATCACTTCTGCACGGCGGTCACGGCAAAAATCAATATCAAAATCAGGCATGGAAACACGTTCAGGGTTCAAGAACCGCTCAAACAACAAGCCATACTTAATCGGGTCAAGGTCGGTAATTTCCAGCACATAAGCCACCAACGAGCCCGCACCCGAACCACGCCCTGGTCCTACGGGAATAGCCTGCTCTTTACCCCAAATAATAAAGTCAGATACGATGAGAAAATAACCAGGGAAGCCCATCTGAATGATAATATCCAGTTCAAACTTTAACCGTGCATCGTACACACTTCTATCTGCATCAGGTGTGCCGTGTGTAATCACTGCCCACCGTTTATCCAAACCTTGCTTGGATAATGTTTGAATGTATTCATTCAAATCAGAGCCATCTGGTGTTTTAAAATCAGGCATTTGCCAATTGTAAAACTCCAACTCTACATTACACGATTGAGCGATAAGCATAGTGTTGGCTAAAGCTTCGGGTACATCCTCAAACAAACGGTTCATATCTTCTGATGCCTTGAGATGGCGCATGTCATTCAAACCATTCAAATCATCAACATCTAAAGTTGCATTATCACGCAGCGCAGTCATCACCTTAAATGCTTGCTTATCATCTTCAGATAAAAAGTGAACATTATTACTCGCTACCAAATGAATATCAGCTTCATGTGCCAACATAATCACATCTTGATTCAGTGTTTCTTGACCATGGTGGTGCAAGCGTTGCAATTCCAGAAAAAAGCTATCCTCTTCAAATATAGCTTTGTATTCTTTTGCTAGGGTCATTGCTTTTTCTTTATCACCATGACGCAAAGCCCGCTCAACATCACCGTTCCAGCCTGAAGATAAAGCAATCAATCCTTCACTGTATTCTTGAAGTAAATTTTTATCGATGCGTGGCTCATAATAATAGCCTTGCAAGGAAGCAATCGACACCAACTTAATCAAGTTGTGCCAACCCACATTGTTGCGCGCAAGTAACACTATGGTTGGAAAATCAGGTCGGCGCGGCCCTTCGCTAACCTTTTCTTGAATGGTTGGGCAAAGGTTAAATTCACAACCCAAAATGGGTTTAATACCACGACTCATGGCTTGCGAATAAAATTCAATCGCACCAAATAGGTTTCCATAATCAGTCAATGCAATCGCAGGTTGAGCGTATTCTTTCGCCAAATCCAGCATTTTTTTAACTTTCGCAGTGCTTCGCTGCATGGAGTAATCCGAATGTGTATGCAGGTGAACAAAAGAATGATCGTAAGTTTGGGAGGTTTCCTCAGATGACATGGCGTAATCCTAGCCGAGTTTTTGAAATTCGTTAAGGTTTGTTTTACCCAAAGCCATCAGTATATGGCATCAATTTTCACAATATCGCATTCTGCTTAACGCAATATGATCATCGTTTAATCTTCCCAACGCCCGTAGTTAGGAATACGAATGCCGCGCTCACCAAAGCTACCTTGCTCTGCCCCTGTATGGCAGGCCACACAATTGGAAAGTGACTTCACTTGTGGGTTACCTCGAATCAACTTTCTCGGAATGCCACGATGCTCTTTGGTAAACCAACGTAATTCGGTAATCGCCAACGGTACATCTTTTTCAGACAACTGGTTGGCTTGGCGTGCCATACGTTTATTGGCATGGGTAACCAAATAACTTTCAATTTCTTGCTTCACTTGCAAATCGAGTTCAGCATTTTCACCAAAATGTTCATCTAAGTTGTTCATCATGATGGTCCAAGAACGGGCGGGTAAAAATCTTGCAGGATATGCAAAGTGACATGCCGAACATTCTTTCATAAATGCGACATTGACAGGTAAAGAGCGAACCGTATCTCGATCATGACTGCCACTGTCGTCGCTGCTTGAATCATCACTTCCCCATGCAATACTACTTAGCGAAAGACCTAAAAAAAAACACAATTCCTGTCAACCATCCACATCCTTGTTTCATTACAAACCTCATAACCTTATTTATTTTATGCTTAATGCAGCGGGAAATATAATCACTCAAACATGAAGTATATATTAAAAGTTATCCACCTCACCGTAAAACCCCGCCCTGTGATGAATTGGCGTAGCCAAGAAGCCTGCCCCTTGCGGGTATCAGGTCGGGGAGGATGTCAAATGATGCACCCGACATTCCGCACCCCTAAATCAATATTACTTTATTTAATTTATCTATATTTTTCAACAGGTTAGAAAAATGAGGCTGTTTCGCTAAACTGTCCCACCTCTCATGAAAGGTATATTTGAGGGTAAATGACTAAAATTATGAATAATCCTCTTGTGATGAGGGCTAAAGTCACAAACAATGTATTACCACCTAAATCCTGCAATCCCCTGACAGCTTAATCCAAAAAAAGGTAGACTCCTTCATAAGTTAGCAGCTCAATCAAAAACAAAAGGAGTCACCTTTTCAGTGAGAAACTCTAAAGCAAAACATACCCGCAAGTCTACCCGAAAAGTAACTATTGAAAGCACAGGTAAAAACCTGACGATCCATGCGGGTCTGGTTCCAGTTATGCGGTTTCTTGGTAAGTTGGGGTTTAGCAAGGCTTTCCATCGTACGGTTGAGCATCGGCGCGCCCATAATGCCCGTTATCAGCTATCTGATGCCGTTGAATTAAATGTTCTCAGTCTGATTGCAGGTGCTCGCAGTGTGGATGAAAGTATTCGAGTGTGGGCAGATAATGTGCTGCGAAAGCTTGGCGGCTGGGATAATATCATGAATGCGACCACCATGGGGCGTATTCTTAAAACGGTCACAGAACAACATATCTACCAGATGGAAACCTTTAACCACATCATGCGAGGTCGCGTCTGGAAACGCGCTAGAGCATTGACATCTAGCTTGATGCGGGGTTCGATGTGGATTGATGTCGATTCCACGGTCAAAACGACTTATGGCAAACACCAGGAAGGCGCGGCAGTTGGTTACAACCCGCACAAACGTGGCGCACCTTCTTACCATCCACAGTTGGCTTTTTGCGCGGAGACCAAGGAGATTCTTCAGGCATGGCTGCGTTGTGGTAACGCTTATACTTCCAACGGTATCGTTGCGTTCATGAAGCAGTTGGCGGCGCATCTACCCAATCGTATGCGTTTGGTCTTTCGTGGTGATTCGGGTTATTTTGTTGGCGCGCTGCTGGACTGGTTGGATGCACGCGGTGATGGCTACCTGATCAAAGTAAAACTGAAAGGACTGGTTGATTTGCTTGAAGTACAGCAATGGCAAGCTGTGGCTGGTCATGACGGCTGGGAACAAGCTAGCTTTACCCATCGTTGTGGCACATGGGCGCACACACGAACCTTTGTTGCTGTACGCAGGCTTAAGGATGAAGACTGCAATCAAGGCAAGCTGCTGGATATGCGGTCGTATGATTATTTCTGCTATGTCACCACGGAAAACCTTACACCATGGCAAACCCACAAGAAGTATGGTGAACGTGCAACCTGTGAGACGTGGATTGATGAAGCCAAGAATCAGATGGGCATGGCACACATCAAAACGAAAAATTTCCTAGCCAGCTCCGCATTATTCCAATGCGCGGTGCTTGCTTACAACACCGTGCGCTGGATGGCACTGGTGAGTGGCGACAAACAATTGATGCGATGGGAGATGGCTAGTATTCGTACTTTTATGGTGCGTATGGCTGGAAAGCTTGTTTGCGGAGGCAGGCAGATGACTTTGAAAATACCCACAACGTTGCTGCACCCCAAACCTTGGCAAAGCTGGCTAAGGGTTGGCATGACCTAATTTAAACTCAGATACGTCTTATCATGATGAAGATGGAAGCGGCTGATGATAGACAGTTATGGTTTTGCACGCGCTAAATTCAAGAAGCAGCCCTGATTGTGCATCTATTCTAACATAAGAACGTATCACATTGAAAAAAAATCGAGAAATATGAGCCGATTCTACCAATAGTACACTTTCATTGAACAGGGTTATTCTTGGGGATTAGCACTGAAAGTGCCACTTGCAGGATTTAGGTACCATAATAAGCTTGTTTGGCGTTGAAAACATTATGTTTTCATGTCTTTTCATTAAATACCAAAAATCAAAATAAAGGGTGCGGAATGTCGGATGCACAACAGCTTCACCACAATGAAGGATAAGAATAGCGATGACATACGATTGCACTTATGATACGAATTCAGGTCGGTCTCAATATAGGAAGTGGGGCTTTAGCCCCGCATGAGAAGCATCATCATGCATGCGCGACTGAAGTCGCACTTCCTCAATCATGACTTTCTGCCATATATTTTCTCGTTCCTGTGTTCTTGCTTACATTGAGCGGGTATCTCTTTTTAAAAAAAATGATTTAAAATTGATGTCGGATGATGTTTGTTCTCATCATATTGAATAAAAATAGCCTTTTATGACCAATACCTTCGCCAAAATAGCGCGCATTCAGCTCGTATTAACCATGAATTTCATTGAAATTTTATCAATCAGTTCGTTAATAAAAATACGTTCGGCATTTTCCCCACATAATTTTAATGTTTCTTGTACCTGCTTGCGCGCCAGAAACCACACCTTCACATCGTGCATACTTCTGCCGACTTTTCCGTCATTCTGAGCGATTAATGCGTATGCCATATTAACCATAAACATTGAAAAACATGCGCTATTTCGAACCTTGGCTTCTTTTACAACCATGAAATCTTCCAGTCCCCAATATTGTTTAGCATCACGGAAATTGAATTCAATTTGGAAGCGCAAACGATAATAATCAACGACTTTATCCCATCCCAATGCAAGATCAGAGCTAAACAAAATAACATGAGCTGTTTTCCCACTGCTCACTGACGTTTTTCTTATAATGACAACATTCAATGCATCTGGAAACTTTTTGTGCCGTGCCTCAATTTGAAAGTATTCTGTAAGTACACCATCCTCACACGTTTCATGCACGAGATATTCATTAGATATTTTTTGCGGCAGTAACCGTTCACCATAAATCCGTTTACGCCCACGTCCTGAATATTCACCCTGCCAAGACAAATAAAGCTGAGAATTATAACGTAGTTTACAAATCAGGTGCAAATTGACCTGCCTCACCATCTGCAAGGCAAAATTATTGCCTAACTCGCCATCAAAAAGAAAGTACTTTGGCACACATGAATCAGAAATAAGTGATTTAACTTCCCTTATTTTCTCTTGTAAAACAGTCATATAGGGTGATAACTCAACATCACGGCGATTAAAGTTTTTTCTTCCTTTGGGGCGACCTCGTTTTTTTACTGTTTTTTCATCGCTTTTAGAAACTTCTTTTTCGGTGCTTATTTCGCGATACTTTGAGCAGCCTGTCAGCTCTTTTTTGATTAACTGGTGCATCTGCAATGGAAAAGATTTGCGGCGCTTTACACTAATCAGGCTAATGCATAGGAAGCACAGTCCTGGCACAACTTGCCCTTGAACGGAAGAAAAAAAAAGTCCAGACCATGCGTTTTCTTGCCGCTTTTAGTAACGGTGACTTCATCACCCGCAAGTAAAATAACATCGTCTTTATCTTGCAGAAAAGAGCGGCATAAATGCCAATTCATTTTCATCCATGCTATATTCAGTAGACCAAAAAAGCGTTGAACCGTTCGATAACTTCCACCATCACCTGACCAGCGAGATAACCCCAGCATCGTCACTCGTCCCGTCATAGAGAGTGCTGCCTCGGTGATTACTTTAAGCTGTTTGAATGTTTTTGAATCCAAAGTATTGCTTATTGGCGATAGGATGCGCATTATTTCATTCATGGGTAGCTTCTTTTGTTTGGTTATTTGTTTTTTAGGAAAAAATCATGCTATGACAAAGTGGCTACCCTATCAATTTTGGCGAAGGTATTGATTAATGAATATTCTTATTTTAGGTGCTGGAGAAGTTGGATTTCATATTGCACTGCGCCTAGCAGCAGAAGGACATGATGTTGTCGTGGTCGATTGTGATAAAGAGCGGATTCAACGCGTTGCAGACACCATGGATGTGCGTACTGTTTTGGGCAATGCGGCCCATCCATCTGTATTGGAAAGTGCGGGGGCTGAAAATGCTGATTTGTTGATTGCGGCTACAGCAAGTGATGAGACCAATATGCTGGCATGTCAGGTTGCACATTCATTATTTAAAGTGACCATGAAAATGGCACGCATTCGTGAACCAGATTTTGCGACCAATAAAAAATTATTTGGTCGAGATGATTTGCCTATTGATTTGATTATTTCTCCCGAACATGAGGCTGCAAAAGCGATTGTGAAACGTTACCAAGTGGCATCTGCCATGGATGCCCAAGGTTTTGCTGATGATAAGGTGCAACTGTTGGGTATGATGATCCGTCCGAAGACTTTGTTTGCAGGGTTGGCTTTGGAAGAAATTAGTGAGGTGATGGGCGATAAGCGTGTTTTTGTGGTTGCCCATGAACACAATCGCAAATGGAAAGTACCCAAAAGAGATACGGTTTTACTTGCAGGCGACAGTATTTATTTGGCAGTCAGTAGCGTGCAAGTTGATGATGTTGTTGAAACCTTAGAAGGCCGTAAGCAAAATAAAAAAGTGAAGCGTAATGTGATGCTTGTGGGTGGTGGCAATGTTGGTTTTGCAGTGGCTCAGGCTTTGGAGAAAATGGGTGTATCTATCAAGATGGTGGAGCATAACGAAGCGCGTGCTATATGGATTGCAGATCAATTAACTTCAACAGTTGTCTTACATGGTGATGCCTTGGATAGAGACCTCTTGGAAGAAGAGGCTATTACTAAAATGGATGACTTCTTAGCGTTAACCAATGATGATGAAACCAATATTTTAAGCAGTCTAATCGCAAGAAAGTATAAAGTACCGCACGTCGTAACCTTGGTTAATCGAGCGATATATTCAGATATGGTTCGAGAAATTGGCTTGGATGTGATTGTTTCTCCGCGTTTTACCACAGCAGCATCCATTTTAAGACATGTACGCAAAGGGCGTATTCTGGGGATGTCACCGCTGGGTGATGGGAGCTTAGAAGTGATTGAGGCTGAAGCACTGGAAACAGCAGCCATTTTAGATGCGCCGCTTCGAGATTTAAAGTTACCTAAAGCCACAGTCATTGGCGCAATCGTACGTGGTGAAGAAGTGATTATTCCTGATGGGGATACAGTCGTGTTGCCCAATGACCATGTTGTATTGGTATCACGCGCAGAGTCTATTCGTGCGATTGAAGCATTGTTTGAGGTGCGGCTTGAATTCTTTTAAGGATTGTTGACACTTTATGCATATTAAAGGTGTGGTATGGACATTGGCTGTGCTTATTATTTTATTTTCAGTTGGCATGTTGCTACCCGCATTGGTTGCGCTGTATTACCAATCTGGACATGCCGGTGAATTTGTTTTAGCGAGTTTATTGGTTGCTATTTCGGGTGTGTTGATGATGGCATGGGCTGGCAAAGCCCCCAAGCAACTTAGTCATAAAGATGGTTTCCTTATTGTTGCCCTTGCTTGGGTTGTGTTATCGCTATTGGGTTCAGTTCCCTTTTTGACCACGGGTGTTGCACCTTCAGTGGTGGATGCTTTATTTGAATCAACATCAGGTTTAACGACCACAGGTGCTACCATTTTAACAGGTTTGGATACGATGCCCCATTCCATTTTGTTTTGGCGTTCGATGCAAGAGTGGCTTGGTGGTATGGGTATTATTGTGCTGGCTGTTGCTGTGATGCCATTGTTGGGCGTAGGGGGTATGCAACTGTTTAAGGCGGAAACGCCTGGCCCTGTCAAAGATAAGTTAACATCTAGGGTGACAGAAACAGCCAAAGTTTTGTGGTTTATTTATCTCGGTATGACTGTGGTCACAGGTTTAAGTTTATGGCTTGCAGGCATGAGTATATTTGATGCAGTTAATCATGCCATGACGACGGTGGCTATTGGTGGCTTTTCCACACATGATGCAAGCATTGGTTATTATGATTCTTTATGGATTCGCGGGCTAATTGTTCTTTTTATGATTCTTGCGGGTGTTAATTTTACACTTCACTTTGTTGCTTTACGCAAAGGTTTTTCGATAACAACTTACTTGCGTGATGAAGAGTTTATCACATATGTAAAATGGATTCTTTCATTGATATTCCTTATTGGTTTTGTGACGTTGCTATCAGGAAAAGGGACATGGGATGAAGTTATCTTTAATACTGTTGCCATTGCCACCACCACTGGTTTTGCCGTAAGTGACTATGGGCTTTGGCCACCAGGTGCGACGATGCTGCTGTTGATGGCGATGTTTGTTGGTGCATGCGCTGGCTCCACAGGCGGAGGCATGAAAGTTGTTCGTGTGTTACTTCTTTTTCGTCAGGGTATGCGAGAAATTAGAAGGCTTATTCACCCTCACGCGGTGATTCATGTTAAAATTTTAAAGCAACGCGTAGAAGGTTCTGTGGTTCAAGCATTATGGGGATTTTTTGTGTTGTACATGGTGTGTTTTGCTGTGCTTTCGGTACTGGTGGCGATGACAGGCGTTGATATGATCACTGCCATTTCTGCGACCGCAGCATCGATTACCAATACAGGGCCTGGGTTTGGTGCTGTTGGACCTGCTTCAACTTATGCAAGTTTACCTGATATGGCAAAAGTTTTTTTGATGTTTGGCATGGTATTGGGCAGGCTGGAAATATTTACATTTTTTGTATTATTGATTCCAGAATTTTGGCGAAAATAAGCCATGAAAATAAGTAGCCTTATTGGCTATATTAGTATTTTTCATCTATTGTGGGCAGTTCCATGTGGATATAGGGTCAAAATGAATGGTCACCAAGGATAAAGATTGTGCTTAAAAGTTTTTGGAAGGCAGATTGGTTTATAGGACTAGCGTTAACGCTTCTTTTTCTGTTTGCATATATGAGCGGCTCATCGTTATTGAGAAGTCTAGAGTTTTATATGTATGACGCAGGTGTTGCCAGTAGCGTTGAGCCTGCGGGTAAACGTGTTGTAATTTTGGACATTGACGATACATCCATTGAATTGATTGGTCGTTGGCCTTGGTCGAGAACTGTGATGGCAGATATGCTTGAGAATCTTCATGAAGCGGGTGCTCGACTTGTTGGTGTTGATGTTTTTTACAGTGAAAAAGAAGCAAGCAACGACACAGCTTCGACGGAGCAACTGTTTAATTTATTGCAAGAGCAAGGGGAAGCTTTGCTTATTGAAGCTGAAGCTTTACATGCCAAGGGTGATTTAACAGCGGCTGATAAGAAGTTCATTGAAGCCGATAAAAAGTTAGCTGAGGCTGATGCCATTGCAGCTTTAGCTTTGGCTAATGATGGTGATACACGTTTGGCGCAGGCAACGTTTGAAGCTGGTAATGTTTTTATGCCCATGTTTTATGAGGCAGGAGAACCTTTGGGTCGTCCTGATGCCCAACTTCCTGACTATGTAGAACGCATGAGCATCAATAATATTGGAGATGTGGCGGTCAATGCACCACCGATTAGTGCAATTAATCTTTCTTACCCTTTTGAAGCGTTGGCGATGGCTTCAGCGGGTATGGGTTATTTAAACGTATCACCAAGTGAAGATGGGGTGTTGCGTTCGGAACCTTTGATTGTTGAATATTATGGTCAATTCTTTCCATCCATGTCTCTTGCGATGGTGGTGCAAGATCTCAATTTAACCATGAATGATGTACGCATCAATATTGGGTCGAGTGTGGAGCTTGGAGCATTGACCATTCTCACAGATGCTGAAATGAAAATTTATCCCAAGTTTTATACCAGTGGTTCGGGTGATGTGAGTAGTGGATTCACGCATTTTCCTTTTTATGATGTTCAATCAGGAAAAATACCTGCGAACTTGTTCAAAGATAAAATTGTGCTGATTGGTGTAACTGCAACAGGTATTGGGGCATCTTACCTTACGCCTGTATCCAGCATGAATACTGTGGATTACCATGCCAATGTGATTGAAAGTATACTGAATGAAGGCTTTATCAGCGCGCCTGAATGGGCAAGTATGGCAGAGCTTGGGCTGCTTGTTGTTGTAGGTTTGTATTTGATACTTTTACTACCACGTTTGAATGCTGTTCTTGGAACACTGATTTCGATACTTTTATTAGCATTTATTTTAGGTACAGGCTTTATATTGCTGGCGGATAGTGGTCTGTGGGTGCAAGTGATGGGTGCGGCGGGATTATTACTGGTTGGACATATTGTTTTAACAACCAAACATTTTTTTGCCAGTGAAGAAGATAGAGAGAAAATTTCTTCAGAATCTGCAGAAACCAATAAAATGTTAGCGCTGTCTTTTCAAAGCCAAGGTATGTTGGATATGGCATTTGATAAGTTCAGGAAATGTCCACCTACCGATGATATTTTGGATGGTTTGTATACTTTGGCTTTGGATTTTGAACGCAAGCGGCAGTTTAACAAAGCATGGGCAGTGTATGAATATATGATGGAGATTAAGCCAAAATTTAAAGATATAGAGCAACGCATGCAACGTACCAAAGATGCTGGAGAATCTATGGTTTTTGGTGGAGGCTCTCAAAATGGCATGAGTACATTGATGATTACGGGTGGTGCGAAACCTACGCTTGGTCGCTATGAGATTAGCAAAGAACTTGGTAAAGGTGCGATGGGTACGGTTTATTTAGGAAGAGACCCTAAAATCAATCGTGATGTGGCGATCAAAACCATGGCATTATCCCAAGAGTTTGAAGGCGACGAGCTTCAAGATGTTAAAGATAGGTTTTTTCGTGAAGCTGAAACAGCAGGTATGCTGAATCATCCCAATATTGTGATTATGTATGATGCGGGAGAAGAGCATGATTTGGCATTCATTGCGATGGAGTTCTTAGATGGTACTGATTTAGCACCGTATACTAAAAAAGGAAAGTTGTTGCCTCAGGCAGCAACGCTTAAAATTGTAGGTAAGGTTGCAGAGGCTTTGCATTATGCCAGTGGGCAAAATGTGGTGCATCGTGATATCAAACCCGCCAATATCATGTTGCTTAAAGATAAAACAGTGAAAGTAACAGACTTTGGTATTGCAAGGGTTACGGCATCAAGTAAAACCAAGACAGGTGTGGTTTTGGGCACACCGTCGTATATGTCTCCCGAACAACTTTCAGGTAAACATGTGGATGGTCGCTCTGATATTTTCTCGTTGGGTGTCATGTTGTATGAAATGTTGGTTGGTGTACGTCCATTTAAAGGGGATTCTATGGCAACATTATTGTTTCAAATTGCCAATGAACCTCACCCTGATATTCGGGAATATGATCCAAGCTTACCTGAAGAAGTCAGCCGACTTATTGATGCGATGCTGGTTAAAGATCGTGAAAAACGTTTACCCAATGGGGCAGCAGTCATTCGAGGTATTATAGCCAGCTTAAAAGCCATGGCTGCGAAGGAAGGTAAGGTATGAAAGCATTAGAGATGGTTGCGATCACAGATGTGGGAAAAAAACGTGGCCATAATGAAGACTGTGTTGGCATTGATGAAGCCAATGGTATTGCAGTGTTGGCTGATGGTATGGGTGGGCATAATGCTGGTGAAGTGGCCAGTGCGATGGCTGTTGATTTGGTATCCCGCTTACTTAAAGATGGACTCCATCATATAGATGAAGGGGATATTGATGATCAGACAGGGTTCTCAAAAGAGGCCGTATTAGCGCGTAAGTCAGCGGTGACTGCCAATAATGCAATTATTGAAGCAGCGCAAGCCAATCCAGAATGTGCTGGTATGGGGTCGACACTGGTGACGACGGTGTTTTACGGGGATAGGATTGCAGTGTCACATGTGGGCGATTCTCGGATGTATTTGTTGCGTAATGAATACTTGTCACACATGACTGAGGATCACTCATTGGTTCAAGAGCAGGTTCGTCGAGGGTTATTAACTGTAGAAGATGCGCGCAATTCATCCATTAAAAATTTGGTCACGCGGGCTTTGGGCGTTGAAAAAAATGTCGAAGCTGATGTGGTTGAAGATATTGCACTTGCAGGCGATATTTATATGATGTGTTCAGATGGGTTGACAGATGTTGTGCCAGATGAAGCCATTCGTTTGACCATGATTGAGCATAGTCAAAACTTCGAAGTTTGTGCACAAGCATTGATTAATTTGGCAAATGATGCAGGTGGGCCGGATAATATATCGGTTATTTTAATACGAGTGAACGGCCCACTTTCAAGAAAGAAAGGTTTCTTCGCTCGTTTATTTGGAGGTGAATAAAATGAGTTGTAAGCTGATTTTAAAATTCAAGGATATAATGATTTCGGAATACGACTTGAATCAAGAAGAAACCACAGTCGGTCGGCAGGATGACAATAACATTCATGTTGATAATTTGGCGGTAAGTAGCCGTCATGCGCGAATTCTAAAAATTGGTAATAAAGTTATTTTAGAAGATTTGGGTAGTACCAATGGTACACAGGTGAATGGTAAAGATGCTGTAAAGTCTGTGCTTCACCATGGTGATGTCATTACTGTTGGTAAACATACATTAACATTCCTTTGTGAGGGTGAGTCTACTGCGCCACCTGAAGCTGAAGAAAGTGATATGGATAAAACCATGATTATCAGCCCTGCTGCGAGAGAAGAAATGATGGCTAAAGCTGATCTTGCACCAGAAGCTGAAATGGTGTTGGGTGGTATTCAATATCTATCAGGGCCTTTGATGGGAAAAAGCTTAGAACTTAAGGCATCTTTAACCAGTATGGGCAAAGGAAACACATGCAAAATAAAAGTTAAAGGTTTGTTGGTGGGTAAACAAGCGGCTGTGTTTACACGTCGACCAACAGGTTATCATTTAACGCACTTGGAAGGCATGAGTAAAACCAGAGTCAATGGTGAATCCATTGCAGACCACCCTCGTGTGTTGAAAGATGGTGACATTATTGAGTTATCAGATATTAAAATGCAATTTATTATCAAAAAATAGTTTTGCAAGTGGCTCGTTTGTTTTGAAGTTGTAAACACCCTGTTTAACCGATGGGATAAACAGGGTGTTTGCGATGATAAGGCTCTTTAATTGAGCCAAACACGCGCATTTTGGAACATGCGCAACCATGCACCTTCTTCGTGTTTGTGTTCTGGATAGTATGAAAACTGCGTGTTTCTAAATAACCGTTCAGGGTGTGGCATCATGATATTGAAACGACCATCGTTGTTGGTGAATGCGGTTGCACCCTCTGGGGAGCCATTGGGGTTGGCAGGGTAAGTCGTAGCAGCCTGTCCGTTGGTATCAATATAACGCAAATATGCAGACGCTTTGTCCTGCTGTGTTGCACTTTCAAATGAGGCGCGTCCTTCACCATGCGCCACAACCAATGGTAACTTAGATCCTTCCATCCCCTGCATTAAGATGGATGGTGAATCTAACACTTCAACCATCAATAACCGTGCTTCAAATTGTTCGGAAATGTTTCGCTCAAAGGTTGGCCAATGTTCTGCACCAGGAATCATAGCTTTAAGTTGGCTCATCATTTGGCAGCCATTACACACACCTAAAGCAAAGGAATCCTCACGGTTAAAGAATGCTTGAAATTCATCCGTAGCTTTAGGGTTAAACTTAATTGAGTTTGCCCAGCCACGCCCTGCGCCAAGCACATCACCAAACGAGAACCCGCCACATGCAACCAAACCTTGGAAATCCGACAAAGAAACACGCCCTTCAATCAAGTCAGACATGTGCACATCAACGGAGGTGAAGCCAGCTTTATCAAAAGCTGCTGCCATTTCAATTTGCCCGTTCACGCCTTGTTCACGCAACACTGCCATTTTTGGACGTGTTTTATGGATATAGGGCGCACCAATATTTTCGCTGACATCATAGGTTAAATCGGCAAATAAACCTTTATCGGCAGGGTTGGTGATGGCATTAAAGGCTTGTTGCGTGCATTCAGGATTATCACGTAAACTTGCAAGTTTGAATGATGTTTCATTCCAAATTTGTTGCAACTCTAAAATATCTTCATCAAGCACGGTTTGGTTATCCAAAGCAAGGTGTAACTGGTTGTCATCATTGGTGCTGCCGATGATATGTGTGATGCTTTCTAACCCACTCATCCGCAATAGATTTAAGACCTGTTCACGGTCACTGCGTTTGATTTGCAGTACAGCGCCCAGCTCTTCATTGAATAAGATGGAAAGCGCATCTTCCCCCAAACCATCCAAGTAAACATCCAGTCCAGTGCGTCCTGCAAATGCCATTTCAGCAAGTGTGGTGAATAAACCACCATCCGAGCGGTCGTGATAGGCAAGCAGAAGCCCATCGTTGTTTAAACTTTGGATGCTGTTAAAGAAGTTGGCAAACATGTTTGCATCATCAAGGTCAGGTGTCTCGACACCAGTGGATGCATACACTTGCGCCAAACATGAGCCACCCAAACGATTCTTAGCTTGCCCTAAATCAATCAGAATTAAGTCGGTTTCGCCCACGATTGTTTGCAACTGTGGTGTAAGTGTTTTACGAATATCCGATGTGGGTGAAAAAGCGGTTACCACCAAAGATACAGGTGAAACGACTTGTTTTTTGCCTTCATTATCCGTCCATGTGGATTTCATGGATAATGAATCTTTGCCCACGGGAATGGATATGCCCAAAGCAGGGCATAGTTCCATGCCAATAGCCTGAACAGTGTCATACAAAGCTGCATCTTCACCATCATGCCCGCAAGCTGCCATCCAGTTGGCAGAAAGTTTGATGTCACCGAGCTTGTTGATGGATGCCGCAGCAATATTGGTTAATGCTTCGCCCACTGCCATACGCCCTGAGGCTGGTGCATTGAGGATGGCAAGCGGTGTGCGCTCGCCCATTGCCATGGCTTCACCTGTATAGTTGGTGAAGTCGGTCGCGGTGACCGCAACATCAGATACAGGCACTTGCCAAGGGCCAACCATTTGGTCTCTAGCTACCAAGCCAGTTACGCTTCTATCACCAATGGTGATGAGAAATTCTTTGCTGGCAACTGTTGGTAAGCGCAATACTCTTAAAGCTGCTTCTTTGATGTTGATATTGTTTGGAAGTGGCGTTGATGGGGTGTTTTTATGGTGTACATCACGCAACATTTTGGGTGGTTTACCGAGTAAGGTTTCCAAGGATAAGTCCACAGGTGCTTCACCAAGCAATGAATCAGCCACATGCAGATGTTCACCGTCTGTTGCCGTGCCAAGAACCGTAAATAAACAACGTTCACGCTCACACATGGCAGTAAATGTTTCCAATGATTCAGGCGCAATAGCTAATACATACCGCTCTTGCGCTTCATTGCACCACACTTGCATAGGGCTCATGCTTGTTTCCATATTATGCACGTTGCGCAAGTCAAACTTGCCGCCGCGACCTGCATCATGAATCAATTCAGGTACGGCATTTGAGAGTCCGCCTGCACCAATATCATGGATAAACAAGATGGGATTATTTTCACCCAGCTGCCAACAGCGGTCGAGTACCTCTTGGCAACGGCGTTCCATTTCAGGGTTGCCACGTTGCACCGAATCAAAATCGAGGTTCTCGGCATTTGCGCCTGTGTCCATGCTGGATGCCGCACCACCACCCAAGCCAATCAACATGGCAGGGCCACCCAGTTGAATAATGAGTGAACCCGCAGCTACATCATCTTTTTCCACATGCCGCGCATCAATGCTGCCCACGCCACCCGCCAACATAATGGGCTTGTGATAACCTTTGATTTCACCGCCAACCTCTTGTTCGTAGGTTCTGAAGTAGCCACTGATATTGGGACGACCAAATTCGTTGTTAAAGGCGGCTGCACCAATCGGACCATCCAGCATAATATCCAATGCTGATGATATGCGTTCGGGTTTACCGTTGTCTTTTTCCCAAGGTTGTTTGAAATCGGGGATGTTTAAGTTGGAAACAGTAAAGCCGCACAAACCTGCTTTGGGTTTAGAGCCAATACCCGTTGCACCTTCATCGCGGATTTCACCACCCGAACCTGTGGCAGCACCTGCAAAAGGTGAAATCGCAGTCGGATGGTTGTGTGTTTCCACCTTCATCAAGATATGTGCGGTATCATCGTGGGCTTGATAAGTCTTGTCGCTATCAGGATAGAAGCGTTTGCTTTTAAATCCTTCAATCACCGATGAGTTGTCGGCATACGCCACAATCGTACCTTCAGGTGATGTGTTGTGCGTATTTCGAATCATGCCAAATAAAGATATGTCTTTATCTTCGCCATCAATCTTCCAATCGGCATTAAATATTTTATGGCGGCAGTGTTCTGAATTGGCTTGGGCAAACATCATCAGCTCGGCATCGGTAGGATTGCGATTTAAGGCATTGAAATTTTCAAACAGATAATCAATTTCATCATCTGCCAATGCCAAACCAAGCGAAACATTGGCACCTTCCAAAGCTTTGCGCCCTTGCCCTAATATATCAATGCGTGAAAGAGGTTGGGGTGCGTGGTGTTGGAATAGTTGGTGTAAATCATCGGTGTTAAATAATACCGATTCGGTCATGCGGTCATGAATCAAAGGTAGTATCTTATCTTGGCCACTCTCAATATCATAAACAATACCACGTTCAATGCGAATCAATGCATCAAGCCCACATATATTCGCAATATCAGTTGCTTTGGAAGACCACGGTGAAATCGTGCCAATACGGGGCGTGACCAATAGTGCATTGTTATGCTTAAAAGACTGTGTTGGGCTACCTAATAGTTTATCTAACTTAAGTTTATCATCATCATTCCAGCCAGGGGCGCACTCAACCATATATATATAAGAGGCTGAGACATCGCGTTGAATGCTTGTTGATAACTTTTGTTGACGAAAGGGTGATAAGGCATGTTGCCCTTTGAAAATAAGAACTGAGGAAGAAGGTATCATAGACATGGGCGCAAGCCTAAACATAAACCAAGAAAATTCGAGGCTGAGTTAGAATGTTGTCGAAAAAAGTAATGTGGCATAAACACACACATGGGTACAGGGCAGATTGACCTTGTGGCGGGCATCAACTTACTATCCCGCTTAACGCAAAGGAGATGTTATGTTGTTTGTAGCTGATTCATTGCAAAAATTAGGGTTCACTTGTTGAACCAAATAAATAATAGGATGTTAAAACATATGAAGAAAATTATTCTTTCTGCTGCTTCTCTAGCTGTTGCTGCTGTTGCTTCTGTATCAGTTGTACCAACAACTGCTGAAGCTATTCCGGCGTTTGCACGTCAAACTGGTTCTGCTTGCCTAGCATGTCATTTCCAATCATTCCCAACTTTGAGCTCTTATGGTCGCTCTTTCAAAATGAACGCATTTACTGATGTGGGAGATCAAGGTTTGATTGAAGACGATCACTTGTCTCTACCAAACGTATTGAACATGTCAATCGTGTTCCGTCCAAACTTGGTGTCTACTAAATCTACGACTGGTGGCGTTTCTAAAACGACTGAAGAAATTGCTGTTCCTGCTGATCCAGTCATCTTGATTGGTGGTCGCGCTGGCGAAAATACTGGTTTCTTCGTAGAAGTTGATACAACGGGTGGTGGTTTTGCTAACACTCAACTATTGAACCAATATGATATGGGTGATTTGAAAGTAGGTTGGTCTTACTTTAACTCTGGTTTTGGTGAAGATGCTGGTATGCAGTTGATGTCTGTTTGGGGTCAACATGGCGGCATGATGGGCGGTAAAAGTCTTTCTATCAACCAAGTAATGTCTCAAACTAATGGCGATGTTGCTGGTTTCTCAGCACAAGCTGGTAATGAAACTTGGATGGCATCTTTTGGTCTAATCGATCCAACTGCTAACCGTGGCACTACTTTCTCATTGGCTCCAGTGGTTCGTGGGAACTACTTCTTAGACGTTGCTGATTTTGAATTGGGCTTTGGCGTAATTGCTGTATCTGGTTCTACTGGTGGATCTAACGGTGTTGTAGCAATTGATGCAAACCGTACAGGTATTGATTTCCAAGCACAAGGCGATTTAGACTTCGGTCAAGTTGGTGTTTATGCTGACTGGGCAACTGCGCCTGCAAGTTCTGCAACTGTAGCTAATGGTTATAACCCTTCTAAGCTCAATGACCGTACTGGTTATTCTTTCCGTGCAACATTGAAACCTACACACAACATCGTATTGTTGGCAGGTGTTGGTCAAGATAAGGCAGATATTACAATTGACAAAACTATCGTTGGTTTTGAATATGAAGTTTATCAAAACTTTGTTGTAGCTGTAACTCAGTCTTCTACTGATAATGGCACCACTAAAGATGACGTAACTTTGATTGATATCGAGTTGCTACTTTAATACACACACTGTGTGATGAGAAAGGGAGCCTTTGGGCTCCCTTTTTTATGCTCTACTTGAATTCAGGTGTTATTTTAATGCGATTGCCCTAATGTTCTGCTAAAAATAAATGGGTAGTATGAGACTGAGGAGCACTGCGCCGATGTTGTTTGATGATAAAAACAACGTCGTTAGGCTCAGTCGTTTGAATAAAAACAACGGTGTTCATATTTTTATATCACAGGTGTGATAAGTTTATAGGAGTATGAGAATGTCTGAATTTACAGATTATAAAGTTGCCGATATGTCGTTGGCAGAATGGGGCCGCAAAGAAGTTAAAATTGCGGAAACCGAAATGCCTGGCTTGATGGCATTGCGCGCAGAATATGCAGGCAAAAAGCCATTGGCAGGCGCACGTATTGTCGGCTGTTTGCACATGACCATTCAAACGGCGGTGTTGATGGAAACCTTGGTGGATTTGGGTGCAGAAGTGCGCTGGTCTTCTTGCAACATCTTTTCAACGCAAGACCAAGCTGCGGCTGCCATGGTGCAAGCGGGCATTCCAACATTTGCTTGGAAAGGCGAAACAGATGAAGAGTTTTGGTGGTGTATTGAGCAAACGGTTCATGGTCCTGATGGTTGGACACCCAACTTGATTCTTGATGATGGTGGTGATGTGACCCAACTGATTCATGATAAGTATCCTGAACTATTGAAAGACATCAAAGGTTTATCCGAAGAAACAACAACAGGTGTTCACCGTTTGTATGAAATGGCGCGCGAAGGAAAACTTAAAGTGCCTGCGATTAACGTCAACGATTCTGTGACCAAATCGAAGTTTGATAATCTGTATGGTTGCCGCGAGTCTTTGCTTGATGGCATCAAACGCGCCACAGATGTGATGATTGCAGGTAAAATTGCCGTTGTTTTGGGTTATGGTGATGTGGGCAAAGGTTGTGCGCAAGCCTTTAAAGGTATGGGGGCTACGGTTTGGGTGACAGAAATTGATCCGATTTGTGCGCTTCAAGCTGCGATGGAGGGTTATCGCGTGGTAGATATGAATGATGCCTGTAAAGAAGGCAATATTTTTGTGACTACCACAGGCAACTATCATGTGATTCAGCATGACCACATGCTGAACATGAAAGACCAGTCTATCGTGTGTAATATCGGTCATTTTGATAATGAAATCGATGTTGCATCACTCAAACAATATGAGTGGGAAAATGTAAAACCACAGGTTGATCAAATCATCTTCCCCGATGGTTCGCGTATTACTTTGCTTGCCGAAGGTCGGTTGGTAAACCTTGGTTGCGCAACAGGTCACCCTAGTTTTGTGATGTCTGCATCATTCACTAACCAAGTGATGGCGCAAATTGAGCTTTGGGAAAACCACGCTAACTATGCCAATGAAGTGTATGTGCTGCCCAAACGTTTGGATGAAAAAGTAGCGCGACTACATTTGGAAAAAATTGGTGTGAACTTGACTGAATTAAGCCAAGAACAAGCCGACTACATCAGTGTGCCTGTTGAAGGACCATATAAAGTTGACCACTATCGTTATTAAGGGGTCAATCGCTTGAATAAAGCATTTCTTTTGGGGGTGGCAGTGTGTTTAACACTGCCACTTTTGGGTTGCGCCAGTAAAGATATTGAGCAACGCCAAACATCGATGATGCAAAACCAAGAAGGTAAGGTGATGAATCGCGGCATTTGGCATCAAATGACAGATGTTGAAAAGCAAGCGTATGCCCGTCAATCACTGGAAGATGTGGGTGAAAATCCTGATGCTTTTGTGTCCCAAGGGCGAACCCGTGAAACGCTATTGCTTGAAGGTTTGAATGCCGTTTATGATAAGTAGCCGCCATTCCGCACGTGTGGAATGGCGGATATAAATCTGAAAAGTTTTTTTGCGTGATGCCTGTCATACGTAAAAATTCTTGAGGGTTACTGTGGACAACCTGAATTCAAGGGTTTTAAATAGCGGTAATTCAACT
>JAUZSH010000034.1 GCA_030949605.1 Ghiorsea sp.
TGCAATAAACTTTGTAGTCTAAGAAAGCCCTGCTAAACTTGGGTCGTCACAGTCAACATCAGGAGTTCTGATTTATGCAGCCTTTGAAGACCCTTTCTCTCACCTTAGTCACACTATTTTTATACTTTCCAACAGCTCTTCAAGCTACCCCGACATTGGTCGATAGCATTGCAGCCACTCAACTTCAAGGTGTTAAGGTCAAAACCATCTCATCACTACACGCCAATCAGGGAACACTTTGGATTACAGATTCAAGTCATCAGGTGTTTCAATGGAAGGTTGGTGAAATCCCTACTGCTGTTATATCTGGCGGTGAAACGCAGAAGTTCTCATCTGTTTTACCCATCAACCACAACCTTACTATCGTAACTGACGCAAGTAATCATCAATTCCTTATTGGTATCAATAACAAATGGACAACCTTTGCTCAAGAAGGTGACCTTGAAGGTCAGCTTGATAAACCTATTGCCGCTGCATGGTCAAGTGCAGGTATGATTTATATCGCCGATGCAGGAAACAAACGCATTTCAGTATTTACAGACACAGGGTTGTTTCTCTTCACCTTTGGTGATGAGGCAATCGGAGAAGATGAAAGTGACAACCTCACGGGTATTCAAAGTATTGCTGTTGATCAACTTGGGCGAGTCTATGTCTTAGATAACTTTAAAGGTGGTCGCATTTCAATCTACACAGCATTAGGTGAGTTAGACCTCACACTAGGTAAAGATGAACTCAGCCTGCTTACACCTGATACGCGGCGCATTACAGCGATTACAGTTCGCCCTGATGGTGTTTTACTGATTGCTGATAAAAACAGTGGGCGTATCCATGAAATTGATTGGGAAAACATGGAGCTTCTTTCTTCCTTTGCAACCATTGGCAAAGGCCGTGGGCAATTGCAGCGCGTTGGCAGTTTAAGTCTTGATGATGATGGCAAGCTGTATATTGCTGATAATGGTAATGCCAAAATCGAAGTGTTTCAACTGGATTGGAAAAAAGAGCCTTGGCTAAACCTTCATGCCGATAAGCTGAGTATTCGCGCATCTTCTGTTTTAAAATCGGCTTGTGATACCTCCTACATTTATTCAGATGATGCTATATTATGCATACAAACCGAAGACCAAAGTGTCACCATCCGCAGCCATGATGGTAATATCTTAAAAACATTAAATGCATCATTTAAAGAACCTATTCGTGCAACCTTTGATCAACACGAAATTCTTATCCTTGAACCTGATCGCGTTCATGTTTTTGACAGTGCTGGTCAATTTAAATTCACCTTTGGTAGTAAGGGGCGGCGAGATGGCGAACTTTCACAAGCTTCATCCCTCACTGTATCGCCAACAGCGGTGTATATTGCAGACACAGGTAATGCACGTATTCAACTATTTAGTAGGAATGGTCTATTTAAGAAAACCGTCGGCAACGCAAAAAAAGCTAAAATAAGATTAAAAGAACCTGTTGCGATTGCAGTGGATAAACGCGGTACCATGTATGTTGCCGACATTGAATACAATCAGGTGTTTATTTATAATAATCAAGGCGAACTTACCCACACCTTAGGCGAAAAGGAAGATCACCCTCGCGCATTCACCAAGTTATATGATGTCATGGTGGGTGCAGATAACACACTCTTTGTGATGGCTTCCATGCAAAATAACCCAACAAGTATATGGATGTATCAAAATGACGCATTTATTTATCGTTTTTCTCCCACTCAAGAAGGTGCAAAAGCTGGTATAGATCAACAATGGAGCACACCGATCATCAACAAACCTAAAGACGTTCAATCTCTAAAAGATGAAATGCAACAAGCTTTACCCAACATCAAAGGGCTCATCATTGACCCAGAGAACCCTTTGTTTCAGGGGAAAAGCAGTCTGTTTGGTCGCGATGAGCAATGGATATTTGACCAAGTTCCCAGCAACGCTGAAACATTTTCGATTGTTGAACTGGAAGGGCATACTCGTCACACATTCAACCTTCTTCGCGCACCAAAAAGTATAGAGGCTATTTCCATATCAGGTGATACAGATACGTTGGTCTTAAGATGGGAAAAACCAACACCCTCTTTTTCTGGCTACTATCGCATTTATAGTCGCGCTAATATTTCAGAGCCTTTCGAGGGTAATCATGAAACTCTGAATACTGACTTTACCATAGCTAGAGACCTCATCCAATCAACAGAATACCGTATCTCTGCAATCAGCCCCATGGGCAAAGAAAGTCAAATTTCAGCCGTCTTTCAAGATGATTACTGGCTTGGTTATCAGCAGTTTCAAGCGCAACACTTCAAACAAGCTCTTCCTTTTTTCAAGCGTGCTACCCAAACCAGCCCCAATCAAGCCAGTGCTTGGTTATATTTAGGAAAAACACAAATTCAACTTGAAAAGTTTAGCCAAGCTGTCAACACGTTTCAACAGCTCACCACTTTCCCCCAATACAAGCAACGCGGATTACATTTACAAGTTGAAACATTGGGGTATCAGCAAGCATGGTTGGATATCAAATCATTGGTCGATCATAGTGAAGCTGAAGGCATGGCTGATGCAATCTTATATAGCCTTGCTGCCCATGCACTGATTCAGTTGGATGATATACCCAGCGCTATTTATTACCTCGGTCAAGCTGTTGCCTTAGAGCCAACTTCAGCATTTTGGCATTTAAAACTTGCCGATGCCAACTTTGAACTTGGCGCAAAAGACAGTGCAGAAACCGAGTTGCTTACCGCCAGTCAACTTGCCAATCAAGATATTCAAGCCTGGCTTGAGGTTGCCCACACTTATGACAAGCATCAATTCTTCAATCAAGCTATTGCAAGTTATGACAGTGCGTTGCTTGTTGCCCCGCAAAATAAGCAGGCATTATCCGAACTTGCAGTCTTACACTTGGAACAAGGCAACCTTGAACAAGCCAAAGGTTTGGCCACCCGAATGGCGAATATTCCAGAACTTAAAGGTACATCTTATTATATTTTGGGTCGCGTAGCACTCGCCGAAGATAAAGCACCACAAGCTCTAGCCATGCTTGCCAAAGCGGGGCAAACAGAGCCTAACAATGCTAATATTTGGGTCGCTATGGCAGACGCTTATGCCAAAATAGACAATGCTGCTCGCGAGCAGCAATATTTACAAAAGGCCGCTGCGCTTGATGATCATATTTTTAACGTACATATACGCTTAGGCAAAGCTTGCGCTGTGAAAAATGATAGACCTTGTATGCTCGCGCACTATAAGAAAGCAGTCATGCTTCAAGAGAAAAACATAGATGCCAAACTGGGTTATGCACAAGCCTTAATGCAATCTGGCAAGATGAATGAAGCAGATATGATGGCGCAGCAAGCACTCATGCTTGAGCCTAGCTCTATTCCTGCACACCTTATACGTGCAGACATTCAATATGCACGCGGTATGATTCGTGATCGCATTGCTACGCTGAAAAAAGCCATGGTACTTGATGGTACCAATATGGATGTACACCTCAGCCTTGCCAAGGCTTACATCAACAACCACATGTATGACGAAGCTATTATCCTCACGGAACAAGCCTCACTTTTGGATGTGCTTAATGCCGCACCCTTGGTTTTAACAGCCAGCATTTACTTGGCACGCCAGTCTTTTGACCAAGCGATACTTTCATTGGAAAAGGCGTTGGAGCTTGCGCCCAACAATGCCAAATACCGACAACAGCTTAACCTTGCATATTTGCAAAAGAAACGCTCCATAGGTGCAGATGGAAATTTACTCGGCCCTAAGCTTAAACATATTACATTTACCCGCGTATTTTCTGCTGCCTACAAGCAATACAGCGATGTCCCTATTGGTAAAATCATGTTAAAGAATGAAGCTGGCATTGATTATTCCAATGTTAAAATATCATTGCTTATTAAAGAATATATGGATTTCCCTACCACCTTGGTTGTCGAACGTATCGCGGCGGGTGCCGAAATAGAAATCCCATTACTTGCCGCATTTAATAATCGTATTCTTGATATTGATGAAGATACGGGTGTACAAACTGAAATACGCGCCGAATATTACATGGCAGGAAAACCCCATGTCGAAACGCTCAATACACCACTCACCATTTACGGTAAGAATGCTATTGTTTGGGATCAGTTGGACATGGTTGGTTCGTTTGCAACACCCAAAGACGATACTTTGGCTGTTTTCACACGCCAGCTTGTCAATGCTTACGCACCCAAAAAGGGTGCTGTTCATTCATCCGTTGCCAAAGCCATGACAGTTTTTAATGGTTTCTCTGCATATGGTATCAAATACTTACTCGACCCCAATACGCCTTACGACCAATTGGGTGCTGATCAGCTCGATACCGTTCAATTCCCTAGAGAAACCTTGCGCCAACGCAGCGGAGACTGTGATGACTTATCTATTCTTTTCGCTTCAGCTTTAGCCAACCTTGGTATTGAAACAGCTATCCTCGATGTACCTCAGCATCTACTCATGATGTTTAATACAGGGCTAGATGAAGCACAAAAAGACTTAATCAGTTCCAATGATGAAGCCTTGGCTATTATTGATGGTCAAGTGTGGGTTCCTATTGAGGCAACACTCATTGCCGCAAGCTTCACGGAAGCATGGGCGGAGGGTGCGCGTAAATATCACTTGTATGGTAAGCAAGCCACCATGAAAATCATGCCCTTAGCACAAGCTTGGAAAACTTACCCACCCGTCACATTACCACCTGCAGATTTTGTCGTTAATATTCCAAACCCTGAAGTTTTAGGGGTTAAAATTGAGAAAGAGTGGGAAATTTTATCGGTTAAAGCCTTGGAGCGACAAGTTCGTCCATACCGTTTGATGCTTGCCCTAGACCCAAACAATATCCAAGCCAAAATGCAAATTGCTATTGTGTATGCACAAAGCGGTTTATATGATCGCGCTATTCACGAGCTTCAAACCATGCTTGCAGCCGACTCAGGAAATCTTGCTGTCATCAACAATATTGGTAATATATATTACCTGCAACAAAGATATGCAGAGGCACTTTCCATGTATAACAATGCACTCAACATTGAGACCAATGCCGACATCATGGTCAACATTGCCATGACTCACTACAAGCTGGGCGATGCCCTTCAAGCCAAATCTGTGTTTGCACAAGCCACGGAGGCAGATGAACAAATTTCTACACGTTACCATGCTTTGGCTTTGTTACTAAAGCAGTAAAGGATATTTGAAATATGTGCCATATCACTGACATGACAGGTAAGAAACACACATTGACCCCATATAACAAGGAGAATAACGTGAAATATCTTATCATTTTAATTTTTAGTTTTATTATACTATCACAGCAAGGTATTGCAGCTGAACCCCAGCAAAAAAACAAAAATGCTTATCAAGTCGTCAAGTCTGAACGCTCTTTCTTTTCATCATTGTGGAGTCGTATTCAACGTATTGTACCGCGCAATCATACAGCGAAAAGTACAGCTGTACTTGGTGTTCGTGGTGCAGAAACCACCGAAAGCGCACTACAACCTTATTGGGCTGATGATTTAACAACAGATCCCTCCTTTCGTAACGACATCAAACAATTTGAAGATGGAACCAACCTTTGTGAATCAACTACACCAGAAAAAGGTGCAGAAGCTTTTGAGCAACTTCTTAAAACCTCTGAAAGTGATATGCTAAAAGCCAATACGATGATTGCATTGGCTTCGTGTTATGCGGAACATGGTGATGAAGTTAAAGGTCGGGCGCAGCTACAAATTTTTTTACAAAAGTATCCCAAACATCCCATGCATGATGAAATTGAATCTTGGTTATCTGCAAACCGCTAACATTTAGGAATCGACATGCCCATTCAACATATCAATGCTGACATTGCACTTCAAGCACGCGCACGCCAAGATAGCCTTACCAAACCTCGCGGTTCACTTGGCAAGTTGGAAGATATCGCTTGCTGGTTTGCCACGCGACAAGCTAAAATCATTCCTGATACATTAAAACCTCATATCTCTATTTTCGCTGCTGATCACGGTGTGACCATCGAAGGTATCTCAGCATTCCCCTCTGCTGTCACTGGGGAAATGGTCAAGAATTTTGCATCAGGTGGTGCTTCTATCAATGTTTTGGCCAAACAAGCTCATGCTTCACTGCACATTATTGATGTTGGTGTACGGGTTGACACATCAAGTATCGATGGTGTCCAACAGTGCAAAACAACCATAGGAACAGCCAATATTTTGCATCAACAAGCCATGACACAAGAAGCATGTCAGAAGGCAATGAATGCGGGAAAACATGAAGCGATGCAGGCTATTCAGCAACACAAAAATGTGCTGATTGCAGGCGACATGGGCATTGGCAACACAACCGCAAGTGCGGCACTCATTTGCCTATTCACCCATGAGAAACCCAAGCATATTGTAGGTAAAGGCACAGGTATTGATGACAAAACCTACGTCCATAAAATTCAAATTGTTCAAGACATCATCAATCGTGTCACCCATCAAAACACTTCACCCGCTGATTACCTCACCGAAGTGGGTGGCTTTGAAATTGCAGCAATGGCAGGATTCTACCTCGCCGCTGCGGAACAAGGTGTCCCCATGATTATCGATGGTTTTATATCTGCTGCTGCTGCACTCGTGGCACAAAATATCAAACCAGAGGTCACACAATGGATGCTGGCCAGTCATTTATCTGAGGAATCTGGTCACCAACAAGCACTTGACCACCTTAAGCTTCAACCCCTACTCAACTTTAATATGCGCCTGGGTGAAGGCTCTGGTGCAGCCCTTGTTGTCCCTCTACTGCAATCGGCTATTGCACTTCATCGTGATATGGCAACTTTTGTAAGTGCCGACATCAGTAGTAAAACATAAAACACCCCCCATACAAACGTCTGTTCTTTTGACATAAGCTTTGAAAATCATTACTTTTTGTAGATGAAAAACATCAATGGTCAAACGCAAATATTTGGTATTCTGGGGCAGCCTATCGCTCACTCCTTATCTCCCCTTTTTCAAAACATGTTTTTTGAAAAAGCAGCAATCAATGCTTGTTATGTACCTTACTTGGTTGCCCCTGAGCAACTGCAACAAGCTTTAAATGGCTTACACGCCGCCCACGTTCAAGGGTTAAACATTACCATTCCACACAAGGAAAATATTTTACCTTGGGTTCATCCCGATAAGGATGCACAAACCATCGGTGCTGTGAACACCCTCAAAAGAATTGCAGATGGTTGGGCTGCCATTAATACGGATTGGCAAGGTTTTGCTTCAGTCATTCAAGGTTTAGAAGTGGATATTTGCCAAACATCCGTTTTACTGTTTGGTGCAGGGGGAACATCTCGCGCCATTCTGCATGCCCTAAATCATCTTGGTGCGCAGGAGGTTTTCATCTGTAATCGCAATCAAGAACGCGCTCAGTCCCTTGCCGTCGAGCTTCAAGGGACTTATGAAGGTATGCGTATCACCCCCATTGAATGGCATGAACAGCACGTCACCATAGCATTAAAACAATGCCAACTTATCATCAACAGCACCAGTATTGGTTTGAATGAACAAGATATATTTCCTTTTCCTCTTTCGGGTAGCGGCTTTGCGATTGATGCAGTCTACAAACCGCATGGTAACACCGTATTTTGTCAATCGGCATCCAACTATGTTAGTGTGGATGGTCTGCCCATGCTTATTGCACAAGGTATCGCATCTTTTGCCTTCTGGCTTGAAGGTGAGCAACAAAACGCTGCTTTATGCTTGCCCAATAAAAAAAGTAGTCTGCAATGGGTTGAGCAAGCCTTGGGGCGACAAGCATTAAGTCTACCAGGCTGGGAGAAGTAAGATGAGAAAGTCCCGTTTGGGTGATATTCTGTTACGCAAAAAAGCCATCAGCAAAGAGCAGCTTGAAGAAGCTATAAAAAACATGAAGCTTAATGGTGAAACGCTGATCACAGCATTGGTTCAAATGAATCTTTTCACTGAAGATGCATTGGTTAAATTTATCAGCCAAACATTTGGTCGCCCTGCAATAGAGCTTTTACCCATAGAAATCAACAAAGACCTTACTTGTATCACGGTTGATATGATGCGCAAGCATCAGGTCATTCCCATCAAACGCAAAGGAAGCAACATCACACTTGCTATCGCCGACCCCTACGACATTAGTAGCTTGGATGAGCTATCCTTTATTTCTGGAGCCCAAGTTGAGGTTGTGATTGTTCGTGAAAGTGAACTGATGAGCAAACTTGATGATTTATCAGGTTCGGGGCAAGGGCTTGAAGATGTGATGGCAGAAATGGGAGCAACCGATGTGGAATTGGTTGATACCGAAGAGGCGCAAGCCAATGATGAATTTCTTGCCACTGCCAGTGAAGAAGCTCCTGTGGTTAAATTGGTTAACCTTATCCTGTTGGATGCCATCAAACGGGGTGCATCTGATATTCATATTGAACCCTATGAAAAGATATTGCGTGTTCGTTACCGTATTGATGGTGTACTTCAAGAAATTATGCGTCCACCCATGAGTATGCGTGATGCTATCGTGTCTCGGTTGAAAATTCAGTCGCGTTTGGATATTACTGAGCGAAGATTACCCCAAGATGGGCGCATGAAAATACGTTTATCCAAGGCTAAAACTGTTGATTTTCGTGTCTCTATTTTACCCACACTTTTTGGTGAAAAAGTTGTGATGCGACTTTTGGATCAGTCTAACTTACAAACCGACTTAACCAAGCTGGGTTACGAAGAAAAAGACCTTGCCTTGTTTAAACACGCCGTCAATTTACCCTATGGCATGGTTTTGGTCACTGGTCCAACAGGCTCTGGTAAAACAGTGAGTTTATACTCCGCAGTTTCCGAAGTGAATCAACCTGGCATCAATATTTGCACGGCTGAAGACCCCGTTGAATTCAACTTCATGGGCATCAACCAGGTTAATGTCAATCCCGCCATTGGTATGGACTTTCCTGCGGCACTGAAATCATTCTTACGCCAAGACCCTGATGTTATTCTCATCGGTGAAATTCGAGATTATGACACAGCAGCGATTGGCATTAAGGCGGCACTCACAGGGCATTTGGTTCTTGCCACTTTACACACCAATGATGCACCTTCTACCATGACACGTATGATTAATATGGGTATTGAATCATTTTTGGTTGGCTCTGCAGTCAACCTCGTCACGGCACAACGCTTAGGTAGAAGAATTTGCTCCGAATGCGCTGAACCTATCAAGCTTGATTCTTATGCCTTACTGGATGCAGGGCTTAAAAAAGAAGATTTGGACACCTTTACGCCCATGAAAGGCAAAGGATGCAGCACTTGCAATGGCACTGGCTACAAAGGTCGCGTGGGTATTTACCAAGTCATGCCTGTATCCAACAACATTCGAGATGCCGTTTATGCAGGAAATAATTCAGATGAAATTAATGAAATCGCCATTGCTGAAGGTGTGAAAACATTACGCATGTCGGCACTGAACAAAGTGAAAGAAGGTGTTTTAACATTAGAAGAATGTCTAAGAACAACCGTGGGAGACTAAAAAATGCCTGAGTTTATTTATACTGCAAAAACAAGACAGGGTGCGCCAAAAAAAGGTAGTATTGAATCTGTCAACAAAGAAGTTGCTACCGCATCCTTGCGTCGCCAAGGGTTTGTTGGCATTAAAATCAAGAAAAAGCCTATGGAATTAAGCATTGGTGGCCCTCCCAAAATCACAGACAAAGACATTAGTATTTTTTTTAGGCAACTCTCAACCATGATTAATGCAGGGCTTCCTTTGGTGCAGTGTTTCGAATTGTTAGGTAAAGGAACAAACCACAAGGGCTTACTCAAGCTGTTTGCAGGCATCCGTGAAAAATTAGAAAGTGGGTCTCCTTTTGGTGAAACATTGCGTGAGTTCCCTGATAATTTTGATCGATTAACCTGCTCGCTTGTCGAAGCAGGTGAAAAAGGTGGTATTTTAGATACCATACTATTGCGAATTTGTGAGTACAAAGAAAAATCGCTCGCCCTCAAAGCCAAGGTCAAATCGGCTATGGTTTACCCTTCATCTATTATGGTCATTGCTTTTGTTGTGACATCTATTTTGATGATTTTTGTTGTACCCATTTTTGCCGAAATGTTTTCAGGTTTTGGCGCGGAGCTTCCCGCACCAACCAAAATTGTGATGACAATATCCGATGCGTTTGTTGAATATTGGTATATTGTTCTTTTTGGTCCAATTGCCTTGGTTCAAGCGATCAAAGCTATCTATAAAACCCCCAAAGGTCGTTACCAGTTGGATAAACTACTTCTTAATCTCCCCGCTATTGGTGATGTGTTGCGTAAAGGAGCAGTTGCACGTTTTACACGCACATTTTCCACCTTAAGTGCTGCTGGTGTTCCCATTCTTGAAGCGATGGACACTGTGGCTGAAACTTCAGGTAATGTGATTATTGAAGAAGCCATCATCAATGCCAAAGCATCCATCAGTCAGGGGCAATCATTAAGCAAGCCATTGGAAGAAAGTGGGGTGTTTCCCATTATGGTAACACAAATGATTGGTATTGGTGAAGAAACGGGTGCTATGGAAGAAATGTTAGCAAAAATTGCTGATTTTTATGAAGAAGAAGTTGATACTGCTGTGGATAATATGACAGCGTTGATGGAGCCTGCAATCATGGCACTTTTGGGGGTTGTCATTGGTGGTTTGGTGATTGCCATGTATTTGCCAATTTTCATGATGGCATCGGTTGTTTAATCCACAGCCGAACGCCATCATGCTTCAAGTAACTTCCAACACCGCAGATAAAAAAAAGGTGCATTTAAAAAAATTATTTTTTTCACGCATGGTCGCATCTGTTGTTCTCCTGCTCATTTTTACATGGTTTGAGGTCTTTGCTCACCAACAACCCCTAACCCTAACTTTAATTATACTGGGTGTTTGGACCTTACTTAGCGTCACTCAACTCGTTTTGTTTCGTTTTCCTAAGTTCTCCCCTTACCACATACTACTGCAACTGTGTTCCGATTTTATTCTCTTGGGGCTTATTATTTATGGAAGCGGAGGTTTAACCAGCCCTTTTGTCTTCCTCTTGGGGCTGGTGATTATCATTGCAGGCTCTCAGGCTAGGGTGCTATTCACACTCTTTATCGCTGTGCTTGCTGCAACATCATACCTTATTGCTATTTACGCCTTACCTGGAACAACCGACCCTGAAAATACACTAAAAATACTATTACAAACATCACTTTTCTTTCTCACAGGCGGCATTATGGCACTCATTGCCCGCCGCCATGCCTTACTTCAATCCAAAGAACAAGAAACATCCAGTGAACACAAGCAACTCCAAGAAATTCATGGGCAAGTTCTCCAAGCCATGCACGAAGGTGTAATCACACTCACTACCCGCTTTTCTATCCAAGCCTTTAACCCTGCCGCATCCTCACTATTTAACTTATCACCTCAAGACATCGGAAGCCCCATACAGCATTTCATCACAGTTCCAGATTCACGATTGGATTCTTCAAAAAATGGTAGGCATGAAAGGTTCCAATATGAAGTTAGCCAAAACAATTTAGACCTTCTGCTTACCTGCACGCCACTTCATGATGATAATGATGTGTATGATACTCATGCCGCTGCTTGGCTATTAACCATTGTTGATGTGACCCAAACCCGACAACTCGAACGAAAGCTTGGCGAAAAAAACAAGCTCGCAACCATTGGTCAAATGGCAGCACTGCTCGCGCACGAAATTCGCAATCCCATGCAAACCATATCACAAGCCGCAGAATTAATGGGTCTCCAACACGAAAACAAAAAACTCGAACATATGATTACTGATGAAGTCGCTAGGTTGAATCGTTTGCTCTCTGATATGCTTGATTACGCACACCCTTTGCAACCTCAACCTAAATATACAAACATGAAAGCTCTTGTATCCGCTTCTATCGAACAGGTTGATCTTACCCATCAGCATAACATACGCAATGATATTCCCCATATAGACTTACTAATCGACCCTGACCACTTTCGCCTCATGTTGGATAATTTACTTCGTAATGCTATTCGCGTAAGCCCACAAGAAGATTCGATTCAAGTCATTCTTTCAACGCACAAAGACCAATGGAAGATCATCATTCGTGACCACGGAACAGGTATCGACCCATCTATCCAAGACACTTTATTTCAACCTTTTCAAACAGGTTACAAAACAGGCATGGGGCTAGGGCTAGCGACAGTATGGCAGGTTTGCCAAGCCAACACCTGGAAAATCAACATTGATGAAAGTATTGTAGATGGTGCATGTTTTATTATCCAAGGTAGCATCAACAACGATTTCAAAACCTTAGGAGAACACCATGGCTGATATATTATTGGTTGAAGATGAAGCTAATGTGCGCGATATACTCACGCTCTCTATCAACTCCTTTGGTCATGAAGTCATTGCGTGTGCAAGCCCCAGTGAAGCAAAAGATCACATGGAAGCACAACAGTTCAACCTGATTATTACAGACCTACGCATGGAAGGCTACGATGCAGGCTTGGATGTTTTACGCATGGCAAAGGAAAAACAACCCCAAGCCAGTACATTATTACTCACCGCTTACGCCAGCTCTGAAACTGCCGTTGAAGCCATGCGCCAAGGTGCTTTCGACTACATCACAAAGCCAGTGTCTCGCACCGAGCTGGGTGAGGTGATTGAACGAGCTTTATCTTCTTCTTCAGCGGAACAAACCCATCATTCTACACCAGGTATACCTCAGACCCGCGAGGTAGAAGGTACGCAACTCATCGGAACATCACTCGTCATGAACCATGTCCGTGAGCGCCTACAACGCGCTGCTCGACGTGATTTTACCGTTCTCATCTCAGGTGAATCAGGCACAGGTAAAGAGCTAGCAGCTCGTTTACTGCATGAATCTTCATTGCGTCAGCATCAACCCTTTGTCCCTGTACACTGTGGTGCTATCCCTGAAAATCTATTTGAATCAGAGTTGTTTGGTTATGTCAAAGGTGCATTTACAGGCGCAGAAAAAAACAAAATAGGTTTAATCGAAAGTGCGAACGGTGGCACTTTATTTTTGGATGAGATTGGTGAAATGCCGCTACATACGCAAGTAAAGCTATTGCGTGTTTTACAAGAAATGAAAGTTCGCCCCGTGGGTAGCACGAATGAAAAAGCCATTGATATTCGTATTGTTGCTGCAACCAATCGTGATTTAGCAGAGGAAGTGCAGCAAGGAAACTTTCGTGAAGATTTATTTTACCGCCTTAATGTTATTCCCGTACACATGCCACCACTTCGCCAACGTCGAGAAGATATTCCCGCAATATGCCAAGTCATTTTAAAGCGGCTTGGTGTGGAACACATCAATATCAGTCCAAGCTGTATGCAGAAAATATCCCATTTACCTTTGGCTGGTAACGTGCGTGAATTGGAAAATACACTGCAACGCATGTTGGCATTATCCGATGATGGTGCTTTGGATATTTCATTGCTTCAAGAATATCAAACAACATCCCAATCATCCGAATTGTCATTAAAAAACATGCAGGATAAAGGAATCAATTTGGATACACAATTGGAAGAAATCGAGAAAGCACTGATCAAACAAGCGTTAAACCAAAGCCACGGTAACGCCACCAAAGCTGCAAAATTACTGGGCATTGGTTTTCGCTCTATCCGCTACCGCCTTGAAAAACTTGGGCTTAAAGCAGTGAAATTGTAATGGATATTCACCTTATACTTACCCTTTATATTGGTATCGTTGGTATGCTTGTTGGAAGCTTTGCCAATGTTTGCGTGCATCGCATTCCTCGCGGTGAATCCGTGGTTAAGCCACGCAGCAAATGCCCAAGCTGTAACACAGAAATTGCTTGGTATGATAATATACCCGTTATTTCATGGCTCATCCTTGGTCGCAGATGTCGGCATTGTAAAAGCCCGATAGCTTGGCGTTATCCCATGCTTGAGTTGAGTATGGGGTTGGCTTGGGCAGCTATCGCATGGTTTTATCCTATCGACCAATATACGCCTATCTTTATCCTGCAAGCCATTACTCTATTTACCTTACTTTGGATTCTTACCCTGATTGATTTAGAAACTTTTTTATTACCCAATGCCCTCACCTTGCCAGGTATTGCTGTTGGTTTACTCTTTGCTTGGCAGGCTGGGCATGCCATAGATTCCCTCATTGGGGCTGTGGCGGGATATGTTATATTCTGGTTGGTTGCTAAATTATTCTTGTTAGCAACAGGACGCGAAGGTATGGGGCAAGGTGATTTCAAACTCCTTGCCATGCTTGGTGCATTCATGGGCTGGCAAGCCCTTCCCTTTATTATCATGTTATCCTCATTGACTGGGGCAATCATCGGCTCGATAGCACTATTATTGGCCAATAAAGGTTTAAAAGCTGAGATACCATATGGTCCTTATTTGGCAGCCTCAGGTATGATTTGGTTCTTTTGGTCTAACCCTATACTTCATTGGTATCAAAATTTGATTGGTTTAGCATGAGGTTTTATGGTTTAACGGGTGGTATAGGTGCTGGAAAATCAACAGTAGCTTCAATGCTTGAAAAACAAGGCATTCCCGTCTTAGACTTGGATAAAGTTGGGCATAAGCTTCTCGAAGAAGATAAAACACTACAAAAACAGTTGGTTCAAGCTTTTGGTGATGATATTTTAGTAGCTGGCATCATTGACCGAAAAAATCTCGGGGAAATTGCATTTTCATCCCAAGTCAACACCCACAAACTTAATCACATCATGCACCCTGCAATTCTTGAATATGAACAACAATGGCGCAATCATATCCAAGAAAATAGCAATACCACGTTTGCTGTGATTGAAGCATCAGTCTTGATTGAGTCAGGTGGTGTGGAGCGTATGGATGGTTTGGTGGTCGTGCTTGCTCATCAAGCTATCAGACAACAACGGGCATCCCAACGCATCCATTATAACTCTGAAACCTTTGCGAAAATCATTAAGCAGCAAACGAATGATACGACACGCAAGCAGCTTGGGAATTATATCCTTGAGAACAATCAAGATTTAGCGCACCTTCAACAACAAACCCACCGACTTTGTCATCAACTTTGCCAAGTTTGACTGTCAAAATCAATGGGGTTAAATCAATCGAGTCTGACCCTATTGATGCACGGCGGCGGCGGTGGCATCCACATTTTGAGACAAAATACTGTGTACATTTTGCGAGCCGTCTGTCGCTGCTGCATTAAGTGCAGTAAGTTCGCCTGTTGCTGTAATGCGCCCTAAAATTTGCCCCCGCGTTAAGACTTGACCAAGCGCAACGGTTGCGCTGTCTGTAATCAAGTCTGCACCAGCGACAAGAGTGTCGTTGATAAAGGCGACTTCATTAAATCCGTTGTTAATACTTACATTGAGCGGGTATTCTTAAGAGGAATTTGATATATATTTTCCACTGTTTTTCCAAATAAAAGTAATATTTTTTGATGCAATGGCGTAAGTCCTTCAATTACCTGCTCTGTTTGATGTTGCGTGGTAATTTTAAGGCAATGAATGCCATGTAATAGCTGAAAAACCCAACGTAAAGTTGGCTTAGCAGTCGCTTGATTAATTTGATTGGGTAATGTTTTTTTTTTGCTCAGCAAGGCTGGCTCGCATTCGCCTTTCTGCAATACCATAAACAAGTAATGAAAGCAGCATGACCATTAATAATGCCATGATTCGCCTTGGTTTTTTTACAAATAATGTAGATGTGAAAAACAATGGATCTTTGAGAAAACGAAAGCCTCGTTCAACTTGGTTTTGCTCTTTATAAGCCAACACCACAGCTTGATCACTAAGCTCTTTTGGGTCGGTATTGCTACCAATAATATAATGAGCTTCTTTCATTTTTGTGCGTTCAATTTTATTCACATCCTGTTCATTTTCAGCGATAGCCTGATACTTTATACCTGTTGGTGCCTGATATTTTTTTGGGCGACCTTTGCCTTCATAGCTTAAATACTCAATGATTTCAATATCTTTAAGCTTATGGAATTTCCATTTCTTGGCAATTTCTTCTACTGCTTCTGTGGCATCCACGGCACAATTGAATCGTTTGGCTTGCAGGTGAAAAAGCTGCTTCTCAATGGTGATCAATGCCTTGGCTACTTTTTTATCAACTTGCTTTATTGCCCGCTGTTTTGATGTTTCAGAAGAAAGTACATGCCACCGCTGTTTGATATCATAATGCTCGATTTCAACAGTTTTCATCATCCGACCATCATCCAATTTTTGCCAATCGTTGGATGCAGCAAGGGCTTGCTCAATGATTTCATTGACGCGTTTAATATTGCTAGGAATGCGTGTTATAAACAGAATATCCTTTAGATTGAGGGCATTTTTCTCGGTGTAAAGTTTGCAATCAGCAATCAGATAACGTGGTGTTTCTGAAGCTTTAAAGCTTTCGAGTAATTGTTCGCTACGCTCTTTAAAAACAGTATTATCTGAGGCATTTCCATCTAATGCCTTACCGATCAACGGGATGCCGCCATCCTGACTGACCATCATCTCCAACATGACTTGTTTCAAATCAGGGCGATGATCCTTGGAGTACCCTAATTTAATCGCAACGGTTTCATCATCCGTTTTTTCCAAATAATCACCAGACAGCGTAAAACTGGTGCTATCAAGGCTATTGAAACGCGTATCAACCTTCTCCTGACGGCAAACATTCAAAGAAATTTCACTAAACAATAGTTCAGTTCCATAACCATGACAGCGATCCAGTACGCGCCCTAATTTAAAACGATTAAAATCCTCCGCTTTTACGCCCTCACGAAAAAGCAATGATAACGGTACTTTCTTGAAAAATAATGGCGTTAAACTCAATGGTTTATTAGAAAAACCCAACCCATTCATAATCATGCCGGCCACAGTTTCCCCTGCTGATAAGGTCTCACCTTGAAAAGAACCAAGTCGCTTATCAATAAGCTCAACAATATTCAAATCTTTGATGACACCAGCAATGATACCTAAGTGATCTAAACGTTCTATTGAGTAGCTGTTTGTATTAATAGCTCTATACCTACCTTGTGAAATTAGAGGCGAAGCATAAATGATTTTTTGAATAAAGTTACCCACTCAATGTAAGTTACAAGAGTTCCCGGCACTATAAACTTTTTTTGGCTGAGGCAAATTGAATGATATGAGGCGAAAATTCTAAGCTTCTTTTTCAGTGCTTGCCTTTTTTACCTTGCCCCTTACTTTCATGGCAGAAACATGCATATTTTGGCTACTGTTTTGGAACATCAGGGTCAGTCTTGCGA
>JAUZSH010000035.1 GCA_030949605.1 Ghiorsea sp.
TTGCTGTGATCTCTGTGCCTTTAGTAGTGGCTTGACCAACATTGATTGGACTGTAAAAGAAGTTGGCATCAGGTGACCAAACAATCAAATCTTTATATTGGGTATTGAAATAAACCACACTCAATATCATAGCTTAAATCATCGCCTTCAACCTGATAGTTCAAACCCATATCCCAGCCTTTGCTGGTTTCAGATTTGAGGTTGGCATTACCTGCTGAAAATGCCGACGCAGGAAAATACAAATCATTGATAGATGGAGCCTTAAAACCTGTGCCGTAGTTTGCACTCGCACTAAAATTATCATTAGCATGAAAGACTGTGCCAAGTTTATACGTTGTCGCATTATCACTCACTGAGTTTTTATCATAGCGAACAGAGGCATTCACATCCAACATGTCATAGCTATTCGCAAAGGATGCAAACAATGCTTGTTGGGTCATTGTTTCATCAAAGCCAGCGCTGGTACTTTTGCCATTGTCCCTGTGAACATCTAAACCAAACAATACAGATACTGCTTCTAAATCCAGATGGTTTTGTAAGGTTAGTTGGTCAACCGTGGTTTTAAAGTCTGAGTTGTTAAACGAGAATGGTGCAGGGTCTTTACCCACCACATCATCGGTTGAACGTGAGATTTGCAATGTGCTTTCAAATATATCCGAGAATGGATATACCACTTGCACACTGCTTACATTCTGTTTGGTTTTTTGCGTATAATCCAGCACATCACCAAAAGGAAACCCACCATCCAAATCAGTTGTACCTTCAACATTACGCACACTCAAGTTAATATCCGCATCGCCCGCTTGAAAACCAACGCGACCTGATAATGTGGTGCGGTCATAAGGGTCTGCTTCTGTGCCTGATGCAGCAGCAGAAAAACCATCTGTTTTCAGTGTGTCTGCAGTTAAGGCGTAAGTCACACCTGAGTCCGTACCACCTTGCACAGATACACCACCTGATTTCGTGCCATAAGTGCCAGCTTCAGCAAACACTTGGGTATGGATGCCTTTTTACCTTTACGGGTGAAAATCTGAATCACACCCGCCATAGCATCTGCACCATAAAGTGAAGATTGTGCGCCGCGCACGATTTCAATGCGTTCGATGTCAGCCGTTGAAAGGTTTGCCCAATCAAAGCTGCCAAGTGTAACCGAACCAACACGCACGCCATCAATCAAGACCAAGGTATGACCGCTGTTGCCACCGCGAAGGAATACGGAAGTGCTTTTACCCAAGCCACCGTTTGAAGCTACATCAATACCAGCTTGTGTGCGTAAAATATCAGCCACGGTGGTGGCTTGTGATGCTTCAATGTCATCGCGTGTAATCACTGTCGTATCCGCACTGACATTGGCTGGATTTTCAGCAATGCGTCCTGCTGTCACCACCAAAGGTGACAACTCATCTGCATGTGCAGATACAGACATCAATTGCGATGCCAAGACACCCATCAGTGCCGTTTGTTTTAATGTTTTGTTGAAGGGTTTCAATGTATTTCTCCATTTGCGCCCGCCGCGCATATTATATTTGCGGTGAACTTGGCTAGAGATTGAGGTGACAGAAAACCATTTAAGTATACGAAAAATAGAAGACCACCGACCTATCTCCCACCGAGACTTCATCCGTTGTGAAGCTCGTAAGCTTCGTGTTTTAGGCCGGTCTCCTGGCTCACCTTCATCCGCATTTATTCAAACCTTCCCAAGCTTTTGCCCAGTGGCGTGTGAATAAAATTGTCAGGCTTACAGTAGCGGGGGCTGCGTTAGAATTGCACTAACTTCCCGTTTCACTCATTGGGTATAAAACCCGCCAAGCACCTATAACGCGGCGGACGATACTGCCTGATTTGAATATGTCCACCGCAGCATCCCACGTTCACTCGTCATTCCCGCCACCCGAGGGCGTACTCTCTGCCTACGACATTCACCTCAAGGCGGAAATCCATCAACTGCAATACTTCCGCGATGAAGTTGATACCTGCCTTCGCGGAAATGACCCGATGTTTAAGCTTTACCAAAAAATAAAATAAACCTATCGTTCACCCTTTCTTTATCTATAATACCCAAAACAAGGTAAATATAGGATAGTGACACATGAACCAATACACACTTCATCACACTATGTTTGCAAGAAAACATGTTTAAATATCTATATCTAACTGAGTTAGAATGGGCTGATTCGTGGGTGAACGGAGGGGACATACCCATTTCACTAGCTAGCACATACTTACATGAGACAAGGGGCGGTGTATTTACCCCAGATGAAAACCTAATACATGATTCACAAGTTGATATTAAAAGCTTGTCACCAGCAATTAGTATAAAAATGTAAAAGGCTTTAGTATGACAAACTGCTATATCAATGGCAGTAGAGTCCCAGACATTATAAACGCATCTTATTATGAAGAGGATGGGTTGATTTTATCGTTTTGTAACAACCTGAATGAATCTATCGCATTAAAACTTGGGAAGAAATGCTGTGTGAAAATCAGTAATCTTAGAAAACTAAGAAAAATAATCGATAAGCAGGTGGGTGTTAAAGGTATTATGGGTGAATGTAAATACACCGAAGACCATAACAGAAGCCACTTTCTAAAGTCTAATGAAGATTCATGGCAGCATGAATATAGAATGTTCTGGAGACATACAGAAAACCAAGTAGTCACAATACCAAAAGGATTTGGAAAACTAGTGACCTCGTATTAGGCAAGGGAAATATGAGAAAGTATACTACCTAGATCCTGCAAGTGTTTACACATACATAGCGCAACCTCTTAATTCACCTGGTATATTTAAAAAATACTCATCACCAATAAGGTGACCACGTGTTTTTTAAATACGCCATATAAACCAATACCTTCGCCAAGGTTCAGCGCGTTTCGCGCAAAGCAAGCGAGTAACCACAACATTCTAGAATATTGTGGTATATTAAAAATAACATCCCCCAAACCCCGATGTTATTTTTAATATACGCTTTCTAAATCAATGTGTTACAAACACTAGGGTTTTTACCAATGTATTCTCTAAAACTGGCGAAGGTATTGATAAACGAATATCTTACACTCTGCACGTACAAACACTTGCAGAATTTAGGTACTATTTTCTCATATTGAATAGTTCTAGTTGCTAATGCTTGTAGCCTATAAAAATAGCTGAATTTTCCTGGTTAAAATTTCGATTCTATATCCATGCTTTTATGCAGTATGCGAACGATAAGAATTTCATGGTTTGAGGTTTCACGATAAAAAATAATGTGGCTGCCTTGTGGGAATTTTCTATATCCTTCTTTAATATAGCCGCATTGTTTACCAAACGAGGAAGACTTGGCGAGCAAAATGAAATGTGTCATCAAATTGTTTGATATATAAAAGGCGTTGGTCTCGACCCCAGTGTTTTTCTGTGAATCTGGCAATGGTTTTCAGGTCATGTTTTGCTTCGTTGCTTAACTCAAAACCCTTCATTGATGCTGTTCATGATCAAGCTCTTTCATCAATTCATCATAGTTATAATCGGCAACGCCACTTTGCTCACCTTCAGCAAGCATATGCCTTAAAGTCTCAAGTTTGGTTTCTGAATTTTCTAGTAGTCTAAGCCCAGCTCTAATGACTTCGCTTGCCGAACCAAAACGACCACTTTTCACTTGCCCTGTTATAAAACCATCAAAATGATTGCCCAATGTGACACTTGTGTTTTTAGCCATAAAGCACCTCTTTGTACCAATATGTACCTAGTTATGGTATATATTGAATGGTGAGTCAATGGAAGAAGCTCTATATTCTCGCCATTATGCTTTTTTGTTTCGCCAATCAATGCGGCAATCCACCACATCACCCACCACCACAATCGCAGGGGATTGGGCGATAAGTTGCTTGGATTTTGCTTCTTGCAGTGTACCTGTTTCGCATGTTTCGTCCTGTGTGCCTGCGGCATGGATAATGGCAATAGATGTGTTTGTAGATAACCCTGCACCGATGAGACGCGTGGCAATTTGCGGTAAGTTTTTCGCACCCATATAAAAGACCAACACGGGAAATGCTTTGACCAAAGATTTCCAGTCCATACGGCTGTTTTCACTGGCTTCGTGACCTGTGAGAAAAGCGAGCGTGGCATTGGTGGTACGGTCGGTGACGGGAATACCTGCAAGTGCGGGGGCGGCAATACCAGCAGTGATACCAGGAATCACGCGAAAGGTGATGTTTTCAGCATTCAAAGCGCGCATTTCTTCACCACCACGCCCAAAAACAAAAGGATCGCCACCTTTGAGGCGCACCACGCGTTTGTTTGCTTTGGCTAAATCAATCAGGGTTTGGCAAATATCATCTTGGCTTGTGGATGCCCTGCCACCACGTTTACCCGCACAGATGCGCTCTGCTTTATCATGGGCTAGAGCTAATATTTCATCGGATACCAATGCGTCATAAACAATCACATCGCAATCCGAGATAAGCCTGTGTGCGGCAAAGGTGAGTAAGCTTGCATCACCGGGCCCTGCACCGACCAATGCCACTTCTCCTGCTTCTAATGGGCTATCTAACTTCTTCATCACTTATCCTACTCGACTTGTTTTGAATATATCAGCAACCAAGTCCGCAAAACCTTCAGTTTCAATCAATGCAGGTTTGATGTCCAACTCAATATCCACTTCTTTTGCCAGTGTTTTGCACATATCCAAGCTATGCCCGTCAAACAACAAAACAGGCTGTACAACTATTTTTTTAACACCCTGCGCTTGGATATTTTCCAATACGCTGCTGACATTGGGCGCACCATGCAATGCAGACATCGCAGCCATAGAACAACCTTTAGCGTGTTTATATAAAGCTGCAACCAACTTCTCAAAACCTGTGAATTGATACATCACAAACAAGATATGAATGCGTTTGGACTGTTGGGTAAGCTGCGAAACAATCAGTTTGGCAATATCATCGGCTTTATCGGCAAGCGCAGGTAGCTCTGCGGCTTGAGAGTCTTGCATCAGCACAGGCACATCTTGTTTCAAATGTTTGCCGTGACCTAAAAATAGCGGCAATACTTTTGCATCTTTGGGCAGTGCCTCATCTGATAAAAAAGCGACATCAACGTGCTCATCCAAGATGGCGGCGACTTGCGTTGCCAAAACATTCACTTGCTCGGCATGTTTGGCATGGCTTGAGCCATGGGCGAGTAAAACAAACATTTAAAATTCAATACCTTGTGCTGCTTTGATACCTTTTTCATAAGCATGTTTGATGGGTTTCATTTCAGTGACGGTATCCGCATATTCTATCACTTCAGGGGAAGCATTACGCCCTGTAAACACCAAATGCATCCAATCAGGGCGATTTTCTTTCAAGAAATCGACAACTTCTTTGCCATCCAACCAGCCATAACCACAGCAATAATTAATTTCATCCAACAGCACCAAATCAAACTCGTGGGATGCAATTTTTTCTTGGGCAAATGCCCAAATTTCACGGGTCGTTTTAATATCCTGTTCGGGATTTTTGGTATCCCAAGTAAAACCATCACCCATCACATGCCATTCAATATTATCAAATTTTTCAGCCGCTTTTTGCTCGCCTGTTTTCCACTTTCCCTTGATAAACTGAATCACACACACCTTCATGCCCCAGCCTGCAGCACGAAATGCCACACCAAATGCAGAGGATGATTTGCCTTTACCATCACCTGTGTTGACCACCATCACGCCTTGTCTATTCTCTCGTTTTTTCATGTTCAATCCTCACCATATTCGGGTCTTAAATCTTTGCCTGTGCCTTTAAGCTTAACTTTAAATACAGGCTCTAAGCGCGCTGCAATCAATATGTCTTTCGCCGTGCCAACGCTTACACCACCACAACCATCAAACAACACCACCTTATCCGCCACTCCTGCGGCTTGCTGCAAATCATGCAAGACCGTGATGATTAAACGACCTTGCTTGGCTTGTTGTTTTATCAGCTTTAGGCAATCGACTTGATGCTTCATGTCCAAGTGTGCGGTTGGCTCATCCATGAGCCAAATAGGGTTATCGCGTACCATGGTTGCCGCAATCTCAACCCGCTGTCGCTCGCCACTGGATAAATCACCCAAAGCGCGGTGTTTTAAGCCATTCAATTCCATATAATCTAAGCGCATGATCTGATACTGTTCTTCTGCATCACCTTCTGCCGATAATGTTAAGCGTTGCAACACGGTTAAACCAAATTCTGAGGGTGGCAAATCACCTTGCCATGTAAAAATATACGATAAATCTTGACGTGAATAACCGGTTAATGGTTTGTTTTTAAGCTGAATATCACCATGTGAAGGTGTAAACATGTTTTGCAATGCCAATAATAATGTTGATTTGCCCGCACCATTTGGGCCGAGCACCACCACCACTTGCCCAGCATCCATTTGTATGTTCAATGCTTGAATCAGGGTTTTATTGCCGCGTTTGAGTGATAATTGTTGAATATTGAGCATCACATTACCGCCGCAACAACAAATAAAGGAATAAAGGCACGCCAATCATGGCAGTAAGCACACCCACGGGCAGCTCGGCGGGGCTGATGATGGTGCGCGCCGTGGTGTCTGCCATAATCAATAGAATACCGCCGCCAAATGCCGATGAAATCAGCACAGCTTTATGCAAGCTACCAAAGACCAAACGCATCAAATGCGGCACAACAAGCCCGATAAAACCAATCGTGCCAGCGGCAGTGACGGCAACCGCAGTCACCGCAGATGCAAGGAATAATAATGTGATGCGAAGGCGAGAAACGTTCACGCCCAAAGCTTCAGCATGGCGCTCACCAAGCAAGAGTTTGTCTAAGGATAGATGAAAGCAAAAGACCGCATAATAACGCTATACCCCAGACCAACAGCAGCGACCAAATCGGTAAACTTGAATGGGATAAATCACCCATCATCCACGCATAAGCCATCATCAAGCTGCGCTCAGACATCAGCGACATCAGCAACATCAATAATGCACCCCAGAATGCTGCCAAGACCACACCTGCAAGCAATAATCGCGCTTGCCCCCAAATATGAAAAGGATAACACAGCCGCAATCCCCACCCATGCCCCAATAAATGCGCCGATAGACGTGGCAAGGGTTGAATCAGGAAACAACATCATCGCCGACACTGCACCCACGGCTGCGCTACCTGCCACACCCAATACATAAGGCTCTGCCAATGGGTTGCCGAGCAACACCTGAAACCAAGCACCTGCCAATGCCAACATGCCGCCCACAGCAAAAGCAGTTAAAATGCGCGGCAGCCGAATATCCCAAAGAATCAGTGATTCCATCGCATTGCTTGGGTTGAAAGGGTTTATCCAATGTTGACCCACGCCCAATACTATAAAAATGACAGCCAATGCTGCGAGGGTTAACGTGATACCCAAAATAATGGTTTTCTGATTCAAAACTTGATGGCTCACAAATTCAAACCTTCAATCTGCTGCACCAAAGCTTCCATGCCATCCAACAATCGAGGCCCAGGTCTATGCACAAGGTCGGGATTGACTGTAATGATGGCAATATCGTTGCCCAACCACTTCTTCCAATATGCCATACGCTTTGAAACATCCCGCTTTTCTGATGGAATAATAATGAGTTTAGGTTGCGCATTGATGACTGACTCAACATTGACACGAGGCGCTTCCAAAGCCACCGAGCCAAACACGTTCTTCAAACCAATTTGTTTTAATACATCATGAATAAAAGTGTTGTTGCCTGCGGTGAGCAGTGGGTCTGCCCATATTTCATAAAATACTGGGGTGATTTTACCTGAAATGCGTTGTTTCAGTTTATCCAATCGCTTTTGCATCGCATCTGCCACTTGATTGGCTTGGTGTTGATGCCCTGTGAGCTTGCCAAGCTGGCGAATGTTCAATAAAACCTCGTCAACAGTTAAAGGGTAACTTGAAACCACCTTAACCCCTAAAGCACGAAGTTTTTCCAAGCCTGGTGTTTGCGGATTAAGCGCAATGGCAAGCGTGGGCTTGAGGCTGATGGCAGCTTCAACATTGATGCGGTTGTATGCACCAATGCGCGGCAAATCCTTGGCGGCGGCAGGGTAGTCGCAATAACTTACCCCACCCACAATATCCTTCTCAGCACCAATCGCATAAAGCGTTTCACAAATATGCGGGGCAAGGGCAAGAATGCGTTCGCCCGCATAAGCCACAGATGCCCAACAGATGCAGCATAGAATCAATAAGCTTCGCATTATAAGCTGTGGCATTAGAGGCTTAATTCTACACGTAACATCGCAATATGAACTGCACTTGATGTTGGATTGCCGCTAGGGTGCTGATACCAAAATTGCAGCAAACGAAAGGCTTTATCGTCAGCGATATTGGATACACCTTGAATATCCCCAACAAAGTCGGATGGATCTTGGCCACCATTGATGGCAGCTTCAGTAAACCAAGTGCCGCCACTGGGTAAATCAAGCTGCACAGAAACATCTGCTGTGCCTAAAAAAGAAGAGCCTTCGGCTTGACCACCTCGGATACTGTTAACACTTTCACCCGTGTATGATGCATAAGTTGTTATCTGATGTTCTTCCGCAGCAACTGTGCTGTTCAACGCCCATATCAGCACAGGAAAATATATCATATGTTTTAAACTCACCTTGATTCCAGTGCCCTCCCGCACCAAATAAATATAAACTTAGCGTCACAGGGGGCGTTTTTACGCAACGACCCACTCCATCTTTGTTTATAAGAAAAAACACTTGTGGGCAACGCAAAGCGTAGCAAGGCTAAAGTCACGCTATAGAAAGTCAAACCCATGCTTGCCACAAGGACTTTTTACCCATCTAATTGCCAACTATGAGCATTGATGAATCCAGCACAACATTTACTGAACAAGAGCGCGAAATATTATACCGTGTTATTCATGCGCGGCGAGATATGCGCCACTTTATCGGTGGTAAAGTCGCTGATGATGAATTGGCGCGCATTTTGGATGCCGCTCATGCCGCTCCCTCGGTTGGCTTTATGCAGCCTTGGCGATTTGTGCGTATTCTAAAGCCTGAACTACGCAACGATTTGATAGCCTTAGTCGAGGCTGAAAAGGTCAAAACATCTGAAACTATGGATGCACGAAAAGCAGAGTTTATGCGCCTTAAAGTGGAAGGTATTCGTGATTGCGCCGAGTTGATTGCGGTCATTCTCGCCCCCGATGATGGCACAACCTTTGGGCGCAGAACCATGCCATCTGAAATGGCTTTAGCTTCAGTCTCGTGCGCGATTCAAAATATGTGGTTGGCTGCCCGCGCTGAAAACCTTGGCATGGGTTGGGTCTCTTTTTTTCAGCCTGAAGATGTTGCCCAGTTGTTACATTGCCCAGAAGGTGCGCAACCCATCGCCCTGCTCTGCTTAGGCCCCGTCAAAACATTTTATGCGCGCCCCATGCTTGAAAGCGAAGGCTGGCGTGAACGTGAAGATTTAAGCAGTATTTTGGCTGAAGATAGCTATCCCATAGCCACAGATAAACATCCATGATGAATATATACGGATATCACCATTGGAAGTGCGACTTTAGTCGCACAAATTTGAGATGATAAAGGCACGGCTGAAGCCGTACTTACAAAGCGGGAAAGTTCAGAAAACCCTGATGATTCAAGGCACAGCATCGGGTGTGGGTAAATCCGTGATGGTGGCAGGATTATGCAGATTATTAGCGCGTAACGGCATCAAGGTTGCCCCATTCAAACCGCAAAACATGAGCAACAATGCTGCGGTGACTGCTGATGGTGGTGAAATCGGCAGAGCCCAAGCCTTGCAAGCCTTGGCATGTGGCATCGCGCCCACTGTGGATATGAACCCTGTGTTGATTAAACCTGAAGCCGCGCACAAAGCGCAACTTATCGTGCGCGGGAAAGTGGTAGGGCAACTGGAAGCCAAACGCTTTCGCCAAGACCGCATCGGATTACTGGATACGGTTCTTGAATCGTTTGCACATCTCAAAGCCAATTATGATGTGGTGATTGTTGAAGGTGCGGGCAGCCCTGCTGAACCCAATTTGCGCGAGGGTGATATTGCCAACATGGGGTTTGCCGAAGCTGCCGATGTGCCTGTGTGGCTGGTGGGTGACATCAACCGTGGTGGTGTGTTTGCCTCACTCAAAGGTAGCCTTGATATTTTATCGGACAGTGAGCGCAATCGTGTACAAGCGTTGTTAATCAATGGCTTTCGTGGCTCTAAAGATTTATTAGAAGATGCGCTGGTGTGGTTAGAAAGGACAACCCACAAGCCGCTCGCAGGTGTCATCCCGTGGCTAGCCTTGGACTTACCTGAAGAAGATAGTCCTTTTCGTCATGCCAACACGCTGGCTGATACCGCCCAATTCAATATTGCCGTGATTGCCTATCCGCGTATGTCCAACCATGATGATATCGACCCCTTGGCTTCGGAAGCAGGCATTGATGTGCGTTTTGTACGCAGCCCTGATGAGCTGCAACCTGCTGATTTAATTGTTTTACCAGGCTCTAAACATGTCTCTTCTGATTTAACTTGGCTCAAAGCGCAAGGTTTTGCACAAGTCCTACAACAGCATTTGCGTTATGGCGGACAGGTGCTTGGCATTTGCGGCGGCTTGCAGATGTTGGGCAAATATATTGAAGATGATGGTGTGGAAGGGCAAAGCCTTGCAGGCTTGGGTCTACTGCCTTTAACCACCATCATGGCAGAAGAAAAAACATTGCGTCAAATTGATGGTATTGCACATTATCCAAGCGCAAACAAAGTCACAGGTTATGAAATTCATCATGGTATTTCTGATACCGATGTATCCTTATTCCCTTTTGCCCAAAAATCGGATGACAAACAAGTCTGGGGTACATATATCCACGGCTTGTTTGAACAAGGCGATTTTCGCAAAGCTTGGTTAGCATCCTTAGGAGTTGGCAGCGATGGCATCAACCAAAGCGAACGCACTTTGGCATCCTTGGATAAGCTCGCCGATGCCTTGGAAGCCGAATTAGCACCCGAACTTCTCGCCCCTCTGATGCAAGGTAAGACAACACCATGACCCTGATATTTGCCCTCATGCTTGAATATGTTTTGGGCGACCCGCCTAACCGATGGCATCCCGTTGCATGGTTTGGGCGGTGGGCAAATGTTTGTGAACGCTTATGTTTTGACCAAAGTAGGATTGTCGGTGTGTTGGCTTGGTGTATCACCATTGCGATTCCTTTGCTGATATTGGGTTTACTTTACAATGTATTTGGCTGGCTATTTGCTATTTTCGCCTTGTGGTTATCTATTGGCTGGAAATCATTGTTCCATCATGTGCAAGCTGTGCTTGATGCCAAAACCGTTGAAGAAGCGCGCGAAGCGTTACGCTGGATTGTTAGCCGTGATGTTCACACCTTAAAACATGAAGATACCCGCCGCGCAGCCTTGGAGTCTTTAGCTGAAAACGCATCCGATGCCGTGGTTGCGCCTCTCTTTTGGTTTGTGATTTTAGGGCCTATGGGTGTTGTCTTTTATCGCATGGTCAACACCCTTGATGCCATGTGGGGCTACCGCAATGAACGTTATCAATACTTTGGTTGGTGTGCCGCCAAAGTTGATGATGTGATGAACTATATTCCTGCTCGAATCACCGCTTGGCTGATGCTTAGCGTTGGTCAATCCGTGCCGTGGTCAACCTTAAAAGCACAAGCCACCACCCATGCTTCACCCAACGCAGGTTATCCTGAAGTTGCGCTTGCTTATGCGGCAAACATTAAGCTTGGTGGTGATGTCATTCGTGGTGGCAAGGTGGATACGCGACCTTATTATGGTGCAGAATTTTCCCGAAATATTGATGCGATTGCCGCACTTGAAGCCTTGCAGGTGGTCAAAACCACATTGATTTGGGCAAGCTTTATCGCCTTAGGAGTTTCTATTGTTTTCTAATCCATTTTTTCAAAAAGATAGCCCCATGCTACCCCACACTTTTCCACATGGTGGCGGCGCTCAAGCGGCTGCCCAAGCTTGGCAATGCGATGTGTCCGACATTCTTGATTTATCCACAGGTTTGCATCCCAATGGTGTGCCAGACTGGGTAGCCAACTGGCTTAAAAGTAATGCTGATTTGGTGGCGCAATACCCTGATATTCAAGGGGAACCTGCGCGTTCACATTTCGCAGAGTATTTAGGCGTTGATGCGGAAAGCATGCTCATAACTGCTGGCGCACAAGCTGTCATTGAAGTCATATTTCAAGCCATGCCTTGGCAGTCTATGGCGATTGAGGTGCCGTGTTACAATGAGCCGATTCGTTGTGCAACGCGCGCAGGTTGCGCTGTACATGCCTTTGAAAAGCATACGCTTCTACCACCTACCGACATGTTATGGTTAACCAGCCCCCACAATCCAACAGGTGAAGAAAAGGTATTTCCCAAAAACAGGCAAGGCGTATTGGATGAATCGTATATGCCGTTTGCGCAGCGGAAAAATTTAGGCGTGTTGGATGGCGTGATTCGCCTTGGCTCACTCACCAAAACCTTTTGTGTCCCGGGTTTGCGCTTGGGTTATGTGGTCGCCGATACAACCACCATCAAGCAGCTACAAGCGTGGCTTTCACCATGGCCAGCCCCCACATTGGCATTGCATCTTTTGCCCAAACTTTTGGTTGAAGCAAAACAGCGTGATGAAATGATTGTGCAAGCTAGGAAACGTCTGACCACACTACTCGAAAAACACAATTGGCAAGTTCAACCCTCGCAAGCTTCTTTTATTTTAGCGCAGCCGCCGCAAAATATGCCCGATTTTGCCAAGCATCGTATCCTTGTCCGACTGTTCCCTGAATGGCAGCAGCTTCAAAACTGGGTGCGCTTGGGTTTCCCCAACACGGCACAAGATTGGCAACGCTTGGAAGATGTACTGACTACTTCTTCTTAGGGCGAAACACTTTGCATTGTGCATCGTCAGCCACCAAAAATGCCCCTTCAATCAAATCAATACAATATGGCACAGCAGGAAATACAGCATTCAGGCAATCATCAATCGCCGATGGTTTACCCGGCAAGTTGATGATTAAAGACTTGCCACGAATACCCGCAGTTTGCCTTGATAAAATGGCAGTCGGCACAAACTTCAGTGATTCTTGGCGCATCAATTCACCAAAGCCCGGCATCATTTTTTCGCACACCGCTTCTGTGGCTTCAGGTGTCACATCACGCACCGCAGGCCCTGTGCCACCCGTGGTGACAATCAAACAACAGCCTTCATCATCAGCTAACGCTTTGAGTGTTGCTTCAATACCCTGTTGTTCATCGGGAATCACACGTTTCACAGCCTGCCATTCTGAGCTTAACACACGTTCAAACCATGCATTCATAGCAGGCCCACCCAAATCTTCATACTCACCACGAGAAGCACGGTCTGAAACCGTAACAAAACCTATTTTTGCAACATTATTCGCATTGGTACTCATTTAAATCTCCACATCTGCTGCATCTTGAACATCCATATTCTGCAATAATTGTACGCTTGCCAACTCACCTGCCTTCAAGCCTGCTTTATCCGCAGGAATCGCCAACAAACCTTCCGCCAAAGCCATAGACATCAACACCCCACTACCCTGCGCACCTGTTGATGTTGCCACATAGCCCTGCGCATCGCGACTTAACGTCACCCGAATAAACATCGTTTTACCCAAACTACCTTTCATATCATGGCTCAAACGCGCTTCAATCGTGCGTAGAAAACATTTATTTTGCCCCATCATCTGCCGTAAAGCTGGTGCAACAAATTGCTCAAAACACACCATGCTCGCCACAGGATTGCCCGGCAAACCAAAAATAGCCCCACCCTGCTCACTTGTGCCAAACGCCAAAGGATGACCTGGGCGCATGGCAACCCGCCAAAAGTGCATGGTCATGCCCAAAGCTTCTAACGTTGGGCGCACAAAGTCATGATGCCCTACCGATACCCCACCCGAAGCGAGCAACACATCATATTGCAAACCTTGAGCAAGCTTGGCTTTCAAATCTTGTTCATCATCTTTGGCAATGCCCAATAATGTTGCCTCAATACCCAAAGATTTACACTGCGCATACAAAGCATGGGCATTGGCATCGGGGATTTTATTTTCATCAATCGGCTCATCAATGCCTTCCAACTCATCACCCGTAGAAAGAATGGCTACTGTTGGTTTGGCAAATACAGATACTTGTTTCTTTTTCACCATGGCTAAAATCGCCAATACACCCGGTGTAATCATGGTGTTTTGCTGAAAAACAACGCGCCCAATCTTTAGATTCTCACCCAAAGGTCGGATATTTGCACCTTGCTGAGGCGGTGTAAGGATAACAACATCATCACCATCAACTGCAGTATCTTCCACACGAATCACAGTATCAACGCCAGCAGGTGTGGGCGCTCCCGTCATAATCCGTGCCGCTTGCCCTTGCTCAACCAACACCTGCGGCATTTGCCCTGCCCGAATATCATCAACCACGCAAAGACGCACAGGCTTATCCGCCGTGGCATGGGCAATATCAGCAAAGCGCAGCGCATAACCATCCATCGCCGACACATCATAAGGCGGATGGTTGCGATTGGCAGCCACATCTTCAGCCAGCACCCGCCCCAACGCATCATGCAATGCCACCGTTTCAACCCCCAAACGCTGCACATGCTTTAATATACAAGCCTGCGCTTCAGCCACTGAAAAATCACTCATCTTTTGTTCTCCATATTTTTCACATCTTCCACAGTATCCAAGCTCATCAAGCTTTTCAGTTCAGGGTCAATCTGCTGCACTTGCTGATCAGGCATGACATACGTATCCAACTCAGCCAATAGGCGCATCATACTACGTTGCCCTTGTTGCATTCTAGCTTCCATCTTCGGCAAACAGGTTTTGGCATAAAAGCCAAAAAGCGGCTGCGGTCTATCCAAGGCATACGGCACTACAGCATCAAATGATGCCCGTTGCTTTGCCAAGGCTTGAATCAACGCCGTGCACACAAAAGGCATATCACATGCCATCACAAACACCCAATCCGTCGTCACTTCTTCAAGCCCACGTTTGATGCCCAACATAGGGCCACGACCTTCTGCATCATCCACAACTTGCTTATATGTCTGATATTGCACATCCGAACGCAACTGATGCACACTCAGCAACACCTGCGAAAATAGCGGTGTGATCTGTTCAAGCACATGCGTCAACAAGGGTTTACCATCCAACAGCACCATGGCTTTGTCTGCGCCCATGCGTTGCGACTCACCCCCTGTCAGAATCACGGCAGTGCAATCATCAATCATTGGGTATCCTAATCGGCACACCATCCAAACTCACACTATTCTTTTCCTGCCAATAATCTTCAATGCCTTGCTCACCCTTTTTCTCTGCCCAATGGTTAAGCATTGCCCTATCACCCACAAAATCAAACAGCGGAACACCAAAACCACAAGACGTATGCACCAAATCAACATCCATATCAAAAATCTGACGTGCTCCCGGCAAAGGTTCAAACAAAGTATACAAATCATCCCAAGCATCATCATTGGGCAAGATGGTTTTAGCAGTGCCATAAAGCCGCAAGATTTTGGGATTTCCAGCAAATGCACAAAACATAATCGTCATACGGTTATCAGACTGCAAATGCGCCGCCGTCTCATTACCACTACCCGTAACATTCAACCAAACCACACGATTCTTATCGAGCACCCGCAACGAATCCATGCCTTTAGGCGAAATATTGATGCGACTATCCGCCGTTGCACTACCCACAAAAAACATCTGCTGTTCTTTGATAAATTCAATTTGTTTGTCTTCTATTTCAGGAAATTTTTTTACCCATTTTTTGATACTCCAGAAGTAATAGTTACAAATGCCCACATTGATATAGAGCTTGCTCAAAGGTATAGAGAAACACCACACTGTTACTACTTTCAGCTCTTGGACGTGAGGCTTTAGCCTCGCCTCTCTAAAAATCAAGTGCAAGGGTTTAGCCTAATTTCTGCCAAAAACCTTGCACCTACTCGAATGAAGGCGAGGCTAAAGCCTCACTTCCAAATAAAATGACCATTTATTGATCACTTATCCATGTTTTTTTAGTGCATTTGTCACTACTGTCCGACGAAAATCACCCAAACCCAAAGGTTAGCTGGTTTGAACGATTTTCTGGAGGCTTTTGAAGCTCCTTTTGCAAGAGTAGATCAAAGATGTTTCGTGGGCTCATCAGGTTTGCCGCAACGAGTATAGCGACCTGATGCAGGGATAGTTTTGAAGCACTTTTTTTATTCACAAGCTTGAGCAATAGGTAACTAATCATGGCAATAATAATCTGTGTTCTCACAGCATTCTCATTGGTTCCAAGAAAACGTTTGATTTTTAGGTTCTGCTTAATCCATTTGAAGAACAACTCAATCTGCCAACGTTGTTTGTATAGGTCTGCAATCTCTACCGCAGTTCGTTTTAGGTCATTGGTGATGAATGATAACTCCTTGCCATCTTCCTCGCGCAAGAAACGAATATGGCGTAATATACAGGGGCAATCTTTCTTGGCTTTGGTTGAAGAGAGGTGAATCAATTCATCTTTTAACACCCCTTTCCCCGATGCCTTCAGCACTTCAGCCACCTCAAACCTTGTCGTTGATTTCATGCGCCCGACAAAAGAAATGTCACGCAGGCTCATGCTATAGTACCATGCATAATCGTTGTAGGCTCTATCAAAAACATAGGTTGCACCATCCAGTAGAGGCATCTTTTCAGCAGCCTTTTTATCATGTTTACTTGCCGTGGTGATAGAGAAAAATGTTGGTACCTTGTTGTTTGGGTCGTAAACAGTATGAATTTTAATACCTGACTTACCACTACGAAATGTTGCCCAATTAAATTGTTGTTTACACAGATTAATGGTGGTCGAATCAATCAATCGAACAACATCTTTGCATGAGATGGTTGCTTCTCTCAGCTGATTTAAAAGCCAATAAAAAGTTCAAGATAAATTGCTGATGGACGCTCTCGATTGGCATCGGACAAAGTCGAACGCGCAGCTTTTGAGGCTCCAAAATGATAATATAAGTGACTCTGACTTGCCCACGATAGGCAGGTATCTCGAAGTGTTTGCTTGGATGAAAGTTGACCGTACAAAATCGTACAAAACTGCGTCCAGCAGCTCATACTACCCGCACGTTTGTCACCATGATGGCGGTCGACAGCCCTCTTAAAAACAGAACGAGGAACTTCTGAAAGTAATTGTGAAAATACTGTGTTAATGTATCGCATGGTCTGGATTCTCCGATCGTTTGATTTGCTGTCTTAATAACTACAAATCTAACATATTCCTCGGGAATTCAGACCTTTTTTATGACCCTACTGATTTTCGTCGGACAGTAGTGTGCATTTGTGATAAAAAATGCTTTATTCGCATACCTCATGCTTTTTGAGTAAGCTCTATTTAGTAAACTTGGTGTCTGCTTTCATGTCGTCTAACCATTTTAAAACAAAGCCAATCACTACCTGTGTATCATTCATATCAAGTATGGGAACGTTCACTTTCAAATCATCAATATCCGTGGCAACAGCAAGTAATTCTGATTCTTCACAGCGCAGCGTGTTTGAACGCGCAGCCCTTAGCACTTCAATCTTTGGCCCTGGCACTGAGGCATAACCTTCCACCAAGACCAAATCATAATCGCCAAACAATCGCGCAGTTAATAATTGTGGATTTAAAGCTTCATCCACATCACTGACCATCAACATCTTCTCAGGACCAACCAATAATGATGTGGATGCACCTGCTTGTTTATGTCGCCAGCTATCTTTGCCGGGCGTGTCCATTTCGGGTTGATGGTGGCTGTGTTTGATGGTGGCTATGCGTAAACCTTGGGCAACCAAACCTACCACCAGCTTCTCCATCAATGTGGTTTTGCCTGAATTCGAGCTGCCGACTAATGATAAGATTGGCACACTCATCGTATTCCCCATGGAAGTGCGACTTTAGTCGCGCCAAGCCCATTTAAAAAAGCGCGACTAAAGTCGCACATCCTACATGTCAAAGCATTGAGCAATCTTTTACGCATCATGGATGTTGGCTTACCCAAGAATCACCATCAGGGGTGACTTCTTTTTTCCAAATGGGAACCTGCTTTTTAAGCTCATCAATCAACCATTCACATGCTTCAAATGCAGCTTTTCTATGCTCTGCGCCCACCACAATCAAGACAATCTGCTCGCCTGCATGAACCGTTGTCACCCGATGCACCATGCGAATACCCAAAATATCAAACTTCTCCATGGCTTTATCATGTAAAGCCAACATCGCTTTTTCCGCCATACCTGCATATTGTTCAAATTGGATGGAAAACACATCTCGCCCTTCCGAAAAATCCCTCGCACAGCCTAAAAAAGTAACAATGCCACCCATGCGCTGCGAAGTCGCCCGAAGTGCGTCCACTTCTTGCTGCAAACAAAAGTCTTGTTCTTGAATACGCACAGCATCCATCATTAACCCCCTGAAAACGGCGGCATCAATGCCACCTCATCACCAGCTTTAATGATGATAGACATATCCGTCACCTGCTCTTGATTGACTGCAATCAAAAGCGGCTTTATATCAGCGCAACCCACCGCTTTTATCACATCGCCAAGCATCATATCGCCTTGCAATGTGGTCGATTGTTTACCCACCTTATCTGCAATCATGCCGAAAAATAGAATTTTAATCATTGCCATTCCTTACGGTAAAATAACTTGCCGACTCGCTCAATATGCTCTACCAGATTGGCATTACTGATATGCGAAAAAATGGATAAATCAACGGTGTACGGCATTGGCAAATCATACAGCTCCTGTGAAATCGTGGATAACAGCGAAAAATCCACCGCATCACCTTTCATGGTTAAATCAATATCCGAGCCAACTTTATAGTTCCCTTTCGCCCGTGAGCCATACAAAATCACTTCATCCACTTCGGGGTGTGCGGCAAACACATCACAAATGGATATAGTCACACCGTCTCCCAGTCCAAAATTGGTTTCAGTCATGAATAATCAATCCCTGCAAGCGTTCACGCAAAGCAACAAACGCATCGAAATAGCTTTGTTTAATCGCCCTTACAATTTCCTGAGCAGTTTCTTCATTGTAGGTATGAGAAGTAAGGTTACGTTTTTCAATCATATCCAGCCACATCATACCTTCTTGCTCGGAATCACCCAGCAAGCCCAACTTAAAGGCTTCACGAGAGACATCCTTAGAACCAAAAAGATTGGTTGTGCCTTTAGACTCAAGAAAGTCCTTTAGGGTTTTCCATGCTAACTCATGATTATATTCAAATGCTTGAATCAAGCCTTGTTCTTCAAGCTCATTGAGGTCGCCCTTTTGTATAAATTTAGTAAGCTGATTCAATGCTCTGCAAAAATTATCAAACCGCTGCTGCCAGCGAATATCTTCTATCATGCCGTTACCTCGCTTTATTTCCAACCTAGGAAAAGGGGACGCTTCCCTTTTTTTACGAAATTCAATCAATCAACATCTTTTGCAGCGGTGTTAAATCAAGGGATTGCGTCATATTGACCTCCTATGTTTGTTTGCCAATTTACCTGCATTTATACCGAAAAAAGAACATTACTAGCCATTTTTCTTCAGTTTCTTTAAAAGTTCATTAAGTTCTTTCATAAGTTCAATGCTATGTTTATACTCTTTACGATAAACCTCAGCATCTGGATTATTATGAGATGACCTATTCATTATTATTTTTCTAAAAAAATGTTGCCTTAGATAGGGCTTCTTTTAATTTAGAATCTAATGGGGGCGTATCCAACTTAATAGATTCCAAATCACACTTAATTTGATTAATTGCAACTTGCGGGTCACTTAATTTGTTTTTTATATTATTGAGCTGATCATGGATACCTGTAAGAAGCTCGTTTTGATTTATATATATTGGTCCACCCTTAACAATTAACTCAATAATTGTATTGGTTTCTTCTTTTTTGCCTAGTTGATATAGCTGCTCTAATTCATGGATGATTCTTTCAAACTCTTTACGAATAAGGTTACCACACTCTGGCAGCTTATCATTAGACAGAAGTGTACTCGCTTCATCTATATATGAACTATTTCTGTCATATATAACCGACTCTCCTCGACCCTCATGTTCTCTTGAATAAATATTCTTTATATCCCAATTCCTAGCACAATTATTGTTATTCAACCAATCATTGATTAAATTAAAAAATTGTAAATTATGAGTAAATAAGATAATTTGATATTTTTTAAACGCTTTAAAAATATATTCAATAATATAATGGCGATTTGCCATATCTAAACTTGTTAAAAAGTCATCTAAAACAAGTAATTTTAATTGGCTATCACGAACTTCTTCTATTTTGATAAGTTCAAAGAATATAACAATTGCAGTTATTCTTAGTTTTGCCTCATTAAAGTGCAATCTAATATCTTCTTCACCGTTGATTTTAAGTGTAATTGATGGTTTTTCAAAATTAAAGTTGCCTGTGTCCAATAAGCCTCCTTGAAACACCAAATCAATTGAAAAGTTTTCATGTAAAACAGTAGATAACACATTATTAGCAGCCTGTTTCAATCTATTTAAAAAAACTGTATATTCATCGTCTATCTTATTCTTAAGCCCTGATTGTTCCACAAGGTTTTCAGAATTTAAGTTCTCATTAATTAATCTATATTGCTCATCAAAAGCATTCAATATTGAAAAGTATTTTTTTAGGCTTTGGGATATAGTATCAAAAAAATTTGTACTTCCATGGCTAATTTGTTCAAGAAACTCTTGGTTAGCAAAGTAGATACTCTTTCTCCACTCTTGGTTAAACCCACTCGGTAAAGACAAGTTATTAGACGGGATACTAAGTGTAGTCTCGCCTAGCTTTACATTAATTGATAAGCCTTCCGCAACATCCCGATTCTTATATTTCGTATAATTAAATGTGTCATTTCTAAAGTAAGTTTTAAAAACCGAATATAATGCCCAGTAAATTGAACTCTTTCCACTTCCATTTTCACCATAAATTAAACAATTTTTCTTAGCTATTTTGAAATTAAGTTGTTGGTGCGACTTAAAGTTCGTTAGTGCAACACTATCAATCTTCATTAGGCTTCTCAAAAAACAATCTTAGTTTATCTTGTAAGGCAGCTTGACGTTTTTGATAAACTTCAAAAGTCCAGCTGTCTAGATTCTCAAGGATTTCCTTATTTCCATTTATTAAGGACTTTTGAAGAAGCCTTCTTTTTCTATCTAAACTTGTATCCCTAAGCATATCAAAGTCTAAAACAAACATGTTACCTAATGTATCTACATACTCCTTAAAGTCTTTACCCTTCCATGAGTCATCAAGAAGTTTAGCATCCCTTGGATGTACAATTTTATGAAAGCTGTATGGGTAAACAGCGCCTTGATTTGGTTCCAAATAAAGAACCAAAAGACTAAAAGCTTTTTTTAGCATCCCAAAGTACATCAGGTCATCTATCGATACTTTATCAGAGGAAAAATTAAACTCATTATGAGTTCCCTTAGTCACTCGTACGATTAAATCATAAATATGAGATTTTATTCGTGAAGCTGCTGACCCTTGGAAGTAAGAAAATCGAACTAGATTCTTACTAAAATCAACCAATGCTCCATCATTTACTAAACCGTTTCTATACAAATAAACTAATAATGTATTGCGAGGGTATTGATTTGTATATTCATGAATAAGTTGAAACCATTTGGTTAATTCATTGTATTCTCCTGGATCTTCAATAACAGTCAAAAAGAAACGTATTGTTTGAACTACTTTAAACAGATCCCTAAGAATTTCATTATATAGTGTCGTTTTAAAGGGCGATATTTCTGACTGGGTAAAAAACTCTCTCAGCCCTATTTCATTAGTTTTCACACCTTCTTTTCCTCGAACCACTTGGCTATAAACTCTGAATATATCATTTATTGATTGCTTGATAGCCTGAGCTTCTTCATCCAACCGTTTCCATTCCGCAATAAAGTCATCCTGCTTACCCATGTTTAACGCCATAGCATATAATCGTGCTTTGAATATATCAGAATCAGAAAGAGGTAGCCCCCGATTATTAATGGTCTCAAATATTTTCAAAGCCTTCTCTCTAGCTTTATCAGGATCCTCATCTTCAGTCTGAATAGGCAACAAGGATACATCTGATAAAAAGAAGTCCACAAAATCATGAACATCATTTTCTTGAGAGAACTCATTTACTACATCATAAAAATAATAAATATTTTTCTTAAATCTATTATCTAAACTATTAACCCGATTCTCTGAAAAAACTAACGATAAAGACTCTTCTAAATACTTAGCATCTTTTTCTATAAATACGTTTGTTTTCAGGCGCTTTCGTTCTTTTCCACTCCCCCTTCTTCCTTCTGGGATGGTAATCGCATCTGTTAAATCTCTGTTCTCGTCATCAAAATAAAGCAGCACTTGCATTAATAATGTTAAAGTAGTGAGTCGCTGCTGACCATCAACAACTTCAAGGTTGTTTTTCTCCACTCTGCTTCTTGCAAGAACAATATTACCTAAAAAGTAACCCTCTGATTTGTTTTCATTATATGCTTTTTTTAAGTCTTCAAACAACTCCATACATTGATCTTGCCCCCAAGAGTATGCCCGTTGGTAAGGGGGGATAACATATTGATCTTTTCCACTAAACATTTCAAAAATTGTTTTTTGTTCCGCCGTCAATGATAGTGCCATAAAAACTTCTCCGCTCGTTAATAAACTCAGTAGCTAACACTACAACTTAAATTTTTTACCTACAGCCTTCAGGATTATACTGTTCTTTTCAACTGAAATATCAACAACATCGCCTATCCCACACTGCTCAAGCATGCCATCAGGGAAAACAACAAACTTTTCACCATCTTGCTCTATCACCTTCAGCCTTAACCTGCTGCTTTTCACTTCTTCCTGACGAATATCCTCAAGCGCTGGGAAGTCTTGCCATGTGCCCCTCAGTTCTTTCGCTATATCTTCCCATTCTTTATCAGCACAAATGCCAAAGAAATTATCTTTGCTGCTTTGTTGCAGTTCGCTTGCAGCTTCTTGCAACCTCCTGGTGCTTTGAGATTCGTTTAATGAATATTCCTTCTCATCCATAGGTAAACATTTCTTGCATTTTCTCACAAATTTGGATTTGAACTTTTTTATCAATACTTCCCAAAGGCTTGATAAGCCTTGCTTTATCGGCCGCCCGAATTTGATCAAGCAATATCAAACCTTTTTTACCCTCAAACTTGCATGAAACACGACACGGGTAAGCAAACCCTTTGGAGGTCATGGGTGCAATTAGCACTGTGCCCAAGCCTTGCATTTCATTGGGGGATATAATGACACATGGTCGCACTTTATTAATTTCATGACCTTGTGTTGGATTAAGTTGAACCAACCAAACCTGAAATTGAGAAAGCTTGGGCTTTACCACTCCCAATCTTCCACTTCTGCATCACCCAATAAGTCTGCTTCTAGCCATGCTTTATCCATAGGTTCTTCACCATGCTTGGTATTGCTCGCTGCAATCGCCTCTGCCCAACCTTCGCGCGGTTTCCTATGCACTGGTTTTAGCATCATCACATTGTTTTCTACACTCAAATCAACAACATCGTCCACTTGGCATTGGTCTAACACCTTCTTAGGGATACGAACGCCTCTAGAATTACCTATTTTTACCACATTTAATTGCATAACACACCTCTTGTAATGTAACTACATATGTAATTATATTTAATTGGCAAGAAAAAGTCAATCGCGCTTAAAATCACCCGATTTTCCACCTATTTTTTCTTCCAATTGAATATTGGTTAAGGTCATACCTTTATCCACGGCTTTACACATATCATAAATGGTGAGCAATGCTGCACTGACTGCCGTTAATGCTTCCATTTCCACACCTGTTTTGCCTTTGCATTTCACCGACACCTGCACTTTCAAGCCGCAAGTTTCCGTAAGCTCTGAAAAGGACACATCAATGCCTGATAACATCAAGGGGTGACACATGGGAATCAAATCAGGTGTTTTTTTCGCGCCCATGATTGCTGCCACATCGGCAATGGCGAGCACATCACCTTTTTTGAGTTTGCCTTGTTGGATATGTGCCAGTGTGTTTTCCAACATGTGAATTTCACCGCTGGCAATGGCAATGCGTGTGCTCACTTCCTTATCGGACACATCCACCATGCGCCCACGCCCTGCTTGATCAAAATGGGTTAAATTACTCATACATCTCCCTAGTTGTTTGACCTAGAATTTTATTATAGTGCGGCAACTGTCCATAAGTATCCTTATGTTCTTGAATATATTTAGCTTCCCAAGCTAATGCAGAATTATTGTCCTCATCAATAAAGTATTCTATATAATCAAAAAGCCAACCATCCCTCCCTTTCTCATTCAAACGATCACGAATAGAACCTTTCCCAATATAAACAACTTTTTCCTCATGCAGGTATCGATACACCCCCGTATGCTTAGGGTCAATCTCTTGCTTTTGACTTCGAAGGTACTTCCTATCAAAACATGGTTTAAAAGCTACTATCCATCTCTTTTCTAACTCATCATAACCTGCTTTTATTTGAGTGCCACGTAGCCACGGGTAATCGCTAATATCTTTGGCTAATACTGAGCGATAAACACCATTGTTTTCCCCTATAATATAAGAGTCTGCAGTTTTTTCTGATGAAACGTGAAAAGCTAATTTCCAACCTTCTTTATCCACGAAATACTTAACATAGCGGTTCTTATCAATAGATGCACGTTTTTCGAATTCCTTATTATAAATTACTTTCTTATCATTAGTAATTGTTATGCTAGGTTCTGATTTCGTTACTTTATCTCTTTTAACAAGCTCAAAAGGCATTCACTCTCTCCTACTTAGTTTATTTATAACTCTACGACTATGGGATATGAACCATAGGTCGGCTACTCTTGTTCGCATTCAGCAAAAGTTTTCCTTCACGCATACGCCAATGTTGCCCTGCCAAGGCTTTGGCATCCTCGGTATCATGGCTAATCATCAACAGCGGTATAGCTAATGTTTGCTGCATAGCCTTCAACACTTGGCGCAATCTTGCCCGAATATCAGGCGCTTGGGCAGAAAAAGGCTCATCCAATAATAACATGCTTGGTTTACCATATATCGCTCTGGCAAGGCTTACCCGTTGCGCTTCGCCCGTGGACAACATGGCGGGAGTTCGTTTGAGTAAATGACTGATTTCCAGTTGCTCACAAACTTGCCTCAACCAAACTTTATCTTCTTGGGCTATGCCAAGTTGAATATTATGCGCCACATCCAACCACGGCAACAACACTTCTTCTGCCCAGACAAAACCAAGCTTGCGTTTACCCGTAGCTAATTCAAAACCTGCGGCACTATTCAGCCATAGTTTCTCGTTGACCAATATCGAACCTGCACAATCTTGTAAGCCAGCGATACAGCGCAGCAATGATGTTTTCCCTGCACCATTTTCACCTGAAATGATGATGATTTCACTGGCAAAACTTGCTTGCACCTGCAAATTCAATGCACCAAGTTTAGTTTGAATATTGATGTGACTCATGAACCACCCAACAAAGGCTTGCGATTCACACTATACACCAAGGATAACATCACAAACGACACCACCAAGAGTATCAACGCCAACTGTGCGGCTTCTGTTTGCTGCTGCATTTCTACAAATTCAAACAAGGCAATGCTGGCAACCTTGGTTTCACCTGGAATAGAGCCGCCCACCATCAATACCACCCCAAATTCACCCATGGTATGGGCAAAGGACAATGCCGCTGCCACCAGCACACCGCCTTTGGCTGCGGGCAAAATAATATGGCGTAATGTTTGTTTGATGTTCATGCCCTGCACTTTGCCAAGCTCAAGCCACGTTGCAGGAATCGCGCGAAAAGCCTGCTGCATAGGTTGCACAGCAAAGGGAAGTGAATACACCACCGATGCCACCACCATGCCCGAAAAAGAAAACGCCAACGAACTATCAAACATAAAAGCCCAAGCACTGCCCGCAAATGAATCAGGCGCAATCAATAACAACACATAATAACCCAACACCGTAGGCGGCAACACCAAAGGCAATGCCACCATCACTTCCAATACTGTGCGCCCAAAAAAAGATTGAAATGCCAACACATACGCCAACGGCAAAGCAATGAGCAATAAAATAAGCGTGGTGGTTAATGCCAGTTGAAGTGAAATAACAAGTGATTCAATCATTCATAAATACCATAGAAACGCTCGTTATACGAAATTAACACCTCATTTCCATTCGGAAGTGCGACTTCAGTCGCGCTATGACTACTCAGGCTTGGCGAGGCTAACACCCCAGGGTGCTTTCTCAGGCTACGCCTTTCACCTTGAGCCTCACTTCCATTTCCATTTGGAAGTGCGACTTCAGTCGCGCCAACATCCCTTAATTTCATCGGATTTTGTTTGATATACCGATAAACTGTTTGAAAATGTTTTTCATCCCGTATCAATCTATCGTAATAGTCTTTTGCCCAAAATTCACCGCTTCGATTCAGCACTTTGTTTAACAGCCGCGCACTACCACCTTTCAAACTTTGCATAACATCAGAAAGTTTTTTTAGGGGCTTAAACAATATATGCACATGATTCGGCATGATCGCAAAACAAACAAGTTCGTAGAGTTCCCCGTTTTTTTGACGAAGTAAGCTTGCCAAAAGTAAAAGTGCGTCACTATAAAGGTATGCACCTTTGTTTGAAGTATCCAGATATACATCAATATCGGCTTGTTTTTCTGATCTGGGCTTGTTTTGTGCATATAACTTTAATAAAAAGTCATCTGTACTATCTTTGGTGCGAAAAGTGACAAACTGATAGTAATGGGGCAAGTCGATATGCGGCAAATGTTGATGTTTCATGGTTTACCCTGCATGAGACGAGGTTAACACCCTAGGGTACTTTTTCAGACTACTCGGGCTTGGCGAGGGTAAAGCCTCACTTCCACTTCTTCTTGGAGGTGCGACTTCAGTCGCGCTATGACTGTACTGGCTTGGCGAGGCTAAAGCCTCACTTCCACTTCTACTTCCTCTTGGAAGTGCGACTTCAGTCGCGCTATGACTGTACTGGCTTGGCGAGGCTAAAGCCTCACTTCCACTTCTACTTCCTCTTGGAAGTGCGACTTCAGTCGCGCTATGACTATGCTGGCTTGGCGAGGCTAAAGCCTCACTTCCAAGACTTTTATAAAATATTTGGGCTTGTTTACTTTTAGAAAGCAACACCGCCACATACGGCACTGTTGCCAAAGCTTGTGTTTTATCTACAACTGGCACAAACCCTGCATCGGTTAAACCTTGATTGACCATCATGGCAGCTTGCATGGCATTTTGGGCATAAACAAGTTTAGCTTGAAGCGGTTGCCATAATCCTGCTTGCTGTAAAACTTGTTTTGTTGCCAAGCCAAAGGGGGCAACATCGGGGTTGGGCATGGCGATATGATGAATATTTTTATTGAGCAGACTATTGAGGTCGTTGGCTAGCTTGTCCTTGATTTTTAGCCCAACAAAACCTTGAGCAATCTGCTTATGCTGTCTTGCTAGCAAAGCTGGTCGCTCTATATCTGCGGCGATGAATATATCAAAGGGTGCACCTTGTTTGATTTGGTTATAAAGCCTACCTGTTGAGCCTGACACTATACGGATTTTTATATCATGCTTTGCCTCAAACGCTTCACTGATGTGCTGCGTTTTGGCGTAAAAACTCGATGCCACTGCCACGGTGATGCTCTCTTGGGCATAAGAAAATGAACCACAAAGACACAAAGACACAAAGATAAATAATACTTGGCGTATCTTTACACATCTGCGGTTCAACACCATTTAGCCGCCAATGTTAATCATCGAGCGTTTATCCGCATCTGCACTAAAGTCATAAATACCAATTTCAGGTTTAATCAGCGCAGAGCGCAGAAATACGCTGCGAATATCATCATCTGTGCCACCTTGCCTTAACACATCACGAAGATTCATTTGTTTATCCGCTGGCAAACATGATCTAAGTCCACCATCTGAGGTTAAGCGCAAGCGATTGCAACCCTCACAAAATCTATCTGACATGGGCATAATAAAACCAACATCACCCTTGCCATGTTTCAGCGGTAAATACCTTGCAGCCGTATTACCCGTGGTCATATCACCCACCTCAACGCGAGCTTGCACATCATCACGCGCCAACACATCGGCGATGGAAACATAATGTTTATCCCAGTCCATGCCCTGCTTCATCGGCATAAGCTCGATAAAACGTATGGTTGCTCCCATATTTACTGCAAAATCAATCAATTCGGCAACTTCAGACTGTTCACCACCTGCATTGATGCCTTTCATCAATACCGTATTCAGTTTAATGGGGAACAACCCCGCATCTTTGGCAGCTTGAATGCCATCCAACACAGGCTGCAAGGGGCTACCCGTCAGCTTTTGAAAGCGTAAAGGGTTTAAGGTATCCAAGCTGATGTTGATACGATTTAAACCTGCATTTTTAAGTGCTTGAGCATGTTTTGCTAAGTAGGTGGCATTGCTGGTCATCGCCAAATCGGTAATACCATCAATGGCTGCGATTTTCTCAATCAATTGAGGTAAATCTTTGCGCACCAAAGGCTCACCACCTGTGATACGAATCTTATTCACACCCAAATCTACAGCCACTTTCACAATCTTTTCAATCTCTTCAAAGCCTAAAATATGCGAACGCGGCTCTGCCTGATAAGCATCCGCCGCCGGACGACAATAATCACAGCGCATATTGCAGCGGTCGGTGACTGAAATACGCAAATAATTAAGTTTACGATTAAAGCTATCGATTAAGCCCGCGTGCTTGGGTCGTTTATCGAAAAACTGAATGGGTATTGGTTTAGCTTGTATCATAAATGCAGATTATTCTCTTAAAAAGCGTACTGGGCAATCATATAAGCAAATGTTGCCGAATCAGCCTTGCCACCATTGCGCTCGACAACCGCTGCACCAGGGTTGAAAACACCATACAAACCTACAACCTTTAAACCTTGAACCGATGCCACTTTATACACCACTTTAAGGTCAATCTCTGTGCCTGCATCTGTCGATGTATAGGTTGGTGAACCTGCAAACACATTGCCAACGCCCACCACATTCACCCAATCACCTGTGGCTTTATCCAATGATAAAAAGTGCACATTACCCATCAAGGTTAACCCTTTAGCTGGTGACATTTTGGCTGAAAGTCGTAAGCCTTTCATGTTTGCCCACGAAAAAAGATCCATTTCACCATAATGGGCGTGGTTGGTATGGAAAGGGAACACAAAGGTTTTATGTGTGTTCGCATCGGTTTTGTCATCACCTGGGCTGTAGTTGTATTCAATGCCAAGCCGTGTTTTCCATGTATCCAATGTATAACCCGCTTTAAGCGCGTACGCCGATGCATGTTGAGACACGCCTGTTTTCCAAGTGCCGCGTTGAAACACCGCCTCAAATGTGCCATCAAAACCATCACGTTGACCAAACAAACGCGTACCAAAGGTATTCATATTACGCCCTTGACCCACAGATGCTTGCTGATTGTGCTGCCAATTGATGACATAAGCATCAACACCTGATTTGGGGGCAACATGGTATGTGCCATAAGCACCAAGCAAGGTTCTATCTTCCCATGTCACCAAGGATTGCCCCTGCGGTGCTGCGGTGGATGGTGTCATTGACACAATATCTGCGGGATGAACAGCAAATACGTCAATCGACATGGCATCTTTTTTATACATCACTTTGGCACCATCAAAAGTACGCGCCACATCTTTCCAGCCCAAATGACCGAGCAAACGTTGATCGCCATACACCAATTGTTGGCGACCCACACGCACAGCCATGTTTTTCATGTCATATTGCACATAAGCCTGTAGTAAATCTGCTTGGGAGAAGGTTTGTGTACCATTGGTTTTGGTCTTGTTTTTTATCAACACCGCCTGCGGTTGAAAGAATACCGACACCCCATTATCAAAATCTTTTTTAGCCTTGATATACAAACGCGAATCAAATTCACTTTTATCGTTATCCACTGCCGAATTAAAATCAAAGTTATTAAATGTTTGATACCGCTCGCGCAAATTAGCTGATGTTTGCCAACCTTCAGCATACACCGCGCTAGAGAAGCTTATGATAGATAGTCCAATAAGTATCTTTGTCACTTTTGTTTTTACTCCTTCTTATTTTAATTAGACCTTCCTCAAAAAGTCGTAAATGCGTGAAAAGAGCACTCTTGAGTACAAAAACGCGAAGAAACGCGAAAAAGTAGTCAGTCAATAACGTTTCTCACCATGGAAGTGAGGCTTTAGCCTCGCCTCTCTAAAACCCAAGAGCAAGGGTTTTAGTTTCTGTTCAAAACCTTGCACCTACTCAAATGAAGGCGAGGCTAAAGCCTCACTTCCACATTAAAAGTAGCATGAAACGCTGTGTTTTTCTGCGTTCTCTGTGTCCTCTACGGTAAAAAATAAGCATTTAATCACCTGCCATTCGCCTCAATCCCGTTATTTCTCGCAATAATCATCTAAGTCCGACAGTCTCTTAGACTTTTTGAGAAAGCTCTAAGCTATATCTCTGCCAATAGCCTTTTTATCTCAGGCACACATGAGCCACATCCTGTGCCTGCTTTGGTACAAGTTTTCAATGTTTCCAAGTCACCACAGCCGCTAGCCATGGCTTCTTTGATTTCGATTTCGCCTACATTATGACAAGCGCAAATGATGTTACCTTTGGTGTCTGTCGTATTGACCACACTGCTTGGCGCAAGCAAAAACGGACGCATATCACCCACATCCGTGCCTTCAAGCATCAATGTGCGTAGCCATTTGGCTTCGGAAATATCACCACCCACCCAGCGCACAGCGACAAGGTGTCCATCACTATTAATCCAAGCTTTGCGGTGGATGCCATGCCGTTTATCTGAGTAGGTAAGCACTTCAAATGCTTGACCTTGTTCTAACATATAGTCCAAACGTTTGTATTGTTCATCTTGAAGCGGCTGCGTGCATGCTAAATCAATGGATGTCACAGGGAAATTCTGCCCAGCGCACGCCACCACACCATAGGTGTAGGGTTCAATCATTTGCTGACCTAAATCAACATACTGCCCAGCCATCAACAGCATGCCATGCCAAGCTGCTTTAAATGGCAAAACATTCACGGCCGAATGCTTAAATTCAGGTTCTTTGGATAAAGGGTCAACCGATGTTTTCATTAAGGTGTTGATGCGCCCAGCTCTTGCCATCATTTTGCCCCAATGCATGGGGAAAAAGACTAAACCTTGGCGAATATCTTTGCTTATTTGCGCTGGCGCAATCACTTCGCCTCGCCGTGATGAAATCAAAACCAAAGCTTCATCCTCAATGCCATACATTTGTGCATCATCAGGGTGAATCTGCACCGTAGGCATAGGGATATGTTGCATTAATTGCGGCACAGCGCCTGATTTGGTCATGGTATGCCACTGGTCGCGAATACGACCTGTGGTTAAGGAGAGCGGATATGTGTCATCGGTTGGCTCAGCAACGGGGATATAATCAACATCAACAAAGTGGGCTTTCTTATCGTGAGTTTCATACACATGGTTTGTATATAAACGTTTGATTTGGTTGGGCTTATCACCTTTCTTAAATGGCCACTGCTGAGGACCAAACTCATCTAAAGCAGCATAAGATAAACCTGTAATATCAATATCTTTACCCGCTGTTAATCCGCAGTGTTCATCAAATACATCACTTGCGGTTTGGTAAGCAAACGCCTGTGACCAATCTTGCCCAAGCTGTTGCCCCAGAGCCACAGCGAAATCAGCTGCAATTTTCCAATCATCGCGCGATAACCCCGCCTTGGGAATCGCTTGCTGCAAGTGGGTAATTCTGCGCTCAGTGTTGGTAATGGTTCCCTCTTTTTCTGCCCAACCTGAGGCAGGGAACAACACATGCGCCAGTTTGGTGGTATCGGTGGGGTGATAAGCATCCGATACCATCACCAGCTCGGCTTTTCGCAGTGCTGCTTCAGCTCTCTTGGCATCGGGCATGGATACAATCGGGTTGGTACAAGCAATCCACACCGCTTTGACCGTACCTGCTTCTAGCGCACTGAATAACTCCGTAGCGGTTAAACCAGGTTTCTCAGGCACACTATCTACACCCCAATAGTCAGCGACTTCTTGGCGGTGTTTAGGGTTGGTATAATCACGGTGTGCAGCCAACATGGTTGCCATGCCGCCCACTTCACGACCACCCATAGCATTGGGTTGCCCCGTGAGCGAAAATGGACCACAACCTTCTTTGCCCACTTGCCCTGTTGCCAAATGCAAGTTAATCAAGGCATTGTTTTTATCTGTACCCGATGACGATTGGTTTAAGCCCATCGTCCAAAGGGATAAAGTTTTATTCTCACCAAACCAACGTGCAGCTTGGATAATGTCTTCGGGGGTTAAACCACAAGTCTCGGCAGCTTCACCAAGGTTAAGATTGAGAGCCTTATCACGCACTTCGGCAAAGCCAGTCGTATGTTTCGCCATATAATCTTCATCTGCAAAGCCTTCTTGCAACAACACATGCAACATGGCTTGATACAATAAAACATCTGTACCTGCTTTAAGTGGTAAATGTAAATCGGCAATCGAACACGTATCAGTTCTGCGTGGATCAACCACAATCACCTTTAAATTGGGGTTTGCCTCTTTCGCTGCTTCCAAGCGACGAAACACAATGGGGTGGGCATAGGCTGGGTTGGCTCCTGTAATAAAAAAGCAACTCGCCTTTTCAATATCATCATAACACGTCGGTGGCCCATCTGCGCCAAAGGCACGTTTATAACCCATCACCGCTGAAGACATGCAAAGCCTTGAGTTGGTATCAATATTATTACTGCCAATAAAGCCTTTCATCAGCTTATTAAACACATAATAATCTTCAGTCAACAACTGACCCGACACATAAAATGCCACCGCATCAGGGCCATGCTCTTGAATAATATCAGCAAACTTCTTCGCCGTATGACTTAAAGCCGAATCCCAATCTACAGGGGCAAAAGGCGCATCTAAAGACGTACGCAATTGCGGCACAAGCAGACGGTCTTTGGTATCTACCGTTTTGTGCAGCTCTCTGCCTTTTGAGCAGAGTTTCCCTTGATTGGTGGGGTGTTTGGTATCGCCGATGAGTGAAATGATTTTTTCACCATCGGTTTCCAAGACAATGCCACAGCCTGTACCACAATAGGAACAGACACTATTTACAGTTGTTGTCATCAATACTTAAAGGGCTAAGAAAACAGTGCCGTCTTCAACTTTCACGGCATACGTTTTGACGCAACCTTCATCGGGTGCTGCGACTTGCCCATCATCCAAATGAATGCGCCAATTGTGCAATGGGCACAACACATCATCGCCAGAAATAATGCCATCCACCAAGGGACCATCTTTATGTGGGCAACGGTTTTCCAAGGCTTTGACTCTATCATTGGTCAAACGAAATACTGCAACAACGGTATCACCCGCACGAACAGTACGCGCTTGTGATGGTGGAATTTCATCCAATTTACAAACTTCAATCCATTTATCAGACATTATACTGTCTCCACACGAACAGGAATATCAATCGCTTTGTATTCCGTGAATTTTTCATAACCTTTATCAGCATCTTGAACACGCGCTTGCCATGGGTCATGCGCTTGTGCATCAAGGTAGGCATGTAAACGCGCCACCAAAGCTTTGCGATTGTCCAAATCATCCACAACCGCTGCTTTAATGCTGTCTAAACCCACACGTTTTTGCCATGGTGCACAACGCTCATTATGGCGACCACCTTCACGGTAGTGTTGCAAGTAAGCCTTGGCAATTTGTTCAACTTCTTCAGCAGTTTCCACAAGACACAACAACTCTGTTGCCACCACATGTACACCACCATTACCACCCGTGCTGATTTCCCAGCCACCTTCAACACCAACAATACCTATATCTTTAATCGTAGCTTCAGCGCAATTTCGCGGACAACCCGAAACGCCTAACTTCACCTTGGCAGGGAACCAAAGATGATCGAGTTGTTTTTCCAAATGAATGCCCAATGATGTGGAATCTTGGGTGCCAAAGCGACACCACTCTGAACCCACGCATGTTTTGACTGTACGCAAACCTTTACCATAAGCATAACCACATGCCATATCCAAATCTTTCCACATCGGTGCTAAATCTTCTTTTTTAACACCCAGTAAATCAATACGCTGACCACCTGTAATTTTCACTGTCGGCACATCATATTTCTTGGCAACCGTTGCAATTTTAATCAACTCATCAGGTGTTGTTACACCACCAAAAATACGCGGAATCACTGAAAACGTGCCGTCTTTTTGAATATTGGCGTGCATTCTTTCATTGGCGATACGTGATGTGCGGTCATCTTCTGAATCTTCAGGCCAAAGCATACCAATATAATAGTTAATCGCGGGGCGACAAACTTGGCAACCTTCACCTTCCCAATCCAACACATTCATCACTTCACGCACCAAAGTAAGCTTCTTGGTTTGAATTTGTTCTTTGACTTGTTCGTGGTTCATCTCTGTACAACCACAAATCGGGTCATGCTCTGATTCGACAAACGATGTGCCTAATGTGGAAACAAGAATTTGGTCGATAATGCCTGTGCAACCCCCACAAGAACCACCTGCTTTGGTACAAGCCGTAATTTCTTTGCGCGTGGTTAAACCTTCATTGGTAATTGCATCAACCACATCTTTCTTGGTAATACCATTGCAACCACAGACCACCGTGTCATCGCTCATGGCAGATGCTTGGTCTATGCCTGAATGCCCAGAGTCGCCCAAACCTGATGCCGCAAACAGCATGGTGGAGCGCATTTCAGACACATCTTTACCATCCTGCATCCATTGGAAAAAGGTTGGTCCATCAGCCGTGTCGCCAAACATGACCACGCCTTTAATTTTATCATCCTCAAAGATGATTTTCTTATACACACCACCATGTTTATCCAATAATTCAATCACATCGGCGCCAGGTGTTCCCATAAAATCACCTGCTGAAAACACATCAATACCTGATACTTTTAACTTGGTCGAAACCACCGAACCTTC
>JAUZSH010000036.1 GCA_030949605.1 Ghiorsea sp.
CCCTTTTACAAAGCATTAGAGATAAAATCAAATGTTCTTTGAAGCTTCTCTACAAGCCCTCGTCAGGGCTAACTGCTAGCCATCACCTGCTAATTTGTGCATAGCTGCCCTGTTTTTAAGCAGGGTTTTTAATTCTCTCTAAGAAGATAGCTATCCCCTCTTTAAAGTGTTCAATCATCTTCGCTTCTTCAGGGTATGCGTGGTTGGTTGTGACATCTATATCACCCGTTTGATAATCAACCTGCCCAATAATCCAGTTGCCTAACTGAGCATTTACTTTAAGCTGGATAGAGGTATCTCTTTTATACTTTTTAGATGTTAAATATAGGGCATGAAAATCTTCCGTAATATCATCGACTGTAAAACCAGCTATATAATCTTTCTTGTGTGTTTCAGGCATTTAGGGCTTCTCCATAGTCATATAAACGTTTAAGCAACATCCATAATTCAGCCTAACATAGTAAGTTTTTTGTAAACTGTATATTGCGGCTCAAAGTGAACGATAAAATGTGGTGCTTACCGCTTGCTTCGCACATCCCAATAATCGCGTAGAGCATCCCCTGCAATGTTTGCGCTCATGACCAAGAGAAACAACATCAACCCTGGGTAAAACACCTGCATGGGTGCAACAAGCATCAGTTGTGAACCTTCGCGAATCATGGTGCCAAGTGAGGCATCAGGGGGTTGAATACCAATGCCTAAGAATGACAAACCTGCCTCACCAATCATCACCGCCGCCAGCCCAAAGCTTGCTTCAATCAATAAAGGTGCTGCGATGTTGGGCAAGAGGTGTTTGGTTGCAATGTGTATGGTGTTTTGACCACTGGCAATGGCGGCTTCAATATAGGGTGCATGGCGCAGCGACAACACTTGCGCACGGGTTAACCTTGCAAAACCAACCCAGCCCACGGCTGCCAAAGCGAAAATCAAGTTTTCTACCCCAGGGCCAAGCACAGCAGCCAAAGCAATCGCCAATAAAATGCCGGGGAACGACAACACAATATCGACAAAACGCATCAGCACACTATCTACCCAACCGCCAAGCCAAGCGGCAAGCATACCTACGCTGATACCAATCATAGCGCATACTGTTATCACGCTCACTGCCACAGAGAATGACAAACCAATCCCCTCAGCCAGTCGGCTTAAAATATCACGCCCCAAAGCATCTGTGCCAAGCCAATGGGTTGAAGTTGAGCCACTTAACACCTGATGCAAATCTACGGCATGTCCATTCACCGATTGCATTGCCGAAACAAGCAGCGCCAAGGCAGGCAACAGCAAACAAATATAAACGCTTTTGGGATAGTCACATGTCTTTCCGTCATCCGCGAGGCGAATCCCAGTTCAAGCAGTATCCATGATAATCGTCATCGCTTGCCTTGGGTCTAACCAAAGGTTGAGCAAATCCGCCAACAAGTTCGTCAACACATAAAACAAAGCAATAATTAAAACACAGCCCTGCACCAGCGGATAATCACGGCGTTGAATAGCTTCAATCGTGAGCAAACCAAGCCCCGGCCAATCAAACACTGTCTCCGTAATCACTGCCCCACCAAGCACTGCACCCATTTGTAGGGCAAACATGGTGACCACGGGAATCGCCGTCATCCTTGCTGAATGTTTCCACCACAATGTGCTTTCAGAGACCCCCATCGCCCTTGCGGTGCGAATGGCATCAGACTGCATGGATTCAAGCCAACTTGCTCTTGCCATACGCGATAATACCGCCGCCAAAGCTGTACCCATGGCAATGGTCGGTAGAATGATAGAGCCGCTGGCATCCATGCCCGATACAGGCAACCAACCGAGAAACACGGAAAATACCAACATCAACATCGGCCCTAACCAGAAGTTGGGAATGGACACACCAAGCAACGAAAAAGTCATGGCTGCTGTGTCTTGCGCTTTGCCCTGAAAGCGGGCGGCAATCATGCCAAGCGGAAGTGCCAAGAAAATCGCAAGCAATAAACTGGTGGCAGCAAGCTGGGCAGTGGCGGGAAGTCGCTCGGTAATCAGCGTCCAAATATCACGTTGGTTGATGATGGATTTGCCCCAGTCACCTTGGGTCAAGCCGCTGATATATTGGGTGTATTGGCTAAACAATGGTTCATCCAGGTGCATGGCTTTGCGCAAGGCTTCTTTATCAGCAGCCAACGCCGTTTCACCCAACAATGCATCCACAGGGTCGCCCGGCACAAGGTGAAGCAAGAAAAATACAAGCGTGACCACGCCTAAAATTGTGGGCAAGGATTCTAAAATCCGAAACAGGATAAGTCGCACTAACATGGCGTAAACTTATCTTTGAATGCAGGTTTTGCCATGCTTTTATGGCAAAATGAGACAAAAGCCCTAAGAATGATTATGCTGCGCGGTCTTTGATACAAGCACGATTGATAACATTTGGAGACCATACGCCGTGGCAGACGATAAAAAACCTGAAACTTTTAACTACAAAGACACTGTTTTCCTGCCGAAAACAGATTTTCCCATGCGCGGAAATTTGCCCGTCAATGAGCCGAAACGCTTAGCCAAGTGGGAAGAAAACGACCTTTACGCTCAAATTCGTGAAGCACGCAAAGATGCACCCAAGTTTATCCTTCATGATGGCCCACCGTATGCCAATGGCTCGATTCATATCGGTCATGCAGTCAACAAAGTGCTCAAAGACATTGTGGTTCGCTCGCGCACTATGATGGGTTTCGATGCGCCCTATGTACCAGGTTGGGATTGCCATGGTTTACCAATTGAACTGAAAGTTGAAGAAAAGTTTAAGAAGAAAAAGCGTAAAAAGAAGATATTTCGGATGCTGAATTTCGCAGCGAATGCCGTGAGTATGCCAAAGGGCAAATTGATATTCAGCGTGAAGAATTTAAACGCTTAGGCATCACTGGTGATTGGGAAAATCCGTATGTGACTATGGATTATGCGTTTGAAGCCAATACGGTGCGTGAAATTGGTCGCTTTCTTGAAAACGGTGGTTTGTACAAAGGTGCTAAACCTGTGCATTGGTGTGTTTCTTGCGCCACGGCATTGGCAGAAGCTGAAGTGGAACATGAAGACCACACTTCATCATCTATTTTTGTAAAGTTTAAAGCGGGCGAAGATTTAAGTGATATTGATGCTGCTTTAACCGATAAAACATCGGTTGTGATTTGGACAACAACACCGTGGACGATTCCTGCGAACTTAGCCATATCCGTAGGGGCAGACTTGGATTATGTTGCCGTCAAAATCACGGATGCAGGAGATTGTGTAAACTTAAATGTTGGTGAAATCTTGATTCTTGCCGAAGGCTTGAAAGATGGCGTGTTGAGCGACATTGGCGCAAATGGTGAAGTCGTTGCTCACTTCAAAGGTTCTGCGCTTGAGAACCGCAAGTTTCGCCACCCGTATCTCGACCAAGATGCACCGATTTTGGTCGGAAACCATGTCACACTTGATGCAGGTACTGGCTGTGTGCACACAGCCCCTGGTCATGGTCAAGAAGATTACGAAGTCGGCTTAAAATACGGTCTTCAAGGTTTTAACCCAGTGGGTGACACAGGTATTTTTGAACAGGGTACACCCGTTGTTGAAGGGCAACATGTGTATAAAGCCAATGCCATTATGGTTGAGCATTTGCAAAGCTGTGGCGCACTATTGGCAAGCGAGCAAATTCGTCATTCCTATCCGCATTGCTGGCGTTGTCACAAGCCGTTGATTTTCCGTGCCACACCACAATGGTTTATCAGCATGGATAAAAATGATTTAAGAAACAAAGCTTTAGCAGCCATTAAAGAAACCGCTTGGACACCTGCTTGGGGTGAGAATCGCATTCGTGGCATGGTGGAGCAGCGCCCTGACTGGTGTGTTTCGCGCCAACGTAATTGGGGTGTGCCGATTACTGCCATCCAATGTGTATCGTGCGAATCTCATGCAGTGACCACGCCCGAAGTGGTGGAAGGCATTGCCCAACAAGTGGAGCAAGCAGGTGCAGATGTTTGGTTTGCCAAAGATGTGGCAGCGTTTTTACCTGATGGCGCGACTTGCCCTGATTGTGGCAGTACGGATTTTGAAAAAGAAACCGATATTTTGGATGTTTGGTTTGATTCAGGCTCATCTCATGCTTGCGTATTGGAGCAGCGTGATGAGTTGCGGAATACCGATGGGAGCAGTAGGCCTGCTGATTTATATTTAGAAGGCTCTGACCAACACCGTGGCTGGTTCCAATCGTCATTGCTTGAAAGCATTGGTACGCGTGGTGTTGCCCCATTTAAAGCTGTATTAACCCATGGTTTTGCAGTGGATAAAAACGGTAACAAAATGTCCAAGTCCAAAGGTAATGTGGTTGCACCACAGAAGCTCATCAATCAAATGGGTGCAGATATTTTGCGCCTTTGGATTGCCTCGGCAGATTATTCAGCAGATATTCGGGTTTCCGATGAAATCATGAAACAATTGGCAGAATCTTACCGTCGCATTCGCAATACCATTCGTTTCTTGTTAAGTAATTTGGAAAACTTTGATGCCTCACAAGCCATTTCGCTTACAGAACGCAAGCCACTCGACCAATGGGCAATGCACCGCTTGGCAGATGTGGCAAACAAGGTAAACGCATCGTATGAAAGCTATCAATTCCACCAGATTCACCAAGAAGTACACAACTTCTGCTCAGTGGACTTGGGTGGTTTCTATTTGGATGTGATTAAAGACCGTTTGTATTGTGATAAAGCAGATTCGCAGCAACGTTTGTCTGCACAAAGCACCTTGTATGACATTGCACATACCTTAGTGCGCTTGATTGCACCCATTGTGCCCATAACTGCCGAAGAAATTTGGGATTTCTTGCCTGACGCAAGCGATGAGAGTATTCATTTACAAACCTTTAACACCGTTGAAGATGTGAACATCGACACCGCAGCTTGGGATAAATTCTTTGCCATGCGCGAAGCAGTGAACACGGAAATGGATGTTGCCAAAAAAGATAAAATCATCGGCTCATCGGTGGCAGCCAGTGTGACCATTCCTGATTTGGATATGGCGTTTGCCAAAGCTGTGGGAGAAAGTTATGAGCAACTGTTGATTGTTGCCAAAGCACAAGCTGGAGCAACGCTTTCGATTGCAGCAGCCGAAGGCAACAAATGCCCACGCTGTTATGTGGTGAGCACACCTGCCTACCCTGAACATGATGTGCATCATGAACTATGCGCACGTTGCTTTGATGTGGTGGCTAAATAAACCATGCAACATATTTTAGTTCACTACGCAGAATTAGCACTCAAAGGCAAAAATCGCCGTGAGTTTGTGCGCCAACTTTCCAAAAACATCAAACAACTGATTGGCACAAGTAAGGTTGATAAAGAGCATAGCCGTATGTTGCTGCATGTGGAAGAGGTCACGCCTGCCATGCTTGAACATTTGGCATTGATTCCAGGTATCAGTAATTTTGCCGTCACTTTCGAGTGTGAATCCAATGTTGAAGCCATGCAAGCCACAGCACAAAAAGCCATTGAAGCAGCATATCCCCATGCGCAAGGCAAACGTTTCTCTGTGCGTTCGCGCCGCAGCTTCAAACGTTTTCCGATGATTAGCACCGAAATCAATTTTGAAGTGGGCGGATTTCTTAAAAACCTTTTTGATTTGACTGTGGATATTAATAATCCTGAAATTACCGTGCATGTGGAGGTTGGCGAACATGCCACCTTTATCTACACCAATAAAATCAAAGGTGCGGGGGGGTTGCCTGTTGGCACATCTGGGCATGGTATTGTCTTGTTTTCGGGCGGCATTGATAGCCCCGTAGCTGCATATATCATGATGAAACGTGGTATGCGTGTGACGCTGGTTCACTTGTACAACAGCACCATCAACCGTGATTTTACCAAGATTGAAAATCTTGCCAAACAACTTTCCCTGTATCAAGGACGTATTCGCCTCATCATGCTTGATTTGGAAGAGTTTCAGCGTCATGCGATTGCTTTGGTTCCTCCCCGCTATCGCATGATTATTTATAAGCGGCACATGATTCGCTCTGCGGGGCTAATTGCCCATGAAGCCAGTGCCAAAGCCTTGGTGACAGGTGATTCTTTGGGTCAAGTGGCAAGCCAAACGCTTGAAAATATTTATGCGATTTATGATGCTTCAGATTTGCCATTGCTTTCACCCTTGATGGGTTATGATAAAGAAGAAATCATTACGGTGGCACGAAAAATTGGCACATATGAGATTTCCATTGAAGAATATTGCGATATTTGTTCATACTTGATTGCCAAACATCCTGAAACCAAAGGTAAACGTGAAGAGGTGGCAGAATTTGAAGCTGAGTTGCCCACTACGGGGTTAACTGTAACGCAACAAGAGCGTATTTTTTATGCAGGAGCTAAGATTGAGCGCCGATAATCCAAACAACAATCAGCCACAGTCGCATGTGAGCGACAAGCAAGCCCGCTTGATGCGCCTTGCCACGTATGCTTCGGCAACCGTGGCAATCATCTTGATTGTTGCCAAACTGATTGCATGGATGTGGAGCGATTCCATTACCATTCTGGCGACCTTGATTGACTCATGTCTTGATGCTGCCGCCTCACTCATTACCTTATTTGCCGTGCATCATGCCCTGCAGCCTGCCGACAAAGAGCACCGTTTTGGGCATGGTAAAGCAGAGGCTTTGGCAGGGCTTGGACAGTCGATGTTTATTGCGGGTTCATCGGTGTTTTTACTATTGGAATCCATCAACCGCTTGCTACACCCCAAAGAGCTTGAGGTATTAAGCATTGGTATCGTGGTGATGTTGATTTCGATTGCTTTAACTGCAGGTTTGATTGCATTTCAACAACATGTGGTGCGCCAAACAGGTTCAACAGCCATCGCGGCTGACTCCATTCACTACAAAACCGATTTACTGGTCAATGCTGGTGTCATTATCGCCCTGCTGCTTGCCATGTATGGCTGGGCAGGATTCGACCCTATCTTTGCTATCGCTATTGCTTTTTATATTTTGTATAGCGCATGGGAAATTGCCTCTGAAGCTATCGATCAACTCATGGACAAAGAGTTATCTGATGAAGATAGAGCAAGTATTAAACAACTGGCAACCTCACACCCTGAAGTCAAAGGTATTCATGATTTACGCACGCGAAAAGCAGGATTAACCAACTTTATTCAATTTCATTTGGAGCTGGACGGGCATTTAAGCTTGATGCAAGCCCATACGATTTCTGATGAAGTCGAAGCGACCATCAAAGCCACATGGACAGATGCAGAAGTTATTATCCACGAAGACCCACACGGGCTCAAAGAGTCAACACCAAACTTCGCTGACCATAGCGATAACACCAAGGAAAACACATGATTTCAAGTTTGATTTCAAAAATTAAGACCATTTTTAAAGGTAAGCAGAAAGTGACTGCTGAAATACCCGTTAAGCAAGAAATAGCAACTGAATCACCTGTCAAACCTAAGCCAAAACCACGTAAACGTCCCGCTCGCCAACCTCAGAAGAGCCAAGGGCAGGTCAAACAAAACGAACATCAACCGCGCCAACATGCAAAACCACGCCCGCAAAGCAAAAAGGTGCATAAACCGCGCCCTCAACCTGAGCGTATCAAACCAACACCTGCTGGGGCAATTGAAGCCAATGATGATTGGATAGCTGATAAAGAAACCGAGTTTACGGCTTTGGGTCTGCCCAACGCACTGCTTCATGCGATTGATGACTTGGGTTACACCGAATTATCGGCTGTACAGAAAATTGCCTTCCCGATTACAATGTCTGGTAAAGATATTGCAGGGCAAGGCAGAACAGGCACAGGTAAAACCGCAACATTCTTAATTACTGCACTGAAGAAGCTGATTGAAACGCCTGCCAAAGAGGGTCGTAAAACCAACCAGCCGCGTGTGTTGGTGATTGCACCCACACGTGAATTGGTGATTCAAATTGCCAGCGATGCTGTGAATCTTACCAAATATACCAATATCAATGTTCATGCCGTGTTCGGTGGTGTGGATTATGAAAAACAGCAACGTCCTTTTGAAACTGGTGTAGAAATTTTGATTGGTACACCTGGTCGCTTGATTGATTTTCATAAAAAATATTGCTACGACCTGAAGTGTGTGGACGTGATGGTATTGGATGAAGCCGACCGTATGTTTGATTTGGGTTTCATTAAAGACTTGCGCTTCTTGCTCAATCGCTTGCCCAAATATGATGAGCGTCAATCGCTGATGTTCTCTGCCACACTATCGCACCGTGTGATGGAATTGGCTTATGATCACATGAATAATCCTGAAAAAGTACAAGCGGAATCAGGTGATATTACGGCTTCTTCGATTGTCGAAAGCATGTATCACACGGCGATGGATGAGAAGTTGCCGCTATTGATTCACCTACTCAAAAGTATGGATGTGCAGCGCGGCATGGTGTTTATCAATGAGAAACGTACAGGTGAAAAGCTAGCCAGAGACCTTGCCAAACATGGTTTTAACGTGGGCATTATTTCAGGCGATGTACAACAGCGCAAACGCATGAAAATCCTTGAAATGTTTACCAAAGGTGAACTCAAACTTTTGATTGCAACTGATGTGGCAAGTCGTGGTATCCATGTCGATGATATTACCCATGTGTTTAACTTCGATTTACCTGAAGATGCTGAATCTTATGTACATAGGATTGGGCGCACAGGTCGTGCTGGTGCTGATGGCGTTGCCATTTCTTTTGCTTGTGAGCGGTATTGTTTTGAAGTGCCTGCCATTGAGGCATACATCAAAAAATCAATTCCAGTTAAAGAGATTACACCTGACATGATTGAGTTGGGTAAACCAACGCACCCTGATGCCAAAGCAGAAGGCTTGAAAGCTGGCGATGCCGCAGAAAAACGCCCGCGCCAAGGTGGAAAACCCAGTGGTGGCAATCGGCAGGGAAATCGAAACAGTGGTAACCGCAATGGTGGACAAAATCGCCGTCCACGCCGCCCAGCCAACAAATAAGTTATCATTCGTCATTCTCCGCCACCCCAGGGTGTTCTCTCTGCCTTTGGCATTCACCTTAAGGTGGGAATGACGACATGAGTCGTAAGGAACAATAACAATGAACATTGAACAACAAATGCAATTATTATCCCGTGGTACTTTGGAAATTTTGCCCGCTGGAAGCCTTGAAGAAAAACTGAAGTTGGCTGAAAAAGAAGGTCGCCCGCTGCGCATCAAAGCAGGCTTTGACCCCACTGCGCCCGACTTGCATTTGGGGCACACTGTGTTGCTGGAAAAACTTAGACAATTTCAACAATGTGGACATCAAGTCGTGTTCTTGATTGGTGATTTTACAGGCATGATTGGTGATCCCACAGGTAAAAGCGCCACCCGCCCGCCACTAACCCAAGAAGAAGTGCTGGAGAATGCGGAAACGTATAAACAGCAAGTGTTTAAAGTGCTGGATGAAAGCAAAACTGAAGTGCGCTTTAATTCCGAATGGTTGGGCAAGATGAGTGCTGCGGATTTGATTCAAATTGCAGGTAAAGCCACGGTTGCCAGAATGCTTGAGCGCGATGACTTTGAAAAACGCTACAAAGGTGGGCAAGCCATTGCCATCCATGAGTTTTTGTATCCATTGGTGCAGGGTTATGACTCGGTTGCTTTGGATGCAGATGTAGAGCTGGGCGGTAATGACCAAAAGTTTAACCTGCTTATGGGTCGCCAACTGCAACAAGCCTATGCTAAACCAACGCAAGTGATTCTGACCATGCCATTACTTGAAGGTTTGGATGGCGTGAACAAAATGTCCAAGTCGCTGAATAACTACATTAGCATCCAAGAGCCTGCCAAAGAACAGTTTGGCAAAATCATGTCGGCATCGGATGACTTAATGATGCGTTATTATGAATTACTCACCGATGTGGATTTAGATGAAATTAAAACCATGCACCCTATGGAAGCCAAAAAACAACTGGCATCCTTGATTGTATCACGTTTTCATGGTGAAGAAGCTGGCAAAGCTGCACGCGCTGGCTTTGAAAACCAATTCGCCAAGAAAGAAATTCCTGATGATATCCCTGAACAAACAATGCCTGCTGAAAATGGTAAACTTTGGATTGTGAAAGCACTATCGCAAGGCGGCTTAACAGCATCCAATGGCGAAGCTATGCGCATGATTAAACAAGGTGCAGTATCCATTGATGGCGAGAAAGTGACGGACAAAGATACGCAGCTTGAAGCAGGCTCATACTTGCTTAAAGTGGGTAAACGTAAATTTTTACAACTTATGGTAAGTTAATGGCAACGCAAAAGATAGACACTGCTTGGCTGCTGATTTTTATGGCATGGTTGATTGCCATGGCATCCACATTAACCAGCTTATTTTTCAGTGAAATCATGCTGTTAGAGCCATGTGTATTGTGTTGGTATCAACGCATTTGTATTTTTCCTTTAGCCATTATTCTTATGGTTGGTTTGTTTCCTTTGGATAAAAATATCATCAAATATGCCCTGCCTTTTGCCCTGATTGGCTTGGTGTTTACGCTTTATCATATTGCCTTGTTTTACGGCTTTATTCCTGAAGGTTTAAAACCCTGCACCCAAGGTATACCTTGCGATGATGACAGTATGGTATTGTTTGGTTTCTTACCCATTCCATTGCTCTCATTGGCTGCATTTGCAGGCATCTCCATCTTACTTTTAATGGCTAAACCGAGGTTAAACCCATGAATCAAAAATCGATACTAATGATAGCTGCTGTACTCATGATTGCCGTCTTTGGCGGTGCGGCATATATGTATAATGCTGAACAAGTGGCTGAAAAAACCGAACTTGCCAGCAACAACAGTGCAGCTTTAGAACAATTTCATTCACCACGTTTGGGCAACCCACAAGCCAAAGTGACTATTGTTGAATTTATGGATCCAGCTTGTGAAGCATGCAGCGCATTTCATGGTTTGGTCAAACAAACACTGGAAAAATATGATGGTCAAGTGAAGTTGGTGATTCGTTATGCTCCTTTTCATGCAGGCTCAGATAAAGCTGTTGAAATGTTAGAGGCTGCACGCAAGTTGGGTAATTTTAGTGATGTATTGGATTTGATGTATGGCACACAACAAGGCTGGGCTTCGCATCATAACCCGCAACCTGAATTGATTTGGCAATATTTGGCGCATTATAAATTTGATGTTGAAGGTTTAAAGCGCAATATTGATAAAGATGCGACTGCAAAACTGATTGCCATTGATTTAGCCGATGCCAAAACTTTGGATGTGAATAAAACCCCAACCTTTTTTGTGAACGGTAAACCCTTACCCAGCTTTGGTTATGAACAATTTCAAAAGCTTGTGGCTGATGAAGTGGCGGCGGCATACCCATAATGGATAAGGTTCAGCTCAAGCGCCGTGGTTTTGATTTGGGAGAAGTGACAACAAACCAAACGTCTCACCCTTCTGATATAGAGATTAAACAAGCTTGGCTTGATGATAAAGCCATTGTTTTACCTGCGCTTTTAAGCCGTGAACTTCAAACCTATGCCAAAGACATCAAGCAAGCCCATCAACTGATGCAACAGGTGTTAACCCGTGCGGAAGTCACCCCGTTTTTAGAGCAACCCCCATACCTTGAGCGCATCCAAGAAAACTTCTTTATCGTTGCAACATCGCCCGAAGAACATGATGAACAAGGCATTGAAAAGATTTATATTGATGCTTTTGCAAGTGATGAAGATGATGTTGTGGCTGAAGAATTATGGTGCAAAGCATCATGGTTATCCTTTCACGATGAAGATGCCTCCCTTCGCTTTCGCTTTTCATGGGGCATGGAAGGTTATGAGGATGTATCGGCTGACCCACTTAAACAAACTTGGGCAGGCAAACTTTGTGATGTTATTTTCCCAGAATCAGCGATTATTACGCAAAATAACACCATTCTAGACCATTTATCATCTATTTTAGGCAAAAAACCATCGTTTGTCGAAAGAATTGTCTATTTCAATGCACCCAATGGCGGCGCACAGTTTCATCATGATGTGGAGCGTGGTCATGCAGGTGTGGTCTTTGCCCAACTTAGCGGTGCAACCTTTTGGCTTGCAGCCAGTAAACCTAGGCTCATGAATGAAATCATTGCTTTTGTGCAACATGAGCACAACCAAGCAGCTATAACATCGGTGTTGCCCGAAAAAACACAACAACAAACTTTGACCAAACTTTGCCAAAACCGTGAGAATTTAAGCGATGATATGGAAGAGCCCGACCATGAGCTCATCGAAGCAATCATCGACCGCTGCCCTGCATTCATAACACACATGGTAAACCAAGGTTTTGCCCACCACCTCCAAGCGGGTGATGTATTATTACTCCCCCAACGAGATTTGGATAACTGCGTTTGGCATTCAGTCTTCACCATCGGCGATACCCCTGGCGAAGCCTTATCTTTCGCTGTTCGCTAAGCTTTTTTGTTTAGGGTTGAACTATTTTTGTGAGCTTCTTTTGTTGGGATTGTATTTCTTCAAGGGAATCGTCCCACCACTTGCTATCCAAAAGTGCTGTAATGGTTGAAGGGGGGAAACGCTTGCGTATCTCCTTTGCAGGCACACCCGCAACGATGGAATAAGGAGGAACGTCTTTGGTCACAACACTTCCTGTTGCAATAATAGCCCCTATGCCAATAGTCACACCACCCATAATGCTAACATTCGTACCTATCCAAACATCATGCTCTATATTAATAGAGCCCTTGTTGATAGTTTCTTTAAACATGGGGGGGAAATCAATACCATGCATACGCAAACGTTCGGAAAATGGAAAGGATGAAAAAGCAGAGATATTATGTTGTTTATTAAGAAAGTGAATACCTTCAGCAATCGAACAAAAGTTGCCTATTTTGACATCCTTCATGTAGCAAGTAGGCATAATATAACTGTATCTCCCAATGCTGCAGCCCGCACCTACGCGCGTACCAAAAGGAATCCAAACACCCTCTTTGATGATTGCGCTCTCGTGAACTTCTCCATAAACAAGTGCCTGCGGATATTTTTTTTTACCCTGAAACCTAAGCCAGTATCGATTGATTGCATGAAACATGGCGGCATACTTCTGTGAAAAAGATGGCAAGGCAAGTGATGCGAGGCTCCATTGCTATGGCAGGGGCGCAGGCAGTCGCCAATATTGCATCTTTTGCTATTGTCTGGGCGGTAGCACGCGGTCTAGGTGATGAATCTTATGGTATTTTCGCAGCTGCCTATGCCTTAGCGACCTCGGTTGCATCCTTGGCAGATTCTGGCGTTCGTATGGCTTTGGTTCGGGAAGTTGCACGCACACCAACAACATGGCGCAGACTTTGGGCATATGCATTGGGTTCGTCACTCATTTTATCTATTATCGTGGCCGCCGTATTTGTTGGTCTCATACTTTTTGTTGAAACATTGGCATCACAGGAGCTGAGATTCTGGCTTTTGGGTTATGCCTTACTGTGGACAATGATGCGTATCACCTTGGGCGTGCCTGCGGGACACCATCGCCTCATTTCAGTCGCACTTTGGGGCGCATGGGAGCGGCTGGCTGGTGCTGTGTTGGTGGCCTGGTTGGTTTTCACCGATGGAACAACACTGTTAATATTGGCTCAAGCCCTTTGTCTATTGGAAGCTGTGATTTTAATATTGTTAACTTTATGGATATTTCTGCAAAAATTTCCTGAAGATGCAAGCTTAAAAACGCACCCTAAAGATTTTATAAAAATAGCCGTTCCTTTTGGTGTTTCGGCAGCAGCCTTTGCCATTATGGGACGCTTAGACTTGATTGTTTTAGGCTTTCAGCAGCCACCCGATGTGGTGGGGCATTATGCATCCGCACAACTGTTGGCCATGATCGGTGTGTTTGTTGGCATCGCCGCCGCCAATGCCTTGTTTCCCACACTTTCACAACTGGGCAAAACAAAAGACGTGGCGCAGTCAAGGCGACTGATTAGACCAGCATTAGGACTTCTATCGCTGTTGATGGTGGCACTGGCCATGGTGGTATCGAGTATAGCAGAAGACTTGTTGGCTTATGTTTATGGTGATGACTTTAAGTTAGGCGCACCTTGGCTTATTCTTTTTGCGTTGATGGCTCCGATTGTTGCCATCAATTCTATGGCAGGCTCTGTGATTGGGGCTTGGGGATGGCAGGCAAAGTGGGCAAAATTTCTATGGCAACTTTTACCTGTCATCATATTATTTTATGGGCTAGCTGGTCTATTCAATAGCATCTGGGGCATCGCATTGGTTGGTATTGGTAGCCAAATAGTGATGGCATTGATGGCTTGGCGCTGGATGAGCCGAGAAGGTATTGTGGATATGGACTGGTTATGGCGTTTAATGTTATTATTGTTGATGGCAGGTATATTATTTTGGGGTTTGCCGCAGCATATGCATTGGGTGCTTATTCCTGTGTCGATTGTGGGCGTGTTTGCAATTGGCATATGTCGAGTATCATGGATTAAAGTTGCGCTAAGGGTGGTTCGATGAATAAGCTAGTGACAGCGATAGTGGTGACTTTCCGCTCTAAGTTATTGATAGACCAATGCCTAAAAAGCTTGGAAGATGAAGGTGTATCTCAGATGATTGTCGTCGATAACGCTTCTGATGATGGTACTGCAGATTATGTAGCTAAACATTACCCGCATATTCAGCTACTGAGAAATTCCGAAAACATTGGCTTTGCAGCCGCGAACAACTTGGCCATACAACAACTGGAACAAGCCGATAGCGATGTATTATTACTTAACCCCGATGCATGGCTTGCACCAGATGCTTTAGCACACATGCAAGCTGCTATGCGTTCAGATAGCCGTATTGCTATTGTTGGACCAAGTATTGAGCGTGACCAACAGTTAGAGCCATCTCTTCTTTTACGCCCCAAAGCCAGTGCCTCGATTCAATTTATTCTTTCGGGAATGCGCGCTATGGAGACAGGTGGTTTTGCTGGTGAGGTAGCACCAAACTACCCATGGTCAAGCATCACCGATGGTGACCATGTTCGCGGCTCTTGTATGCTGGTTCGCTATCAGGCTATTCAAGATGTGGGGTTGTTGGATGATATGTTTTTCTTATATTTTGAAGAGACCGAATGGTGTTTGCGCTTTCGGAATCAAGGGTGGCGTGTTGTGATTGCGCCTGATGCACAAGCTTACCATTTGGGAAAAGCCTCGGTGAAAACGCAAGAGTCTTTACCTAGCCTCGAACTGATGCGTTCTGCCGTGTTATTTTGGCAACGCGTATATACCAAGCCACAAGCCCTTCTTTTGCGTGTTTTACTTTGGCATATGGTTCTTGTGAAATATATGCTTCTTTTGCCTTTTCCATCTACAAAAGAAAGGCGAAAATGGCTGCTTAAGGTTGCATCGCTATCGATGAACCCTTTTCGTTTACCCATGGTTTATACGAATGCACGTAGACCACCCAAGTGGGAGGCATAATGAAATATTCACCTGTTATTGTTGTAGGTATGCACCGTTCAGGAACCAGTGCGTTGGTTCGCGCGTTGGCGACGATGGGGGTATACACAGGCTATGACTTAGAACCAAATGCAGAGGCACGTTATTTTTTAAATTTGAATGAAGAGATGTTGCGTATGGCTGGCGCCAGATGGGATAATCCTGAGCCCATGCTGCATTTAACAAAAGATAACGCGCTAGTCGACTGGATGGCAGATTGGCTTGAAAGTCAAATGACGGGCTTACAAACCAGCCTCTATTTGAGTAAGCCTGGATGGCTGCGTTATCGCGATATTCGTCATTACCCTCAAATATGGGGTTGGAAAGACCCTCGAAACACACTGACTTTACCCATTTGGTTAAAGTTGTTCCCAGATGCCAAAGTTTTGCATGTTGTGCGACATGGTGTGGACGTTGCCGCATCATTACAGGTTCGAGAGCAAGCATTGCGGGCGCGTACGCTTGAAGGTTCGCGCACCGTACTGGATTGGAAAGTCACTTCTCCACGATGCCTCAATTTGGAATATGGTTTCCAACTTTGGGAGAGCTATGTGGAAGCTGGAGAACAAGCGATGTCTGCTGTACCTCATGCCAATAGCATATCACTCACTTTTGAGGGCTGGTTGAAAGAACCCATGCAAGGTTTGAGGCAGATAAATGAATGGCTGAATCTTGAGGCAAGCCAATCGAAGCTGGATGATATTGTTTCAAGGCTGCACCCCGATAGAGGATTTGCATACCAAAACAGTGCAATATTAACGGCATTCCGAGATGAACATGTAGAAAAATCACCATGGTTACAACAATTTTACCCTGAACATCATGATGTTTTATCATGATTTCTATCTTGGTGATTTCACGAGACAGACGAGGTTTATTAAATCGCGTGCTTGATGATTTAAGAAAACAAAAGTTTGATGGCAGGTTTGAAATTGTGGTGGTGGAAGAAACCGACCATCCGCAAGCACCTGAAGGTGTGGTTTATGTGCCGCATCCCATGAAAAACTTAGGTATTGCTTATGCTCGAAATATGTCGGTGCAACATGCCAAATACGATACTTTGGTGTTTATTGATGATGATTGCAGGGTGGATGAGGATTGGTTGAGTCAGCTTGTTTCTCCGCTCAAGGATGAGTCTGTTTTGGGTGTGCAAGGTGGGGTGGTTGTGCCTGAATATACCAACGCGATTGGTTGGGCTGAAAGCTTGTTGGGCTTTCCTGGTGGTGGAGTGAGCCGCGTGTATCAAGCTGATGCTGAGCCACAAGAAACGCGCGAAGTATCCACACTCAATGCGTGTTATCGCAAACAAGCTGTTGAAGATGCAGGTGGTTTTTCTGCCCATGCACGCTTTGGTGGCGAAGATTATTTATTGGCCAAGCATGTTGCAAAGCAGGGGACATTGTTATTTGTGCCTCAAGCTGTGGTCAGGCATGAAGCGCGTGGAAGCTTGGGCGCGATTTGGACTTGGTTTGTACGCCGTGGTCGTGCGGAGTTTGACCTTTGGCACAGTGGTTTTTCCCCTGAAAAATATGGGGTGTGGATGTTGCAGAGTTCGCAAGCTTTGAAACTTTTACCATTTCTCATCATAGGTTATTGGAGCATATTACCGCTTATGATTGTTTTAGCAGTATTGATAAGTATCAATATGTGGCGCTTTCGCTGGGTATTGAAGCATCAAGACATTCCATTTACGGCATGGTTGTGGCTGCCTTGGGTGAGGTTGACTATGGGCTTGGCCACGGATATTGGCAGACTACAAGCATGGCGGAAGCGTTAATGCGCGTTGTCTATCTATCGCAGTTTCCCAATATGGTGGGTGGTGGTGAGTATTCGCTGCTTGATTTGATGAGTAATCTTCCCAAAAGTATAGAGCCTGTTCTGGTGACTCCCCGTCCAGGCATATTCACGGATTCAGCGCACAAGAGAAATATTCGGCATGACACCCTACCTATGCCGCCGTTGAAGCAGATGAGGTTTTCCACGTTTAGCCAATGGCGAAAAGCCATCAAAGCATTCAAGCCTGATGTTCTTCATGCCAATAATTCACGCGCTGCATTTTATGCAGGTATAACGGCGAAAACTTTAGGTATTCCTATCATCTTTCATTGTCGAATTTCAGATACTGATGGATTCATGGATAAAATTTTGATGCGTTTGGTGGATGTGATCATTTGCAACAGTGAAGCGGTGGCACAGCGATTTGTAGACTTTCCCAAACCCACCCATGTGATTTATAATGGGCTACCGATTACACCATTCCCCAACCTGGTCAACCCTTTACCAAGCGTCGATAAGTATATGTTGTTTGTCGGTCGGATTACACCTGAAAAGCAGCTTGAACATGCCTTGGAAGTGTTTGCTGCTTTAGCGAGGCAAGATGCAGGTTTACACTTTGTGATTGTGGGTGGTGCAGGTCCTGAAGATGAAGGATATTTGCAGCAAGTGAAGGAAGATTATGTTCGGAAAACTTGGTTTAGCCGCGTGCATTGGCTTGGTTTTTGCCATGATGTGACCAAGTGGTATGTACACGCAACAGCCCTTATTTTAACATCCAAACATGAAGGTTTTGGGCGTGTGTTGGTCGAAGCTATGGCGCAAGCGACACCTGTGGTGGCGTATGCGGTGGGCGGTGTACCTGAAGTATTTGATGATGGTGAGGAGGGTTATTTGATTCAACCCAATGATAAACAAGCCATGGTTGGCGCATGTTCAAAGATTATAAATGATGATTCATTGCAGCAGAGCTTGGGGCAGGCAGGGCAACAGCGAGCGATACAGTTTTCGATTGAGAAACATGTCGCGCAGGTGACTGATGTTTACACCAGCCTCATCGAGAAAAAGCCATGACAACTTTGATTCTGATTGATGGACGTGAGTTTGTGCTTGGTCGGCGCACAGGTATTGGTCGCTTTTTGGAAGGTTTGTTGCGGGCATTGGTTGAAGCATATCCCGATTGGCGGCTCACGGTTGTGATGGGTGAGCCACAAGCCTTACCTGACTCCTTGCAAGGTAAGGTCAAAACCCAACAAGCACCCAAGTATTTGGAATGGCACTACCCCAAGTTGGCACAAGGCTATGATTTATTTGTAAGCCCATACCCCAAGCTTCCCGTACGCAAGTTGCCTTGCCCAAGTGTTCACACCATTCACGATGTTTTTATCTGACCCACCCTGCTTACCAAGAGAATATATTGAAGCGTTGGGCGGGTTTGTGGCGTTTGAAACATGCCTTATCCAAGTCGGATTTAACATGGTTTGATTCCCAAGCATCTCTGGATGAAACACAAGGTTTAGCAAGTCAATTTTATCCATACCAAATTCGTTTTCCTGCGATTGAACCAAGCTTTAGTCCCGGCCATTTAAAGCGTGAGCACTTCTTTTTGTTTGTTGGCAATGGTTTGCCACATAAAAATGTGAAGGTGTTGCTGCAAGCCATTGAAAACACGGATATTCAACTGCAATGCGTGGGCATTCGCCAAAGTGTGGCAGATGAGTTGTGCGTGATATTCCCTTGGGCAAAACAGCAGGTGGCATTTTTACAACATGTGGATGATGTGGCACTACTGAAATTGTATCGTCAATGTGCGGCGTTGCTGCAACCTTCCACGGCTGAAGGTTATGGTTATCCACCTTTGGAAGCCTTTGCTTGTGGCACACCTGCGATTGTTTCGGATATTACTGTGCTTAGAGAAACCACAGGTGGTTTCGCCACGTTTTGCGCGCCGCATGATTGGCAGGCTTGGCAATCTGCTTTGCGTAACTTCCAACGCGATAAACAGCAGGTTAATCACGCTTTGGCTTGGGCAAAACAGCACCAAGGCAAGCAGGGTTGGGCAGCGCATATTCAAGATATTGAAAGGTTGGTGAAACACTGATGTGTGGATTTGTAAGCATACTGGGCAGAACTGATGCCGTAGAACTTAAAGGCATGGCAACAGCGGTAGCAGCGCGCGGCCCTGATGGGCAAGGCGAATATATGTCGCCTGAGTTTTCTGCCATTCATCATCGCTTAGCCATTATTGGCCCTGATGAACGTGGCGCACAACCCATGCAAGTCGATGATGTGGTGGTGGTGTTTAATGGCTGCATTTATAACTACAAAGCGTTAAGAGCCAAGCTGGAAGGTGATGGTGTCACATTCAAGTCGGATTCAGATACGGAAGTGATTCCGCATTTGTATCGCCGCTTTGGTTTGGGGTTGTTTAACCTGATTGAAGGCATGTTTTCTATCGTGCTTTGGGATAAACGCGAGCAAATATGTTTGGTGGCTAGAGATGTGTTTGGTGAAAAACCATTGTTTGTCTGTGAACAAGGTGGGCGTTTGGGTTTTGCCTCATCGCAGAGTGCATTTGAGAAGGGTAAATGGTCGCTCACGCCCAATATCAATAGTGTGTATCAGATTTTAACCAAGATGCGCGCTGAAGCACCACAAACCATGTATGAAGAAGTCTCGCAACTTCCCGCAGGTTGTTATGCCATCGCTAAAGCTGGGCAAGCTATGCAAATTCGCCGTTATTTCTTTTTGCCAGAGGCTGATCAACCGCTTGATTTAACGGCTGATGAAATCAAACCCGAAGTCAAATCCATGTTGATTCAATCCATCACGAGCAAAACAGTGTCGGATAAACCTTTGGGTGTGTTTTTATCGGGTGGTGTGGATTCATCCTTGATTGCTGCGGTGCTCAAGCAAGAGGCTGGGCAGGATGTGCATAGTTTTTGCGTGCGTTTTATGGATGCGCCCAAAGATTATGATGAAAGCAGGTTTGCTACTGAAGTCGCCAATCATTTGGATATTCAGCATACCACTTTAGAGGTTGATGCCAGCGCGCACCAAGCTTTGGATGATTTGGCAACAGCTTTTGATGTGCCAGTGACCAATTCATCGGCACTGCCCACATATTTGATTAGCCAAGCCGCTAAATCACATGTGGATGTGGCACTATCGGGTGTGGGTGGTGATGAGTTGTTTGGTGGTTATCCCAGATATTTGGGCTTAAAGTGGCATGAGAAGTTGCAAGGTTTACCTGCGCGAGGGCTTGCGCTCAAACTACTTGAAACATTAGGTGATAGCCATTCCAGTCGCAATTTAAGAGGGCGTTTGCGCCGTTTCTTGCAGGGTTTAAACAACAACCCCGATGCAGCATATCAAAAGTGGACTTCCACCACGAATGCTGGGTGGTCAGATATGTTTGCCCAAATGCAATTGGCACAACCGCAACACACTTGGCAAAACGCATCCCAGCTTGTAGGCGGTTTGCAAGGTTTGATGCAGCAATATGGGTCGGTGAATGGGGCGATGGCTTACGATGTAATTCATTATGTGGGCGATGATTTACTGGCAGTAGGCGACCGCATGAGCATGGCAAATGGTTTAGAGCTTAGAGCTCCGCTTTTGGATGCAGGTTTGTTTTCATTTATGGCAACATTGGATGAAAGCTGGAAAATCCAAGGTCTGCCATGGCAAGAAAAATTAAAAGTATTACTCAAAGACATCACCTGCGACTACGTACCCAAAGAAATGGTTTACCGCCCCAAGCAAGGTTTTATGGCACCCATCAAACATTGGATGCGTACCGATTTTAAAGATGATATTCAAGCCATGATTGCCGATAAACCGCTCGGCGGGCTTGTGCGCCAGTCATTCGTCCAAGAGCAATGGCAAAGGCACCAAAAAGGCGAAGATAAATCAGATATATTGTGGGGCTTGCTGCTGATGAACCGCTGGATGCAGCAACATGGGTGGCAGT
>JAUZSH010000037.1 GCA_030949605.1 Ghiorsea sp.
ATAAAAACCAGCACTTGCAGTAGCACCTGAATTCAACTTGTAAGTGCTGGTTTATTTTAATGTTAAGCTTGTTTGCCCCGAAGTGGGTAACGACCAATCAATCGTTTGCTGTCCATGCTGGTCTAAGTATGTATTCGTTCTTGAAAAGTAATGTTGCCCGAAGAAACCACGGTGTGCTGATAAAGGTGATGGATGTAAACCATGAATCACCAAATGTTTACTGACATCGATAAAAGCACCTTTCTTTTGTGCATAAGCACCCCATAAAATGAACACCACATGCTCTTTTTCATCATTGATAAGCCCAATGATTTTATCTGTAAACTTCTCCCAACCTTTCTTTTGATGTGATGCTGCTTTGCTTTGTTCCACCGTCCACACACTGTTCAGCAGCAATACACCCTGCTCTGCCCAATTTTGCAAACATCCGTGACTAGGAGCTTCAATCCCCAAGTCATTACGCAACTCTTTATATATATTCCTGAGTGATGGCGGTACACGTACACCTTGAGGCACAGAAAAACACAAGCCATGCGCTTGCCCTTCGCCGTGGTACGGGTCTTGCCCTAAAATCACAACTTTAACTTTATCAAACGGTGTAACATTCAACGCATGAAAGGTTTCATGGCTTTGCGGGTATACCGTCTTACCAGCTTGAATCTCAGCATGGAGAAACGCTTCAAGATTTTGCATATAAGGCAGCTTAAATGTCTCTTCTAAACGCCTCTTCCATGATGGTTCTTTCAGCCAATCTTTCATACTTTGCATTGAACCATACTGTCTACTTTTCGTCTACTATCTCTAACCTAGATCCTGCAAGAGGTTACACTCTGCACGTACAAACACTTGCAGGATCTAGGTCTAAATGTAATCAAGTTTCGTTGCGCTGAAGTATGACCAACAATACGCCGCCCAATATGAATACTGATGCAATCATTAGCCTAAAACTTATCGGTTCTGCAACAAATAACACACCTCCTCCTGCTGCGATAAGTGGTACGAGCAATTGTAATACTGCTGCTTGCAAGGTTTGCAATCCACGAAGTGCCATATACCATAATGTGTAACCCAGCCCTGAAGCCAATGCACCTGATAACACTGCATAAACAACACTTTCAACATCCATTCGTATAGCTGGCATAACAAAAAAGAGCAACACCAACGCCAAAGGAATAGTTCTCGTAAAATTGTATGCGGAGTCTCGCAATGGTGATAATGATTGTTGGCCGCGCAACGTATAAAACCCCCAGGCCACGCCCGAAATAGACATCAAAATAAGACCTTGAAAAGAAGGTGTATTCACATCAGGAAGCATGAGGTACACAAAACCGAATAGTGCCAACAGTAACCCTAACCATGACAGTATCGGTAAGCGGTTTCCCGACAATACAGTATAGCTAATCATCGTGATTTGCACAGTAGCAAACAAAATCAATGCCCCTGTACCCGTATCCAATAAAATATAGGCGTAAGAAAATGATGCCGCATACACAAACAATAAAAAACTTGACCACCAAGAGGGTGATACAGCTCCTATTTTATCATGTGGCTGAAAACGTAGGATAATCAGCAACATGACTGCTCCAGATAGCAGTCGAATCATTGTAAAGCTTGCAGCATCCATAGCACCCTGATCCAATGCCAAACGGCATAACACTGAATTCGCAGCAAACGCCATTAAAGCCAATAATGTGAACAGCCCGATTCTCATTCACATACCTCCATTTGAAAGCATTGGTCGAATCTTACAATGAAAGCTTACTGTTGAAGCAATACTAACATTTTCTATAGCATCATATGCTCACTCACCACCTCTTACGCTATCAAAAATCATGTGTCCTTATTTTTTGCACTTAGCGATAGCTTGAACCCATGAATCATCTGGTATTGAGCATTCTTTTTTGTACACTGCTCAACATAGCTAGCCTCCTTGGTCACTGCATTGGACTATCACAATCACGCCATCTGTAATGATGCGTTAAAGATGCTGTCATATTACAGAATGGCTTGCCGAGTACATGTCAAACATAAAAGAGGCAATCAACGTGTCACAACACCCTAAAAAAATTATGACCATCAATATGAACGGCATCAGAGCCGCCACCCGCAAAGGCTTTTGGGATTGGTTTGCGCCTCAAGATATTGATGTTTTATGCATCCAAGAGCTTAAAGCCAAAGAAGAGCAAGTGCCTGAAGAAGCCAAACCTGAAGGTTATTTCCGCTATTATCATATTGCGGAAAAGGCGGGTTACTCAGGTGTTGCCCTGTATTCCAAAGTTGAGCCTGATGCTGTGCATGTTGGGCTTGGCAGCATAGACCCTGATGTGAATTGGCGCGATATGGATGCTGAAGGTCGCTTTGTCATGGCTGATTTTGGCAAACTTAGCATCATGAGCGTGTATTTCCCCTCTGGCTCAAGATCGGATGAACGTCAAGCTGCCAAAATGAGCTTTTTGGAGCGTTTCTTACCCTTGTTTAACCGCCTTAAAGATGAAGGGCGTGAATTGGTATTGTGCGCTGATGTGAATATATGTCATAAAGAAATTGATTTAAAAAACTGGCGTGGCAATCGTAAAAATTCAGGTTTTTTACCCGAAGAACGTGCTTGGATGGATGCGCTGATGGATGAAAGTGGTTTTGTAGATGTGTTTCGCAAGCTTTACCCTGAAAAAGAACAATATTCATGGTGGTCAAACCGTGGGCAAGCGCGGGCAAATAACGTGGGTTGGCGCATTGATTATCATATCACCACACCTGACATCGCTAAAAGCTTTGAAAGTGTGTCAGTATATACGGATTCGTGGTTTTCAGATCATGCGCCAGTATTGGCTGTTCGTAAGTCAATTTGAATTCAAAAAGCAACACCCCACCCTATCGGGCACCCCTCTTAAAAGAGGGGAATAATCAGTCTAGCAATAATTCCCCTTCAAGCCTGAAGGGGTGGCAGCCGCAGGCTGACAAGGTGAATCGCGAAGCGAGAGAGGGTGCCCTGGGGTACGGGGTAGATGTTCTCCACATCAACAATCACACCATCTATAAACACTACACACCAAACCTTTCTCGCAATCACCAACTCAAAGAAAAGACAAAGCATTTACGCAAAGCAGGCATACTATCTGAGGTCTTATTTTGGCAGCAGGTTCATCAAAAAAAGTTCTATGGTATTGATTTTGATAGGCAATGTATCATAGGGCATTATATCGTTGATTTTTATATCAAATCTTTAAGTCTTGTGATTGAAATTAATGGAATAAGCCATGATGCTAAAGGTGTTTACGATGAAGAAAGACACGCTTTTCTACAGTCTTTAAAATTAAATATTTACCGCATTGAGGAGAAAGAAATTAAAAGAAACTTGAGTGGTATCATGCAGAATCTTGAATATTATATTGTTCTCACATATTCAACACCCCACCCCTTGGGAACCCCTCTTCAAGAGGGGAATAATGATGCCTGAATTACCTGAAGTTGAAACTGTTGTTACAGGGTTAAAGCCACAACTTGTGGGTAAAAGGATTGTTTCCGTGCGTAACAGTGGCAAAAACTTGCGCTATCCATTGCCCGACTTTTCAGTGCTGTTTGACTCCCCTATCACAGCTATCATAAGACGAGCTAAGTATTTACTGTTTCACTTTAAAAATGGGCAAACGCTACTTTGGCATTTGGGCATGACTGGTCAGTTTCATATCTTGGATAAAGATGAAATCATCGCCAAACATGAGCATGTTGCGCTGACCTTCAACGACAGCAGCACACTACGTTATCGCGATACCCGCCGCTTTGGTTATGCTGGTATTTGCGCAACGGATAAGCTTGAACAACATGTTTGGATAAAAAAGCTTGGTGTTGAGCCACTTTTAGATGACTTTAATGGAAAATACTTAAAAGATAAGCTGAACACACGCAAAACTAGCATCAAACAGGCGATTATGGACAATGCTGTTGTGGTTGGCGTGGGTAATATTTATGCTTCTGAAAGTTTGTTTCGTTCGCAAATCAACCCTGTAAAAGTCGCCAACAGCTTAAAAAACAAACAATACCAAGCCTTGGTTTCATATATCAAAACCGTGTTAGAAGAAGCGATTGAAGCAGGTGGCAGCACCATTAGTGACTTTGTAAAAGCTGATGGCAAGCCAGGTTATTTTGCGCATAGTTTTAAGGTGTATGGGAGAGCTAATCAGCCTTGTTTAAGCTGCACTAAACCCATAGAAAAGATCGTATTGGGTGGCAGGGCATCATTTTTTTGCCCGCAATGCCAGAAACTCAAATGAGTATACACTATTTTATAAATCGTCATTCCCAACTTGATTGGGAATCCATGCCAATTCAACCATGGGTTCCCGCCTACGCGGGAATGACATACATACTTTTCTAACATGTGGATTGAACCACCCCGCCCCCTCAGCGAGTTGCCCGCTGAACCTGGCATTTACCAAATGTTGGATGACAAGCGCAAGGTTTTGTATGTGGGCAAAGCGCGTAATTTACGCAAGCGCGTATCATCCTATTTCCAGCGTAAATCAGATTCACTGCGCACCCAAGCCATGGTTCTACTTATTCGTGATATTGAGTTTAACACCACAGCATCCGAAGCCGATGCCTTGGTGCTTGAACACAATTTAATTAAACAAATCAAACCGCGCTACAATGTGTTACTCAAAGATTCCAAAACTTATCCTTATATCTTATTGCGCGATGAAAAGTTTCCTCGCCTACAGATGTATCGCGGCAATCGAAGTGTAGCTGGTGAATACTTTGGACCATTTCCTCATGCGGGTGCGGTGCACACCACTATCCATTTGATGCAAAAAGCCTTCCAGCTTAGAGATTGCGAAGATTCCGTATTTCACAATCGCTCTCGCCCATGTATGCAACATCAAATCGGGCGCTGCTCCGCACCTTGCGTAGGCATGGTCAGCCAAGAAAAGTATACGCAACAAGCCGCCGATGCACGAAGCTTCCTCAAAGGAAAAGACCAAGTTTTATTAGCCGATTGGCAACAACAGATGCTTGAATCAGCCGACAGTAAACATTTTGAACAAGCCGCCATGTTGCGCGATAGAATTGCAGCTTTGCGCACTATTTTTGCAGGTGGTGAACAAAGCGCCTTACCCGATAATGCCGATGTGCTTGCCATCATTAAGCAAAGCAATGGTGTGATGGCTGCAATTGGAGTGCGCCGTGGCGGGCGTGATTTGGGCGTACACACCATTAAAATCAACCAAGCTTTGGATGCAGATGATTGGGAAATTTTGCAATCGCTTATCATTGAACGCTACCGCCATGAGCAACCACCAACACATATCTTATTGGCTTGCGATGAAACCAAACGTGATGCCCTGAAACATGTGTTTAACTTGCTTTATCCTAAGCTGAAAATACAACTGTATTTTCCAAAACGTGGTGTTCGCTTTGCTTGGCTCAACACCGTGGTCAAAGGTGCAACAGAAACACTTGCAGCACGCACATCAGACAACCAAAAAGCTGCATTTATTGCACTGCAAACCATGCTAGAATTCAAAAAAACACCGACACTGATTGCCGCAGTGGACAATGCACACCTGGGTGGCAAACATATGTTATCTGCCATTGTATTTGCCGATGCCAATGGCGCGCGTAAAGATTTATACCGCAAATATAAACTTGATGATGCCGCTAAGCCCAACCCCATCATGGATGGTGATGATTATGCAGGCATGACCCAAGTATTAACCCGCCTATTTACCGCCATTCAAAATCATGACATGCCTCAACCTGATGTACTACTTATTGATGGTGGCAAAGGGCAATTAAAAGCTGCCCTTCACGCTTATCAGAATTTTGAATTAGACATTAAATTGCTCGCCGTTGCCAAAGGTGATAAACGTAGAACAGGTGAAGAAACATTATGGGCAGGCTGGGATGATGCACCCATAGCTCTCAAACAAGGGCTAAAACCAGGTAAACATGATGCATCATTACTTCTCATTGCACGCATTCGTGATGAAGCGCATCGTTTTGCCAACAAGTATTTACAGAAACGGCGCAAAAAAGCGGTATTTACTTCAAGTTTGGATGGCATTGAAGGTATTGGCGCTAAAAAACGAACAGCCCTACTTCAACACTTTGGTGGTATTGCAGGGGTTAAAAAAAGCATCACGGGAACAATTACAAGAAGTCCAAGGTATTTCGAAAGCGCTTTCCAGCCGTGTTTTCCAGTATTTACACCGCTAAAAAAGTAAGTGCAAATGCAAGGGGCTACGTTTCAACGCGAATGAACTCTTTGACCTTCTCTCGTAAAGTTTGCTCAGAATAAGGCTTTTGGATAAACCCTGCCAATCCTTTACCTGCAAATCGGCTTGTCGCTTCTTGTTCATTATAACCCGAAGAAAGTATAACCTGAACATTTTTTTTTCAAAGCTATTAATGAGCGAAAACACTCCTTTCCATCCATCACAGGCATGGTCATATCAAGCAACACAAACTTAATACTATCTTGATACGCAGTAAACATGTCTAAACCGTGTTGCCCATCATTGGCAGTGATGACTTCAAACCCCATATCCTCCAGCATTGCACAAGCGGTCTCTCGAATAATAGCTTCATCATCAACAACCAATACTAATCCACCCGCTTCGCTAACTTCAATACTGGTAATATCAACTTTTTCAACCACTTGTTGCTGCGAAGAGATGGGAAATATCAATTTAAACGTGGTGCCTTTATTCACCTCTGAATAAATTCTAAGCGCACCTTGATGTCCATTCACAATGCCCAACATCGCGCTCATGCCCAAACCCCGTCCTGTAAACTTGGTGGTAAAAAAGGGATCAAATATTTTCTTTTGCACCTCTTCATCCATACCGCAACCCGTATCTGATATTTCAAGAAACGCATAGTTCCCTTCTTCTAAGTTTGCACCGCCATAAGAACCAAGTAAATAAGTGTTCGTTGCATGCATCACGCCTGTTGCCAAGGTTATTCGCCCACTTTTGCCTTCCATAGATTCTGTGGCGTTGGTGATTAAGTTTAACACGACTTGTTGAATTTGTGTTCTGTCTGCATCAATGAGTGGCATGTCCTCTGCCAAATCATAATTAAGCACAATATTTTTGGGTGTCGAGACCTCAACCAACTTCAGCATATCTTGAACCACAGAAGAGATCGTTATCGACTCAACCACAAACTTACCTTTACCCGAATAAGCCAACATTTGACGACATAAATCTGCCGCATTATGACTAGCCTGTGTAATCCTCGCGATATGTTTAAAAGCAGGCGCATTGACATCCATTTTCTTAGTTGCCAGCGAGGCATTACCCAAGATAGCCGTTAAAATATTGTTGAAATCATGCGCGATACCACCAGCCAAAATGCCCAATGAATCAATCCTGTCTGCATGGTGAAGCTTTTTCTCTATTTTCTTTTGCAGTGTAATGTCCCATTGCACAGATGCATAACCATTGACTCGGTGATGTTCATCATACATTGGAAAGATTCTCTGCGCGACTTCATACAACGCACCATCTTTACTTTTATTGGTAAAGTTTTCATGAAATGAATCGCCCGCATCTAATTTCTTCCACATATTTTTATAAAATGTAGGTGAGTGTTCCCCACTTTTCACAATAGATGGTCTCTTTCCTATCACTTCTTCTAACGTGTAGCCACTAACCCGCTCAAAAGCAGGGTTGACATACTCAATGATACCTTCTTTATCTGTGACCATGATTAACTCGCCAGCTTGCTCAATCACAGTGGCCAATCGTTTTGCATATGCTTCTGCTTTAAGCTTGCTTGAAACAATAGCTATTTTTTCATCCATCAACGACGTAATCAACACCCCACATTCAAAGAGGAAAATTATACTCAGTAAAAAAATACCTAACAGTTCCGTGCCCAAACCTTCAAATGGAGGGTGAATAAGCGTTGATGCGGTAAAACTAACACCCGACATCGCGATATAATGCATAGCAGAAATCGCAGCACCCATGAGTATGGAAACAATAATTTTATATCTGAATTCGTCAAATACATCAGAATTTTTGACCCCATCAATAATGTATAAACCAATGCCTGATGCTACAATAGCCACAAAAATTGAACCCACAATCGTAGGTAGGTGATGCTTCATGGTTGCATCTAAAAGCATGGCTGCCATACCTATATAATGCATAGAAGCTATTGATATGCCCAACATCAAAGCAAGTAATACAAGCCTAATTCCGCGCATTTTTTTTGATGCTTTAATAAATAAACCTGCAAGCCATGCTGATGCAATGGCAATAGCAAGGGATATAGCTGTTAATCCTAAACCATACAACACGGGAATAGGTAGCTGAAAAGCAAGCATACCTATAAAATGCATGCCCCAAACACCCGTACCAAAACTCATACCAAACAAGAAAGTCCAAATATACTTTTGTTGCTTAGAGTTGCTCTTTGTTATCCTAGACATTGTACTCAAGGCTACAAATGAAGATAAAATAGCGACAACAACTGATAACGTGACCAAAATAGGGTTATAGTTCCCCAATATTTCTACTTGCATCCCAATCCCCTAGATACTGCTATAGTCTAAATTGTCTAACCCTTAATAACCAACGCAAGAAACATGCTATCATTCACTTGCATAAAAAAACCACCATCCTGCTTCAACATTTTGCTGGTATTGCAGGGGGGGGTTAAAAGGCATCGCGAGAAAACTACAAGAAGTGAAAGGTATGTCTGAAACATTAGCCAACCAAGTGTTTGAAGCCTTACACCGTTAACTTTCCAGAAAACCTTCACAAGCTTGGTACACCATATCAGGTGTGATGTTTTTCATACACGGCTGCCCTTTAACTTCACATTCTCGCTTCAAACACGGGCTACAATCAGCAGGTTGATAAAGAAGTTTCACCCGTTTACCCGATGGCGATGTTCTAGCGGGGTCTGTTGCACCAAACATACACACGGTTGGCACACCAAGCCCTGCCGCAACATGCATCAAACCTGAATCATTGCACAACACCAGTTTTGCCACAGATACCAATGCGAGCGCTTGGGTTAACGAAGTCTCACCCGCTGCATTCCACTGTTGCCCTGAGACATCCAATAAACATTGGGACGCAATATCGCGCTCTGCATCCGTTCCTAAAGTAACAACATGCCAACCATCTTTAGATAACTGCACCAAGACATGATTGTATGATTCAGCAGGGTACCGCTTTGCGCCACCAAACTGCGCACCAGGGGCAATACAAATAAACTTTGCAGGGTCTATGCCCTTTTCTTTTAATAAAGCCACGGCTTGCGCTTGTATCGATTGAGGGGCTATAAGCTCAACTTCATCAAGTGGTGTGTCTAATCCATATTGACGCAGCATATCGAGATAATACCCTCTATGGTGCTCATGTTTTAAGTCAATACGCGACTTATAAGCATGGGTCAAAAGTAAACTTCGCCCATCCCTACGGTATCCAATCCGTTTTTTTGCCCGTGACCTAAAAGCTTGAAGCGCAGAACGCAAACTATTGGGAAATAAAAATACAGCATCACTTCGCTTGGGAATGTCATCCACCACATGAATATTAGGATGATTAAGATTGAGGAAGGGTAAAAGCTCTTTTAACCAACCGCGTCCAAACACTGCTATTTCAACATCTTGATGCTGCAAACAAAGGCTGCGTAATGCGGGCTGGGCTAAAATCACATCACCCAACCAGTTGGGTGGCATCAACACTACTTTCTTCAAACTTGAACCCTTGTTCATGTTTTGTGTTTGCATACAAATAAAATTTCTGTGCGAAAAAGAAGCCATGAAAAACTTGGTCGTACCACAAACTCTTCTTCGATTTCAAAATGACGCAGAAGTGTATTGCGAAAACCTTGATGTGTATAACTGTATAAGCGATTAAACTGCGGTAAAACAGGAAGAAGTCGGTACAAATATAAGTGCATTCTAGCCAGCCATACTGGCCATAGATCCATACTCACCACAAAGCAGCCATTCGGCTGAAGCACATGATGTACCTTATGCATGACCAGTTCAGGGTTATGAACATCACTCAAGGTATCCAAGCAAACAACCATATCAAATGAAGATGTGGGAAATTCCATTTTTTCCGCCATCAAAGCAATATAGATTGCCTTTTCTGGCATCACACCTGGGAAAAGTTTTCGATAATCATCCATCAGTGGGTCAATATAAGTTTGCTGTCCTTTTCCCAAGTATTGAGCAACACAGACTGGTCCTGAACCAATTTCGAGTATAGCGGCATGTTCTTCGAATTTATCAGCAAAAGACTTTAACAACGGCAGGTAATAACGTTTGCTAAAGACCTGTCTAGATTTTAGAGCTTTTTCTCTCCGCCAAAATTGGAAAACACGCTTTTGATAAATGCCCCATAATTGTTTGCTAACGGCATGGTATAAAGCCCTATGCGATTGCTGCTGCTCACCATCATGAGTATTCAAAGATTCATTCATCATAAAAACAGAAGTCTAAACAAGGCTAATCACTTTAGCATTAAATTTATACGGCACAAAAAAATACCTGCACATTGTGCAGGTATTTAGATCAAAACATCTTTTAATGATTAATGAACATCTTTCCAAATTTCTTTTTTCAACAAGAACAATACAAGTGTCAAAAGAATTAAGAAACCAATCACGTATTTACCCATTGCTCTACGCTCATTTTGATGAGGGTCAGCAATAAAAGCTAAAAAAGCAGAAACATCATTGGCTTGCTGCTCCAACTCAACTGTTTCTTCAGCATCATGATCCAACCAAGCCAATGGGTCAGGCATAGCTATACTGTGGCCTGGAAAGTACGTATTATAGTTTCCTTCAGGAATTTTACCATCATGGTCATGGGCATAACCTGTTAGCAAGGAATAGACATAATCTGCTCCACCACGACGACCAGGTACAACCAATGATAAATCAGGCGGAACTTTACCATAGGATTCAATCGCATCTTCAGGAGACAAGTCTGTCACCAACCCTGAACTTAATGGGTTCTCACCGCGAAGCTCGTCAACTAGCTCACGACTAACGCCAAGCTCAGGGTAATCCATAAGCCCTTTATAAGTAACATACTTCGCCGAGTGACAGCCCATACAAACATCAGTAAAGACGGTTAAACCACGAAGAAGCTGATCACGGTCTACAACATCAATACTTGCATGTTTAAGTGCAACACCACCACCAGATGCCAAAGCAACATGGGATGTAAACATCATACCTGCCGCAGCAAGGCTTAATAAAATTGTATTCAACTTCATGTTACACTCCCTCCGGCAATGGTTTCGTTTTCTCAAATCTAGGCAGGAACAACAACGCTATAAAGAAGAAGAAATAATAGAACGTCGCAATTTGCCCAACCACTTTTAATGTTTCCGTTGTTGCCGTATGACCACAATAACCGAGTACAATCACATCAATGAAGAACAAGATAACCATGCTACGATACATGGGGCGATAACGCGCCGAACGCACTTTTGACCTATCCAAGAATGGATAAACAAACAAGATAGCCAATGAAGCACCCATAGCTGCAATACCAACCAACTTCACTTCAAATGAGCGTAAAATGGTGTACCAAGGTGTTAAATACCACACTGGTGCAATGTGCGCTGGTGTTTGCAGGTTGTTTGCAGGCACATAGTTATCAACTTCGATAAAGTAGCCGCCCATTTGTGGATTAAAGAACACAATATACATATACAAAATCATAAACAATGATACTGCAAACGCATCTTTCATGGTCACATAAGGATGGAACATCACGACATTATTCGGATCACTTTGATCCAAATCAATACCATCAGGGTTATTAGAGTGAACCGTGTGTAGTGCATGAATATGCCCAGCTACAATCGCCACCAACAACAATGGGAACAGATAATGTAAGGAGAAGAAACGGTTCAGCGTTGGATCGCCAACGGAAAAACCACCCATCAACAGCTGGCCAATCAAATCACCCAAGACTGGAATCGCACCAAATAAGTTGGTGATTACCGTTGCACCCCAAAAGGACATTTGACCCCATGGAAGCAAGTAACCAAAGAATGCAGCGCCTTGCATAATAAGCAAAATCACAACACCCATAATCCAAATTAACTCGCGAGGCTCTTTGTATGAACCATAATACATGCCACGACCCATATGGATATAAACCACAAGGAAAAACATAGATGCACCAACCGCATGTGTATAACGAATCAGCCAGCCAAAATTAACATCCCGCATAATGCGTTCAACCGAATCAAATGCGACAGAGAAGCCACCCAATGTTTCCATAGCACTTGGTTTGTAATACATGGCAAGGAAAATACCTGTGACAATTTGTAAAACCAAAACCAGCATGGCAATGGCACCAAATACCCACATCCAATTCAGATTCTTAGGCGCGGGATATTCTGTAAGTTGAGATTTAATAATCGCTTCAGCGCCAGTACGTCTGTCTACCCAAGCAAATATCTTCGTTTTCATTATTGTATCTAACATATTATCCCCCTCAACCAATCAAAACGACAGAGTCGCTGGTATATTTATAAGGCATAACATGCAGATTGTGCGGTGCTGGAGAACCATTCACCACGCGCGCTGACAAATCATAATAAGAGCCGTGACATGGGCAATGCCAGCCACCAACCCAATCTGAAGGGACAGAGTCACCCCAATCTGCACGACCTGCCGTTGGTTTATACAAAGGAATGCAGCCCAAATGCGTACAGCTTGCAACTACAACCAGGTATCTAGGTTTAATGGAACGTGTTTTACGCTTCTCAGGTGTGTCCATCCATTCTGCTGAAACCGCCTCGATAGCTTCCGAGTTCGTATCTTTCAACTTGTCGTCATGACCATCGAGCTGTGCAAGCAACTCTGGTGTACGATTGGTGATAAAAACAGGCTTACCCTGCCATACCACAACTACCAACTGCCCTTCTACTACGGTCGAGACATCAAATTCTGTGGTTGCTGCCGCAAGCGTATCCGCCGCAGGCAACATGCTGCCTAAAAAAGGTATCGCTACCGCTCCTCCAGCCACTGCACCTAAACCACCGGCAGCAACATAGAGAAAATTACGTCGTGAATGATCTGTTTGATCTGTCATACTTTCCCTTCCTCCCTTTTAAATAATAAAACAACAAGAGGTAAAGAAACCTTCACCTCTTGTTGTTGAATTAAGTTTTAAACTTTTTCAGCAAGCGCACGCAACTCTGCAATTGCTGCCGCATAGTCAGGCGTGTTATACACTGCCGAACCTGCCACAAAACAATCCGCACCGGCAGCTGAAACTTCTTCAATCGTTTTCGGGCTAACGCCACCATCGACATGAAGGTATGCATCAGAACCCACTGCATCCAACATTTCACGGGCTTCTTTAATTTTATCGGTCACCGCATGAATATAAGATTGACCACCATATCCAGGGTTAACACTCATTAATAAAATAAGATCAGTGCAATGCAAAACATTTTTAAGCGTTGAAACAGGTGTTGATGGGCAAAGTGCTACACCAGCTTTACAGCCCAATGAGCGAATCAACTGCAATGTACGCTCCAAATGAACGCAAGCTTCCTGATGAATCGTGATCATATCCGCGCCAGCTTTGGCAAAAGCTTCCACTTGTGTTTCAGGATGTTCGACCATTAAATGGACATCCATCACCTTTTTGGTGTGTGGGCGAATGGCTTTCACAATGTTATCGCCTATGGTGATTGGTGGCACAAATGTACCATCCATCACATCGACGTGAACCCAGTCACATCCGCCTTCATCAATGGCTTTAATTTCTTTTTCTAAGTTGGCAAAGTCTGCCGATAAAATTGAGGGGGCTATCATTACTTTTTTCATAGCGTGGATTTCTAACTACAAAAACACAATTGTCTAGGAAATTATGAACGCAACATTAAAAGAAACATGATCTATTGACAGCTTATCATTCATTTATATAGTGCGCGCACAGTCCACACAGATTTTATCGCTTTCGACTTGATAATCTGTCACATTTTGGAGAATATCAAATTGGCTAATCATGTTTCATCAATTAAACGCGCTCGTCAAGACATCGTAAAACGCGATCGTAACCGCACACAAAAATCAACCATGCGCACCGCAATCAAACGCGTACAAGCTGCAATCGCTGCTGGTGACCAAGAAACGGCAAACACTGAAATGCGTACAGCAACATCATTGATCGCTCGCTCAGGTCGCAAAAACAATCTTCATAAAAAGCAAGCTTCCCGTCGTATTTCTCGCATCAATGCAAGAATCAAAGCGATTAAAGCTTAATACTACTTAAACCTTACTTTTCAAAAAGGCTTCTTCGGAAGCCTTTTTTATTGCCTATAATTCTTTTTTTAAAAACTGATGTTAGGCACCTATTCCTCGTTTCCACCGTCCTCGGTGGGAACGCATACGCCATGACAATAGGCATCAACCTTTCCAAGGCTTTATACATTCCCACGCTGGAGCATGGGAACGAGGGGAATGAACTTAACAGGTAGTCTGTGTAGAGTTCAAATATGTTGGAATTTCCCATGCCCGAAGAGTAACATATGTGATAGGCGCGTAACATCCGTTAAAAATTATCACTACTGTCCGACGAAAGTTCGAGGCTTTATTTAGAGTTTCCTCAAAAAAGTCTAACAGGTGAGCCACTTGCAAAACTCATGAGCGGCGATTGACTTACCCATTCTGGCGCGTTTTTAGGCTGGAATTTCGGTGTATGGAACCACCATGCCCCTCATTTCAGCCTAAAAATGCACTCAAAGTGGGATTGCCACTCATCCACCCAGAGTTTTGCAAGTGGATCAGGTGATGATATGTTTATTTAAACCACAGAGAACATTATGCTGTTTTCAAACTTGGAAGTGAGGCTTTAGCCTCGCCTTCTTTTGAATAGGTGCAAGGTTTTTGCCAGAAACCAAGCCAAACCCTTGCGCTTGGATTTTAGAGAGGCGAGGCTAAAGCCTCACTTCCATGAAAAAATAACCATTTGCTGGTCGATTCTCCATGTTTTTTAGTGCATTTGTGGTAAAAAAATGCTCCGCACGTGTATTTCATACTTTTTGAGGAAGCTCTATTTACAACTCTTTATGCCACAAAGGTTTTCTGGATGCCCAATCAAGTCGGGTATGACGATATGTGACTTTCATCGGACAGCAGTGAAAATTATGACAACCACTCAAGAAGCTGCGCTTCATCCACCACTTGGATACCTAATACTTCAGCTTTCTTCAGTTTAGATCCTGCTTTTTCACCCGCTATCAATATATCAGTGTTTTTTGACACCGCACTCGCCACTTTTGCACCCAATTGTTGCAACAGTATTTTAGCTTGGTTGCGTTTGATTTGTGAAAATGAACCTGTAATAACCACCGTTTTTTCTGCAAGCGGATGACTATTATCCACTTCAGGTGTTTCATCATCCAAAACGGTAACACCATATTCAAACATGTGCTGCAACACTTCCTGATTATGAAGCTCCGCAAAGAAATATCGTAAGGATGCAGCAACTTCGGGCCCCACATCATTGATTTCCAATAAATTTTCTTCATTGGCATCCTGCAATGCTTTTAATGTTTTAAAATGTTGTGCCAAGGATGTTGCGGTGGCTTGCCCAATATGGCGAATACCCAAAGCATAGATAAATCGCGATAAAGCAATCTTTTTGCGGCTTTCAATAGCTAGTTTAAGGTTGGTTATTTTTTTCTCACCCATACCTTCCCAAGTTGCCAACACTTCAAAATCAAGTTGAAACACATCAGCAATACTTTTGACCAAACCTTTATCCACCAAAGCTTCCGCAAGCTTGCTACCAAAACCTTCAATATCAAATCCATCACGCGATACAAAGTGTTTGATGCGTTGCTTGAGTTGCGCAGAACAAGACAAACCACCTGTACAACGAATCGCAGCCTCGCCTGGCTCTTGCCCTACCGCTGCATCACACACAGGGCATGTTGTTGGCACGGGTGTTGGGGCAGCGCGATTCTCTTCATCTATGGATAAACTTTTGACTACTTCAGGAATCACATCCCCTGCTCTGCGAATCACCACACGGTCTCCAACGCGCACATCTTTGCGCGCCAGCTCTTGGATATTATGCAATGTTGCTCGCGCCACCATCACACCCGCGACATTCACAGCTTTCATGTTCGCCACAGGTGTAATCACACCCGTGCGCCCAACTTGCCAAGTGATCGCTTCGACAACTGTTTCCACTTCTTCGGCGGGAAATTTATAAGCAATCGCCCAACGTGGTGCGCGCGCTACCGAGCCCAATAACTGTTGCTGTTTAAAGTCATTCACCTTAAACACCATGCCATCAATTTCATAATCGAGGCTGGGGCGCTTCTTCATCCATGTTTGGTAGTGATTAAACATCGCTTGTTTATCATTCAACAATGCTGTTTCCTGAGTTGCAAAACCAAATTTATTCAATTTCTCAAGCAATTCACTTTGACTATTGGCAAACGCATCACCACCTAACCCTGTGGCGTAAGCAAAAAAAGATAAGTTTCGGCTTGCTGTTATCGAAGCATCCAACTGGCGAAGCGAACCTGCCGCAGCATTTCTAGGGTTAGCAAACACCTTACCACCCACTTCTTGCTGCTTCTGATTCAGTGCCGCAAATGAAGCTTTGGACATATACACTTCGCCACGCACTTCAAATTTGTCAGGTACATCAGCATCAAGCGACCACGGAATCCCTGCTACGGAACGAATATTATCGGTCACATCCTCGCCCGTAACCCCATCACCACGGGTTGCCGCAAATACCAATTGCCCAAATTCATAATAGATATTAATCGCTAAACCATCCACTTTAGGCTCTGCAATATATGTCAGTGTGGCATCATCATTGAGAATATCTTGATGCCTGCGTTTAAAATCAATGATTTCTTCATCGGAAAAAGCATTGGCTAAGGACAACATAGGTATGCCATGCTTTCTTGGTTTAAATGCTGTATCAGGCTTAAATCCTACCGTTTGCGTGGGTGAATCATCAGGAATCGGCTCAGCAAGCTTGGCTTCTAAATTTACCAATTCGCGCAACAAAATATCATATTCAGTATCCGATATTTTTGGATTATCCAAAACATAATATTGATAATTATGCCCTTTTAACTCACCGCGAAGCGCATAAATACGCTGCTGAATCGCTATTTTGTTCACGCTTATAATTGGGCAGGCTGCACAAGGGTTTCAGCAACAGGTTCAGCCAACAGTTTTTCAATATAATCAACATATTCAGCATCCATCCATTCCACTGCACCGCCGAGGTGTTGACGAACTACGCCATTACGATCAACAATAAAACTTTCAGGGTAACGGAATACGCCATAATTTTGTGAAACAGTGGAGTCCACATCATGCAAGACCATAAAAGTCATATTTTGTTCAGCTACAAACTGCACCACATCATCATAACGCTTATCCACTGATACCGCGACAATCTCAAAGCCTTGATCTTTGAATTGATCATACAACCTGACCATAGAAGGTACTTCTTCACGACAAGGCGGACACCATGTTGCCCAAAAGTTTAGCAGCACAACTTTCCCCTTAGGTAAACCTTGCAATTGACCCTGCAAGTTTGGCAAGTTAATGGGTTTAACAGCATCGCCAGCACGTACGGGTTTAACTGCATCAGGCATCAAAAAAGATAATGCTACGGCAATCCCAGCAAACAATATCAGCGCCACTATGGTACGTTTATTCATGATTCCCCTCTTGTGCAGCTTTTAAAGCCACAATCAACTTTGGATACTCGACAAAGTGCCGCGCATGTTCCACACCATCAATCAAAAGCACTGGCACATCTAATCCATACTTCTTTCTTAGTGCCTCGTCTTTATCCACATCTACCGATTCAAAGCGGCATAAACCTTCACGTTGCGCCATGTCACCAGCAATATATACATCATCACAAAGCGAGCAGCCTTGACGTGTCATCATTTGTAACAAAGGAAATTCAGACATTACTTCGTTCTGGATGCTACAACAATCACAAACACTTGATCACCATGCCTATCCAAAAGCACACGCAAGGCATGGTCAGTGCTTAATGTTGCAGCATATTTCTCAAAGCTTCGGATGTTTTTAATATCATGCCCATCAATACGCAAAATCACATCACCGCGTTCAATGCCTGCGCGTGCTGCTGGCGAACCACGGCGTACTTGTTGAACAACAACGCCTGATTGCACACGCAAACGTAATTGCTCTGCTCGTCGTTTCGTTAATGGCTCAACCGCAATACCATGCTGGGCAATGGCTTTCTTTTTATGGCGCATCGTAACACTTTCATCATCAGGCATGGCTTCAACAATGACAGGTATTTTTTTCAACTTTCCATCACGAATAATACCCAACACAACCTTGTCGCCAGGCTGATGACGTGCAATTTTAATCGGTAAATCATGTGATTTTCGAATGAGTGTACCATCAATAGATACAATCACATCACCAGCTTGTATACCTGCTTTATCGGCTGCCGCACCAGCCTCAACTTGAGGAACCAATGCACCTTGACGGTTTTTTAAGCCCAAAGCTTCCATAGTTTCCTTATCTACATCTTGAATGCGAATCCCAAGACGTGCGCGCTGAACATGCCCCTTTTCTCGCAAATCTTGAAACACTGATTTTGCAAGATTAATAGGGATAGCAAAACCAATGCCATTGTTACCGCCACTTTGCGAGTAAATCGCAGTATTAATACCAATCACTTCGCCCTTTGTATTAAATAATGGACCGCCTGAATTACCTGGGTTAATCGCGGCATCGGTTTGAATAAAGTCATCATAAGGCCCTGAGCCAATCACGCGCCCTTTGGCAGACACAATACCCGCAGTCACTGTTTGCTCCAAACCAAACGGATTACCAATCGCAACTACCCAATCACCCACACGCATTTTATCAGAGTCACCAAGTTTCACAGCCCGTAAACCTTTGCTTTCGATTTTAAGCAATGCCAAATCCAGCTTAGGGTCTGTGCCAATCAACTCTGCTTTGAATTCTTCACCATTACTGCTGGTCACCACAATTTCATCGGCATCTTTCACCACATGATTGTTGGTCACGATATAACCTTTCTTGGATAGAATGAATCCTGTGCCCAAAGCATGACGCTCTTGTTGCGGCATTTGCTCCAAAAATCCTCGAAAGAAATCATCAAAAGGTGAATCTGGCATATCACTAAAGGGTGACCGAAATTGTGAAGCCTTTGCATATTGCGTGGTACTGATATTGACGACTGAGCTTTTTTGCTCTGCTGCCAAATCAGCAAAACTCGCAGGCATAGCTTGCGCCAAACTTGGTGTAACAAGGATAATCCCAGCTATAAAAATTTGTTTCATGGTATATTTCACAAGGCACACTCCTTTCACCTTTGGTAGATTTTATAAAAACTAATGCCGAGTTAAGCGGAACCCCGCCTTGAGCCAAAAGGGGAATGCTGCAAAGCATTCACTTTTTGGTGAGACGAAGGGGCGGAAGTCCTGAAAGGATTCCGTTTGAACGACCTTGTTAGACATCGGGACGATGGCGAGCAAGGTCTTCAAATTTCGATTAACTCGGCATTAGCCACTGCGAAGCAGTGGCTAATGCTTACGTTTACAAGATTAAACCCGCATGAATATTGCATACAGATTCGCTTACTGAATTTCAACCATTTCGGGCATTTGCATCATATTTGGGCGTTTCATCAGCCACATCCACGTTGCACCTGCCCCTATTAACCCACCAATAGCTGAGAACAAATCACCCGACAAGCCAAGCCCCTCTGCGAACTGAAAGCTGGTTGCGCCTGCAATCAGAAATGCCAACACAGGGTAGCCATAAAACGTCATGCTTGCAGTCAAAATCAATTGGTCTGGCACTTCAATGATCACCATATCACCCACTTTGGCGTGTAAAATATTAGGTAAAGTGATTTCATAATCATTTTTATCTTTCTTTTTAATATCCCACGAGCCAAGTGTGCCGCAAGCAGATTTACCCGCGCATGAACCACATGATGACTCACGTTGCGCACGAATCAGCACATTATTCTTCTCCACTGCAATCACCACGCCTGTTTTTTTCAACCCAACACATCCCCGACTTTAATCGATGCACCACGTAGAAAATCAGCCGCATTCATGACTTTTTTACCTTCAGGCTGGATATGTGTAACCCTGTAAACCTTTCCATCACCACAACATACAGCTAAACCTTGTTTTATATCAAGCACTGTACCAGCAGGTTTCGCGCAAGAGCCATCCAACACTTCACCTACAATGATTTTCAACATTTTACCTTGAAATGTCGTACGTACACCAGGTTTAGAGGTAAAACAGCGCACCAATCTTTCGATATAATCCGCATCTAATTTCCAATCAACAACGCGCTCATCATTGGTGATTTTTTTTGCATAGGTCAGCCCAAGTTCACTCTGCGCTACGGGCTTGAGTTGACCGGAATTAATTTTAGGTAGGCTTTCTATTAATGCCTCTGCACCCAAAGTTTCCAGCTCTGCCCACAAAGTATAACCCGTACTCTCAGCTGTAATCGGGATACGTTTTTCAAAATAAACACCGCCCGTATCCAACCCTTCTTCCATCTGCATAATACAAACACCAGTCTCTGCATCTCCCGCCAAAAGCGCGCGCTCAATGGGTGCAGCCCCACGCCAACGCGGCAAAAGAGACGCGTGAACATTAATCGGTGCAACCTTAGGAACTTCAAGCCAAGACACAGGTAAAATCATACCAAATGCCACCACAACCAAAACATCACAGTCCTTTTCTTTGAGCCACGCCAAAGCTTCGGCATTGTCGCGCAATTTATCAGGTGTAATCACATCAATACCTGCGGCTAACGCAGCTTTCTTCACAGGCGAAGGGCTAAGCTTCATACCACGCCCTGATTTACGGTCAGGTTGGGAGACAACCCCCACCACGTCCACATCATCAGCTTGCATCAAAGCATTTAAGCAACCCACAGAAAATGCAGGTGTGCCTGCAAATACAACTTTAATCATGATAAATACTTCTTTTTTAATTTTTTGATAATCATATTGCGCTTGAGGCGACTAAAGTAGTCAATAAACACTTTGCCATCCAAGTGGTCAAACTCATGCTGCAATGCCACAGCCTGAAAACCTTCAAAGTCTTGTTCGTATGGTTTACCTTCTAAGTCATACCAACGCAGGCGCACCGCATTGGGTCGCTCCACATCACCATAAATATCAGGCAAAGATAAACAACCTTCCTCACCAATCTCCATTTCATCACTTTTCCAGAGAAATTCAGGATTTATCCACACTTGATGATTTTTAATCCCATCTTCACTGCGCCAGTCCACATCCGTCACAGCAACCCGAAGCGACACCCCAATTTGCGGTGCTGCAAGCCCCACACCGGGTGCGTCATACATGGTATCTGCCAAATCTTGCACCAAAACCTTCAATCCCTTATCGTTAAACACTGTCACAGGTTTTGCCACCTGCTTCAAGCAGCCTTCGGGGTAAACCAATATGCGTTTGATAGCCATCTTATTTGTCTTCCTCCCAAGGTGTTAATAACTGCAAAGCTTGGTCTAAGCCCCCATCGTTCAGCGCATACGGTGCAAGCTCGCGCACTTTGGGTTTGGCATGAAATGCAATGCCAAGACCTGCCGTGTTCAACATAGGCAAATCATTCGCTCCATCGCCCAACGCCACTGATGCAGCCAAATCAATGCCCCAATCTTTGCTTTTTTGTATCAATAATTCTTTTTTGACTTGGGCATCTACAATGCGTCCTAAAACACGACCTGTCAGCTTGCCATCGACAATTTCTAAAGTGTTGGCAGCTACAAAATCAAGATTTAATCGTTCTTGTAACAAACTGGTGAAATAAGTAAAACCACCCGATACCAAACCTACCTTCCAACTCGCTTGATGTACGGTTTCAATCAATTTTTCCGCACCATCAGTCAAACGAATACGCTCATCATATACTTGTTTCAACACAGATTCATCCAAGCCTGCGAGAAGCTTCACTCGCGCAATTAACGATTCCGAGAAATCCAACTTACCTTCCATAGCTTGCTGGGTAATGGCTGAAATATCTTTTTTAATGCCCAAGAAATCCGCAATTTCATCAATACATTCGCACTGAATCAATGTGCTATCCATATCCATGAACAAAATACCGGGTTTTTTCAAGCTGGGTACAGGATTGGCTTCCACAAAAGCAATATCAATACCCGTTTCCTCAGATAGTTTGCGAAACTGTTGGCTTAAAAACTTACCACTTGAGCCTTGCCCATAAATGCCAAACATCCAACCGCCTGAGATTTTATCCGCCGATATAACCTCAAGCCCTGCATTGTTTAATGCTTTAGCAATCAAAGCATAGGCTTGTTCATTGATGTTTACTGACACATAAAGCTGCAAATTTGCAGCCTGTTTAGCACTTTCCGATACCCATGAATTTAACATAAGCCGTAGCTTATAAAAATATACGAAGATTGCATCTGTTGCTTTAGACAACCTCTTCAGCAAGCCATTCAATGAACACTTATAACTGATAACAATATGAATAAGGTATCTCATGCCTTATTGATGTCACATTCACATATAGAGTGCCGTTTACCAATAAACGAACAAGGAGTTCATTGATGAAAAAACAAATCATCTTAGCCTCAGCATTAGCCTCGCTAAGCTTACTTTCGGGCAATGTTGCACAAGCAGAAAATATTCATATTGTAGGCTCATCTACAGTATACCCTTTTGCTTCTTATGTTGCTGAAGAGCTGGGTGCAACCACCCGTTTCAAAACACCAATCATTGAATCCACAGGTTCTGGTGGTGGTATGAAGTTGTTTTGCGCTGGTGATGATATGAACACACCTGATATCACCAATGCATCTCGCCGCATGAAATCAAGCGAATTTAAACTATGCGCTAAGAATGGTGTAAAAAATATCACTGAAGTTGTCATTGGTTTTGATGGCATTGCCATTGCACAATCCAAGAAAAACAAAGGTATCAACTTAACACGCAAACATATCCTTTTGGCTGTAGCTGCTGAAGTACCCAACAAGTCTGGTACAAAGTTAATCCCAAACCCTTACCATTATTGGAATGAAATTGATGCTTCATTGCCACATCGTCCGATTATTTTTTACGGCCCACCGACTTCTTCAGGTACACGTGACGCATTTCACGATTTGGTAATGAAGTCATTGACAAAAAAATGGATGTTTACACCAAGCTTTACAAAGCTGACCCTGTTAAGAACAAAAAGTATAAAAAATATAAAACCATTCGTACTGATGGTGTTTATGTTCCCTCTGGAGAAAATGATAACCTTATCGTACAGAAGCTAACCAAAGATAAAAATGCATTTGGTATTTTTGGTTACTCTTTCCTTGAAGAGAACTCAGGTCGTGTATCTGCAGCCACTGTTGAAGGTGTTGCGCCGGAGCCTAAAGCTATTTCTTCGGGCAAATACCCAATCTCTCGTTCATTATTCTTCTACATCAAAAACGATCACTTGAACAAAGTGGAAGGTATGCAGTCATATATTGATATGTTTGTTGATGAAGACATGATCGGTGAAGACGGAAACTTGACTGAAATTGGTTTGATTGCACTACCTGAAAAGCAACGTGAACGTGTGCGTCACAATGTCGAAACACACAAAAAACTAACTGCTAACGACTTAAAACACTAAGTTTTAGTTAACTAACCCATAGAGAGTGTCATCTTATTTTAATTTTAAGGTGGCACTTTTTTATGCTTTGAAACAGTATGCGCTGGCATAATTAATATTAGTATAATGAACAGGATTCTAACTTGAATACTTCAGATGCTGCATTTTATTTTTTTATTACCGTACTTCCTATCGCTGCCGTCATAGGTTTCTTGGTGAAGTCAAAAGTGCAAAACGCTTTTAACGACACCCATTGGCGCTCTTTGCCTATTCATTATGCCTTTTATGTAGGCCTTGTGATTGCCCTTCCTGGTGCCATAGCTTTTTTCTTCGCCAGCGCACTTCATTTGTTAACCATCTATACCGCCGATGGTATTCATGTGTTGGTTTTGGCAACACTATTGAGCATGTGGGGTGGTTTTCACAGCTTAAAAAATGTTCGCCCTGCATTCTGCGCTCGAGAATCAGTTGAACGTATCATTCGTTACTTTCTTATTTCCGCAGCATTTATTTCAATTCTAACCACCATTGGCATTGTTCTAGCTATCATTTTTGAAGCTATTCACTTCTTTAAGATTGTTAGTTTATGGGAATTTCTAACAGGCACACATTGGGCTCCTGATGATGCCACAGAAGGCAACACCTCTGGCATGTTTGGTTCCATTCCTATTTTTGCAGGCACATTTATGATTACCATCATTGCCATGAGTGTCGCAGTCCCTGTGGGCATTTTATCTGCAGTGTATATGTCCGAATATGCCAGCGAACATGTGCGCAACATTGCCAAACCTGCTTTGGAAATTTTAGCAGGCATTCCTACTGTTGTTTACGGTTTTTTTGCCGCCATCACGGTTAGCCCTTTGGTCGTCAATTTTGCTGAATCGGCTGGGCTTCATGCAGATTACACCAATGCTTTAACACCTGGTCTTGTCATGGGCATTATGATTATCCCTTTCATTTCATCTTTATCGGATGATGTGATTCGCTCAGTACCTCGTTCATTGCGTGATGCCTCTTTAGCCTTGGGTACAACAAACTCTGAAACCATTATAAAAATTGTCTTACCCACAGCACTTCCTGGTATTATCGCAGCTTGTCTGCTTGGTGTTTCTCGTGCCTTGGGTGAAACCATGATTGTGGTTATGGCCGCAGGTCTTCGACCCAACCTCACATGGAACCCTCTGGAAGGTATGACCACGGTTACCGTCCGTATTGTGGATGCACTGACTGGTGATCAAGCTTTTGATTCGCCAGAAACTTTGTCCGCATTCGGTTTGGGTCTTGTCCTTCTTGTCATTACCTTAATACTAAACTTTATATCGATTTATGTGACACGCCGCTTCAGGAGCCAATATGAATAAGATTGTGTCTAACAAGGCCTTAAAACGCCGCTACCGCAAAGAAAAAATATTTAAAGGTGCGGCTATTTTTGCATTGTTGCTTGCGGCATCTTTCTTGGTGTTTTTCTTCTCCAATATGATTGGCAAAGGCGTGTCTGCTTTCTCACAGGCTGAAATACTTGTTGATGTTCATTACAGTGAAAGCAGCATGAAAAGCTACCGCAAAGCAGTTGACAAACCTTACCGTAAAATTGTCAGTCGTGGCTGGTTACGTACCCTTCCTATGTACATGGAAGACAACCCAGAAGTGATGGGGACAACCCGCCAAGAATGGGTACTTGCGACCGCCGATGTGGATCAATACCTCAAAGGTTACCCCAACCGTCTCAAAGATAAACACAAGCAATATATTGATAAGCTGCAAGAAGAAGGCAAGCTTAAATTGGCTTTTAACACAGGATTCTTCACCCGTGGTGACTCTAAAATGGCTGAACTTGCTGGCATCAAATCGGCAGTGATTGGTTCGATTCTTGTCCTTTTGGTCACACTTGCCGTTGCCTTGCCTATTGGTGTGATGACGGCCATCTATTTGGAAGAGTTTGCGCCTGATAATCGCCTGACACAACTTGTTGAAGTCAACATCAATAATCTTGCAGCCATTCCCTCCATCTTGTTTGGTCTATTGGGTTTGGCTATCTTTATCAATTTCTTTGGTGTGCCACGTTCTTCAGCTTTGGTCGGTGGTTTAACCCTCGCTTTGATGACACTACCTGTCATCATCATCACCACCCGCGCAGCACTTCGCGCAGTGCCGAATAGTATTCGTGAAGCCGCCTACGGTTTGGGTGCATCCCGCTGGCAAGCCGTCTTTCATCATGTCTTACCACTGGCATTTCCAGGCATTCTTACAGGCACGATTATTGGTTTAGCGCAAGCCATGGGTGAAACTGCACCACTGTTGGTGATTGGTATGATGGCATATATTCCCGATTCACCCACAGGCTTTACCGATGCTGCAACCGTGCTTCCTGCACAAATCTTCACATGGGCAGGCGAATCCATTCGCGCCTATGAAGAGCGCACGGCTGCTGCTATTTTAGTATTGGTAACTATTCTGCTTTCCATGAATGCTTTTGCAATTTGGTTACGCAAACGATTTGAAACAAGGTGGTAACATGAATAAATCAAAAATTAGTATCCATGAACTCAAGCTTTGGTATGATAAAAATCAAGCTTTACATGGTATCGACTTACAAATTGCTGAAAAGAAAATAACATCATTCATTGGACCTTCTGGCTGCGGAAAATCAACGCTATTACGCTGCTTAAACCGTATGAATGACCATATTTCTAATTGTCGCATTGAAGGTAAAGTTCTTATTGATAATCAAGATATTTATGACCCCAACGTTGATGTTGTGCAATTGCGTAGTCATATCGGCATGGTCTTTCAAAAGCCAAACCCTTTCCCCAAAAGTATTTATGAAAATGTTGCTTACGCACCGAGAATTCATGGCATTGCTAGCAGCGGGGATGACATGGATGAACTTGTAGAAAATGTTTTGAAAAAAGCAAGCTTATGGAAAGAAGTCAAAGATAAACTTCATCAGCCTGGCACTGCGTTGTCGGGTGGTCAGCAACAACGGCTATGTATTGCACGAACTATCGCAGTTAAACCTGAAGTCATCCTTATGGATGAGCCATGCTCTGCACTTGACCCTATTGCCTCAGCTAAAATTGAAGAATTGATGGATGAACTTAAAAAAGAATACACCATTATTATCGTCACACACAGTATGCAGCAAGCTGCTCGTGTTTCTGATTTTACTGCATTTTTCTATATGGGCAACTTGGTTGAATTTGGCAACACGGGTAATATTTTCACCAAACCACAACAACAACAAACAGAAGACTATATCACTGGTCGATTTGGGTAAGGGGCATACAACATGCAGCAACATACAATGAAAAGATTTGATGAAGAGTTGGATGCGCTAAGAGAGCATATTCTTGCTATGGGTGGCTTGGTTGAACGTGCTGTAAAAATTCAGTTCGTTCTATGTTAGAACAGAATGAAAAACTCGCTAAAAAACCATCAAACGTGATCGGGCTATCAATGCATTGGAAGTGCAATGTGATGAAATGACCCGCGACATGTTGGTTCGTAGGCAGCCTGCTGCAGGTGACCTACGCTTCATCATGGGTGTGATTAAATTGGTTACCGACTTGGAACGTATGGGCGATCTTTCCGCTGGTATTGCCAAGGGAACATTATATTCATTAGAAAGTCCTCCGCGTGTCTTTTCTAACTTGGATATCATGTCTGAAAAAGTTTTACGCCAAGTTAGTCGTGCCTTGGATGCATTTTCTCGGGGTGATGTCGATCTCGCTTTAACAGTCATTGAAAAAGATGAAGGGATTGATGTTTTATACAAACGTCTCTACCGTGAAATGTTGACCTATATGGTTGAATATCCACAATCTATCAGCTCTTCTATTATCTTATCCAATGTTGCCAAGAATCTTGAGCGCATTTCAGATCATGCAACCAATATCGCTGAAATGGTTATCTACATTGAACAAGGTCATGATATTCGACATGTCGATCATGAAGCTGCAGCTAGAATTTTAGCAGGTGATGATGATGATGATGATGATGAGTGATCGTTAGGTTTTTGTAACGGATGTTATGCAAAACAACTGTCGAGGATTTGAACACAAAGTATCGAAGTATGATAGGAAGTGGGGCTTTA
>JAUZSH010000038.1 GCA_030949605.1 Ghiorsea sp.
AATACCAAAAATCAAAATAAAGGGTGCGGAATGTCGGGTATCAGGTTTGCGCAAGGCTTTTTAAAAAACTTAAGGTTTTCTTCTTGTGTTGTGAAGGGTTAATGATGAAGGAAGTGCTTATGTGTCAGCACTTCCTTCTGTTGGGGTGTAGGTAGGGCTGGCTTTATCCAGTGTTAACCATGTTGAATAAACATTGCACCGTTAATAGCTTCGATTGTTACAACGCCAATCAGTTTTGAACCATCAACAACAGGGATACGACGAAGGTTGCGTAGCCCCATGAAAGATAGTGCTTTGAGTACAGGGTCGCTGGTGGAAACGGAAACAGGGTTGGCTGTCATGACATCAGCTACTACTTTATCTAAAACCTTAGCGTAACCTTCTTCCATACCTTCAAAATCACGTGCGGCTAGGCTGTCATGTACATATTCACCTTGTGCAGGGTAAAGGGGCATCATGACATCGCGAATTGTCACAACGCCAATGAGGTTTTGTTCGTCATCCACAACAGTGACAGATGCACAGTTGTTGAGTACCATTTTTGAAACCACGGTACGCAGACTATCTTCTTTATTTACTGATACAGCATCATTACTTACCACTTCTTGAATTAACATAGGTATGCCTCTCTCGATTTAGTTTATCTATTATATATGATGTAACCGTATAACTACCTGAAGGATTAAGTAGTTATTGAACTACAACCAGCAAACACTAAGCTTGTTGATTGCTATAAATCAAGAGAGCATAAATTTATGCATTGATTTGAAAAAAACACATGGCAGAGTGCGCCACTCTTGATAAAGTGTCATGATGAATCTGACATGATTTAAGCAAGAATACATGCGAGGGTGGCGGAACTGGTAGACGCGCTGGATTTAGGTTCCAGTGTCTTACGGCGTGGGGTTCGACTCCCCCTCTCGTACCAAATTTGGTCAATGCGCTTTCTTAACAGGGGCGCATTGATTTTTTGTACCATATTTTCCCTTTCGGAGGCTTGAATGATTCAAACTGAAGTTAAAAAGCTAGGCGATAACGAACATGAAGTGGAAGTACGTTTACCCAAGTCCGAATATGATCGTGTTTATACCGAAGAAAAGAGTAAATTGATTAGTCAAGTCAAACTCCCTGGTTTTCGTCCAGGGAAAACACCAGGTCATGTGATTGAAACGCAGTTTGGGCCTAAAATACACGAAGATACAGTATCTCAACTCTTACAGCAGCATTATGTTGCTGCTATTGAGTCTTCTAAGCTTATACCTGCTATCCAACCCGAGCTTTCCTTGCCAAAAGTTCAACCTGATGATGCGTTTTTGTTTACGCTTAAAGTATCGTCATGGCCAGAAGTGACATTAACTGATGTAGGCGAACTTTCATTTGATGAAATAGAAGTCACTGTGGATGATGAAGACATTGCGGCTGTGCTTGAGCGCTTGTATAAATCGCAAGTGAGCTATGAAATTAAAGAAGAGCGTGCTGCTGAAAAAGGTGATCAGCTCCATTTAGATTTTGAAGGTTTTATTGGTGATGAAGCTTTTGACGGTGGTAAAGGTGAGGATGTTGCCCTTGTGTTGGGTGAAGGTCGCTTTATTCCAGGTTTTGAAGAGCAATTGATAGGTAAAAAAGCGGGCGAGACTTGTACCGTTGAAATATCTTTTCCTGAAGATTATCAAGCACCCAATTTGGCAGGAAAAGCTGCGCGTTTTGAAACAACAGTGAAAAGTGTTGGCGAAGCAACCAAAGCTCAAGATGATGAATCCTTGGCAAAATTACTTAACTTTGATGATGCCAATGCGTTGATGGAAGATATTCGTCAAGGTTTAGAAAAAGAAGCAACACAAGCCAGTAAAGGTGCGACGCGTGAATCAGCTTTGGATGCTTTGATTGAAGCCCATGAATTAACTTTTCCTGAGGGTTTGATTGTTGAAGATATGAAGGCAACTGCTTCGCGTGTGGTTCAAAATATGAAGCAGCAGGGCATGGATGCAACAGAAGATATGTTAAATGATGAAGCGTTTAAGGCTGAAGTTAGGGTGCGTTCTATTCGCGGTTTGAACTTGTCTGCTGTGTTGCAAGCGGTACGCAAAGATTTTGATATTTTATTAACAGCTGAGGAAATTGATGCTGGCGTTGATGAAGTCGTGACTGCTTACCCAGAACATATGCGCGATGATTATGCAAAGTATATACGTGATAATGAAGAGCAAATGGCAGCACTTAAAGACCGCATGTTAGAACAAAAATGTATTGATCATGTTGTGTCTAAAGGCAAGGTAACGAAAGTGACGCAAACATTGGCAGCATGGCAAAAAGAACAGGATAAAGTTATATCATGAATTTAGTGCCTATGGTTGTAGAGCAGACTGCTCGCGGTGAACGCTCATATGATATTTATTCACGTCTGTTGAGAGAACGTATTATTTTCATGACGGGTCCAGTTGATGACCATATGGCCAACTTGATTACGGCGCAGCTTTTATTCTTGGAATCTGAAGGTCCTGAGAAAGATATATTCATGTATATCAATAGCCCCGGTGGATTAGTGACAGCAGGTATGGCAATTTATGATACCATGCAATACATTCGTTGTGATGTGTCAACATTATGTGTTGGTCAGGCTGCATCTATGGGCGCTCACCTGCTTGCAGCAGGTGAAAAAGGAAAGCGTTATGCATTGCCTAACGCACGCATTATGATTCATCAACCGCTTGGTGGTTTCCAAGGGCAAGCGACAGACATTGAGATTCATGCGAAAGAAATCTTAAAGCTTAAAGATAGCTTGAATCAAATGATGGCTGAGCACACAGGTCAACCGCTTGAGAAATTAGCAGATGATGTGGAACGCGATTATTTTTTATCGGCGAGTGAAGCATGTGCTTACGGCATTGTAGATAAGGTATTAACCTCTCGGGAAGATGTGCCTGTTGCAGAGGATGTGTCCCAATGAGTTCATCTTCTTCAAATGGGTCTGATGGCGGTTCAGGTGCTTCTTCAACTTTATTGTGCTCCTTTTGCGGGAAAAACCAGCATGATGTTAAGAAGCTGATTGCAGGACCCACAGTATTTATTTGTGATGAATGTGTTGAACTTTGCAATGATATTATTATTGAAGAGTTTGAAGAAGAAAAAAAATCAACTGCTGAACAAGACTCAGGGTTGCCCAAACCTCATGAAATTAAAGGTTTTTAGATGGTTATGTGATTGGTCAAGATGCCCCCAAGCGTTTGCTATCCGTTGCCGTTTATAACCACTATAAACGCTTAGCACACAATGAAAAAGGTGATGTTGAAATTTCAAAAAGTAACGTCCTTCTTTTGGGGCCAACTGGTTGCGGTAAAACGCTGTTGGCGCAAACATTAGCGCGTATTTTTGATGTACCCTTTATTATTGCTGATGCAACAACACTCACTGAAGCTGGTTATGTGGGTGAAGATGTTGATAATATTATTGTTAAGCTTTTGCAAGCTGCCGATGGTGATGTAGAAAAAGCACAACGTGGCATTATCTACATCGATGAAGTGGATAAGTTGGCACGCAAGTCCGATTCGCCTTCGATTACCCGTGATGTGTCGGGTGAAGGTGTGCAACAAGCGTTGCTGAAACTTATTGAAGGTACCATTGCTTCGATATCTCCGCAAGGCGGACGTAAAAACCCGCAACAAGAATTTACCCAAGTTGATACCAGTAATATATTATTCATATTGGGTGGTGCATTTTCAGGTCTAGAAAAAATTATTGAAGCTCGTGGTAAAACACGCTCGATTGGATTTGGTGCAACTGTTGATCTTGAAGATGATATTGATATTGGCGAACGGCTCAAAGGTGTTGAACCTGAAGATTTAATTAAGTTTGGGTTGATTCCTGAACTTGTGGGGCGTTTACCCGCAGTGGCAACACTAAATGAATTGGATAAAGATGCCTTGCTGGAAATTTTAACAGAACCTAAAAATGCTTTGGTTAAGCAATATATGGCGTTGTTGAAGTATGATGGTGTGGACTTAACCTTTACCGATGAAGCTTTGGCAGTGATTGCAGATAAGGCTATCCAACGCAAAACAGGCGCGCGTGGGTTGCGAGCGATTATGGAAGTTGTGATGCTGGATGTGATGTATGAAGTGCCAACAATGGACGGTGTCGAGACTTGTGTGATTACTGAAGATGTGGTGGAAGGTAAGAAAAAACCATGTTTTTCCTATAAAGACAAGTTGTTGGATGAAGAAGCGGCATAATACCTCCTGATGACGGAATCATTTTTCTTTAAAAGCCTCGCTAAGCGAGGCTTTTTTGATTTAAGGGCTTGAAATTCATATACTGAAGCATTATCCATAGCTATAGAAAATAGTTTCACAGAGGTGTTTTTTGGCTGAAATCGATAGTTCAACATCAAATGAGTCAGGTGATGAAAGTTTAATTCTACCTGTATTACCGTTACGCGATATTGTGATGTTCCCCCATATGATTGTTCCCTTGTTTGTGGGTCGTGAAAAATCCGTCACCGCTTTGGAAGAAGTCATGGCATCGGGTAAGAAAATTCTTTTATTGGCGCAGAAAGATCCTGAAGAAGATGCGCCCAAGCTCGATGCACTTTATTCCATTGGTACACTCGGTAACATATTGCAGTTATTGAAGCTTCCCGATGGCACAATCAAAGTGCTGATTGAAGGTCAAGAACGGGTTCAGATTCATGATTTGAGCGAAGACTCATGCTTGCGTGCAAGTTATACCGTGCTGCCGGAAGTGGTAGAAGATGAAGAAGAGCAAGAGCAGGTTTCTCGTGCTGTGCTTAATCAATTCGAAGCTTATGCGAAGCTGAATAAAAAAATTGCACCTGAAGTGATGGTATCTGTTTCAGGTGTTGAAGCAGTAGATCGTTTGGCGGATACAATTGCTTCGCACCTCAATCTCAAGGTATCTGAAAAGCAAGAGCTGTTGGAAATGACATCGGTTATTCAGCGTTTAGAAAAAATATTCGCTTTTATGGAAGATGAAATGGATATGCTTCAAGTGGACAAACGTGTACGTACGCGTGTGAAGCGACAAATGGAGAAAAGTCAGCGCGAGTATTATTTATCAGAGCAAATGAAAGCCATCCAAAAAGAGTTGGGTGAAGAAGATATTCACTCTGATTTGGATGATATTGCTGAAAAAATAGAAACATTGGGTCTAAGCCAAGAAGCTAAAGAAAAAGCAGTGTCTGAGCTGAAAAAACTTAAAATGATGCCTGCATCAAGTTCTGAAGCAACAGTATTACGAGGCTACTTGGATTGGATTGTAGATTTACCATGGAAGAAAAAATCACGCATTCGCCGTGATTTGGCAGCAGCAGAAGAGGTGCTGGATGCTGACCACTTTGGTTTGGATAAGGTGAAAGAGAGGATATTGGAGCATTTGGCTGTGCTTCAATTGATTCGGAAAGTGAAGGGACCTATTCTTTGTTTTGTAGGACCTCCTGGAGTAGGGAAAACATCATTAGCCAAATCCATTGCAAGGGCAACAAAGCGTGAATTTGTCCGTATGAGTTTGGGTGGCGTGCGTGATGAGGCGGAAATTCGGGGGCATAGGCGAACATATATCGGCTCTATGCCAGGTAAAGTGATTAAGTCTATGAAAAAAGCGGGCACAAAAAACCCGCTGATTTTGTTGGATGAGATTGATAAAATGGGCGCAGACCATCGTGGCGACCCATCAGCAGCTTTGTTGGAGGTCTTAGATCCTGAGCAAAATAACACATTTAATGACCATTATTTGGAAGTTGACTACGATTTATCAGATGTGATGTTTGTAACGACAGCGAATAGTATGAATATTCCTGGACCATTGCTGGATAGAATGGAAGTTATTCGTATTTCTGGCTACACAGAAGAAGAAAAGCTTGCGATAGCGAAGAAATACCTTTTACCGAAGCAAATTAAAAATCACGGTTTAAAAACAGAGCAAGTTGAGCTGTTGGATGATGTTATTATGGATGTGATTCGTTATTACACACGCGAAGCTGGTGTTCGTGGATTAGAGCGAGTGTTGGCAAAAATATGTCGTAAAATTGCACACCAAGTCGTGCTGTCTAAAGAAGCTAAAGTTCCCCCTGTTTCTCCTAAGGATTTAGAAGCTATGTTAGGTGTGAGGCAGTATCACTTTGGATTAGCCGAAGCTAAAGATGAAATTGGTGTTGTTACAGGTCTTGCTTGGACAGAAGTTGGTGGTGAACTATTACCTATTGAAACAGCTTTAACACCAGGTAAAGGGAAGTTAACCGTGACAGGTCAGTTGGGTGATGTGATGCAGGAATCTATTCAGGCAGCCCTCACTTACGTCCGTTCACGCGCAGAGGTCTTGGGTTTAAAGCCTGACTTTCATCAAAAGGTTGATATTCATGTGCATGTTCCTGAAGGTGCAATTCCTAAAGATGGACCTTCAGCAGGCTTGGGCATGGCAACTTCGATTGTCTCGGCATTAACAGGAATCCCTGTGCGTCGAGATATTTGTATGACGGGTGAAATAACGCTGAGGGGTAAGGCGCTGCCTATTGGTGGCCTGAAAGAAAAGCTACTTGCTGCTCATCGGGGAGGCTTGAAAGTTGCGATTATTCCAGAAGAAAACAGAAAAGATATCAAGGAAGTCCCTGATGTAATTAAGGATTCTATGGAAATAGTGTATGCAACGAATATGGATGATGTGTTAAAGTGTGCGTTAATACATTTACCTAAGATGATGTTAAATAATGTTGATTTTGTGCCAAGTATGATTTCAGGCATTCATATGAATGAAGGAAGCACAACAGCACATTAAAATTTTCTTAAATAAAAACCATTGACGAGGTAACTTGCGACTGCTTAGCTTCGCCTCGTCTTGTCATAAAGATTTTAAAGTATTATTGGAGGGTATGATGAAAAAAATAGATTTGATTAACCATGTTGCTGAAGCTGCAGGCTTGAGTAAGGTTGATGCTGCTGCTGCTGTGGATGCCGTGATTGGTGGTGTTACAGATGCATTAGCAAGCGGTGATAGTGTTAGTCTTGTTGGGTTTGGTACATTTTCTGTAACAGAGCGTGCAGCGCGTATAGCACGTAACCCTCGCACAGGTGATCCCATTAATGTTGCGGCTTCAAAAGCACCTAAATTTAAAGCAGGTAAAGGTCTTAAAGACGCAGTAAAGCAAGGCTGAAAATAAACGCTTGCAATGCGAAAATGTGGCGTTAATCTTCGCCCATCTTTTGATGGATATACCTTTGAAAGCGGGCGCTTAGCTCAGTTGGTAGAGCACCGCCCTTACAAGGCGGTGGTCGCAGGTTCGAGTCCTGCAGCGCCCACCATGGAGCGGTAGTTCAGTTGGTTAGAATGCCGGCCTGTCACGCCGGAGGTCGCGGGTTCGAGTCCCGTCCGCTCCGCCATATTAAAAGCCTCTTGGTTCATTCCAAGAGGCTTTTTTTGTTTGTGCTTCCTCCTTATTGGAAAAACAAGCCTGAATTCAAGTGATAAGTGCAATTTCCACTATCGATTTTATGTGAACGCCTGTATTTTCCTCAAATACTTCGTATGGAGTTTTGAACCCCAAACACTTTTTGGGTCGGTTATTAAGCCTATGAACGGCTTTTAGAACTTCTTTTGTAGTCACTTCAAGCAAGCTCATTGCTTTGGGGAAGTACTGCCGTAGAAGACCGTTTGCATTCTCATTTTGACCACGTTCCCAAGAATGATAGGGCTTTGCAAAATAGGCATTACAGTCGAGTGTTTTGGCGATGGTCTTATGGAATGCGAATTCTTTACCGTTGTCGAAAGTGATCGTGTGTACCCAGTCTTTTATTGGCTCCAAAAGCTTGATAATGGTTGCTGTCACGTCCTTGGCATGCTTGCTCTTAAGCGGTGCTGCAAGGCGAAGTTTTGAGCGACGATCATCGAGTGTTACAAGCACGCCTTTGTGCTCTTTTCCTATCATTGTATCACCTTCCCAATCACCTATTCGCTCTCGTTTGTTAGCCACTTCAGGGCGTTCATCAATATCCACCCGATTGGTGATACCATGACGAGTATGCGCTGATCCATAACGTTTCCTGTAGGTTTTATTTTGGTGCCTAAGGTGAGTATACAAAACACCGCCAGCCTTTTTGTCCGCTAAAACATATTGATAAATCGTCTCATGATGAACGCTAATGACATCATCCTTTTTCAATCGACCAGCAACTTGTTCAGGACTCCAGTCTTGTTCGATATATTCGGATATTACCGTCTTGATATCATTGGTAAGTTTGATTGCTTTCGGCTTATCTTTGTGACGCGTGAAAGCCTTATTGTTGGCTTGAATATGACGGTAGCCCCGTTGCCCTGTGTTGCGTGAAAGCTCCCTGCACAACGTGCTACAGGAACGCCCTAATGCCGAAGCAATATCCTTCTGAAGAGTACCTTTCTTGAGCTCTAGTTCAATGTAGTGACGCTCTTGTAAGTTTAATTGTTTGTATCTCATATCACGCACCTTAAAATCGCCTTATCTTGTAGCCAACACCCTCACCAGAATGAACTGATAAGAATAGCGATTACATACGATTGCACTTATGATACGAATTCAGGAAGACTTTTTTCTTTGTTTCGTTAATATTCCAATCATGATAGATATTTCTGAAGAATCTGAATATGTTCGACCGAATAAATCACAGTTAAAACGGGAGGCTCAAGCTCTTTTAGACTTAGCGAAGAGTTTGGAAGATTTACCCGAACAGCGGTGGCCATACCTCGATTTACCAGCGCACATCATTGATGCACTGCGTGATTTGAGAGTGATGCAAAAGGGAGCTCGTAAACGACAATTTAAACTTATTGCGAAGTACTTAAGAGATGCTTCTGTTGATAAGGCTTTAGATGAAGTTGAAAATTTAAAGCAAGCTAAGGCAGAGATAAATATTGGGTTTCACCGTATTGAACGCTGGCGAGAGAGGCTTTTAAATGGAGGTGAACCTGCATTGACAGCATTTTTAGCCGAGTATCAAGGTGTAGATATTCAAAGGTTAGGGCAACTTATTAGAAGCTCAAAACAAGAGTCTTTAAAAAATAAACCTCTAAAGTCTTCAAAATTATTATATAAGTTCTTGAAAGATTTACTAGAGTAAATTGTCAGCGGTATTGCCTTACATTGAGCGGGTATCTTTTTTTTTAAAATGATTTAAAATTGATGTCGGATGATGTTTGTTCTCATCATATTGAATAAAAACAGCCTTTTATGACCGAATCATTTAGCCATTTAATGAAAATTACGGTATCGATTTTCAACTTTTTGCTTAAGTTGGTTGTAGATTGAAATTCATAGGATAATCAGAATCGTGATGTATATCCTTATCTCATTGATTTATAAGGATAAAATAACCAATAAAATGATAAAACATACCCGCTCAATGTAAGTATTGCCACCCACTTTCGTGATTAACCTATGACACCAGTGTTGTGCAGTTATGATTTTCGTTCATTGGTGGTTGACAGGATTATAAGCGGATAAACAATTAGGGTCTCTATCGATGATTACCCCATTCCACGCTGGAGCATGTGGACAAATCAAGCGACTTGGGTACTTGTTCAAGCAGGTGGATAACATCAGTTAAAGTTTTGTAAGCTATTGATGCGGTTAAAGGGTATGCAAGCGATCAAAGCGTGGTGAAACAAGGTTTTGGCTGTTGTCTTGATTCAAGCCCTTGACCTGAATCAAGAGTTTAAACGATTCACCCATGCCATTGGGTAGCATCAAGCGTTTGGCGTTGGTGATTTGTGCAAAATTTTCCATGTTTGGATTGGCAGCAAGGGTTTGCATCTGTGTTTGAATAAGTTGTGTTTGCGCCAACCATGCGCCTTGCGTGGTGTAGGCAATGCTTTGTAAGCCCACAGATTCCCCTGCTTGCTGGAGCGCGCTAAAGTCAACATGAGCTGTCATATCGCAAACACCAGGTGAAAGCTTGAGTACATCTTCCACCACTTGATGTTGATAATGTCCCATCAGTGTGCCTTCCATGCGTTGCTGACGATAATACTCTTGCTGTGTATAGCCATAATCAACGGTTAAAATAACGGCACGTTGACATATATCAGCAATAGCTTGCTGCCATGATTGCAAGTGTGGATTGAATTCACTGCAGTATCCATCGGGCCATTGCTCTTGAATATGTGCAGCAACGGGTATATTAACGGCTTCTAAAGCTAGCCAAACAAATTGATGGTCAATCCAATCCACACCACGTTCCATATTTTTCCCTTGTTGGTGAATAAATGCCTGCACGGGAAAGGCATCAGGCAGTTCATTGCTCAACATCACCAGATTTTCAATGGGGGGAACACTTGGTAAATCAGGGTAAGTTTGTACTGAGAGTCCATGTTTCTCATAACTGTTTTGTTGCCGTTGGCGCAGTTGTTCACTGATTTCTATGCTGATGAGATGAGGGGGGGTGACTCCCAATATCTCCAGTTGCTTCAATATTTGACACAATAAGTTCCCATTACCGCCACCTTGTTCGAGTAATGTCCATTGCTGCGGTTGACCAAGGGTATGCCAAGCTTTGATAATGGTATCCGCAAAACCCATAGCCAACCAATCGCCCATTGCTGAGGCAGTTGTGAAATCCCCTTTTGCACCAAATATTTTTTTGCTTTCGTAATACCCTAGTTTGGGCTGATAAAGGGCAGCTTGCATCCAATCGTGAAATGAAATTGCACCACCATTGGTTTGCATCATATGAAGAATATGCTCTGTGAGTGCGTAAAGGCGTTGATGTTCATTGTTCATGGTAATATTCTCGCTACTGGGCTATGCTGCGGCGCATAAATTTTCGAATTTATTTTAATCTGTTTCAGAGGGGAACTGTAATATGCCAACAACACTTAGTCGAATTGCAAAAGAAGGCGAGCATGGACATAACATGATGCCGATTATCCAAGGCGTGGGCCGGGCGGCAATTGAAATTGCTGCTTTATTGCGTGGCGCAGTGTTTCGTGGAGCATTGGGAGCAGCGGGTTCTGAAAATATTCAAGGTGAAGAGCAACAGGTGCTAGATGTATTATCTGATGATATTTTCTTGGAAGAAATGCGCGCTACGGGTTTTATTTGTGCCGTGGGTTCGGAAGAGCAAGAAGAATTGTTGGTGATTGAAGAATATCAAGATGCTGATTATTTGGTGTTGGTTGACCCACTTGATGGTTCATCCAACTTGGATGTTGATGGCCCAGTGGGTACGATCTTCTCGGTAGTCAAACGCAAAACTGCCAATTCAGAACGCCCGCATGTATCTGACACACTGCAAGCTGGTTCTGAAGTGATTGCAGCAGGTTATGTGCTTTATGGTCCGTCAACGATGCTTGTATATTCAGTGGGCGATGGCACACACGGTTTTACATTCAATCCTGCATCTGCGCGTTTTGAACTTAGCCATGATAATATTCGCATCCCAGAAACAGGTGGTTATTATTCAGTGAATGAATCCAATGCTGATCAATGGTCGGACAATATGGGTGAAAAGCTTGAAAAGCTTAAATCTGACACGGGTTTGGGTATGCGTTATGTGGGTGCGATGGTGGCTGATGTTCACCGCACATTACTTAAAGGTGGTGTATTTTTATACCCTGCAGATAGTAAAAATACCACGGGGAAACTTCGCTTGTTGTATGAAGCGATTCCTATGGGCTTTGTGATGGAGCAAGCGGGTGGTAAGTCGATGAGTAAGGATATGCTTGTGTCTGAAGTGCAGCCTGAAGCGTTGCACCAACGTGTGCCAGTGTATCTAGGCTCGAAAACCTATGTTGACGGTTTGTTGAAAGGTTGAGCCTAAAATGTCTGATTGCAGCGCCTCTCACTTTTGTAGCCGCGCTGCTGCAGTTTCAAGTTCTATCCTTGCACTCAAGCATTTTATATCGCAATAAGGTTTTTTCTGATGGAAAGTGATTTTCAAAGTGTATATTTAAAAGAAATCGGCGTAATAACGCCGATTTCTGCGTTTGTGGGTATGGGTCAACAAGACGTAGTCGTTGAAACGCAGGCTGTTGAGCAAAAGAAAATATGCGCAAAAGCTGAAGCACCTCCCTCAATACCTGTTGTAGGTGTTGTTGAATCCGAAAAAGCACCTCAAAAAGAAAATAGAGCTGCACCCGTGGTCGTATCCAATGGTGATCACTGGGCTGTTTTAAAGGCGAAAGCTGAAGCATGTAAGGCATGTGAACTGGTGGAATCACGCAACCAATTGGTGTTTGGTGATGGCAATGAAAATGCAGATCTCGTGTTTGTTGGCGAAGCACCCAATCGGGATGAAGATTTGGCGGGGAAAACTTTTGTGGGTGCTAGCGGTGAATTATTTCAAGGTATGTTGGCATCCATTGGTTTGAATCGAAATGACGTATATTTGTTGCATGGTGTCAAATGCCGTCCACAGCATAATCGAGCGCCCAAACCTGATGAATTTTCTGCATGTGAATCACTGTTAAGCGCACAGTTGGATAAAATTCAGCCTAAAATGATATGTTTATTGGGGCGAGTGGTAGCGCAAACGATGCTTAAAACAGAAGCATCATTGGCTGAACTCAGAGCAGGGCAATTTACCTATCGGGGGATTCCTGTGTTGGTCATTGATCACCCATCTTACCTATTACGAGCGCAACAAAACAAAAGTAGGGCATGGCAAGACCTGCTGCATCTTCAATCTTTTTTCCAAGTGCTTCACTAATCGTTGCAGTCATCTTCAAGGCGTGTAGCTTTGCACGCTCACACGGGGGCGACATGGTTTCGACAGAGATTCTGAACCCTTTGGTGCATGTCGGGTAGGTACGCCCGTTATCCAGGCCAAAACAATAGTCGCAAACGACGAAACAGAACTAGCTTACGCTGCGTAAGTTACCCCGCTCTTGAGTTGCTCATTGCTTGAGAATCCGGGGTCAAATAAATGAGATCGCCATTCTGGAAGTGTAGACCCGTGCTACCAGAGGTTAACTAGTAACGAGACGACCTATTGAAGCCCTTGTCCGTTAGGTTTTCAGTAGGTGCTATTATAACGGAATAAACATGTAGAGCCTTTGGCTGATGGTTTTTGGACGCGGGTTCGAATCCCGCCGCCTCCACCAATACGCAAGATGAGAAAGACCGATAAGAGCCTGTAAGCCTAGTGTTTGCAGGCTTTTTTCTTGCTTTGTTGTTTGTAGTCGTCCTATACTATCCGACAGAAACCGAGAAAAAAGACGGTATAAAAGACGGTATAAATCAAAAAGTCGGGCAATGCTTCTAATTTATACCGTCAAAATCAGCGCAAAGCGTTGTGCTATATATGATTAGGTGGGTATGTACTATGTTGACTGATGCAAAGGTGAAAGCAGCCAAGTTGGATGAAGGCAAAGGACAGAAAAAGTTATCTGATAGCCACGGTTTATACTTGTTGGTAAATAAATCGGGTAAGTATTGGCGTTTTGACTACCGTTATGCAGGAAAGCGAAAAACCTTATCTATTGGCACTTATCCCGAAACCAAGCTAAAGAAAGCGAGAGATGCACGGGATAGTGCAAAAAAGATGCTTGGAAAGTATATTGACCCTAATCAAGCCAAGCAAAACGCCAAACAAAAGCAGTTTGAAAAAACAAAAGCCGATACATTCGAAAGCGTAGCTATGGAGTGGTTAGCAAAACATAAGGCGAAGTGGGTAGAAAGCACTTACAATGGGCATCAGGTTCGATTAGCTAAACATATTTTACCATGGCTTGGTAGCTTGCCTATCCAAGATATTAAGCCGTTTGATGTATTATCCGTTTGCTTGAAGATTGAGAAAAAAGGTCATGCTGAACTAGCCCGCCGTGTTTTGAATATATGCAGCCAAGTTTTTAGGTATGGGGTGGCATCATGCAGGGTTGAAAGTGACCCGACCCGTGACCTTAAAGGCGCACTAGCCCCCACGGTAACTAAAAATAGAGCAAGGCTAACCGACCCAAAAGAGGTTGGCGCACTGATGCGAGCAATTCAAGGTTTTACTGGCACACATGTTGTGGCTTGTGCCTTACAACTTAGCCCGTATGTGTTTTTGAGACCAGGTGAACTTCGCAAGCTTGAATGGCGTTTTATTGACTTTGAAGCGATGCAAATTGTTATCCCAGCCGAAAACATGAAAATGAAGCAAAAGCATGTTGTGCCTTTAGCCAAGCAAGCCGTGGCAATCCTCAAAGATGTACAAGCTTTAACAGGGCAAGGCAAGTATGTGTTTCATGGTGCAAGGGCAACAAAACAAGCCGCCCCATGAGTGAAAACACGATTAACGCCTGCTTACAACGCCTTAGCTACAGCACAACGCACGACCATTGCGCCCATGGTTTCAGGGGCATGGCTTCCACCCTACTTTACGAGCTAGGCTATAGAAGCGACTTAGTGGAGCGGCAACTAGCCCACAGCGAGCGCAACCAAGTCAAAGCAGCTTACAACCATGCAGAGTATTTAGACAAGCGCAAAGCCATGATGCAGCAATGGGCAGACTATTTGGACGCTTTAAGGGATGGTGTAAAAGTGATACCAATTAAACACTATGGATAAGCTTACAACAGATGATTTTGTAAAACGGGAGCTTGCAAAGCTATCTAGTTATAGGTACACCGTGGATGAATATCTAGCATGGTGTATTGACAGCGTAAAAGAAGGTAGCGACCCATGGGAGATATTTCAAAACCTTCAAGCTGATATTGAATGGGAGGTTTTAAACAAACTTGCCCAATATTTTGTAGATAATCAACTCTATGAAAAAGGCTATGCGCTACCTAGAAGGCTTCAACAGTGGCTTTTAGAGCAAGCCACAGGTGCAAGAAAGCCACGCCAATTAAAGGAAGACTTCAAGACCAGAAATAAGCTTTTCTTTGATATACTTGCAACATTAAAACAAGACTACAAGATGCCTATTACTATCAGAGGTATTGAGAGTGTTGAGGATAATATTGGGGATGATGACCACCATTCTTGCGGCTGCGCTCTTTTAGCAAAACATACAGGACTTTCACATAATCAAGTGAAAGATATTTATGATAAGGCTTCCAAACTTGAAAAGTATTTCATAAAAAACGATTCACGCATGACCTAAATAATACCTGTATGGGTTGATAGTCTCGCTTATCAGCCCATGTGCTACACAATGTGTTTATTCGTACTGTTCGTACTTCAAAGCCCAACACGGGCATAAGGAGTACAACATGGACTATATAACGCAATTACCCGAAACAGGGTTTCTCAGACTTCCACAAGTTTTAGAATTTATACCCGTAAGCAAGACCGCATGGTTTGAAGGCATTGCCAATGGTATATACCCTGCACCTGTAAAGCTTGGCAAACGAATATCCGCTTGGAAAGTCGAGGATATTCGCAATCTAATCGCAGAGCTTGGTGGGATACCAATGTGTAATTCAATCAAGCGCATGAAAGTAGTAAGCAACCTTCAAAAGACTCTTGATACTTTAAATAAGTTAGAGCTGCTAATTGAAAAACTAAATACGGGTGAAATCAAAGCAAGTGAACTTGTGCCTTGTGAGCAAGGGGGGTGAAGCATGAAATATGCAATGAGTGCAGAACCCCAACGCAACAAGCTTTTGAGATATATCCGAGACCATGGAAGCGTAAATACATTTCAAGACCGTGAAATCGGCTGCATGTCACCTCCACCACGGGTGGGGGAGCTTAAAGCGTTAGGGTATAATATCGTAGCCAATTATATGACCATTGAAGATAAGGACGGTGTAAAGCATAAAGGCGTTGCCGTTTACACATTGGACGGTGGCAAGCATGAGTAAACCACCCAAAGAAAAAGCGACCCTCCGCCAAGATAAGCCGCTTTATCAAACCACTAGCCGCAGGCCTAACATTGAACAAGCGAGGGCACACCTTTTGGGGGTGTGCCTGCTTGATGTGAGTTACACCGTCTATTTATCAGAGAAAGACCTGCACCATGAATATGACAGGCTTACTTGCGCCATGATAAGCCAAGGCATGGGCATAGAAGCGATTGCAACCCACTTAGAAGCCTACGGGCTAACCAATGCGCAAGATGAGAAAGACCGATAAGAGCCTGTAAGCCTAGTGTTTGCAGGCTTTTTTCTTGTATTATTGTTTGTTGTTGCCCTATACTTCCTAGCAGGAACCTAGAAAAAAGGGCGTATATACTTACATTGAGCGGGTATCTTTTTTTTTAAAAAATGATTTAAAATTGATGTCGGATGATGTTTGTTCTCAAAATATTGAATAAAAACAGCCTTTTATGACCGAATCATTTAGCCATTTAATGAAAATTACGGTATCGATTTTCAACTTTTTGCTTAAGTTGGTTGTAGATTGAAATTCGTAGGATAATCAGAATCGTGATGTATATCCTTATCTCATTGATTTATAAGGATAAAATAACCAAGAAAATGATAAAACATACCCGCTCAATGTAAGTATATAGTGAGCCACTTGCAAAACTCATGAGCGGCGATTAACTTCCCCACTTTGAGTGCGTTTTTAGGCTGGAATTTCGGTGTATGGAACCACCATGCCCCTCATTTCAGCCTAAAAAACGCACTCAAAGTGGGATTGCCACTCATCCACCCAGAGTTTTACAAGTGGCTCATAGTCATTCAGGAATTGACTTGCCGATATTGCGTCATCCTCGCGATCAGGTGAATTGCGAAGCAAGAGAGTATCCCCTGGGGGAAGGCGGGGATCCATATTTTTTTAAGATATAAGCTTGGGTGGATGCCCGATAAAAGAACTCGACCATGGCGGTAAATCAATTCATGATTCACTATATTAGTCGCGTTAATCGGATCCTCGCCTTGAACGCGACCGTTATATTTTAAAAGGAAAGTGATATTTTATGTCTGATATTGAGAATGAAAAACTTGCGATTCTTATTGATGCCGATAATGCTCAAGCGGCAATTTGTAGTGAATTATTTGCTGAAATAGCAAAGTATGGAACCGCGAATGTAAAGCGAGCATACGGAGATTGGACGACTACGAATTTAAAAAGCTGGAAAGATTATTTACATAAACATGCAATTCAACCTATTCAACAGTTTAGTTACACCACTGGGAAAAATTCGACTGATTCATCAATGATTATCGATGCTATGGATTTACTTCATAATCAGAAACTAGATGGATTTTGTATCACCTAAATCCTGCAATCCCCTGACAGCTTAATCCAAAAAAGGTAGACTCCTTCATAAGTTAGCAGCTCAATCAAAAACAAAAGGAGTCACCTTTTCAGTGAGAAACTCTAAAGCAAAACATACCCGCAAGTCTACCCGAAAAGTAACTATTGAAAGCACAGGTAAAAACCTGACGATCCATGCGGGTCTGGTTCCAGTTATGCGGTTTCTTGGTAAGTTGGGGTTTAGCAAGGCTTTCCATCGTACGGTTGAGCATCGGCGCGCCCATAATGCCCGTTATCAGCTATCTGATGCCGTTGAATTAAATGTTCTCAGTCTGATTGCAGGTGCTCGCAGTGTGGATGAAAGTATTCGAGTGTGGGCAGATAATGTGCTGCGAAAGCTTGGCGGCTGGGATAATATCATGAATGCGACCACCATGGGGCGTATTCTTAAAACGGTCACAGAACAACATATCTACCAGATGGAAACCTTTAACCACATCATGCGAGGTCGCGTCTGGAAACGCGCTAGAGCATTGACATCTAGCTTGATGCGGGGTTCGATGTGGATTGATGTCGATTCCACGGTCAAAACGACTTATGGCAAACACCAGGAAGGCGCGGCAGTTGGTTACAACCCGCACAAACGTGGCGCACCTTCTTACCATCCACAGTTGGCTTTTTGCGCGGAGACCAAGGAGATTCTTCAGGCATGGCTGCGTTGTGGTAACGCTTATACTTCCAACGGTATCGTTGCGTTCATGAAGCAGTTGGCGGCGCATCTACCCAATCGTATGCGTTTGGTCTTTCGTGGTGATTCGGGTTATTTTGTTGGCGCGCTGCTGGACTGGTTGGATGCACGCGGTGATGGCTACCTGATCAAAGTAAAACTGAAAGGACTGGTTGATTTGCTTGAAGTACAGCAATGGCAAGCTGTGGCTGGTCATGACGGCTGGGAACAAGCTAGCTTTACCCATCGTTGTGGCACATGGGCGCACACACGAACCTTTGTTGCTGTACGCAGGCTTAAGGATGAAGACTGCAATCAAGGCAAGCTGCTGGATATGCGGTCGTATGATTATTTCTGCTATGTCACCACGGAAAACCTTACACCATGGCAAACCCACAAGAAGTATGGTGAACGTGCAACCTGTGAGACGTGGATTGATGAAGCCAAGAATCAGATGGGCATGGCACACATCAAAACGAAAAATTTCCTAGCCAGCTCCGCATTATTCCAATGCGCGGTGCTTGCTTACAACACCGTGCGCTGGATGGCACTGGTGAGTGGCGACAAACAATTGATGCGATGGGAGATGGCTAGTATTCGTACTTTTATGGTGCGTATGGCTGGAAAGCTTGTTTGCGGAGGCAGGCAGATGACTTTGAAAATACCCACAACGTTGCTGCACCCCAAACCTTGGCAAAGCTGGCTAAGGGTTGGCATGACCTAATTTAAACTCAGATACGTCTTATCATGATGAAGATGGAAGCGGCTGATGATAGACAGTTATGGTTTTGCACGCGCTAAATTCAAGAAGCAGCCCTGATTGTGCATCTATTCTAACATAAGAACGTATCACATTGAAAAAAATCGAGAAATATGAGCCGATTCTACCAATAGTACACTTTCATTGAACAGGGTTATTCTTGGGGATTAGCACTGAAAGTGCCACTTGCAGGATTTAGGTATCATTTCTTCAGATAGTGATTTTACAAGGCTTGCAACAAGAATTCGAGAAAGTGGTTTAACAGTATATGGCTTTGGTGAACAAAAAACACCAACCCCTTTTGTTTCTGCGTGTGATAAGTTTATTTATACTGAAATTCTTCGACCAGATGCCAAGATGCCAAGCCAAGAGTTAGATGTTGATTTTAAACAAATAGTAACTACGGCAATTAGGGCTGTCTCAAAAGATGATAGCTGGGCTGCTCTATCAGGTGTTGGAGGCTATATTAATAAAAATTACCCTTCATTTGATCCAAGAAACTATGGTTATGAAAAATTAGGAAAACTGATTAAATCAATAGATTATATTGAGATTGATGAAAGAATATCATCAAAAAACCCTAATATTACTCACATATATGTGAGGTTGTGTGATTAAAAAGTATCACAAAATCATAGGGTGGGACGTGCGTTTCGTTCTCCAATGATTTAGGCGTTAAAACATAGAATAAAGTTGGCAAATATACCATGAATAACATACAAATGAGCCATGAAACACTGACTTCCTTGCGAAAAAATCATCCCGCTTGGCGATTATTGAGGGCAGACTCCGCACCATTGGTTGCCAGCTTTTTACATCGGGTATTTATCGTGCCGAATGTGCGTGAGCTTGCGCAAGCCGACTTACAAGAAGCATTGGAAGATGAACTTTTTACCCTGCGAGAGCGACTTGGGGATGATTACTATCCACGTTCTGCTTCTGAATACCTCAATGACTGGGCAGATAATGCACAGGGTTGGTTGCGTAAATTTTATCCCAAACACTCTGATGAGCCGCATTATGATTTAACACCAGCTACGGAAAAAGGTATTCGCTGGTTGGCAGGGTTAATGGAGCGTAGTTTTATTGGTACGGAGTCACGCCTATTGACGTTGTTTGATTTATTGCAGCAGATAGCGGAGGGCAGTGAGACTGATCCCAAGCTTCGTATTGCTGAATTACGCAAAAAACGCCGTGATATTGATGCGGAAATCAAGCAAATCCAAAGCGGTGATATCCCCTTGCTCGATGAGACAGCTATCAAAGATAGATTCCAACAATTTGTGATGATGGCGGGGGAGTTACTGAGTGACTTTCGTGAAGTGGAGCAGAATTTCCGTATGTTGGATAGGCGTGTGCGTGAGCGCATTGCTTTGTGGGAAGGTAGCAAAGGTGAGTTACTGCAAGATATTCTTAATGCATGTGATGATATTACGGATTCTGATCAAGGTAAAAGTTTTCGCGCTTTTTGGGACTTCTTGATGTCCAGTACAAGGCAGGAAGATCTGACCATTTTGTTGGATAAGGTCATGGCGCTTGAGGCTGTTGCCGAGTCCAGACCTGATGCAAGGCTGCGCCGTGTGCATTATGATTGGTTGGAAGCTGGTGAGCATACACAACGTACTGTGGCGCAATTATCAAGCCAATTGCGCCGATTTTTGGATGATAAAGCTTGGTTAGAAAACAAACGCATCATGGAAATACTTAATCATATCAAGAGTCATGCCAGTGCTACGATTGCAACACCACCCCATGAATTAAGCATGAGTATGGATGATATCAAAGTCGACTTCACCTTACCAATGGAGCGCCCGTTGTATCAGCCACCATTGCAAAGTGTGATTGAAGCCGTGCAGTTGGAAATGGGTGAAGAAAATGCAGATGCGGAGGCATTGTTTTCACAAGTGGTGGTAGACAAAGGGCAGCTGAAAAAGAACTTGGCACAAGCTTTGCAGGATAACACACAAATTTCTTTGATGGAATTATTGCATATGTATCCTTTGCAGCATGGCTTGGCTGAACTTGTGATATGGCTACAATTGGCGAGTGAACAATCACGCTGTGTCATCGATGACAATCAACAAGAAACAATACAATGGCGTAGCGAGCATGGCTTGATCAAACAAGCAACATTGCCGCACGTTCTTTTTGTGCGTTAGGAGAAACAATGAGTTATATCAATCCGCTTGGACTGCTTCAAGAAATCATGGGAATAGAAAAAACAAGCGCCCAAGGTCTTATGGCATTGATCGATCAGGAAAGGGTGCGACAAGATATTCTAGCAAGTGGTGATGATACCTTTCAGCCAATGGCCTGCACGGATGAGCCCAAGAATATTCCCAGTCATTGTTTAACACCCTCGGATCAGGGTGTTTCTGCATGAATGACATGGATGCAAAAGAACCTCGAAATGAGCAGCTTTCACGGGTCGTCATTGCTTTATGCAAAGGTATGATTGATCGAGAAGTTGATTCAAAATTATGGCAACATTTATTAAACCTACAACTTGCCGTGAAAGAATATGTAGGCACGATGGGCTTGGCATTGATTTTGGATGAGGCGGAGGGTTATGCATTTTTGCGTGCAGGTGTATATGAAGATGATGATGATAATAAGTTGCCGCGTTTGATTGCACGGCGGCAATTGTCATTTCATGTGAGCCTATTGTTGGCATTGTTGCGTGAAAAAATGGCGGAATCAGATGCTTCGGGTGGTGAGACGCGCGTTATGGTATCGCGAGATGAAGTGTTGGAAATGATTCGGATATTTTTACCTGAAGGAAGCAATGAAGTACGTTTGATTGATCAGGTGGATAGTTACATCAATCAAGTGGTCAAGATGGGCTTTGCCCGAAAACTAAAAGGCTCAGACAAAGTAATTGAGCTGCACCGTATCATCAAATCCTTTGTCGATGCACAATGGTTGGCTGAATTTGATCAACGCTTAAGTGAGTACCGAAACCTGTTGCAAGCTGAAGGGGATACCTAATGGAAAATCTGCTTAATCTTGAATTTGTGAAAGAAGATGCGCTGGCGGGTTTTCGCATCCAACGCCTAGAAGTGCTCAATTGGGGAACATTTGATCAAAAAGTTTGGTCATTTCACTTGAATGGCAAAAACACTCTTTTAACAGGTGATATTGGTTCAGGTAAATCCACCTTGGTCGATGCGGTGACAACTTTACTTGTGCCATCGCAACGCATTGCCTACAACAAAGCCGCAGGCGCAGCGGCGAAAGAACGTGATTTGCGTTCTTATGTGTTGGGCTACTATAAATCAGAGCAAAGTGAATCCGTAGGTACAGCTAAGCCCGTGGCATTGCGCCAGCATGGTAGTTATTCGGTAATTTTAGGTGAATTTTACAATGAAGGTTATGAGCAAACGGTGACCTTGGCGCAAGTGTTTTGGTTTCGTAAACCACAAGGGCAGCCAGAACGCTTTTTTGTGGTGGCTGATAGCAGTTTATCTATTCGAGATGATTTTGGTGGTTTTGGTTCAGAAATAGCGGTGCTGCGTAAGCGTTTGAAGAAGCAAGGCGTGCATGTGTTTGATGCTTTCCCTGCCTACGGTGCATTTTTTCGCCGCCGCTTTGGTATTGAAAATGATCAGGCATTGGAGCTATTTCATCAAACAGTATCCATGAAATCGATTGGTAATCTGACAGATTTTGTGCGTGGACACATGTTGGAGCCTTTTGATGTCCAATCACGAATTGATGCGTTGGTGGCTCACTTTGATGATTTAGACCGAGCCCATCAGGCAGTATTGACGGCAAAAAAACAGGTTGAGTTACTCAAACCTTTGGTGAAAAATAGTCACAAACATGCAGGTTTAGTTCAAGAAAAAAATCAGTGGGATGCATGTCGCAAGGCATTACAAGTTTATTTCTCTCAAGTGAAAGCGAAGCTTCTTGAAGAACGCATCAGCAAGTGGGGTGCAGAGCTAGAACGCTTACAACAACGGGTGTCGGATCTGACAGAACAAGTGAAAAATAAGCAACAGGAAGAGCGATCTTTGGAGCGTGCTATTGCTGATCAGGGTGGTGATCGCATCGCCATGTTGGAACAAAAAATTCAAGAAGCTGAAGCTGAAAAAGCGCGTTGTTTGCAGCGCGCCCAATATTATGATGATTTGATCGCACATCTTGAATTGCCTGCAGTTCAAGATGTGGACATGTTTTTACAGCATAAAAACCATTGTGCTGATATGCAAAAAATACTGCACGATGAAGAAAGTGAGGTGCAAAATAAGATTAATGAACGGGGCGTAGACTTGGTTTCTGGCAAGCGTGTTTATGATCAGCAGCAAGCTGAATTGGATAGTTTGAAACGCCGAAAGAATAATATTTCGGCTCAGCAGGTATCCATTCGCGAGCGTTTGTGTGCGGATTTGAATTTGGATGAAGCGTGTATGCCTTTTGCTGGCGAGCTGATTCAGGTGCGCGAAAGTGAGGGTGATTGGCAAGGAGCAGCGGAAAGATTGTTGCATAATTTTGCCTTATCCATGTTGATATCGGATAAACATTATGCACAAGTGTCAGCATGGGTGAATGACAATCATTTGAACGGACGTTTGGTGTTTTATCGCGTGCGCGAGCATCAGCAAAGCCAAAGTGTGCAACATAAAAAATCTTTGGTGCATAAGCTGGAAGTCAAACCTGATTCTGAATTTTATTCTTGGTTGCAGCAGGAATTAGCAGTGCGCTTTGATTATGTGTGCTGTACTGATATGGAAGCATTTCGCCGTGAGAGCCGAGCGATAAGTATCACAGGGCAAATCAAAGGCAAAGGTGGGAGACACGAAAAAGATGATCGACATCGCCTCAATGATAAGCGCCGCTTTGTTTTGGGCTGGAGCAATAAAGAGAAAATCGCAGCCTTAGAAGTTGAAGCAAAAAAAGAAGAGAAACACTTGTTAGCGTTAGCTAAAGAAGTGACCAGCTTGCAGAAGATTTTACAGGGAAAACATCAGAAATTGTCTTCCTTGACCAAGCTTGAAGCCTACATCAATTTTCAAGATATAGACTGGCGACCACTTGCAGCAAGTATTGCAGACTTGTATCAAGAAAAGAAAATGCTGGAAGCGGCATCAGATCAGCTTAAAGTGCTAACTGAGCAGCGAGAGCAAGTGCTTTTACGCTTGGCAAAAGATGAAAAAAGCTTGCTCAAACGTCGCGATGAACATGCCAAAACCGAACAAAAAATTGAAGATGCGAAGCAAGCCCATATCGCCTTGCAAGACGTGTTGACACAAGAAGCTGATGCATTGCAAGCACAACAGCCGACTTTGGATGCTTTGGCGGAAGAAGTGCTGGGTCAAGATGTGAAATACACGGTAGAATCATGTAGCACGCATGAAAAGAATATGCGTGAATGTTTGCATCAACGCATTCAGAGCTTGGATGGTAAGCTGGGGCGTTTGCGCGATAACATAATCAAAGCCATGACAGATTTTCATCAAGCATATCCATTAATTACCCAAGAAATGGATGTGGATTTGCGAGCCTCTCATGAATATGAGGCGCTTCTGAACAAGCTTCTTGATGATGGTTTACCACAATTTGAAGCACGTTTTAAAGCTTTGTTGAATGAAAACACCATCCGCGAAATTGCCAATTTTCAAAGTCAGCTTTTGCGTGAGCGTGAAACGATTAAAGAACGTATTGCACGTATCAATGAATCGCTGGTGAAAATTGATTATGTGGAAGGTCGATATATCACGCTGTTAGCGCAACCTGCGGTAGATGCCGAAATTCAAGGTTTTCAGCAGGATATGAAAGCGTGTACGGAAGGTAGTGTGACAGGATCTGAACACGAGCAGTATTCAGAAGATAAGTTCTTGCAGGTACAAAAAATCATTGCCCGTTTTCGTGGTCGAGAAGGTGAAACTGATGCTGATGCACGCTGGTTGCGTAAGGTCACAGATGTGCGTAACTGGTTTCGTTTTGCCGCTTCTGAACGGTGGCGTGAAGATGGTACGGAGTATGAACATTATGCAGATTCTGGTGGGAAGTCGGGTGGTCAAAAAGAAAAATTGGCATACACGATTTTAGGGGCAAGTTTAGCGTATCAATTTGGACTGGAGTGGAATGAAGTACGGTCGCGCTCATTTCGTTTTGTGGTCATTGATGAAGCATTTGGTCGTGGTTCGGATGAGTCGGCAGAATATGGTTTGCGTTTGTTCGCTCAGTTAAATTTACAACTGTTGATTGTTACACCTCTGCAAAAGATTCATATCATTGAACCACATGTGCAGCATGTTGGTTATGTCAGTAATGATGGTGGCGTGAGTTCCAAGCTGCGGAATTTAAGCATTGAAACGTACCGTGAAGAGAAAAATCAACGTATGTCAGACAATAATCCGATGGAATAATTGTGGCTACGCCCGTGGGTTGAAGTTCGTCATTCTCGCGCTGGAGCATGGGGATGCGTCAAGTGACTTGAACGCTTGTTCAATCCAATGCGTAACACCAGTTGCTGAAACTGGATTGAAAATCTCGAACAGACGGTGGTCTAGTGTGATATGAAGACAATGCGTGAAGATGACATCAAAGCCAAAGTTCAGCGATGTTGGATGCGGGGTGATGTGTGCCGTGCGGCCCTGGGGCATGAAGATTTTTTTCCATGGTATATTTCCTTGGGTAAACCTTCCTCAAAACAAATGTTGGATGATTTCCCTACTGTGCAAGATTGGGTGAAAAATATACAAGCTTTTGCACGAAAAAAGAAGCTGGATTTGCAATGGCATACCATCAATCATCGTGTTTTGGGTACACAGCAGCTTCCATCTACCATGACCTTGTCTACACCTGAACAGGCGGCACGTTTGGTGGGTCAAGTGCAAGCATTACGCCAGTGGTTGACTTTATATCAGTTGAGCATGAAACAGCACCCTGATTTGCAGCCGTGGTTATTGAAGCATCCACTCAAGGTTTTGGCATTAGGCGATGTTTGGCATCATATATTGGCTTTGTGCGCTTGGATGCAAAGCCACCCCAAACCAAGTATCTATATGCGGCAAGTGGATGTTGTGGGGGTGGATAGTAAATTCATTGAACAGCACAAAAAGGTACTGTCTTCTTTATGGGACTTGATTTTACCTGATTCAGCCGTGGATAAGCAATGTTTAGGGGTTTCAGGTTTTGCACGTAGGTATGGGTTTCTGGATAAACCTACCATGTTGCGTGTGCGACCGCTGGATGAGGGGATACGTTTGCTGCATGGTGATGATGGTGATCAGGATGTCGCGCTGACTGCTCACGCCTTTACCAAGATACATGCCGACCTGTTGGTGATGGTGAAGCGCGTGGTCATTGTTGAAAATGAAATTAATTACCTCACCTTTCCTAATATGAACAATACATTACTTATTTTTGGTTCAGGTTATGGTTTTGAAGCTTTGAAAAGAGCGAAGTGGCTACATGATTGCAGCTTATATTATTGGGGAGACTTGGATACACATGGCTTTTCCATTTTGAATCAGTTGAAAGCAATATTTCCGCACACACAATCTTTTTTGATGGATAAGAAAACATTGATGAAGCATCAGTATGCGTGGGGCATTGAACCCAAGCAAGAAAAGAAAGACTTAACATACTTGAGCCCAAAAGAAATGGAGGTATATGATGATTTGCGATACAATCGTTTGACGAATAAGCTTCGTTTAGAGCAAGAACGCATTACATATGCAGATGTGTTGCATATTGTTCGTGTGCTGATGAAATAGACAGGCGCGAAAGAAGCTACTTCAACTCTAAGGTTCGATGAAAATTGGTGAGGTTATCGCAGCCATGTTCACGCACAACGACCAAATCTTCCAAACGCACACCGCCAATATCTGCATAATACAAACCTGGCTCAATGGTAATCACCATGCGCTCTTCTAAGATTGCACCATTGCTGGAAACACGCGGGTTTTCATGAATATCAAGCCCTACACCATGCCCCGTGCCGTGAAAGAAGCCACCTTGTTTACCATTGACCATGCCAGTTTTGAAGCCTTGGTTATCAAAATGAGTGGTGATGTCGTTATGAATGTTGGCTGTATCTACACCAGCTTGCACCATATCTAACCCCATACTTTGCCCTTCAAGCACGGTTTGATACATGTGTTTGAGCTTATCTGATGCCTTGCCTTTGACATAAGTGCGTGTCATATCACCCCAATAACCTGAAGTGACCAAACGCGGAAAAATATCAATGATAATAGGTTGGTGCGCTTGGATAACACCTGAACCCATATCATGGGGGTCGGCAGATTGGTTAGCACATGCGACAATAGTATGCGATGGCACAGCACCTTGCCCAATGAGAAAGGTTTCAATGACGGCGCGAATGGCTTCGGATGTGACGATTTCTCCAGCTTGCTCATGGTCTTTAGGAAATGTCACCATCCCATCATTACTGATGCCACAGCTTGCGATAAACTGTTCAGCTTTGAGCATACTTTGTGCTGTTAACTTTTCGGCTTTGGTGAGTTGCTCAATTTCAGCTTCGGATTTTATTACCCGCTCTGGAAATAAACTTGCAGGGCTTGGGATGACTTCAAACCCAAGCGCGATTAATTCTTGAGCATACAAAAAAGAGAAATCGGCAGGCACAGTGATGTGTTTCACTTGATGCTCTTGTAAAAAAGCAGCAGCGGTAGTACTTAAACTGCGCTGCCAACCCTTATCTTTGGCTTTGTTGTGCCAAACCGTATCCAAATGTACTTCATCAAGCTTGGACTGCACTTTGGCTCTATCCACTTCCAAGGGCGATAATAAGCCATGCCATGTAGTTTTATTGCCCACTTCTAAGCCGACTACGATAAATGGATCGGGTACAAATAAACCAGAAATATACAACATATCAGCATGATGCTCTGAGCCTGAAATAAGCAGTTTGGCGGTTTTCATACTTCCTCTGGGGCTTGGGCTTGAATGCTCAAAGCATGAATAGCTTTAGGAAACAGGTGTTTGCACGCATCGTTGACCAAGCGGTGCTTTTGAATGCGTGACTTGCCTGCAAATGCACTGGCGACAATATTGACCACATAATGTCCACCACCAGACTTTGCACCTTCATGACCAGCATGAAGATGGGATTCATCTAAGACTTCGAGGTGAGTGGGTTGAAAAGTATCGTTTAATGCTTGTTCAATCAGGCTAACACTCATGTTTTCTTTTCAGCTTTCTTTTTGCGGTAAAGTACGAAAATCTTGCCGATTTTTTGCACGATATCAGCATTGGTTTTCGTTGCCAATGTATTCGCCGCTTTAAGACGCTCATCTCTATCATCACTCTGAATTTGCACTTTAATCAATTCGTGAATGCTTAAAGCATTATCTGTTTCAGCGATTAAGCTTTCAGAGATACCATGTTGCCCCACCTGAATGGTAACTTTTAAGTGGTGGGCTTGGGATTTTAACGCACGTTTTTTCTTATTATCTAAACTCATGGGCGAAGGATAACGTCATCTTGACGTTTTGGTACCCATTCAATGGTTTTATCTTGAAGCAGGTCATTTTTTCGCTTACGATTGGCTACTAAGTTAAGGAGATAGTTATGAATATATCACGTATTTTAATGATGGTAAGTGCAGCAGCGGTATTGTCGGCATGTTCAAGTACAGGTAAACCCATTGTGTATAAACACCCTGAAACCAAGAGTATTGTGTTGCTTCAAGGGGATACCTTGCAATGTGAACCACTGTTCCGAAAGTCTGGATTTAAACGTGTGGACACAGGCGAAATTGAATAAACTCTTTACTCCCTCATGCGTTTTTCTCTTGAGGGAGTAAACCTTCTTTTTTACAGTCCTGTAGCATTTGAACCAGCTTTTGATTGGCTGCAGGCATGGTTAAATTGCTTAACTGTTCAAGTTTACACCACATATATGCACTTTCAGCTTGAATGATTGTATTCTTGTCATAACGACAAAAGAAAAAGAGAAAAGATAGAAGTCTGTCATCGTATTGATGATTATATTTACCAATATGCCGCCACAATTTTCCTTTAACACCTGTTTCTTCTTTGAGTTCGCGTAGAGCTGTTTGTAGTGGCATCTCATCTTCTTCAAGTTTTCCGCCAGGAAATGACCAAACATTCGGACAATGCACATCTGATTTTCTCTTGAGTAGTAAGACTTCATTATCCTCATTAAGCATGGCAACCAGTGATATGACTGCGGATGGCATGGCGTGACTCATATTTCCTCCTTTTGTTGCAAGCTTACTTTTGACGTATAGTTTGCGTTGAAAAGTATTTTTATGAGCAACAATAACGGGTAAAAGACTATGGCAAAGCAAAAATTACAAAGTATTCGTGGTATTCACGACGGGCTTCCCGCGCAAGTGCGTGCATGGCGGCATATTGAAAATGTGGCGCGTGATGTGTTTGCATCGTATGCGTTTGCTGAAGTTCGCTTACCGATTTTAGAGCCAACAGCGTTATTTGTGCGCTCGGTAGGCGAAAAAACGGATATTGTATCCAAAGAAATGTATGCCTTTGAAGACCAAGGTGGGGATAACATTTGTTTGCGCCCTGAAGGTACGGCTGGTGCTGTGCGGGCTTATTTACAAGCAGGTTTAACAAGGGCAGGGGCGCAACGCTGGTTTTATATGGGGGCTATGTTTCGCAGAGAACGCCCACAAAAGGGGCGATTGCGTCAATTTCAACAAATTGGTGCTGAGTTTTTTGGTGCATCGGCTGCTGTTGAAGATGCAGAAGTCTTGGCGATGGCGCAGCTATTTTTAGATAAGTTGGGTATCCAAGAAACACGCCTTGAAATCAATTCTTTGGGTTGCACATCATGTCGCCCTGATTACCGTGAAGCATTGCTTACCTTCCTACAAAGTAAAAAAGATAGTCTTTGTGAAACATGCCATGAGCGTATGGATAGCAATCCGATGCGGGTATTGGATTGCAAGGTGAAATCATGCCAGGAAGCCCTCACCGACGCGCCCGAAATGGTGAATGACTTGTGCGACACCTGCGACACTCACTTTTCAGGTTTGAAATCGAGTCTGGATGCTTTGGATGTTTCATACACCATCAATCCGCGCATTGTGCGTGGCTTGGATTATTATAATCGTACAGCTTTTGAGTTCATCACTGACCAACTGGGTGCGCAAGGCACAGTGCTTGCAGGTGGGCGTTATGATGGCTTAGTTGAATCTTTGGGAGGTCCTGCAACACCTGCCATTGGTTTTGCCGCTGGCATGGAACGTTTGGAAATGCTGCTGCCAGAAATCCAACAAGCACAACCTGATATTGCGGTCGTTGCCTTGGGTGAAGCCGTGATGGGTTATGCTTTGCAACAAGCTGCCAAACTTCGCCAAGCAGGTTTAGCTGTGATTCATTGTGGTGGCGGCAGCGCCAAGCGCCAATTCAAAATGGCAGACCGAGAAGGTGCGAAGTTTGTGGTCACCATTGGCGAAGATGAAATGAAATCCAATCAATTGATGCTGAAAAATTTAAGCACGGGCGAGCAGCAGCTATTAACACTTGAGCGCATCATACAAATGACACCTTAACATCATCTTACGTTCATCTTGCCTTGAATATGCTTGGCGCGCAGCTTATATAAGTTTTATCACACTGTTGGCGGGGTAAGCATGGACACCAAGCAAGTTTTTTCAGCACTACAAAGCAGCATGTCAGAGCATATTATTGGGCAAACGCATTTAACCAATCGTTTGCTCATTGCCGTGCTTGCTGATGGGCATTTGTTGGTGGAAGGCGCACCTGGTCTTGCCAAAACGCGGGCGATTCAGGTGTTGTCTGAACATATTGAGGGAGACTTTCATCGGGTACAGTTTACCCCTGATTTGTTGCCATCGGATTTAACGGGGGTGGAAGTTTATCGCCCGCAAGATGGTAGTTTTCATTTCCAACAAGGACCATTGTTTCACAACCTTGTGCTTGCCGATGAAATCAACCGTGCACCTGCAAAAGTGCAAGCTGCTTTGCTTGAAGCGATGGCAGAGCGGCAAATTACAGTGGGGCGCACCAGTTATCCTTTGCCCGACTTGTTTTTGGTGATGGCAACGCAAAACCCGATTGAACAAGAAGGCACATACCCCTTACCTGAAGCCCAGCTCGATCGCTTTTTGTTGCATGTGACCATTGATTATCCTGATGCGGCATCAGAACAAAAGATTTTGCAACTCTCTCGCGCTGAAGCCAGTGCAAAACCCAAGAAACCCGAAGTTTTACTCAACCAAGACACACTATTTCAAGCTCGCCAAGAAGCATTGAATATCCATGTTGCGCCTCAACTTGAGACTTATATCGTGCAATTGATGATGGCGACTCGCGCCAATCATACGCAAACAGGCATGGTCAAACATTTGCAATACGGCGCAAGTCCACGGGCAACCATTGCGCTGGATAGATGTGCTAGAGCCCATGCTTGGTTGGATGGGCGTGATTTTGTGACACCTGAAGATATTCAAAGCATGGCATGGGATGTGTTGCGCCATCGTTTGTTGCTCAACTATGAAGCTGAAGCATCAGGCTTGACCACGGATGATGTGATTCATCAGTTAATCGCAGAAGTTTCTGTTCCCTAGAAGCATAGAAAAAGGTTTAGGCATGTCTGCCACAGCGATTCAACTTTCCGAACTCATTGCCATGCAGCATCAAGCGGCATCCCTTGCCGTGCGGCGTAAGCATATCAAAGCGACCATGAGCGGTGCGCATGTGTCTCGCTTGCGTGGGCGAGGTATGGAGTTTGATGAAGTGCGAGTGTACCAACCCGGTGATGATGTGGGCAGCATTGATTGGAAGGTGACCGCGCGCAAAGGCGTGACCCATGTGAAGCTGTATCGAGAAGAGCGGGAACGACCCGTGCTGTTGTGTTTGGATTACCGAAGCAGCATGTTTTTTGCCACTCAAGGTGCATTGAAATCCGTGGTGGCAACCCAAGCTGCGGCACTGTTGGCATGGCATGGTGTTGCTCATGGCGACCGTTTGGGTGGTATGATTTTTTCAGGTGAGGCGCACACTGAAATCAAACCCATGCGTGGTAAAAGAGGGGTGTTGGCTCTGTTTCATCAATGCACCCAACATCCTGCATGGCAACATGCACCACAATCCGTTAAGCAACCCAGCATGGATGCGTTGACCCGCAAGCTGAGATATACCAGTAAACATGGCAGTTTGATTTATATTTTGAGTGATTTTCGTGGTTTAAGCCAACAGACCATTGCTGATTTGACGCAATTAGCACGGCATAATGATGTGGTGCTGATTTCGGTGGTGGACAAGTTGGAGCAAACATTTCCCAAGTCGGGAACATATCCTGTGTTTGATGGCAAACAGTATTTCCATATTCAAGCCACCCCCCAACTTCGGCAACAATGGCAGGCGTATTTTGATACCCATCAAGCCAAATTGGATGAACTGCAAACCAAGTATGGTATCACGCATATCACGCTACACACTGATGATGCCGTTACCGAAACCCTTGCTCAAAGGTTGCGTTTATCATGAAGCAAGACCCTTTGGCGCAATTAAAAGATATTCATTTTCCTGCACCCAGCCCATGGTGGGATTGGGCTGTGGGTTGGTGGCTATTATTGTTTTTGTTGGTGGCAGCTTTGTGGTTTGTTGCGCCCAAACTGTGGCGAGCATGGCAAAGGTGGCGCAAACAACGCAAGTTACAACAAGTGATGCAGTCTGAAATCCAACGCATTTGTGATGCCTATGCCACACACCAGCAAGCACAAGATTTGGTGGCAGACATCAATACATTGCTGCGCCGTGTGGTGTTGACTGTCTTTCCAGAGCAGCAAGCGGCAAGTTTGATTGGTAAGGAGTGGCTCAAGTTTTTAGATCAAGTATGGCAAGATAAACCTTCGCCTTCATTTTCCAGTCAACCCTTTGCCGATATATTATTGCACGCAGCATATCAGCCTGATGTGGGCATGGATGAAGCGCAAGCTCAAGCCTTGTGTGACTTGGTCAAAGCTTGGCTGAAGGCGGTGAAACATCATGTTTGAGTTTGTGTGGTGGTGGATATTGTTGTTGCTGCCTTTGCCTTGGTTGGTGCAACGCTTGTTTGCGGGTAAACCACAACAAGAACAGGCTCAAGCAGGTCTATTTATACCTTTTGTGGATGATTTAAGGGCAATCACACCAACACACAACAACCCTGATGCACAAGAAAAGCATGGTTACTTGTTGTGGCTGGCATGGCTGCTTTTGCTTGTGGCAGCAGCGCGCCCGCAGTGGTTGGGTGAGCCTATTGAGATGTCTCGCAGTGGTCGGGATTTGATGTTGGCGATTGATTTATCAGGCAGTATGCAAACCCAAGACTTTGTGCTTGCTGGGCAACAGGTGGACAGATTGACCGCCACCAAGACCATTGCCAGTGATTTTATTGCAAGGCGAGAAGGCGACCGTGTGGGCTTGATTCTATTTGGTACGCAAGCCTATCTGCAAACACCACTCACTTTTGACCGCAAAACCGTCAATCAATTTTTAAGTGAGGCGGTGATTGGGCTGGCAGGCAAAGAAACGGCGATTGGTGATGCGATTGGTTTAGCCGTCAAACGCTTGCAACATGTGAAAAATGCACAGGATTTGGTGTTGATTTTGCTCACTGATGGCGTGAACACCGCAGGCGCACTCAAACCTGAAGAAGCCGTGAAACTGGCAAAACAAATCGGCTTGCGTATTTATACCATAGGCATTGGTGCGGACAAGATGGCAGTGCGCTCCTTTTTTGGCACCCAAATGGTCAATCCTTCTGCCGATTTGGATGAAGCTATGCTGCAAAACATCGCTGATGAGACGGGCGGCAGATATTTCCGAGCTAAAGATACCCAAGCCTTGCAACAGATTTATGCTTTGATTGATAAGCTGGAGCCTGTGGCAAGGGATAGCCAAACCTTTCGCCCTGTGCGCGCATTATTGGTGTATCCATTAGCGGCAAGCTTTGCCTTATTGCTGATGATGTTGTGGTTAAGGAAGCGGGGTTAAATATGGACTTTCTTCATGATTTTCATTTTTTGCGCCCTTGGATGTGGCTTTTGCTGATTCCTGCCATGGCGTTGTTGTATGTACGCCATCAACAAGCAGGCATGGGGGCATGGAAAAAGCTGCTTGCCCCTGAATTGTTGGCATATTTGCAAGCAGGTCGCCCGCACGAGATGTCCAAAACAAAGTTGTTGGGCTTAGGTATGTTGCTTGCGCTGATAGTGGCAGCATTGGCAGGTCCTGTGTGGCAAAAGATGCCGCAACCCGTGTATAGCCAAGGTTCAGGTTTGGTGGTGGTCTTGGATTTATCGGCATCCATGAATGCGCAAGACATCAAACCTGACCGCTTAACTCGAGCCAAGCAGAAGTTGACCGATTTGTTGCATCTACGCAAAGAAGGGCAAACAGCATTGGTGGTGTTTGCAGGCTCGGCATTTGTGGTCACACCGCTCACCGATGATAACGAAACGATTTTATCCCAACTGCAAGGGCTGACCACGGATATTATGCCTGTGCAGGGCGGTGATATGGATGCGGGGCTTAGTCAAGCCCAAGCCATGTTGACGCAGGCATCTATGCAGCATGGAAATATCTTGCTGTTGACCGATTCGGATGATTATTCGGAATCTATGGTTGAGCAGGTGACACAAGCAGGCTTTAGTATTCATGTGGTTGGTGTGGGCACAAAGGATGGTGCGCCCATTCCGCAAGAAGGTGGTGGTTTTATCAGCGATGCTTCGGGGCGCATTGTGATTGCTAAGTTGGATGAACAAAAGCTACAACGCTCGGCACTGCTTGGGCAAGGCGCATATCATCGCTTAAGCATTGATGATTCAGATATTGCCATGCTTATTCAGCCAACAGTGCAAGAACGATTGGAATCCAGCCAAGAACGTGATGCCAGCTTTGATGAGTGGCAAGAAGAGGGGCATTGGTTACTTGTGTTGGTGATTCCTTTGTTTGCCTTGTTGTTTCGCCGTGGTGCGTTGTTGGCTGTATGTTTCATGCTTTGGCAGCCTGCGCCATCTCAAGCAGGTGTTTGGCAAGATTTGTGGCAAACGACCGAACAACAAGCGCAACAACTGATGCAACAAAAGGATTATGCCAACGCCTACAAAACCTTTGAAAACCCTGCATGGAAAGCAGCTGCGGCATACCGCAATCATGATTATCAAGCAGCGATAGATGCGTTTCAAAATATAAAGCAACCCAATGCTGATGATTGGTATAATCATGGCAATGCCTTGGCGCATGCGGGTAAGTTGGATGAAGCCATGAATGCTTATGATGAAGCATTAAAGCGTAATCCAAACCATGCTGATGCCAAAGCCAATAAAGCTTTGTTGGAAAAACTGAAAAAAGAGCAAAAGCAGAAACAAGATAAAGATGGGGGCAAGGAAAAAGAAAAAAATAAAGGTGAGCATCAAGACAGTAACCAGAGTAAAGATGGCAAGGGCAAAGACGACTCTAAGCAAGATGATTCTCAACAAGGCAATCAGGGGCAACAAGGTAAGCAGGGTCAAGAACAACAAAACCATGCCCAACAGCAGTCTGGCGATGATAAAGACAAGCAAGATAATGAAAATCAATCACCTGCAAATCAGATGAAGCAAGACCAAGGCGAGCAAGAAGACAAAGATAAGCAAGCGCAGATTGCAGCATCCGATGAGCAGCCGAAGAGTGAGGCGCAGCAAGCATTGGAACAAACCTTGCGCCGTGTTCCTGATGACCCTTCGGGGTTATTGCGCCGTAAATTTTTATATCAATATCAGCGGCAAGCAGGGCAAGTGCCGCAGCGAGGTCAAACATGGTGAAATGGAGTATCAGTAGCCTATTGATGTTATTTTTTGTTGTGCAAACGGTATATGCCGAGGTGAGCGCAGAATTGAATCAGTATATTGTGCCTTATGGTGAGTCGGTGCAATTGACGATTACGGCAGTGGGTGATACCGATGGTGAGCCAGCTATATCACCCTTAAAACAGGATTTTGATATATTAAGCCAAAGCCAAAGCAGCAATTACAGCTTTATCAATGGTAGTATGAACAGCAGCAAAACATGGACTTATGGCTTGATGCCCAAGCGAGAAGGCATGGTACAAGTGGCTGCGATTCAAGTGGGCAATGATAAAACCAAGGCTTTGATGTTGCGGGTCATCAACGCACAACAAAAGCCTAAGTCAGCACGCAAGATTTGGTTGGAAGCATCCTTGTCAGACGATGATATATGGGTGCAAGCGCAAACGGTGTTGACTATCAAACTGATAAGGGCTGTCAATCTATCACAGGCAGATTTAAGCGAGCCTGATATTGCGGATGCCATTGTGCAGCGCATGGGTGAAGATCATAATTATGAAGCGGTTGTGGATGGACGCAGGGTGATTATCAGCGAGCGAAAATATGCTATTTTTCCGCAGAAGGTGGGTGATTTACATATCTCTGGGGTGCAGTTTGATGGCGTGATCAACAACAACCGCAGCATGTTTAGCCAAGGGCGAGTGGTTCGACTTCGCAGTGAACCGTTGACCTTGAATGTGCAGTCTAAACCTAGCGCATGGCAAGGTGGAGCATGGTTGCCTGCCAAGTCGCTTACTTTGGAAGAGCAGTGGTTGGATGGTGCTATGCCGACTTATCGGGTGGGTGAGTCATTTACACGGGTGATTGAGATGCAAGCCCAAGGTTTAACAGCAGCACAATTACCACCGTTATTGGAAGGCAAAACAGTGGCAGGTTTTAAGCTTTATCCCGATAAAGCTGAATTGGATATGCAGCTCAAAGATGGGGATGTTGTAGGCATTCGCCGTGAAAAAGTTGCCATGGTGCCAACAAAAACAGGCAAGTTGTGGCTGCCTGAAATTCGGGTGACATGGTGGAATACAGCAACCCAAACCACACAACGTGCCATCATTGCAGGGCGAGAAATTGAGGTGTTACCAGCGGTGCAGGGGCAACCAAGTGGAAATTCGAGTGGGCAACTGGGAGGTGGGCAAGCCACAACACCTGCTATGACTGCACCAGTCAAAGCTGAGACTTCTAATGTGCAGCCTGTCGCAAAAGCACAGTCAAACCAAGATAAAATATCAGCCTTTTGGCAGTGGGTTGCACTGGCATTGGCAGTTTTATGGCTGATAACCTTGGGTTTGTGGTGGTTATCCACACGCAAACAGGCAAAGTCTAAGCAGCAAGCAAGCGAAATCAATTCATCAGCCAAGCTTACAAGTGTAGACAAAGCACTAAAGCAGGCATGTAAACACAATGATGCCAAGCATACCCTTAAACTTTTGCCACAGTGGGCTGCTGCATATTTTCAGGATGACAGCATACAGTATTTGGCGCAGCTTCAAGGTCAATCCAAAGCATTGGATGATGCCATTGTTGATTTGGAGCGGCATTTGTATGCCGCAAATGATGCGGGTGCATGGTCGGGGCAGCATTTATGGGATGTGCTTCAAGGCTTGAAGCGCCATGATGTAAGCAAAGGCAAGCAGGAAACAATCCTTGCGCCATTGTATAAGAGCCACTTGCAAAACTCATGAGCGGCGATTGGCTTCCCCACTCTGGTGCATTTTCAGGCTAGAATTTCGACCCATAGAGCCACCATGCCACTCATCCACCCAGAGTTTTGCAAGTGGCTCAAAAGAAGCATTTACAGTGCCGAATTCAAGAGTAAATTGATTTTGAAGTATTGGTGATATCTTCTATATGTTTAATAATTTCTTTTTTGGTTGAGGTTTTTCGGTACACCAAGGCAATGGTTCGGAAGGGCTCGGGTTTGCTAAAAGGGATATATTGAATATCTATTTCAGTATGGTTAATTGCTACTTCTGGCATCATGGTGATACCTGTGCCTGCTTTGACCATTTGCCGCAGGGTTTCAAGGCTTGTGGCGCGAAAGTCCTGCTCTTCGCCAATGTTATGCTGATGGCACACTTCCAAAGCATGGTCGCGCAAACAGTGACCTTCTTCGAGCAATAATAACCTGTATTGAGCAAGTGTATCCACATCAATTTCGCTGTTGTTTGCCAAAGGGTGGGTGGGGTAAGTGGCGAGAAAGAAACTATCATCAAACAAGGGTTTGATTTCTAATGACTCACCAAGCACAGGCAAAGCAAGCAATGCAGCATCAATCTCACCTTTGTGTAGACGCTCTAATAGTTCAGCTGTTTTTTCTTCAATAAGAATCAAGTGAAGGTCGGGCATGAGCTCTTTGATTTTTGGCACCATGTTGGGAAAGATATAGGTGGCAAGGGTTGGGAATGCGCCAAGCCTGAATTTGCCAGAGAATGGGTTGTGCGCATGTTCGGCAATCTCTTTGATGCGTTCCACTTCTTGCAGGATTTTCTCTGCTGACTGGATGATGTCTTTACCTTCTTCGGTAATCATCACTTGTTTGTTATCCCGCTCAAATATTTTTACATCGAGAAACGCTTCCATTTTCTTGATTTGCGCGCTGAGCGTAGGCTGGCTGACATTGCACTGTTCGGCAGCTTTGGTGAAGTTGCGTAAATCTGCGACTGCAACCAAATAGGACATTTCTCGTAAGTTCATGATTGCTCCTTACTTTTTTATCATAGTTAAAAGCTATTGTTACCATGCAAAACATCGCTTGTACATAGGTTTCAGCTATTGATAACATTTCAAATGTGAAGGCACACGCGGTTTTCACATAAAGTTTGAAATCAAGGAGGGTAAAACCCATGAAAACACGAAATTTATTAATGAGTATAGCAGTAGCAAGTTTGCTAACCATGCCGCTATCAACAGCATCTTTTGCAAGCCCCATGATAAATAAAGGGGAAGCCAAAACCAATCAATTTTGGTGGCCAGAGCAACTGAATCTTAGTCCGCTTCGCGCCCACAATGCTACATCCAACCCTTTGGGTGAAAGTTTTGATTATGCCAAGGCGTTCTCAGAGTTAGACCTGAAGGCGGTGAAGAAGGATATTGATACCTTGTTGACCACATCACAAGATTGGTGGCCTGCCGATTATGGTAATTACGGGCCATTCTTTATTCGAATGGCTTGGCACAGTGCAGGCACATACCGTGTGCATGATGGTCGAGGTGGCGCAGCGGGTGGTCAACAACGCTTTGAACCCTTAAATAGCTGGCCTGATAATGGTAGCCTTGATAAAGCCAGACGTTTGTTATGGCCTGTGAAACAGAAATATGGCGAACATATTTCTTGGGCAGATTTGATGATTCTTGCTGGTAATGTTGCCATGGAAAACATGGGTTTTAAAACCCTAGGTTTTGCTGGTGGGCGTGAAGACGATTGGGAGCCTGATTTGATTTATTGGGGTTCTGAAACAAAATTTATGGATCATAAGCGTCGCAATAAAGACGGTGAATTGGAAAAACCACTTGCCGCTGTGCAAATGGGTTTGATTTATGTGAATCCAGAAGGTCCGAATGGTAATCCTGACCCGTTGGCTTCAGCACAAGCTATTCGTGAATCATTTGGTCGCATGGCGATGAATGATGAAGAAGTGGTGGCACTGATTGCTGGCGGTCACACCTTTGGTAAAGCGCATGGCGCACATAAACCAAGCAAATGTGTGGGCGTAGAGCCTGCTGCTGCTGGGATTGAAAAGCAGGGTTTTGGTTGGGAAAACAAATGTGGTAAAGGTCATTCTGAAGATACGGTAACCAGTGGTTTGGAAGGTGCGTGGACATCATCGCCAGCCGAGTGGACAACCATGTATTTGGACAACTTGTTTCACTTTGAGTGGGAAAAAGCAGAAGTCCAGCAGGTGCATTACAATGGATTCCAACAGATGAATCCGCCGCAGACTTAGTGCCTGATGCCCATATTGGTGATAAGTATCACGCACCAATTATGTTTACCACAGACTTGGCGTTGAAATTTGACCCCAGCTACAAAGTGATTGCCAAACGTTTTCAGGATAATCCCGAAGCGTTTGAACATGCTTTTGCCAGTGCTTGGTTTAAACTTACACACAGAGATATGGGACCACGCGCACGTTATGTGGGTGCAGATGTGCCAAGTGAAATCTTGCTTTGGCAAGACCCTATCCCACAAGTTGATTATACATTAATCAACGACTCTCAAGCTGCGGAGCTTAAACAAACGATTCTTGAATCAGGTTTAACCGTGCCAGAGCTTGTACGCACAGCTTGGGCATCGGCAGCCAGTTTCCGCAGCAGCGATATGCGTGGTGGTGCTAATGGTGCGCGCCTTAGCCTTGCCCCACAGAAAGATTGGGCAGTGAACAACCCTCAAGAATTGGCGAAAGTGCTTAAAGTTTTGAAAGGTATTCAACAAGACTTTAAAGGTTCGTTCTTTCATAGTAGCAAAATATCCATGGCAGACTTAATTGTACTTGGCGGTGCAGCGGCGATTGAAAAAGCTGCTAAGGATGCAGGTGTGATTATGCAAGTGCCATTCACACCAGGTCGCGCTGATGCAACACAAGCGCAAACGGATGTGAAATCATTTGCTGTGCTTGAGCCAACTGCCGATGGCTTCCGCAATTATTATGATGTGTCTAGCTATCGCGCACCTGTGGAAATGTTGGTGGATAAAGCAAGCTTGTTAAACTTAACCGTGCCTGAAATGACGGTGTTGGTGGGTGGTATGCGTGTGCTTGATGCTAATGCGGATGCTTCAAAGTATGGTGTGTTTACCAACAAACCAGCCACATTAAGTAATGACTTTTTTGTCAACTTGCTTGATATGGCAACAACATGGAAGAAATCAGACAACATGGAAGGTATCTATGAAGGTTATGATAGAAAAACAGGTCAACTCAAGTGGAGCGCCACATCAGTTGATTTGATTTTCGGTTCCAACTCTGAATTAAGAGCAGTGGCTGAGGTTTATGCCTTTGATGATTCCAAAGAAAAGTTTGTCCGTGATTTTATCCAAGCATGGACAAAAGTGATGAACTTAGACCGCTTTTAAGTAAAACATCAAAACCAGTTGAAGGTCATGCAGTGTGTTAAGCACTGCATGACCTTTGTGTTTAGCACTTCCCAAAGTATGCCAACCAATGAAGTGTTGCGACAAAAGCGCGTAGAAGTTACGTTGTGCCAAGAAATAAGCCATTGATATATAAGCACAATTTATAAGCATAAACTGAGGAGTAAACATGAAGATTAAAGCAGCAGTAGCTTGGGCAGCCAACCAACCCCTTTCCATTGAAGAAATTGACCTAGAAGCCCCTAAAAAAGGCGAAGTGTTGGTCAAAATGATTGCAACAGGTGTTTGTCATACGGATGCATTCACACTTTCTGGCGAAGATGCAGAAGGCATATTTCCCGTGGTGTTGGGGCATGAAGGCGGCGGTATTGTTGAAGAAGTTGGCGAAGGTGTGACCACGCTAAAAAAAGGCGACCATGTGATTCCTTTATACATCCCTGAATGTGGCGAATGCGAATATTGCACATCTGGAAAAACAAACTTATGCCAACGGGTTCGAGAAACCCAAGGCAAAGGTTTGATGCCTGATGGCACATCGCGCTTATCCAAAGATGGCAAACCTATTTTTCATTATATGGGCACATCAACATTTGCTGAATATGCTGTGATTGCTGAAATTTCCTTGGCAAAAATTAACCCAGAAGCTGACCTTGGCAAAGTATGCTTGCTTGGCTGCGGTGTCACCACAGGCATTGGTGCGGTGCTGAATACAGCGAAGGTTGAAGAAGGTGCAACGGTTGCCGTGTTTGGTTTGGGCGGCATTGGATTGTCATGTATTCAAGGCGCAAAAATGGCAAATGCAGGGCGCATTATCGCCATTGATTTAAACGAAGATAAATTTGATATGGCGAAGAAGTTTGGCGCAACAGATTTCATCAATCCCAAAGATGTTGAAGGTTCATTGCAAGATTATATTGTAAACTTAACCAATGGTGGCGTGGATTATTCATTTGAATGCGTGGGTAACACAGATTTGATGCGTACTGCCCTTGAATGTTGCCATAAAGGTTGGGGCGAATCGGTGGTGATTGGTGTGGCTGCGTCAGGTGCTGAAATTTCGACACGTCCATTCCAGTTGGTAACAGGTCGCGTGTGGCGCGGCAGCGCATTTGGTGGTGTGAAAGGTAGAACGGAATTGCCAGGGTATGTGGATAAATATATGTCGGGCGACATCAATTTGGATGACTTGGTCACTTTCAATATGCCTCTTGAAGACATCAACAAAGCTTTTGACTACATGCACGAAGGCAAAAGCATTCGCACCGTGATTGATTTTTAAGGTTAAGTAGATGATAAAACGCATAAAATCACACAAATGTTTTGATGGGTCTGTTCATTTTTATGAGCATGACTCACAAGTGACCCAAACAACCATGAAATTCTCGGTTTTTTTGCCGCATGAAGACAAACCCGCAGATGGTTGTCTGATTTGGTTGTCGGGTTTAACGTGTAATGAAGAAAACTTTATCACCAAAGCGGGTGCAATCCCTCATTTGGCTGAGAAAAATATCATGGTGATTTGCCCCGACACGTCACCACGCGGTTTGGATTTACCGCATGAGCATGATGATTGGGATTTTGGTTCGGGTGCAGGGTTTTACCTCACGGCGCAAACAGAAGCTTATCGCGACCACTACAATATGTATGACTATATCAATGAAGAAATCTATCATATTGTGTTGAATGATTTTGCGGTGGATGCCAAACAAATTTCAATTTGTGGGCATTCCATGGGTGGGCATGGTGCCTTGGTGATTGGGCTAAAAAACGCCGATAAATACAAGCGTATTTCTGCATTTTCACCCATTGTTCACCCCACGCAATGCCCTTGGGGTCAAAAGGCATTTAAGGGTTATTTGGGTGATGATAAAACTCAGTGGAAGGCATGGGATGCAACCGAATTAATCAAAGCAGGGCATCAACATTCGGCAAGCATTTTAATCGACCAAGGTTTAGCCGATGACTTTTTTAAAACGCAATTGTTAACCGATGATTTTCAGCAGGCATGTGATGCGGCGGGGCAAGATGTGACGATTCGTTATCAAGATGGTTATGACCACAGTTACTACTTTATTTCATCCTTTATCCAAGATCATATTTGAAGGAAGTGAGGGCGTAAGCCTGAGAAAGCACCCTGGGGTGTTAGTCGCTCCCACTTACGCGGGAATGACGGGTTTTAGCCTGACTGCGTAACATCAGTGAGTAAGATCAACATAAGGAGCAAGCCATGCCACAAACCAAACAAATGTTACAACAATGTGTTGCCGATACACCGATTCAAATTCGAGAATCGGAGCATGGCTTGTTGATTTTGGACATCAACACCGAACTTTGCTCGGCAAGTATGGCGTTGCAAGGCGCACATGTGATGACTTGGCAGCCCAAAGGTGAAGCGCCCGTGTTGTGGTTGTCACCTGATGCCAAGCTTGAGAAGGGTAAGTCTATTCGTGGTGGTATTCCGATTTGTTGGCCGTGGTTTGGTGAGCATGCCACGGAATCTACGTTTGCAGCGCATGGCTTTGCCCGCACAGCCGATTGGGAATTGGTTAGCACTTCTGAATTGGCAGGAGGTGGAATCGAAGTGGTGATGCGTTTGTTAGACACGCAAACGGAGCAATGGAAGTATGATACACCTGTTGTAATCAAAGTGATATTTGGTCGCACCTTAAACATTGAACTGACCACAACCAACCAAAGCAATGCATCCATCCAACTGAGCGAAGCACTGCACACTTATTTCAATGTTCAAGATGTGCGGCAAATCAAAGTTCAAGGTTTAGATAGCTGCGAATACGTTGATAAACTTGAAGCGTATCAGCGTAAAACCCAGCAAGGCGCGGTGTTTTTTAAGCAAGAAGTCGATAGAATTTATATCAATCAAAGTAGTAATGTGGTGATTCAAGATAAAGTGTTGAATCGTAGTATTCATATCAACAAACAAGGCAGCCAATCAAGTATTGTGTGGAATCCGTGGCTGGATAAATGCAAAGCAATGGGTGATTTGGGTGCAGATGATGCGTATTTAAACATGGTCTGTGTGGAAAGTGGTAACGCTGCGGACAATACAGTAACACTTGAAGCTGGGGGTACGCATCGTTTGTCTGTGAGTTACCATTTGGCTTAAGCACTGATGTTGGGCAAAGTGCAACAGCGATTGAGGTTATTCCATGGCTGACATATCAGATGCGCCAATTCCGAGGGCGATTGAGGTTGGACACCTTTGATTAAGTAAAGCTTTACGTAGACCTTAAGCTTTGTTTGGAAGTAATGCGGAAAATATAATACCTCAAGAAATTAAGACACAGAAAAATAAGCAATGAATAGGTGATAAATGGATCATAACAAGGATTTAAATGAGGTAGATAAGCTGATCAATGGGTATTATATTGAACAATATAAAGCAACAGGTGAGCATTTGTTTTCAAAGAAAAACAGGGGGTTTATTGGGGAACATCATTGATGATGGTCGTTTTAACCTTTTCACTCTATGTGCAAGGTTACATGTTAGAAACATGGATGATGTTGCTCTTGTTGCCTCTATTATTGTTGGCTTTTACTCAGTATGTTTTTAGACGTGGCACTAAGCTTGGAGAAGCATATTTGGATAGGCAAATGCCCAAGCTAAGTTTAGACAAGCTGCAAGGAGGCAACGAAGGATTTAAGTCGTTTATGTACATGTCAGACTTGCTTGATATGATGAAAATAGAGCGAAGGGTGGTATGGCAATCAGCTTTACAAATTTGGCTGATTTCATCCATCATTTTGATGTCGATTGATGCTTCAGAACCTATGTTTCTATTATTTCTTTCGCTTTATGCTGCGGTTGCTTTGGTGAGTGCAGCATATGGTGCAATGGCGATAGTTCACTTGCATAAGCGGTGTGTTTATATGTCAGAATATGGTTTTAATCTATAAAGAAACAACCCCATCAAGCCAAGGCTAAGCCATGAAAATGAAGCTAAAGGTGAGCTAATGCAGCTGGCTTGTTGGCTGGCAACATTCACAGCATTACTATCGGCGGTAAGCTGAATAATTTGTTGTCCTGAGTTCACATATATATTGCCTAAGCTATCTGTCGCAATGGCAGTAGGGCTGGGTAAGTTGGTTGAAAGTGCAGGGCTTGCAGTGACTGTTGTTGTGTTGGCGATACTGCTTCCTGTGCCTGCAATGGTAGTGATGATATGGTCGATGCTATTCATGCGGCGGATTCTGTGATTAGCGGTGTCTGCAATCAGCAAGTTGCCTGCGGGGTCTAGCGCGATGTCTGTGGGTTGGTTAAGCGTGGCAAGGGTTGCTGAACCATTATCACCAACAAAAGATGCGATGCCAGTGCCAACCATGGTTTGAATACTACCACCGATGGTAAACCTACGAACAGTATGGTTGCCTAATTCGGATACATAAATAGCAGAGCCATCAATAGCAATGCCTGAAGGCAAGTTCAACTGCGCATCGACTGCTAAACCAGAGTCGCCTGTATAACCTGCACCCCCATTACCTGCAATGATACTGCTATTTCCATTGGGATTGACCAATAACACTTGATTGGTTCCCATATTGGCAACCACAATATCGCCTGCCATTGTGATGGCGATGCCTGCGGGTTGATTGAGTAGGTTGGTAACCAACTTGATATTGCCCGTAGTAATATCAATGAAATAAAGGGCATTGGCTGCGGAATCTGTAAAATAAATATTGCCCAAACTATCTGTTGTGATGCCTGAGGCTTGGCTGAAGGCTGCAAGCTGGGTAGAGCTTACCCAAGTTGAGAGGCTTTGGTTTGCACTTAATTGGTTAAGAGTGGGTGTATCAGCGCTATAATATAGATTATTGCGCTCACCCACATGTAATGCTTGCACTACACCTGTGCTGGTGTGCCATGTGTTGGCAAGGCTTGCAGCTTCTGCTTGTGATGTAAAAAGACAAAAGAAAACAAGCCATCCGAAAGTATAACGCATCATTGATGCCTCCTTAAACTGCAAATTTGACTAAAGAACCACTTGCGAAAACTTTGTGCCTGTTTACAGAAGTCGAGGCTGAAGCCTCACTTCCAAAGTGGAAAACAGGCTCTTTTGAATATCAAGTGCAGGTAAACCACTTTTTGAGTAAGCCTTAATTTGACTGATAATGTTGGTTTGTTGCTTGATGGATGTGATAGCTAGCACAACTTATTTTACAAGTTCATGTCTCGTTCCGTTTCTTCCTCATCGTTATCAATGCCCATAGCGGCTCTTTGAGCCGACAGCCAACCACTCCGAAGCATGGTTATCCCTTCATTATCAAATCGCATCACAGCCTTCAGGAACGGGCGTGTGGAATCATCAACTTCCACAGATTCTCCATTTTTCAACAGAGGTGTCGCATTCTTTTTATTCGGAGAGTCCGTGTAAAAGCTGTTTAAGGCACCTTCAATATCATTGATACCCATTGCATCAAACATGACTTCATACTCTGTTGGCGATAGGTTCATCAGCGTCACAGTCTCCCTTTCACCATCAACCTGAATATCCAGATGAACAGGCGGCAACGATTCAGGAGTCACATGAAACTCACGTTCCGCATGAATATCTTGCTCACTTTCAAATTTAACATGTGCTTTCAAATCTTTTAAGCGAGCTTGAATAAAGGGTTTAGCATCTTGCAATAAGCTTTGAAATGCTTGATGAAGGTGCTCTAATTTACTGTCTAATGTTGCTAGCTTTACTGCCTTATCTTGGGCGGTTGATAAGCAAGGTTGAGCTGATGTTAAGGCATCCTGCAAAGCAGCCATCCCTGCTTTCTTTTGTTGCTGAAGTGTATGTACTTGTGAAGCATACCCAATCGACTCTCCCGACTGTGTGAAGCTCATGTACTCACCCCAAGCAATAGATAACAACATGATATGCTGTAAATCTTCCGGCTTGCTTTCTACACTGTGTCTCGCCCTTGTGTTCCCAAAGTTAAATGGTGAGTTCGGGTTAAATACATCGCCCTGCCTTGATGGACCAAATCCTATTGTTCCTAGTTCCCTCATTGTTCCAAGTGACGCACCAAATTCATTAATAATCTTATTCTTTCTGTTCTCAACAATGTTATGCATTTCAGGGTCTTCCACCCACATGAATGAATCCTTAAGGTCTTGGGCATTTTTGGCTTGAATCCGCACAAGATTAAACCCGTTATGCAACATATCCCTGCACAACTTATCGAAACCAGATAAAACTTTGACCTGTGCTCGTGAACGCTCGGCTTGGGTGTTTGATGCAACCACATCTGCCGCGACAGTATTAACATGCTTGTGGTAATCAACCTGCTTGGACTTCACCACTGAAAGCATATCAAGCGCCTCAATCTGACTTCTCAGTGTCCTATGATAGTCTTTCTCAACCTTCATCCCTAACTTTCGCAAAGCTTCTGATTCGTTTTCAGATATATCCAAGGCTTTCTTTAAAGTCTCGCCAGCACTCTTGTAGCTTAAAGCGGCTGATTCTGTTTTATCAAGAGCTGATTCTGTATGCTTAAGAGCTGATTCTGTATGCTTAAGAGCTGATTCTGTATGCTTAAGAGCTGATTCTGTTTTCTCAAGAGCTGATTCTGTATTGCCCACCGCTTTAGTGAGATGCCCTGTTTTCCGCATCTCGCAAGCGTGTAAACTTTTCTCTCTCTCAAGCTTAAACTCTAGCTTTTTGCAGTAATGCTCCCATCCATCAATTGCATTCTTGTGCTCTCTAAGTGAGGCGGAAAGATTATTGTTTTTGCCCATCAAGATGCTTTGCTGCAAGCCAATCCCAGACATGACGACCCCCCTTTATTTTTTGAAACTAGTTGTTGTTCGATGCCAAAGGTGAAAGCGTATGGATACGCTGTCAACCTCATTCATCCATATTTTGCCGACCAAACAAGTTAACAAGGTGCATGGTGTAGCGGTCTATAATGTCTATAATGCGTACCTATCGAGGGTGATAGCAAGGCTTAAAATTAAGCTTAAGTTAAGAAAATTAGATAAGGCTGGCTCAGTTGGTCAAAAGTGTAAGGCTTGTCTGAGCAAGCTAGATGGCATTTTGCTACCAATAATCAG
>JAUZSH010000039.1 GCA_030949605.1 Ghiorsea sp.
ATTCAGCTTGTCATGAAGGTTACCTAATCTTTTACATAATGTAGGAACTGGCTTTTTCGCCCTGCTTTTAACCCTCTCTCTTCAAACTTGGTTAATACCCTATCCGCATCACGTTCAATGTAACCATCTTGACCAGCGATATTGGTTAAACCCTTCGTACTGTCCAATATCACACGCATCCATTCAGCCAAGTCAGAAACATCACTAGCAAGCTTGATAAAACCACCCTGTTTTAAGCGTGATACAAGTAATTCTGCGAAATCTTTTTGAATAATGCGTCGTTTATGGTGTCTCGCCTTGGGCCAAGGGTCAGGATGGTTGATAAAAACGCCATCCAATTGCTCTGCCTCAATTTGATGTTCCAATACATATTGGGCTGGAAGCTGGGTAATACGCGTACGCTCAATAAAAGATGCATCTTCCAAACGCCCTACTGCTTTTGCCACACCTGGTAAATATATTTCAACACCCACCAGTGTCCAATCAGGATGATTTTCTGCTAAGTGTACAAGGAAATCTCCATTACCAAAACCAATTTCAAGCACAATAGGACTATTTTTAGGCACCTTAGACATGGTTAATGTTTTATCTTTTGGTAAACCTACAATTGGCAACCATTTCAATAAACGCGCTTCTTGCCCCGTGGTAACAAAACCATTTTTACGCCCATGTGTACGCATTTCATGTTGAATATACTGCTCTCTAAATTTAGCACTCAGTCTCATGAATTACCTTCTTCTCCGTTTATTTAAATTTAAGTGAAACCCGACAGATGCTAGGTTGCATTCACCTGACTCACACGCTTACAATATTGACATGAGAGCGTGACTTTGCCTGTATCATCTGCCAAGTCTAACAAATCTTCTTTTGCCATCGCATCAAGCACTTTCCGCATACTTTCATCCGAACATGAACACGCATATATATATGTATCCCTACCCACAATTTGACAACCCAAATCATCAAATTCTTTCAGGATACTATCGATACTGTGTTCTTCTAATGTTTGATTACTAATTTTTGCCATTGCTTCCACAGCTAAAAACCAATCACTATCATCGCAACCAGGCATGGCTTCAATCATTAGCGCTACATCACCATGTAGCACCACATCTGCCTCAACTTGCACAGATTGTGCAAGGTAGTGCATAATATGCTCAGAAAGCCAATCCGAATCATGTTGAATTGTAGACACATACGGCTGCCCAAAACCCAAGTCCCGTACTGTGGACAATAACATTTCTTTACCTAACCAAGCAGCTACACCTTGACCTGAATCCACTTGAACTGCTTCAGCTTGCCACTGCACATAACCACGAACCTGCCCATTGCGACACTCAGCCTGCATGCGCTTAATAGGTGCTTGTTCATCGGTTGCATCAAGTTGTAAGACTTGACGAACACCACCCTTACTTACACTCAATAAAATAATAGATGCCAACAATACTTGCCCGAAAATATCCATAGGTTTTCCTTCAAGTCCATGAATATGAGTTGCCTTTTCTATAATATGTTGACCACGTATCACTGCCCCTCGTGCTTTTGCACCAGGTAAGAGGAATCGAATAAGTTCATCTTTTACTTCAACCATGAGTATACCTCATTTAAGTCTTTAAAACATATATTTGCACCATTTTCTTCAAGTTCTACTTGAGAAAATGAATGGGTTAAACCAATGGCAAAACACCCTGCTCTTTGTGCTGCTTTCATATCTGCTTCACCATCACCTATCATGATAACATGTTTAATATCAACACCCAGTTCAGAACATGCCAACAACAACGGTTCGGGATTAGGCTTGGATTCTCTACCATCTATTTTTCCGATAATGCTGTCAAAATAATGCATCCAACCTAACTTTTTCAATTGTGCTTCAGCGCGATACTGCCCTTTGCTGGTAACCACTGCCATCGGTATATTTTTGCATTTCAAGTAATCTAAAAATATTTCAGCACCCAACATGGATTTAATTTCTTGCAAGTAATTTTGATCATGCGCTTGAATAAAAAAGCTGGTCGCCTCTTCTTTAGCATCACCAAACAAAGCTGTCATCGAACAGTCGCCACGACCTGTATGTCTACGAATCTCTGCATCACTCATTATTGGCAAGTTAAAAGTTTTTAGTGTTTGCTGCATGGCTCGAATAATAGGTGTAAAAGCATCAATCAATGTGCCATCTAAATCCAGTAAAACAGCTTGAATATTTTTTAAATTATCCACGCTTACGCAATGCCTTAATATTTCTTAAAATCATATTCCTAATCCTTAAACTTATTTCACCAGGCTTGCCATCACCCACTTCTTTCTTATCAACCATACATACAGGAAGCACTGCGTTGGTTGTGCTGCTCATCATACATTCCGTGAGACCAATTTCATCCAACTTCCAAGGTCGTTCTTCAATATCAACACCTGCACCTTTGGCGACTTGAAGTGCCATAGTACGTGTAATCCCCCCCAACACTTGATGATCAAGCGGGTGCGTGACTAACACACCACCAATCACAGCAAGCACATTCGTTGCGCACCCTTCAAGAACATGCCCTTGCTGATCCAGCCAAAATGCTTCATCCACATGTTGCTTTAAGGATTCTTGTTTTCCCATCACGTTAGCTAATAAAGCAATTGATTTAATTTCACAATGTTTCCAGCGAATATCCTGCATGGTGATAGCTTTGGTTCCTTGCTTCAACTTTTCTTCGGAAGGTTTGGGAAGCTCACGCACTGTAATCACCAATGTTGGTGTCATGGGTTTATCCACTACATGCGCTCGTGGCGAGACACCCCTAGTAATCTGAATATAAATCATAGCATCTTCAAAAGGATTTTCTTGATATGCTTTTTCTACTAAGTTTTGTAACTCATTAAGTGATTTTGGTAAACCTATAGCAATGGCTATACACGATTTTTCCAGCCGTTGTAAGTGTGGCATCAAATCCAAGTATGCGCCACCAAAGCAAGCCACAACTTCATATACCCCATCAGCAAATTGAAAGCCACGATCTTCAATGTGTATATATGCTTTGTTTAACGGTACAAATGTATTGTTTACATAAGCTACCAAATGCTTCTTCATACGCTTTATACCTCACTCATATAATGATATTCCCAAGATAGAAAGAAAAGTCAACTTTGGTGATGAAAACATTACCTTTTTAGCACTTGTGATTATATTTTTACATAAATAATATTTTTACATTTGTCATAATAAATATACATGCGACTTTAAATATTATGATGATCGCCCATATCCCTACCCTGATTTTGATTTTTGGCATTTAATGAAAAGACATGAAAACATAATGTTTTCAACGCTAAGCAAGCTAATTGTGGTAATATCTTGCTTGTGACTTTTACCCTCATGACAAGAGGGTTATTCATAATTTTAGTCATTTACCCTGCAATACACCCTTATTTCAAGCGAAAAAAGGTGCGTAATTTCGAACTTTAGCTAATTCATGATATTTATTCAAAGAGGCTATTCGTAAAAAAAGTTTGTTTATCAAATAAGTGTTAAACTATAAAGTCACACTTAGCTTGAACATCATAACCTATCCCATCAGGTAGTGAAAACTTGATGGATTGAGCATGAAGCATGAGGCGGTTCGCTTTCTTCTTTTGATTAAATGCAACATTGCCATACTTATCATCGCCAACAATCGGAAAACCAATGGATGCCGCGTGAACCCTGATTTGATGGGTCCGACCTGTGATGATTTTAATATTTAATAGCGAACTATCATCCAGCAACTGCACGGGTGAAAAATAAGACACGGCACGCTTCCCTTTGATTTTATCCAGCATCACAGTCCACTTGCCCGCTACATCCACCTTTTTCAAAAGTGGCGCATCCACCTTCTTATGCCTGCCCTGCCACAAACCTTTAACCAATGCGGCATAATGTTTATCCACGCCCCGACTCTCTTGCTGCTTTTGAAAGGATCTTAATGCGCTTTTGCGCTTGGCAATCACCAACACACCCGAAGTCGCTTTATCCAAACGGTGGGCAAGCTCCAAATACGGCGCACTGGGCCTACTTTTGCGTAATTGTTCAATCACACCCAAGCTTTCAACTCCTAAATCATCGAGAATCACGCCGTGAACCGCCAAACCCGCAGGTTTATTCAGAAAAATAAACCGTGAGTCTTCAAGTAATATCTGTTTCTCTAAATGAATACAATTACACATGTTGCCCATATTAACACCTTACCCCCACAAACCATAAAAAAGATAAACAGAATTACTTTAAGCTTGCCAAACCAATCATTTCAGACATGATTAAAACTATAGCATTCAAGTCCTTAATTACAAAGGATATATCACATGATCGACTTTCTAACATTTCAAAGTTTTATCAGCCCCTCTATGCTTATTATATGTAAATTCGTGATGTGCTTGTACAATTTTAAATGGAACAATCTTAAAACCGTAACTTCAACCCAAACGCTTTTCCTGTTATCTTTGGGAAAAAGATTAATCACGAGTACCTATCCATGTTAATTCGCCTCAACAATTTTAATATCGGTTTGGATGAACACGATACATATATAACCCAGCGCATTTGTGATGCCTTGGGCATCAAAGCCGAAGCACTTCAATCATGGAATATCGTACGCAAAGCCATTGATGCGCGCAAACGCAGTGATGTGCATTTTGTGTGTAGCATTGAATGTGAAGTGCCGCAACAACCCAGTAAAGCACACCCGCAGATTCAAAAAGATGTGACCTCTCGCTTACACATAGAAAAGCCTGAAACATTGCAAGCCAAAGCGCAACATCAAGGCGACAAGGCAGAGCATGTGATTGTGGTCGGCGCTGGACCTGCGGGATTGTTTGCTGCTCTTGCGCTGATTGAAGCAGGCAAACAAGTCACCTTATTGGAGCGCGGCAAACCTGTGGAAACACGGTTAAAAGATATTGGGCGCTTACGAAGTCGTGGCGAGTTAAACCCTGAAAGCAATGTATGTTTTGGTGAAGGTGGTGCGGGTACATACACTGATGGTAAGCTTTATACGCGCATCAAACACCCTTTTGTGCGTTGGGTGCTCGCGGAATTTGTTCGTTTTGGTGCAAAACCTAATATTTTAGTCGATGCACATCCACATTTGGGTACGGATAGACTTGTGCGCATTATCAAAGCCATGCGCCATTATTTAATTGAACAAGGCGTGGACTATCGCTTTGAAAGCAAAGTGGAAGCCCTGCTCACCCATGAAGGGGCAATGGTAGGTGTTCGCATTGCGGATGGCGAAGAGATTGAAGCATCATCCGTGGTCTTAGCCATTGGACATTCAGCGCGGGACACCTTTGAACATATGCAATCTATCGGTATCAAACTCGAAGCCAAAGACTTTGCTGTGGGTGTGCGCACCGAACATGAACAAGACTGGGTGGATTCATGTCAATTTGGAGAAAGTGCCAAACATCCTAAACTACACGCGGCTGAATACAGCTTAACCCATCAGGTGAATGATAAGTCTATGGGAACCGGAGGTATGGGGAAACGCGGCGTCTTCAGCTTTTGTATGTGCCCTGGTGGGTTGATACTACCCTCGCCTACCGAACCGAATAAAATGGCAGTCAACGGCATGAGCAATGCCAAACGCTCAAGCCCTTTTGCCAATTCAGGTATCGTGGTGCAAGTCACTCCGAAAGATATTGCGAAACACGGCTTGGGCGATGACCCATTGTGCGGCATACGTTTGCAGCGCGAGCTGGAAGAAAAAACATTTAAGTCCACCTCACAACCCTATGCCGCACCTGCCATGCGCATCACTGATTTCATCAACAATACACCCAGTGGCACACTGGCAAACTCTCGCTTCAAACCTTCAGTGGAAGCAGCGGACATTCGAGAGGTATTGCCAGCATGGTTAAGCAAGCCTTTAAGCCAAGGTATACAAGCGTTCGACAGAAAAATGAATGGCTTTATATCCGACCATGCCAATATGCTTGCAATTGAATCACGCACCAGTTCACCTGTGCGTATTACTCGCGATAAATCCATGCAATCGGTATCGATTCAAGGCTTATATCCAGTGGGCGAAGGCGCTGGTTATGCAGGAGGCATTGTCAGTGCCGCTGTGGACGGCCTAAAGGCTGCTGAAGTGATTTTAAACAAGACATAAACAAAGCATATTGAAAGCGTGTTATCTTACTATAAGCTTTGGCGAAATATAATTTTGAAGCAGTTAAAACAAATTTAAATTTAAGGAAGTCCAACATGAGCGAAGTCCAACATCATCCATTAATTATTTTAGGCTCTGGCCCTGCGGGTTATACGGCGGCGATTTATGCGGCACGCGCCAACCTTAAACCTGTGATTATCCAAGGTATTCAACCGGGTGGGCAGCTTACGACAACCACTGACGTAGATAACTACCCTGGTTACAAAGATGGTGTGCAAGGCCCTGAAATGATGGAAGATTTCAAAGCTCAAGCCGAAAGGTTTGGCACAGAAATGATTTGGGATCATATCAACAGCTCTGATTTATCTTCTCGCCCATTTAAACTTAGTGGTGATGATGGTGAATATACTTGCGATGCTTTAATTTTAGCCACGGGTGCATCCGCGATGTATCTTGGTTTGGAATCGGAAGAAAAATTTAATGGTAAAGGTGTGTCTGCATGTGCGACATGCGATGGTTTCTTTTATCGTAACCAAGATGTGATTGTCGTTGGTGGTGGTGACACAGCAGTGGAAGAAGCGATTTATCTCGCCAATATCTGCAAAACTGTGACACTGGTTCATCGCCGCGATGAATTACGCGCTGAAAAAATCATGCAAGATAAACTCATAAGCCTAGATAATGTGAATATTGAGTGGAATCATGTATTGGGTGAAGTTTTAGGTGATGATACTGGTGTGACAGGTGTTCGCCTTCACTCTGTCAAAGATGATAGCACCAAAGAATTAAGTGTACATGGTGTATTCATTGCTATTGGACACACACCAAACACGGGTTTCGTCAAAGGTCAACTCGATATGGATGATACAGGTTATTTAACAACCCAAGATAAAAGCACGGCAACATCTGTGGCTGGTGTGTTTGCTGCTGGTGATGTGGCAGACCCTGTGTATCGCCAAGCGATTACCTCTGCAGGTGAAGGCTGTAAAGCAGCCCTTGATGCAGAACGCTTTTTATCGCAACATGGTTAGATAGAGCTTACTCAAAAAGTCTTGCTTAAGACCTGCACACAAGGTTGGAAGTGAGACTTTAGCCTCGCCTTAAAAAAGTTAAGCGCAAGTTTTCGGCTTTATTTTTGGTAAAGTTCTTACATCCGAGTTGAAATACCGCTATTTAAAACCTGAAAAAAACTCCCTGCTGGTAATGTAAGTCATCAACGACACAAACCAACAAGGAAATTAAAGATGAACCATGACCTACAACATGCCATTAATGCAGTGGAATCATTCGCCTTAAAAACCAGAAAATGAGGCTGTTTCGCTAAACTGTGCCACCTCTCATGAAAGGTATATTTGAGGGTAAATGACTAAAATTATGAATAACCCTCTTGTCATGAGGGCTAAAGTCACAAGCAATGTATTACCATAATAAGCTTGTTTAGCGTTGAAAACATTAGACATCTTTCCTAAATAACGTGATTCTCTTATTGGTTATTAACCCTACCTCAGATACACGGTCTGTGTATGATGTATGCATCATGAAACCCTACAAAGAAATCATCCACTGTAAGCCTCAAAAATTTTTGCGTATGACAGGAATAACGCAAAAAAACTTTTCAGATTTATATGATAAAATAAAGCAACATATTGAAAATGAAAAGAAGCTTAACCCTCTGAAAAGGCGCGGTCTGAAAAGTTCTAGAGTATCATTGCAAGATTGTATCTTGTTAGCACTTTACTATATTCGCCACTATCCAACCTTTCAAGTTCTTGGCAATATTTTGGAATACAAGAGTCCTACTGTCACAAGGTATATAGCCGTTATCTGAGGATCATAGCTAACGTTGAAAAACTTCCTAGTCGACTAGATCTTATTGATAATAAAAGGAAACATTGATTGTAGATGTATCAGAACAACCCATAGAGCGTCCTGTAAAACATCAAAAACAATATTACTCAGGCAAGAAAAAAAGCCATACGATTAAAGCTCAAATCATAGCTTGCGCTATAACAGGAAAGGTTTTATCGGTTGTTTGTGCAAAAGGGAAAAAGCATGACTTCAGCGTATTTAAAGAAAGTCGCCTTCCTATTCACCCAAATTCTAAACTCTTAGCTGATTCAGGCTATCAAGGGCTTAAAAAATATCATGAGAACTCCATGACACCGATAAAAAAACAGAAAGGAGTTGAGCGTTCAAAGGAAGGTAAGAGCTTCAATAAATCCTTATCAAAGAAGCGTATTCTCATTGAAAACATTAACCGATTTTGTAAAATATTCAGAATAGTCAAAGAGGTATATCGGGGGAAACACAAAAACTATGGCTTAAATTGGCGGGTCGTGGCGGCTTTAGTCAATATGAGATATGGGTTTATTTAGGAAAGATGTCTATATTATGTTTTCATGTCTTTTCATTAAATACCAAAAATAAAAATAAAGGGTGCGGAATGTCGGAATTACCTCATCTGTTTTATCAATGCGAGGCTAAAGCCTCACTTCCAACCTAAAATTTTTAAAGAATCATCTTCGCCAGTTGTTCAAAATTAAAATGATTGGCGGAATTTTTTACTTTGTACCACCAAGCATCATTGCTTTTAAATCAGAATCAGCGGGATTATTACCCAACCAAATAGCAAGCAAAGCCTGTTGAAAGTCTACCCCCTCAATGCTTCCTACAATTTTCGCATTGATGGTGACAACCGTTGTACAGTTATCTAAAAAGTCATAAATAACCGAATCACCTTTTTTCATATCTTGAAAAAAACGATTGAATTGGTTGATTCGTGCTTGCAGTAATACGCGCCTGTCTTTACTCATCCGTTCAAAGCCTGCAATCCAACCTTGAATCAACCTTTCTTTAGATACTTCAGCATACAAAAAGCGCATCAACACCCGCTTATTACCTTTGCTGCTCATAGCTTTCATTGCCGATTGGGTTTTACTTGGCAAATACAATGCACCAATATAAATATCAAAGAAAAACTTAGTCCTAACCCCCTGCTCCATTAAGCACCAATAATTGTTGGCTCACTGTTGCGGTATCAGGGATGTTTATATTTTCAATTTCAACTGCATCAGCTTGAAAACTAAGCAGTAGCAAAACAAATATACTTAATGCTCGCAACTCATGCATTCCTAAGAAAGCAGTTCATCCAAGAAATCAGCGGTTTCTTGCAGGCGCGCACGGTTTTCGGCTTGAGTGAGTAAAGTCAGTTGCCCATCAGGTGTTAAGCGGAATCGGCTCGGCTCTTGCTGCACTTTTTTCATCATGGTCATGGGTTCAATGGGTGAATGCTCAGTGAAGGTAAAACGCACACCACTGGGCAGCGCATCCACAGCTTTCAAACGCAAAACCTGTGCGCGCCAACGAATCCGTGCATTTTCAAGGCAAAACAAAGCTTCATCAGGAAGTTTGCCAAACCTATCGGTCAACTCTTCAAACAACATCGACACCTGCGCATCACTTTCCACCCGCGCAATACGGCGGTAAAGCGCAAGGCGTTCACCAATCTGCGGCACATAATCAGGTGGAAGAATCGCATTTACATGCATTTCCACACCCACAGCATCATGCGCTAAAATTGGTTTGCCTTTGGCTTCAGCCACAGCTTTGGACAACATATCCAGGTATAAGTCCAGACCCACCGCATCCATGCGCCCGCTTTGCTCTGAGCCAAGCAAGTTACCCGCCCCACGAATCTCCATGTCTTGTCGCGCAATCATAAATCCTGCGCCAAGCTCCGAATGTTCGGCAATGGCTTGCAGCCTATCTCTGGCATCGGGTGTCATGGCTCTTTGGTCGGGTGTAAATAAATAGGCATAAGCTTGACGATGCGAGCGCCCTACTCGCCCACGGATTTGGTGCAATTGCGATAACCCCAGCATATCTGCGCGCTCTACCAACAATGTGTTGGCATTGGCAACATCCAAACCTGATTCCACAATCGTGGTGCAAACCAGCACATGCAATCGCCCTTCATAAAAATCCATCATCTGTTTATCAAGTTCCGTTGCCGACATCTTCCCATGCGCAATACCCACCTGCGCCTCAGGAATATCCTCGCGCAATCGATCAGCAATACGGTTGATACTTTTCACATGATTGTGCAGATAATACACCTGCCCACCGCGATATAACTCACGCCTGATAGCCTCGTTGACCAAATGCACATCATACTGACAAACCATGGTGCGGATCGGTTCGCGTTCAGCTGGTGGTGTGCTGATAATGGAGACTGAGCGCAAGCCTGAAAGGGTTTGGTGCAAGGTGCGTGGGATAGGTGTGGCGGTGAGTGTAAGCAATGCTACGGTGGCATGAATCTTCTTCAGTTGCTCTTTATGCTTCACACCAAAGCGTTGCTCTTCATCTACAATCACCATGCCCAAATCGGCAAAGTCAGATTGGCAGGATAACAACCTATGCGTACCAACAACCACACGAATATCACCGCTCTTTAATCCATCAATAATGGCATCACTTTCTTTTTTACCTTGTAAGCGCGACAACAGCGAAATTTTCAAACCCAAGCCTGAAAATCTATCACTAAATGCTGCCGCATGTTGTGTGGCAAGCACAGTGGTGGGGGCAAGCACAGTCACCTGTTTGCCCGAACGTGCCACAGCAAAGGCTGCCCGCATCGCCACTTCTGTTTTACCAAAACCCACATCACCGCAAATCACTCTATCCATAGGGGAAGGCTTGCTTAAATCATCAAGCACAGCATCAATAGCTTGCAGTTGTTCATCTGTTTCTTCAAAGGGAAATCGATCGCAAAAGGTGTCGTAATCTTCTTGAAAGTCAGAGATATGGATGGGTGTGCGTTGGGCTTGTTGCCGTGCCGCATCAATATCAATCAGCTCATGTGCCGTGACGAGCAAATCCTTTTTGACCCGCTCACGCATTTTCTTCCATTTATCCGAGCCAAGCTTGTTCAGAGACGGGTTATCATCACCCGTATAGCGATGCAGTCTGTCCAACTCTTCCACAGGCAGATAAATACTTGTCCCGCCAGCATATTCGATATGCAAAAAGTCGGATTCAATACCATCGTCTTCCATGGCAACCAAGCCTTTGTAGCGACCCACGCCGTGGTCTTCATGCACCACGGGGTCATCAGCTTTCAACTCTTGTAATGAACTGAATAAATCAGCGCGAATAGTAACTGCACTTTTGCGGCGGCGCGGCAAGCGTTGCCCAAGCAGTTCTTGCCCTGTAAGCACAATCTTTTTCTCATCTTCAAGCACAAACCCTGCTTCTAAGAAACCCAAAGATGTAACCACTTTTTTATTCAACCAATCATGCAAACCATGAACTTCATAGATATGTTTCGATAACGGTGAGCACAGATCCAACATGCGCGCTTGTTGCCCCATGCTATGCGCCACCAGCATCAACTTCCAATCATCCGCTAACTTGTGCTGCAACCAATCCAACATTGCAACCACAGGTTTAGGCGAATGTTGCCAGCGAATAAGCTGAGGTGCAGCTTGAATATGCGCTTCAGTTGCCATGTGTTGTACTTGGGTTGTGGTGTCTAAGCCGTATAACTCTTGCGGTGAAATGGATGGCTCACCATTCATGCGCACCATTTCATATTGACCGCGCACTTGCTCGGCAAAACCTTCGCGTTTGCCTTCCAAATCATCCACACTGTAAATTTGCGCAGTCTTAGACAAATAATCCGCTAATCGCGCTGTATGCTCATACGCCAGCGGCAATAAGGCCTCAATGCCAGGATACATTCTCCCTTTTTGCACCGATGCCAACATGGGATGCGTGCGATGTTGCGGAAATCGTGCGCGAAATGCGGCAGTGAATGTGTTGATGCCTTGCTCATCCAAAATCACTTCGCGTACAGGCACAGATGTAAATCCATCTAAATGCTCACCAGAGCGTTGTGTTTCAGGGTCAAAGTAACGAATAGATTCAATCTCATCACCAAACAAATCAATACGCAGTGGTTTATCTTCGGTCGCGGGCCAAATGTCTAACAGCCCACCTCTTGCCGCAAACTCACCCTGCACCAAGACGCGTTCGGATGCTTGCATCCCCGACTCTGCAAGTTGCATGGTGAGCTTACTGATATCCAAATGTTGCCCAATTTTTAACTGCCATACATGTGCAGCCACCACATGCGGCGGTGCAATCCTATGCAGCCATGCGGGTAATGAGGTGAGCAAAATACCTTGCGGTTTTGGATTATGCAGCAATCGCCCAAGTGTCGCAAAACGCTCCCCTACAATACCATGATGCGGACTGACCCTATCATACGGCAACACTTCCCAAGCGGGAAAGCGCCACAACAATTCAGGTTTATCTTGAAGGAAAAAGGATAATTCTTCGGCTAAAATACGATACGAACGCACATCAGGGCAAATCCAAACATGCAATCGCGAACTTTTTTTGGCGCGTTTTGCCAAATCATAGGCAAGCCCAATTTGAGATAGATGAGTAACCTGCGTTGCTGCTTGCATCTGATCTGTCATCACACTTATGATTCAGAATGATTCAGTGCCATTTGAGCTTCTGCAACCAAGCTTTCAAGCTCGGTCAGTGTGCCTGCATCAGCATTCATAATCAGGTTTTCCAAACCTTGCGGCACAGCACCTTCAGCCTCTTTTTCACCACGCCAGTAAACAATCAGCCCATTCATGAATGAATCAAGCTGCTCATCGCTCATTTTGATATAGTTTTTATTCTTGGCACCTGCCGACAAGGCTTTGATAGCACTACTGCTTAGTGTTAAACCACCCAGTTCAAAGATATCTTTGATTTCAAACTGCTTCAAACCATTGGCAATACAAACTTTTTTTATACACAACATTATTTTTCATGCCGCGAAGCTAACAGAGTTCACATGTCTTAAAAGTGATAAAAACAAAACCATCCTAGGTCATTGCAAAACTCTTCATCCGAGTTGAATTACCGCTATTTAAAACCCCTGAATTCAAGTGATAAGAATAGTGATTACATACGATTGCACTTATGATACGAATTCAGGAGGCTCAAAACTAAAACAATTTAACCATGTGGAAAATACGGGTTAAGTATGCGATTTTGCCTAGAGTTTTGCAACTAACTCATCCTTATTCAGATTCTACCAAAGGGCTTGCAGGGCTTAGGCTAGCGTAACTCTAAACAGTGGGATTGCGATGCTCATATATCCAAAAAAATTATTATCCTACATCTTCTTTTTCTTGCAGCACCAGTAATGCCGCGATTTCGGCTAGGGCTTTATCTTTACGCAACAACTCACTCTCCAAGCCTTGAACCTTTTGCTGCATCGAATCCAATTGCTCCTGAAGCCCATTACCTAAAATTGCGGCTTCTTTCCAAGCTAATATTTGATGTGCTTGAAGACCTTTATCTCGGCAGTAGGTTAACAACTCCGCTGTATTCATCGATGATGTTTCAATAACAATACGAAGTTTTTCTGCACCACTCCTTGATTTTTTTGTATCAGGTTCAACCTGAGGTTTCATACTTTGTTCTCTATAAGGTGAGAAACCTGTTATAGAATTGTCCTCCATATCAGGTTCAACTTGGGGTGCTGTGCTGCTTTCATAACTAGCTTTCCACTTGTAAAGCGTGCTTTTTGCAACACCTGTTTCCTGATGCAACTGCGGTACTGGAGTTGCATTGGGCGGCAGTAATTTCTTGATTACTTCTTTTTTAAATTCATCGCTACGTCTATCCATCATTTCACCCCTGTCTCACTGTCTCACTGTCTCACTGTCTCACTGTCTCACTGTCTCACTGTCTCACTGTCTCACTGTCTCACTGTCTCACTGTCTCACTGTCTCACTGTCTCACTGTCTCACTGTCTCACTGTCTCACTGTCTCACTGTCTCACTGTCTCACTGTCTCACTGTCTCTCACTGTCTCACTGTCTCACTGTCTCACTGTCTCACTGTCTCACTGTCTCACTGTCTCACTGTGTCTCACTGTCTCACTGTCTCACTGTCTCACTGTCTCACTGTCTCACTGTCTCACTGTCTCACTGTCTCACTGTCTCACTGTCTCACTGTCTCTCACTGTCTCACTGTCTCACTGTCTCACTGTCTCACTGTCTCACTGTCTCACTGTCTCACTGTCTCACTGTCTCACTGTCTCACTGTCTCACTGTCTCACTGTCTCACTGTCTCACTGTCTCACTGTCTCACTGTCTCACTGTCTCACTGTCTCACTGTCTCACTGTCTCACTGTCTCACTGTCTCACTGTCTCACTGTCTCACTGTCTCAGCGACACACAATACAATCCTTGTTATTATTTGACAATATTTTGAATAATAAAACACACCTTAACTTATGTTACGCAATGAATGGATTTCAGAACCCTCAATGTCTAACTCCCGCCGCTCCCGCATAGAAGTGAATGAAATATCACCACTGTGCGACTCAAGGTAGAAACGTAACCTGAAAAATATCCAAGGATACGGGGCACGCATACAGCATGGCGTTTATCATTCGAGTCTAACACCCTAGGATAATTTCTCAGACTTACACCTTCACCTTGAGACCCACTTCCTATCATACCTCAATCAATACCTTCGCCAAAATAGCGCCCATTCAGCTCGTATTAACCATGAATTTCATTGAAATTTTATCAATCAGTTCGTTAATAAAAATACGTTCGGCATTTTCCCCACATAATTTTAATGTTTCTTGTACCTGCTTGCGCGCCAGAAACCACACCTTCACATCGTGCATACTTCTGCCGACTTTTCCGTCATTATGAGCGATTAATGCATATGCCATATTAACCATAAACATTGAAAAACATGCGCTATTTCGAACTTTGGCATCTTTTACAACCATGAAATCTTCCAGTCCCCAATATTGTTTAGCATCACGGAAATTGAATTCAATTTGGAAGCGCAAACGATAATAATCAACGACTTTATCCCATCCCAATGCAAGATCAGAGCTAAACAAAATAACATGAGCTGTTTTCCCGCTGCTCACTGACATTTTTCTTATAATGACAACATTCAATGCATCTGGAAACTTTTTGTGCCGTGCCTCAATTTGAAAGTATTCTGTAAGTACTTACATTGAGTGGGTATGTTTTATCGTTTTCTTGGTTATTTTATCCTTATAAATCAATGAGATAAGGGTATACATCACGATTCTGATTATCCTACGATTTTCAATCTACAACCAACTTAAGCAAAAAGTTGAAAATCGATACCGTAATTTTCATTAAATGGCTAAATGATTCGGTCACAAAAGGCTATTTTTATTCAATATGATGAGAACAAACATCATCCGACATCAATTTTAAATCATTTTCTTAAAAAAAGATACCCGCTCAATGTAAGTAAGTACACCATCCTCACACGTTTCATGCACGCGATATTCATTAGATATTTTTTGCGGCAGTAACCGTTCACCATAAATCCGTTTACGCCCACGTCCTGAATATTCACCCTGCCAAGGCAAATAAAGCTGCGAATTATAACGTAGTTTACAAATCAGGTGCAAGTTGACCTGCCTCACCATCTGCAAGGCAAAATTATTGCCTAACTCGCCATCAAAAAGAAAATACTTTGGCACACATGAATCAGAAATAAGTGATTTAACTTCCCTTATTTTCTCTTGTAAAACAGTCATATAGGGTGATAACTCAACATCACGGCGATTAAAGTTTTTTATTCCTTTGGGGCGACCTCGTTTTTTCACTGTTTTTTCACTGTTTTTTCATCGCTTTTAGAAATTTCTTTTTCGGTGCTTATTTCGCGATACTTTGAGCAGCCTGTCAGCTCTTTTTTGATTAACTGGTGCATCTGCAATGGAAAAGATTTACGGCGTTTTACACTAATCAGGCTAATGCATAGGAAGCACAGCCCTGGCACAACTTGCCCTTGAATGGAAGAAAAAAATAGTCCAGACCATGCGTTTTCTTGCCGCTTTTAGTAACGGTGACTTCATCACCCGCAAGTAAAATAACATCGTCTTTATCTTGCAGAAAAGAGCGGCATAAAAGCCAATTCATCTTCATCCATGCTATATTCAGTAGACCAAAAAAGCGTTGAACCGTTCGATAACTTCCACCATCACCTGACCAGCGAGATAAACCCAGCATCGTCATTCGTCCCGTCATAGAGAGTGCTGCCTCGGTGATTACTTTAAGCTGTTTGAATGTTTTTGAATCCAAAGTATTGCTTATTGGCGATAGGATGCGCATTATTTCATTCATGGGTAGCTTCTTTTGTTTGGTTATTTGTTTTTTAGAAAAAAATTATACTATGACAAAGTGGCTACCCTATCAATTTTGGCGAAGGTATTGCTCAATGCTTTTTTTTTCAATCATCCACCTTACAAAACATCAGGTTTCTGGAAATACCTTCGGCAAGATTTAGGTAGAACGTTAATATTGACTTAGGGGTACGGAATGTCGGATCTTTTTTAACCCACCTCCCCATCGGCAAGTTTCAAATGGTAAAGCTCACTACCCTTGATTCAACACCAATAAATATCCCAACTTACATTTTAGAAAAAATAGTAACTCGGTGATCACTATTTACTTTTACATTTTACCGCACTAATATACTAAAATGTAAATTTAAATGAGGAACATATGAGTCAGATTATAGAAATTCCGCAAGATCTATACATAAGGTTAGGCAATCATGCCAAAGTATTTGAAACGCCTGCACAGGTTATTGAAAGACTACTGGGACACTATGAAAATAAAAATATCGTTGGTAACAAACCTCTCAAGTCATTGAATAAAAAGGGAAAAAAGGATATAACAAAGTATACCTTTAATCATAATACATATGGTAAGGGGCGTTTAGTGCATGCTATAATAAAATCTTATATTAATGATAATAATCCTAGCCTTGAAAAACTTTCTGAGTTATTTCCAAAGCATCTTCAAGGCTCTATTGGTGTATTTAATAAAATAACGTTTATTCAACAAAAATATGCTCATAAAGATTTGAAAAGACACTATGTCAAACCTGATGAACTTTTGGTGTTAAATGATGGCACTACCATTGCTATATGTGACCAATGGGGCATAGGTAATATTGATTTATTCATAAACCAAGCTATCTCTTTAGGCTACCAAATTAACAGAAACACATGATGGGAGGTTTCAATCCACCATGACCTTTTAGAAAAAACCAACTTTCCGCGCAACACCTTCCCCTTCTACCTAGTGTGATTCAGAAATGACGGATTCCAGACCAATCGCGTAACATCATTTAAAACGATAATCGAAGGTCGAACTAATGAGGCTTCAATGCAATAAAAAAACTAACGCTAGACTTTGTTACCACCATACAGCTTAGTCGTTACTTCGGATAAGTATAAAAAATGTAAGACGTAGAATAATCTGAAAACTCAAAATAAACTTTCTTTTCATTACGGTCTGCCACCATATTCAAATTCTCATCCAAAACACCGTAACCAAAGCGGTATGGGCGCGGGGTGTCATCACTCGTGGACACAGCCGTGCTTAATTTATCAATTTCAAGGAAGCGTTTGACCAGTTTATTACCTGCATAGACTTCCAACACACCATTCACACCTGTCCAATTTTGAATCGAGCGACCAATCTTGTTTTGCGTCTCTTGGGTGCAACCCGCCAAACCAACAAGCATCAAACCCACCATCATATATTTAAGCATTGTATTTCTCCCCCGCTTCTTTTGCAGCGCGAATCACAGCTGCACGTTTTTCAACTTCTTCCACCAAGCTATCAATCATGGTGTTGGAACGCACTTTGCCAAACTTCTCACCATCATGGTAAAACGTATGTACGGGATAACCACCTGTGATGCCCAAGTCCACTTCTTTGGCTTCACCCGGTCCGTTGACCACACATCCAATGACGGCTACATCCACACTTTCTTGGATATGTGCCAAACGTCTTTCCAATTCTTGTACTGTCTCAATCACATTAAACTTCTGCCTAGCGCATGATGGACAAGCAATCAGGTTGACCCCACGATGACGAAGACCAAGACTTTTTAAGATTTCAAAACCAACTTTTATTTCTTCTTTGGGTTCTGCTGCCAACGAGACACGAATGGTGTCACCAATGCCATCTGCCAAAATAAGACCAAGCCCTACCGATGACTTGACCGTACCACCAAATAAACTCCCCGATTCGGTGATACCCAAATGGAAGGGATAGTCAACTTTATCAGCCAATTTACGATATGCCGCCACGGTCATAGGAATATTACTCGCTTTAAGGGACACTTTGATTTCGTGAAAGTCCATGTCTTCAAGGATACGAATGTGCCCCAACGCCGACTCCACCATAGCATCTGCGCATGGTTCACCATATTTTTCGTTCACTTCTTTTTCCAATGAGCCAGCATTCACTCCAATACGAATGGAAACACCACGCTCTTGCGCGGCTTTAACCACACGCTCCACCCTATCACGGCTTCCAATATTCCCAGGATTTAAGCGGAGACCATGCACACCTGCATCAAGGGATAATAAAGCCATTTTGTAGCTGAAATGAATGTCTGCGATAATCGGCAGGTTGGTTTGCGCCAAAATTTCAGGCATCGCTGCAGCAGATTCAGCATCGGGTACAGAGACACGCACAATATCTGCACCTGCCTCTTCTAAACCATGAATTTGAGCCACTGTGGCATCAATATCTGTCGTTAACGTATTGGTCATAGATTGTACGGCAATTGGTGCATCACCACCCACGGGCACATCACCCACCATAATTTTCCGCGTTTTACGGCGTGGCATTACAATTGAATCACGCATATTATTTTTTATCCTCTGTTTTCAACGCATTCAAACGCTCTTGAATTTGTTGACCTCTACGCAAGCTATCCACATAGGTTTGTTCATTGGGGTTGAAGTCAACAGCCTGTTGCCAAAATTTAACTGCATCACCTATTTTTTCAGTACGAAAAGCTAAGTTACCATTTTGGTAGTATTTTTCTGCAACGACTAAAATATTTGTATCAATATCTACCAGAAGTTTATCCGCTTGAGCATGACCTTGCTGACGCAATTGAAGTGCTTTTTCCCTTGCTTCAAGCCATTCACCCTTTTTCATCAAAGACTCTACATCCACAACATAAACAACTGGAATGTTAACAACCTTTTTTGAAACTTTGGCGCTTCTCAACTTCTTCTTGCTCTTTTTCACTTTTCTTTTCAGCAGCTTAAACCCTTTTGGAACCGCTGTTGTCATTGCATTTTTAAGGTCTTGCGCCTTTTTATGGTTTGGCATCAACCTCAAATATGAGTCTGCATATAACCAAGCAAGCTCAGGTCTATCTTTTTGCTCATAAATACCAGCCAAAGCCCATCTTTTTTTCTCATGCAACTTCATTTTTTGATTCATATCTTCACTTGCAAGCCGAAAGGCCTCATCACCCATCAATAAACCTTTGGGTGGTATGTATGCTTTTTTCCACTTTAACCATGCCGTATCTTCTTTTTTTAGTTGCGCGTATAATGTGTCAAAGCGCAATTGTCGTACTTTCAAGTTCATATTTTTTTTGTATTTTAAAAGTGCTTTAGGCTGCTGTGATAACTCGACCGCCATGCGGTAAGCCTCCTCAGCTTTTGCCCACTCTCGCTTTCTCTCTTGCGATTTTCCTTTCCTAGCATAATAACGCAACAGCTTTAAACGCGCAGGTTCAATTTCTTTTTTAAGAAATGTTTGCGCTTGTTTGTAATCTTCATCCGATGAGTCAATACTTAAAATTCGAGACCGTGACTCCATAATTAGCCCTTGATGAAACTCAGTTTGTGCAGTTTCAAAAGCACTCTTGAACCCCAAGGACACACGTAAATCATTACCGCTTTTTCCTGCACATGAAGAAAGAACCAAAAGCAGGCACATGGCTGTCAGAAAACGATAGATCATTAAATATCACCCATCATTTCACGCGCACTTGTAGGTAAGGTCATATCAAATGCTCTAGCAATCGCCAAACCAATATCATCCTTCAATGTTTCATCATCAATACTCACCGTACCGCATTGTAATGGATGGCTTACTCCCTTCACTTCAATCTCCCCCATATCTTCAAAGATAAACCCTTTGCCCGCTGCAATAAATGAAACCCTAGGCAGTACGACTTCATTTGGCTTACCTAAGCCACCCATTCGCGAAGCCACATTAACGGCATCGCCAATCACCGTATATTCCAAGCGTTCCGCTGCCCCAATATTCCCCACAATGACATCACCACAGTTTAACCCAACACGAAACGATACAACTTCCCCATCTTGTCGTTGGATAGCCAGTTTTTTACATGCTATCGTCATAGCGATACCTGCCAGCACAGCATTGTGAGCATGTTGTTCATCTTCTTTAGGATGGTTAAAAACTGCCATCACAGCATCACCAATATATTTATCAACATGCCCACCATAATAGGTAATAATACTATGAAAAACTTCAAAGTACTGGTTTAATACTTCCACAACTTCTTCGGTCTTGGTTGACTCTGAAAATGAGGTAAAATTGACCATATCTGCAAATAAAATAGTCACTTCCTGCTTTCGGTTGACCAATGCGCTGGACCGCTGGCCATCAAACACATCCGATACCAATTCAGGATTAAGATACCTACCTAACACCTCACGCATTTCTTTTTTATGTTGGAGTTCACTCACCATGAGGTTGAACTGTGTTGCGGCATCGGTAAACTCATCATTACCTCGAATATTCAAACGGTGATCATAATGACCATCAGCAACAAACTGGGCTGCTTCCGCCATCTCTTCCAATGGTTTACTCATACGACCCGCCAGCCAATAAACCAAAACACTCGCCACAACAATGACAAACAAAGCAGCAAAAAACATCCTTTGCATCAATGCGATAGCTAATGATTCCCACGCATCTTCTGAGTATTGTACAGCCACAACAGCAACATCAGATCCCGAATACATAACCTTCTTGGCAAACCAGAGTTCTTGAGTGGATAAATGTAGCGTGGTATCTGGAAGTGTTGTGTGTGCAATAATATCTTTAATATTTCCCGTTGCGCCAATAGACCACTTTTTGCCCGTTTGATCTTGGAAGTAAACCGCTGTTACATTAGGAATACTCTTGCTAAAGTTTTGAATAATAAAATCTACTTCTGCTGTGCTACCTGCCAACATCGGGATTTTAAGCTCGTCACCCAGTCGTTGCACTTGTATTTCAGCTTGCATTTCTTGGCTTTTCAGCCACGCATCACGTTCCATGTCCAAAACAATACTGGTTAACAAAAATACGGATGCAGCCACAGTCAAACCAACAAAAATTGTCCAGCGTAAACGAATCGGAAACCTAGGCGCATCATGATCTGCCACAATCATATCATTATCCATAGGTGATGCCTGTTGATCAGACATATGACACTCCGCCAAAACCTAAAAACACAATCAATGAAGGGCAAATATTCATGGGGTAACCCTAAAGCATCATCTTTTTTCAGCCAACTTTTTTTTAGAGCGTCGGCATCATAGTTCTAAAATTAATCCACTGCGAAACATCAAAAACCTGTCACTTTCGTGTAACATCAGTTATTTAATGTGTTTTTGTAAGGATTCTTGAATATTTTTTCTTTTTTCATCGGGTAGTTGTAAATCATCCGTGTTTTGCTGACGTTGTAATAACAAAGCTCGGTGAAGCTTCAATATATTTTGACTATGATGCCTGCAAGCAGCACACATGAGAAAGTGTAGTAGCATAGAAAAACGTTCCGACATACTCAGCTTACGATCCAGTTGTTCAGAGGCTAAATGTGATATTTTTTCACATGCATGTTTCATTTATTTCTGACCTCCAAACCAATGTTTATCCAGACAGCTTCGTAAGCCTAAACGCGCTCTGTGCAACAACACATGTAGGTTGGTCGGAGAAATATCACAAGCCTTACAAATTTCATCTGAATCTAAACCTTGCAACTCTCGCATCTCAAAAACAAGTTTCTGTTTCGCAGAAAGGTTATTTGTACAACCTTTAAGCACAGTCATAAACTGATTATTTTGACATAAGGATGCAGGATCTTCATGCCATGAAGCGGGCTGTTCATTCCACTTGCCACTGTGCGTATCAAACCATGCTGTTGGATCACCATCAGCAAGTTCCGCTTGCTTGCGTGTGCGAATTTCTTTACGCAGGTAGTCAATCCACTTATGCTTAAGAATACCAACAAGCCAAGTACGTACCGTGGAATTGCCTGCAAATGAGTGTCTACTTCTCCACGCCGAAAGCAATGTTTCTTGCACTAAATCTGCCGCAAGTTCGCTATTCTGAGCGCGTTGCATAGCAAAGCGATAAAGTATATCACCATGTTCGACAAGCCACTGCTCTGGATTCATTTCATGTTCTGTTATCATATTTTTTCACACCTAAACAAAAAAACCCACCAAGCATTTTCCTTGGTGGGTTAGAATGTGTTTAGAAAGTATTAAACCTTAAAATTCAAAACCAAGTTTAATACTGGTTATATCTTTATCACCAACTGTTGCTTGTTCAGCATTAAGAATAAAAACTGCCAACTGAACTTTAACACCAACGACCATCGTTGTTTCATCTTTTGAATATTCAGTCACCCCTGCACTTGCCAAAAGACCCGATGGTGTAGAAGTAATGGTGGTTTGACCAAATTCCACATAAGGCTTCACGAAAGGAAGGTTCGCGCCAATCATGGCTGCAAAGCCTTGACTTGTAATTTCCATGTCAGGAATACCTGTAAGTGAGCTGCTATGTATACGAATATTGGCTTCCAACATAGGAATAGGAATATAGTTACCAAATGCCATACGCCCTTCAAAACCAGTCATGGATATATTTGAACTGGGAATTTGCGAAACCATGTAACCCACATCCAAACCAAATGGGATACCTGCCGAAACACGAAGGCGCGGCACGGGCAGAACCGAATTTAAACCGCTCACACCTGGAAGCGCTGCCCAGTGAGAAGCGTTAGGGTCAATACTTACGCCCGTGCCTTCAATGGCAATTTGCACACCAATGGGAATAAAACCTGCAGAATGTGGTTCCGCAGAGTTACTTGGTGTCATCCAAGTTGCCGCCCCTAAATCTTTAGACAATCCATCAAACTGAGATTGTGCAAAACCTGTGGGGTTAATGTCAAGAGACGCTGCATTGACTTGACCTGCTATCAACAATGTTGATGCTATCATAAGTGGACGAACTAATTTCATAAAAACTCCTTAAAAAATATTAATATAAACCCAAGCGTAGACTGCTTCACGAGGCTTGTCACCTGCAAAAGCCTCCCCTTCTCTTCAACATTAAAAATGACTTTCATCACATACCAACCCGTTAAAAAAGATTCAAAAGACAAAAGTCACGTATTAAACGATTCCTTACGCAAGATAAGCACTTCATCTTCAACGGCTGTTAATGCCGTAATACGGCTCATCGCTGCTTGTAAATTGCCTTCTGTGGTCTCATACGTCAGCATAATGACAGGCACAACCTCACCCGTATCATGTTCTTTTTGCTGCATGCCTTCCAAGCTGATTTGGTGATCAGCAAGAATGGAGGTAACCCGAGCGATAACACCAGGTTTATCTTGCGCCATAATCCTTAGGTAATACTCACTTTGCACATCTGCCATAGGCAATGTTTCCAGTGGTTTCCGCTCATCCGCCATGTATCCCATAACAGGTGCCAAATATGCAACACCATCAGGGAATACACGCGCAATATCCATAATATCAGCCACCACAGCCGATGCTGTTGGTCGCTCACCAGCACCTCGCCCGATATAAACGGTATGTTCCACAAAGTCGCCAGACAGCATCACAGCATTGTATGAATCGGACACTTGGGCAATTTGTGAAGATAAAGGTACAAGTGTTGGATGGACACGCATTTCAACTTGACCATGGTGAGGTTTAGCAATACCCAATAATTTAATACGGTAGCCAAGCTCATGTACAGCTTCAATATCCGCCGCACCTATCTTGCTAATGCCTTCAGTATAAACTTCATCAAATTTAATTTCAGAGCCATACGCCATCGCAGCTAGAATGGACAACTTATGCGCCGTATCAATACCTTCCACATCAAATGTTGGGTCTGCTTCAGCGTAACCAAGTTCTTGCGCCTCTTTAAGCACATCCGCATAATCAGCACCTTCATTTTCCATTTTGGTCAGGATAAAGTTACATGTGCCGTTCAAAATAGCATACACAGATTCAATATTGTTCGCAGCCACACCTTCTCTCAGAGCTTTAAGGCAAGGTATACCACCTGCCACTGCTGCTTCAAAACCAAGGGCTACATTTTTCTCGGCGGCAAGCTTGAAAAGTTCTTCACCATGTTTGGCAACCAATGCTTTGTTAGCAGTCACCACATGTTTACCATGCTCAATCGCAGTAGCGACAAATGTGCGTGCAGGTTCATAGCCGCCAATCAATTCTACCACCAAATCCACATCGTCAGCTTTCACCAAGTCTGCTGCATCGTCATACAACGTCACACCCGACAAGTCCAAACCGAAATCACGGTTCAAATCTCTATCTGCTGCGGCAACCAGTTTGAGTGTCTTGCCCAAACGTTTTGCCATCAAACCTTGTTGCTCTATCAAAATCCTCGCCACACCCAAACCAACTGTACCCAAACCTAAAATACCTACACGAACTTCTGTCATATTAAACTCCACTTCCTGCATTTAAGAAACTTTTAATACCACGCAAAGCTTGGCGTGTTCTGTGTTCATTTTCAATCAAAGCGATACGAACATGCGAATCACCATATTCACCAAAACCAATACCAGGGCTAACGGCAACCCCTGCTTCAGTGAGCATTTTTTTAGAAAACTCAATAGAACCCATAGCTTTGAACTCATCAGGAATTTCCGCCCAAACAAACATGGTTGCCTTGGGGCTTTCCGCCATCCAACCCATATTGTGTAAGCCATTGATCAACACATCACGGCGGGATTGATACATATTACGAATATCATCCACACAGTCTTGCGGACCATTGAGGGCGGCACATGCCGCAATTTGCAAAGGCTGAAACATGCCATAATCCAAATAAGATTTAATTTTACCGAGTGCTGCCACGATTTCACGATTCCCCACCATAAACCCAATTCGCCAACCTGGCATATTGTATGTTTTCGATAGTGAATAAAATTCAACCGCCACTTCTTTCGCACCTGGAACCTGCATAATGGATGGGCATTGGTAATCATCAAAGGTGATTTCCGCATAGGCAATGTCTGAAATAATAATCAAATCATTTTCTTTGGCGAAGTCCACCAACTTGACATAAAAATCCAAGTCTACCACTTGCGCCGTTGGGTTAGACGGAAAATTGACAATAATAATTTTAGGGCGCGGCCATGAGTCTTTGACTGCCTTTTCAATATCCGCAAAATAGTCTCTATCCGCACCCATAGGCACATGTCGAATATCTGCACCTGCAATGATAAAACCATAGGGGTGAATTGGATATGCAGGATTGGGTGATAAAATCAAATCGCCAGGGCTGGTAATCGCCACAGCCAAATGCGCCAAACCTTCTTTAGAGCCAATAGTCACAATCGCTTCAGTTTCATGGTCTAAGTCCACATCAAACTTGCGCTTGTACCAACCACATACCGCTTTACGCAAACCATCAATACCACGCGATACAGAATAGCGATGATTGCGCCCGTCTTGGGCTGCTTCACACAACTTGTCAACAATATGTTGCGGTGTGGCTTGGTCAGGATTGCCCATGCCAAAGTCGATAATATCTTTATCAGCGTGGCGCAGCTCCATTTTAAGCTGATTCACCTGTGCAAACACATAGGGTGGAAGACGTTTAATTTTCTCAAATTCGCGCATAAATAGGTAAAACCCCCCAATTAAGATGTTGCGACTTTATAAGCCAAGCTTTAAAGGTCAAACATTCACACTAGAATTTAACATTTGGACGAAAAACGAATGTCCATTTATCTTGGGTTGTCGCTAACACTCCCATATATCGCTCTGCACCTTGCCAAATCACACCAAAACCCAAAGTCATGGTAACTTGACCATGGAGAAGCGGCCAGTGTTTATCCATCAATAACGTTTGTTTGCTTGGTTTTAGCGTGTGCTGCAAAACATCCAACTGATAATCAAAGCCAATATCGCGCATAAAATCATCTTCTGCCTTTTGATAATCAATGCGGTCTCGGCGAATACCCAATTTAAAAGTATCTGAAATTTCAGGGAGACTATGAAACTTTGCCCCACCACGAAAGCTCCAAGCTAGATATTGTAGCTCCGTCTCACGCTTGCCTTTAATTTTCCATTCCAATTCAAGCCAGTTATCTCTTATCAGCATATTTTGTTGAATATGGTGCGCTCCAACACTTAACAAATAACCAATGTAACCCTTATTCTCCCCTACTGTTTTCATACCTTGGGGTGGAGCAAACCTAAGCACACGCCCAGCGAACAACGACAAAGCGTATGGCTCTTCAAAACCTGCGGTCACCGACTCAAGAAACTTGTCTTTAAAACCACTGGCTTGACCATTTGGGTACAATGAAGTGTTTTGCTGCCTCATGAGAACACCCGCAATGGGTAAAGGATTTATACTTGCTTCAAACAATACAAAGTCAGGGGTTAAGCTATCTTTGAGAATATTTTTATAAATATCCAATTCTTTAAGATTTTTCACCACGGGTATGGGTTGGTCATTCAAACCTTTTGTCCAAGACATATTGGAATAATAAGCATCCAGTTCATAATCAAATTCAGTTTGCGCCCAAGCTTGAACAGTAAAGCTATAGCAAAGCATAATAGAGGTTATCAAATAGCGTAACAAAACCTTCAGCCCTCCTATTCAAGACACAGAAATTTTAGAAGCCCTAAGAATGAAGATCTAACCTTTACTCTTCATTAACACTTGATTTACCCCCCCTAAGGCTTATTCTCAATTGCATTTATCCGACATTCCGCACCCCTAAATCAATATGAAAGGTATATTTGAGGGTAAATGACTAAAATTATGAATAATCCTCTTGTCATGAGGGCTAAAGTCACAAGCAATATATTACCATAATAAGCTTGTTTAGTGTTGAAAACATTATGTTTTCATGTCTTTTCATTAAATACCAAGTTAATAACCAATAAGAGAATCACGTTATTTAGGAAAGATGTCTATTCATTACTCAAATGAAGCTAAGAACTGACCATAACCTTCTTCTTCAAGTTTTGAGACTGGAACAAAACGTAATGCCGCTGAATTGATGCAATAACGCAGACCTGTGGTTTCGCCTGGTCCATCAGTGAATACATGCCCAAGGTGTGAATCTTTGCTGCGAACTTCGGTGCGCGTACTGAATAAACGACTGTCAACTTTTTCAATGATATTCTCTTTTGCCAATGGGCGGTCAAAGCTTGGCCAGCCTGTGCCCGACTTAAATTTATCTTTTGAGCTAAACAGTGCTTCGCCCGACACAATATCCACATAAATGCCTGCTTCTTTATTGTCCCAATATTCATTGTTGAATGGTGGCTCTGTGCCCTCTTCTTGGGTCACTTTATATTGTAAAGGTGTTAAGTTTTCTTTTAAATTCGTCATTTTTTTATGCTCTCCTTTAGCTTTGCCCCACACGCTGTCTAAATACTGGTCACGCCCAGAGCTTTTACGATAATACCAATAACGCACAGGGTTTTTCTTATAATAATCTTGATGATAGTCCTCAGCGGCATAAAATGTCTGCGCTGCTTTGATGGGGGTGACAATAGGTTTACCAAACACACCGCTGTCTTCCATTTCAGCCTTGGAAAGCTCTGCAAGTTTGCGCTGACTTCCATTCACATAGAAAATACCCGTGCTATACGCATATCCCCTATCCACAAACTGACCACCTGCATCGGTGGGGTTGATTTGATGCCAAAATACATCAAGCAACTTTTCGTAGCTTACTTTTTTCGGGTCAAAGGTGATTCCAACAACTTCCAAATGCCCACCCGACATATAATTGCGATATCTTGGGCTGCTGCTTTTACCTGTGCTATATCCTGATACCACAGATGTCACACCATCAAGCTTCTCAAATGGTTTTTCCATGCACCAAAAGCAACCACCAGCAAAGATAGCTTTTTCTGAACCCATCATATTGTCAGGTTGCATATTTTCCATTGCTGATTCATTTGCCATCTTGTCTTTGGCGCTGGTCAACATGGGTAGCGTGAGTAGCGTGAGTAGCGTGAGTAGTAAAACTGCACCTGTGAGTAGCGCAGTACTAAATAATGTTATTTTATTCATAAGTCTTCACCTTTGTTGTTTAAGATGGAACAATTATAAATCATAAATATCACAGTTTTATCACCGAGAAAAAGAAGGCGAAAATAAGCTTTAGTATGCAGGTCTTCCATTGGGAGAAACTTGCTCTTTTCCTTCAGCAACACCTGCGGCATCAATAGCATTTTGCTCATAAGGTTTTGCAGTGCGCTCGCTCTTTTCAAGCTTAATCGGCTCAATAGATTCGCTGCAAGCTGCAAGGAAAAACAATACAGGAAAAATATATTTTATCATGGCCAGTAAGTCACTTTAGCCGTGCAGGTTTCTGATATTTCAATGCGTGAAACGTGAAGCCTATCATTATCCAAACGCCCTGCCATTTCTTTGTATAATTCAGCCGCAACATTCTCACTTGTGGGGTTGATAACATCAAAGGGGGGCACATCATTCAAATGATAATGATCCCAAGGATTCAATGCTGCTTTAAGCTCAGTTTTCATCACTTTATAATCTATGCCCATGCCAATATCATCAAGCTCTACACATTCAACATACAAGCGCACATGCCAGTTGTGACCATGAAGCCTAGCACAATCCCCTGCATACCCACGCAATTGATGCGCCGCAGAGAAATGTGTTTCAATCATCAATTCATATTTAGCCATGATTTATCGCACCTTAGGTAAAAGCATCGCAGCCGAAACATCACGCCCTTCACCCACCAAAATATTAAATGTTCTTGCGGCTGATAAGGAGTCCATACATTCATAACCCACATGTAAAGATGCCAAGTAATCTATCACGGCACGGCTTGGAAACGCTGTACGTCGACCTGTCCCTATCACCAACAAGTCAGGTTTATGCTCTTCAAGCCAAGCAAGATTAATAACTTGAAGTGTTTCAATATTACCGCTCAACCAAGGTGAAGTAATCACACCATGGTGGAACACCAAGCTGGTCTCCACTCTATCTCCACCCAACTGAAAAAAATCATCGCCATAAGTATGAAATAAGCGTTGCCCACTGTTAAAGTCGGGTATGAGGTCACTTTGCATAGAAGTACCTAACATGGTTATGGTCTTGCTTCCATTTCTTTCAACTCTTCGTCACTCATTTCAAACTTACCTTCAAGTGAAAGCATGATAGGAGTCGCAATAAAGATAGATGAATATGTACCTACTGCAATGCCCACAAGCAAGGCAAATGCAAAGTTATGAATCACTTCCCCACCCAAGAAATATAAGGAAAATACAACCAGCAACGTGGTTACCGATGTCATCAAGGTACGGGCTAAAGTTTGGTTAATGGAGCGGTTACACACGATAATTTCATCTTCAGGATGCTTTTGTTTTTTATTGGAGATAAAGTTTTCACGAATCCTGTCAAATACCACAATGGTATCATTCAAGGAATAACCCAAAACGGTAAGCAATGCTGCGACTACGGATAAGGAGAACTCCAACCCAAACAAGGAGAATACGCCGACCACAATAATAATATCATGTAAAATAGCCGCATCAGCACCCAAAGCAAAGCGCAATTTAAAGCGGAACATCACATACAGTAAAATACCACCCAGTGTATAAATGACAGCCCACATACCTGCAGCTTTCAATTCTTCACCAACCTGTGGACCGACAAATTCGACCCTACGCATTTCGACTTGGTCTGCACCAAAGGTATTGGTGAGTGCATCCAAAATAGTTGTGCTAATGACAGCTGATTCAACATCCTCACGGTTTTGCACACGAATCAAAATTTCTTGAGATGAACCAAACTCTTGAATCACCGCCTTGCCATAACCTTCGGGCTCTAAGGATGCTCGAATATCAGATATTTCAACTTGCTGATGAAACCGCACCTCCACCAATGTTCCACCCGTAAAATCAATACCCAGGTTCAAACCTTTAAAGACAATCAATAACAATGAAAGCACAATCATGATAGCAGAAAAAGTTAATGCTACTTTACGTTTTTCCAAAAAGTTAATGTTTATATCAGGACGAATAAGTTGCATAATAGTTCCTTAAATGCTCAAAGATTCTAATTTTTTCTTGTTGCGATATGCCAAATAAGTCATAGCGCGTGTCACCACAATAGCAGTAAACATTGAAGCCAAAATACCCACACTCAATGTCACAGCAAAGCCTTTAATCGGACCTGAACCAAACTGGAATAATACAATGGCAGCAATCAAGGTTGTAATATTGGCATCCATAATGGTTGAGAATGCTTTATCATAACCACCATCAATAGCCGACAGCGGTGTTTTTCCATTATGAAGCTCTTCGCGAATTCGCTCAAATATCAACACGTTGGCATCCACTGCCATACCAATGGTTAATACAATACCTGCAATGCCAGGAAGCGTAAGTGTTGCACCAATCATGCTCATCGCAGCAGCAATCAGTACGATATTAAATGCTAAAGCGACATTGGCAAATAAACCAAACAAGCGATAATATACAACCATAAAGATGAGTACAGCAATGAAACCATAGATAATGGAGTTTAAACCTTGATCAATCGAATCTTGCCCCAAACTCGGACCGATACTGCGCTCTTCTACCACTTTAATGGGCGCAGGTAATGCACCTGCACGAAGGACAATCGCAAGATTTTGTGCATCTTGAGGTGTAAATGACCCTGTAATTTGAGCAGTTCCACCTGAAATTCGTTCTTGAATCACAGGCGCTGATTGCACCACGCCTTCCAGCAAAATGGCAAAACGTTTTTTCACATTTTCTTTGGTTAAACGATCAAATTTACGACCACCTTGATTATTAAACTTGAGTGATACTGCAGGTTGATTGCTTTGCGAATCAATCGTAATGCGTGCCATTGTGACATCTTTACCTGATAATTCAGTCCGTTTCTTGAGCAAAATCGGACGACCATCAGCAAAGTAAGCAATCATACTCCCTGCGGGAATACGACCCGCAAGCGCTGAGTCCAAATCACCTTTCTCATCCACAAGCTTAAAGTCTAACTGTGCCGTTTGCCCAATAATTGCCTTGGCGCGAGCAGAGTCTTCATAACCAGGAATTTGCACCAAAACACGGCGTTCACCCTGACGCATAATCACAGGCTCTGTTGTTCCCAAAGCATCCACACGGCGACGAATAACTTCTATGGTTTGCTCAATAGCATAAGATTTAATTTCTTTGGTTTCACTTTCAGCAATAGTGAAAACTAATGTGTTTTCATCTATTTCCTCAACGTCATAACCCAACACAACTTGACCAAGCAGCCTTTTTGCTTGCCTCATATCTTCAGCTTTTTTGAGTATCACACTGACTTGCGTTGCATTGCTATCCAACTTCTTATAGCGGATTTTTTCTTCGCGCAGCGTACGGCGAATAGTATTGATATTATCAGATACCTGTTGCTCGATAACTTTTTCAATATCAACATCAATCACAAGGTGAATACCACCTTTTAGGTCAAGACCAAGATTCAAAGGCTGGCTAAAAGATGCTGGCCACCAACTTGGAACAGTTGTTATATTGGGTGCAGCACCCATCAATGCGCCAACAAAGACGGTAATAATGAGCCAATACTTCCACGGTGCATATTTTTGCATGGTCTTGTCCTTAACCTATTGAGTGGTCAGTTATTTTTCTTTTTTATCTTTCTTTTCTTGTGGTGCAGGACTTTCTTGAAGTCCGCCAACTGTATCTTGCTTGGCTTTGATGATGACTCCTTCTGCAATTTCAATCATCACTACATTATCCTTCACGTTGGTAATGCGACCATAAATACCACCACCTGTGATCACTTTATCACCTTTTTTAAGCGACTTGATGATTTCAGCATGCTCTTTCATGCGTTTTTGCTGAGGGCGAATAAGAAGTACCCAAAAAATAACCATGATAAGAATCAATGGAATCAATGAGGCAAAACCGCCACCATCGCCACCTTCTGCCAATGCGATATTCGCTGGCAACAAAGCTACGGATAAAGCCAGTACAGCTTGAGAAATCGTTTGACGTAATGTTGAGGTATTCATGTGTTCATCCTTTATCTTACTTGAAATATTATATTTAACTTATGCGTTGCGGTAGGTTTTTAAAAAACCATCACGAAACTCTGGCCAACGACCTTCTTCCAAAGCATCCCTCGCCCTTTGCATCAAATCGCAATAATAATGCAGATTATGCAAAGTGTTCAGCCTTGAACTTAAAAGCTCTTTCGCCATAAACAGGTGGCGAAGATACGCTCTGGAAAAGTTTTTGCATGTATAACATGTGCAACCGTCCATAATTGGTGCATCATCGGTTTGGTGCTTAAGGTTTTTAATGTTTATTTTACCATGGTCTGTAAACAATGTGCCGTTACGCGCATTGCGACTGGGCATGACGCAATCAAACATATCAATACCTCTATCAATGCCCTCAATAAGGTCGTCGGGTGTGCCAACACCCATCACATAATGCGGCTTATCTTCAGGTAAATGCGGCGCTAACGCATCCATCATTGCCATCATATCTTCTTTGGGCTCGCCAACCGACAAGCCACCAATGGCAATACCTTCAAAATCAATCTCAGCAATGGCATTTAAACTTTCACGGCGCAAATCGGGATACATGCCACCCTGCACAATACCAAACAAAGCTTGGGTATCGTTCACTGGCAAGTGTTCACGGCAATCTTTCGCCCAACGCATGGACATTTCCATAGATTCTCGCGCTTCATCATAAGTGGCTGGATACGGTGTGCATTCATCAAATGCCATCACAATATCACTGCCGAGCTTACGCTGAATTTCCATGCTTTCTTTAGGACCCAAAAACCAACGTGAGCCATCAATATGCGATTGGAAGCGTACACCTTCAGGTTCTATTTTACGCAAATCACCCAAAGACCACACCTGAAAACCACCTGAGTCGGTGAGAATCGGTCTATCCCAGGCCATAAACTTATGCAAACCACCCATCTTTTCCACAATATCTGCGCCAGGGCGCAACATAAGGTGGTAAGTGTTGCTCAAAATGATTTCCGCACCAATATCATCCGTTAAGTCGGCTGGCGTTAAACTTTTGACAGTAGCTTGCGTACCCACAGGCATAAACACAGGTGTCTGCACTTTACCATGCGGCAAGGTCACTTCACCTCGACGAGCAAAACCTTGCTCATCTTTGGCGATAATTTTAAAAGAAAGTGCAGCCACCTATATCAACTATGAAATAAGCAGTGCGTTGATTTTACGCACAAACCCAGCTGGATCTTCGGGCAATGCACCCTCTGCCAGCATCGCTTGGTCAAATAAAACATCTGAAAAATCAGTAATTTTATCCTGATTACGCATTTTCGCCAAACGTTTGACCAAATCATGTTCAGGATTAATTTCAAGAATGGGTTTCGCATCAGGCACATCTTGCCCAGCTTGTTTTAAGATGCGTTCCATGTTGCCTGAAATATCAAGATCATCAGCAACTAAACATGCAGGCGAAGCTGTTAGACGGTCGGTAACACGAACATCTTTAACTTTATCACCCAAAGCCTCTTTCAGCTTCTTAATAGCTGGCGCTGCTGATTTTGCGGCTTCTTCATGAGCCTGCTTTTCTTCTTCAGCTTCTTCACCACCAATACCTGACAAATCAAGCTCACCTTTGGCAATCGACTGAAGCTCTTTACCATCAAACTTATCCAAGTGACCAACCAACCACTCATCAATACGGTCAGCCAATAGCAAGACTTCAATGCCTTTTTTACGGAAGACTTCCAAATGTGGGCTATTTTTTGCCGACGCTAAGTTTTCAGCTGTGATATAATAAATAGTATCTTGCCCTTCTTGCATACGTTCAATGTATTGCGCTAAGGTCACCGTTTGCTCATCACTTTCCGTGCTGGAAAAACGCAATAAAGCAGCAATGGTTTCCTTATTCTTCTCATCTTCAATGATGCCTTCTTTCAAACAGTTACCAAACTCTTGATAGAACTCCGCATACTTATCTTCTTCTTTATTCGCCAAGTCTTTGAGCCATGAAAGCACACGTTTGCTCGCACCTTTTTTCATGGCAGTCATCGCTGGGCTTTGCTGCAAAATTTCACGCGACACATTCAAAGGTAAATCAGATGAATCCATCACACCACGCACAAAGCGCAAATAACGCGGCATCAAATCTTCAGTCGCATCCATGATAAACACACGTTTCACATAAAGCTTCACGCCATGCTTGGCTTCTGCTTGCCACAAATCAAAAGGGGCGCGTTTGGGAATATAAAAAAGCAATGTATATTCATACTTACCTTCCAAGCGTTGATGCACATGCGCCAAAGGGTCTTCAAAATCATGGGCAACATGTTTATAAAAACCGTTGTAGTCTTCTTCAGACAGCTCAGACTTAGACTTAGCCCACAATGCAGAAGCTTGATTCACCGTTTCAATTTCAGGCTCTTTACCTTCTTCAGCAGGGTTAAACATGCGAATAGGAAATGGGATATGGTCTGCATATTTATTGATAACAGAGCGTAACTTCCAGTCGTTTAAGTATTCTTCAGCTTCATCGCGCAAATGCAAAACGATTTCAGTGCCACGCTGCTCTTTTTCAACAGTTTCAATGGTAAATTCACCATCACCAGCAGATTCCCAACGTACACCGTGTTCAGATGTTGTGCCTGCTCTACGCGTGGTGAGTGTTACTTTATCTGCCACAAGAAAAGATGAGTAAAAACCAACACCAAATTGACCAATCAAATGCGCGTCTTTTTCTTCATCCCCTGAAAGCTGACCAAAAAACTCTTTGGTGCCTGAGCGAGCAATTGTACCAATGTTTGCAATCACTTCTTCATGGTTCATGCCAATGCCATTGTCACGCACAGTGATGGTTTTGGCATCTTTATCAAATTCTACAAACACATGTAAATCAGAATCACCTTCGAACAAAGCATCATCCGTGGTTGCTTCAAAACGAAGCTTATCGGCAGCATCGGATGCGTTGGAAATTAACTCACGCAAAAATATTTCTTTATTGGAATACAGGGAGTGAATCATCAAATCTAAAAGTTGTTTGACTTCTGTTTGGAAATTCATGGTTTCTTTCGACATGTTTACCTCTTGATATGTATAAGCTGGATATATGTAAAACTTAGATAGTGTTGCAGAATAGTTTTTTCAAGCCCTTGGTGTGTTTTTAGTGTTTCATCCACCAGACAATCATCCAGCCCACGGCAATGGAACAAAAACCCATAAACCTAAGCGATGAAACTGGCATTTGCGGTATTTTTTTAAGCATATTCATCATGGCTTGGGGAAAGAGTGCATAAAGCACCCCTTCCAACACCAAAACCAGACCTAAAGCTACCCACAAATCATTCATGGGTGTATTTTATTATTTAGATGTCTCAAAGTATCTAAAGAATTCAGAGCTAGGCGACAAAACAACTCGACTTTGCGTAGCCATTGACTTCTTATAAGCTTCTAAAGACCGTGTAAAGGCATAAAAACTAGGATCTTGTTCATACGATGATGCATAAATCTTGGTTGATTTTGCATCCGCATTACCTTTAAGAATTTCAGATTGCTTGTAGGCATCAGCAAGCAAGAACTTGCTTTGCTTATCCGCTTCTGCGCGAATTTCTTTGGCAGCTTCTTCACCCTCAGAGCGGTATTGTTTGGCAATACGCTGACGTTCAGCTTTCATCCGACGGAATACTGATTCGGAGTTTTGCTCAGGTAAATCAGCACGTTTGATACGCACATCAACAATTTCAATACCTAAGTTAGCAGCATCCGCTCCAGCAAGGTCGCGAATAGCAATCATAAGTGCGGCGCGTTTATCACCACCATCACCACCTGTGACAATTTCATGCAGCGTATGTTGACCCAACACTTCACGTACTTTTGCACTCACCACATCTTGCATCCGTGATTCAACACGTTCACGCGTTTTCGCTACCTGAAACACTTTAAGTGGGTCGATGATTTTCCAACGTGTAAAACTATCCACGATAATTTTTTTCTTATCTTTGGTAATCACTTCATTGGGAAGGTCATCGCTTGCTAATAGGCGTTTATCAAAGATAACCGTGTTTTGCCATGGGAGCTTCCAATGCAAGCCAGGTTCAACAATAGGTGCGCCAGTGATATTACCAAATTGCATGACCAGTACTTGATCACGCTGATCGACAACAAATGCACTGCGACTTATAAACATAAATACTGCAGCAATAATAATACCTGTGATTAATTGTTTAGGGTTCATTATTTAACCTCCACTTTACCAGCACGATTCAGGGGTAAATATGGCATCACCTGATTTGCAACCGCACTATCAATAATAACTTTATCAGCATTGGCCAATACTTCTTCCATGGTTTCAAGGTACAAACGTTTACGTGTCACTTCAGGTGCTTTTTTGTATGCCTGATACAAGCTGTTAAACCTATCCGCTTCACCAATCGCTCTATCTTCCACTTCTTTAGCATAGGCTTCAGCTTCAAGAATCATTTTCTTGGCTTCACCACGCGCATTCGGAATCACCGAGTTAGCATAAGTTTCAGCTTCATTTTTTGCTCGCTCTTTATCTTCTCGCGCACTTGCCACATCTTTAAACTCTTTACTCACGCGCTCAGGTGGTTGCACGTCTTTCAATGTAACCGTGGTAACACGAATACCTGCGTTATAAGTATCAAGAATATTTTGAATGCCTTGACGTGTTTGATCCTCAACTTCGGCTTTTTTATCGGTCATCACATCATCAATCAATGTGCTACCAATCACCTCACGAATCGAGCTTTCTGCTGCATCCCTCACCGTTTGAATGGCTTGCGTTGCATCAATTTGGAACAAATACTTTTCAATATCTGAAATTTTGTATTGCACTACGAATGCAATATCCACGATATTTTCATCTTTGGTCAACATCAATGATTCTTGATTCATTTTCCGTGTGCGTCCATCAGCAAAGGTTCTGAAACCAATGGTTAAACGCTGAACAGATAATGTTGGAATTTTTTCAACGGTTTCAATCGGGTAAGGCAAGTGCCAGTTCAAACCAGGGCTACGTGTATCTTGGTGTTGCCCAAACCTAAGCACTACCGCTTCTTCATCGGCTGCAACAATATAAAAGCCTGATGCAAGCCATGCCACAAAAGCCAAACCAATGGCCGTCATCATGAAACCTTTGCTTATTTCAGGGGAATCACCATTGCCTCCACCTTTACCGCCACCAAAAAAACCGCCTACGCGATCATTAAGGTCTTTCATCACTTTATCCAAGTCGGGTGGTGTTTGTTTATTATTCCCACCGCCTCCTGATGAACCCGTGGGTTTATTGCCCCAAGGGTTATTGTCTTGATTTTGATTCCAAGGCATACGTATTCTCCTTCAATTTACAACAAATCGATACTGCGCGCAGTGTAGCTTGCTTATCGGGGATTACTAGACAGTGATTCATCTGCTTCTTTGGGTAAATGATATAACCACTCCGCCAGACTTTGAATCTGTGCATCGGTTAAAGGGCCGCCATTAGCATGAGAAAAACCTGGCATTTGTGGTCTACCTACCCCGTGCGCGATAGTGTGACTTAAAAATGTTAACGATGGCAAGTTGGTCAGGCGGGGAGCATACGCACCCACACCTTGCTCACCATGACACATGGCACAACCCACATCATAAAGCGTTTTAGGGTCGATAGTATTAACCAACGGTTCAAAATGACACGATGCACACTGCCCATCAAAAATACCTTTAATTTTCCCTGCTGATTGCAAATGTGGGTTCTCGACCACATTAAACACAAGCATCGCTTTCGCTGTATTCCCTAAAGAGTCGGTAACATATACGCTCTTTTTTATATCAAACTGTTTCGCGGAAGTATCGATAGCCACCTTCAATTGCGTGAAACCGCTGGGGCTTATCATATAACTATCAGGCTCCGCCGCAGTGCAACCACATGATGCTTGAATATCCACCAGTTCAATGGATTGACCGCTATTGTTACGAATGAGGAATGTGGCAATGGCAGCTTCACCTTCTTGAATATCACCCAAGTCATATATTTTCGGCTGAATATGTAGCATAGGCAAGGCTGAAGCTTCATCCACAGGCTTCTCCATACCAACGAGCTGTGGTTGACTAGCACTGCATGAAAGCAACGGCAGCAACAAAAGAAAAAAACTTAACTTAACCATGCCTGAAGCTCCTGAGGAATAGGATGTTTACCTGATTGCATAGCAAGAAGAACTGGAACCTCAAGCGTGAGTAAACATTCAACATGTTGCAGCATAACTTTATCACCTGATGCGAGTACATCATGAAGCCCTGATAACCACACATCCAACTCCAACATGCCTTGCCGCTGCAAGCGATACTGCAAGCGGCGCAATGTTTCATCCATATCTAAGGGTTTCAAATTATTCATGCGACTTGCTGTGTCTGCTCTTTCTCTTTGCGGATGTATTCAGTTGCAACATAGGCAAAGCCTAAACCAAAGCAGGTGCAACGGTAAAGTTTTACATACTCGACAAACGTAAGCGCGCAATTTACATTTCATCGAATGAGCCAAACACCCAACCAACCTGACCGAAAACTCCTTCGCGCACATCGCCAAATATTCTGGGATGCTTGGCAAAAAGCACAAGCCAACTTACCCTTAAATGCTTTGGAAGTTCGCATTGCCAGAGTCATTAAAATGCACCCTGAATACCATCATTTTTTCAATGATTTAGAAGACTTTTTAGATCGTGATTTTCAAGTCAATGATGGTATGAACCCCTACCTTCACTTGTCTTTACATCTATCGATTGAAGAGCAGCTTGCAACCAAGCAGCCTATTGAAGCAGCCAAACTCATGGAAGTGCAAATGATAGAAAAAAAAGAAGATCGGCATGATGCATTACACATGATTTTAGAAATCTTGGCAGAAACAGTTCATGAGTCTCAACGTGAAGGTAAGGAAATCGACCCGCTGGCGTATGCCGCCAAACTTCAAATACGGTTGCAAGCATGATGCGCTTCTTATTGATTACACTACTCGGTTTTTTTGGCCCTGCATTAATCATGCTTTTCTTGCGTTTGCTTTGGTATCGCATTCGCTACAACTGGTTTGCCAAAAGCAATGAACCCGAAATCATTGATATTACCCCCAGCTCATCTCATCGCCCCTCACGGTGGTTCATTGCAGCTTGGATTATCATCAGCCTTCTATGCACAGGGTTTCTCCTTTGGCAAATGGATGACACACCAGCCTCAAAGCAAATCTATATTCCTGCCCACATTGATGCTGAAGGTAACTTTGTACCTTCACAAACACTTGTACCAAAAGAATGAATCAGCTGTTTACGACCATCACCTCCCAACAGCTTGAATCGCAATTAAAGAATGGTGCGCAATGGTTAACCGTGAACCAAAGGCTAGCTAGGTTTCGCTTCAAACAGTTTGAAGCAATCCAAATCCAACATGGGAAAAGCGCATGGTACACCCCCCCTATTGCATCATGGTCAACATGGCTACAACAGCAATGGCTTGATACAGGGGATGGTTTATTACTTAGCCAACATCAAGAGATATTATTTTGGCGTGGTGTAGTCGAAAGTGATCCTTCAACTTCAGTATTACAGCCCAAAGCTTTGGCAAAACAAGCTATGGATGCTTGGAAGATTATTGCTGATTATGCGATTGACCCAACTTGCCTCACGTCAGGCGGGGATGAGCATCGAGCTTTATGGCGCTGGGCGAATGAAGTCAAACGCCGCATACAAAATGCCAATGTAAACTTCGTGCAACAACATGAACTTCTAGCAGCATTATGCAAAACAACACCCAACATCAAAACAGCAACAATCATTTTAGATGGTTTTGATACATTCACCCCTGCACAAATCACATTTTTACAACACCTTGAAGCATCAGGTATGCAAATCATGCAAGTCACCCAATATGGTGAAGCAACAGTGCCTACGCTTCAATCTTATCATGATGAGGAAAGTGAGCTGCGCTTTGTCTGTCAACACATTCGCCAGATTGTGATGCGTAACAACAAGCAAACGATTGCCTTATTTATTCCTGATTTGGAGCATAGAGCAGCTTGGGTAAGCCAAATCTTAAGCGAAGAGCTTGCACCTGCATTAAGCCTAAAAACGGCAACCGATCTTGAAGGTTCTTATTTCAATCTATCATTGGGTTCTATCCTTGCCAAACAGCCCATGATTCAGGCCACCTTAAATCTACTCTCACTCACCCTTCAACACACTTGGGATACCCAAACCATTACCCATATTCTACATAGCCCCTACCTTAAAGGTTTTGCAGAAGAAGGGGCAAAAAGAGCTAGCCTAGACAAAATTATTCGGGCAAAAAATAAGCAGCATCTAACACGCCAACAATTGCTTCATATGATGAAGCAGCATGAGATTGAAGCCCCTGTCCTGACAACTGTTTTACAAGAACTCAACACCCTATCCGAAGCCAATCAGCTGTCTGGAAAACAATGTTTATCCTACTGGTTAAACAAAGCTGATGAACTTATCAACATCTTTGGTTGCTTTGATGAAGCATCGTTAACCCATGAAGTCGCACAATGCCAAGGCTGGAAAAATATCATACACCAGCTGAGTACATTGGATGATTTTTGCGGTCTATTAACTTGGGCAGAAGCATTGGGTCGCCTGCAAGAACATGCTTTTGAACAAGTCTTTCGCCCCGCCCCAGGTCTTGCCAACATCCAAGTGATGGGTTTTCTTGAAGCGAGTAACCTTCAATTTGATGAAGCATTCATCATCAGCATGGATGACCACACTTGGCCACTGGCAGCCAAGCCGCACCCGCTTATCCCTGTGGACATTCAAGTGCAACATCAAACACCTCATGCCAACAGTGATCGTGAATGGGCTTATGCCCAAAAAGTTTGGCAAAATTTAATGTTTATCGCGCCGCATATTCATGTCAGTTATGCACAAGTACGCGACCACCAAGACACGCAACCTTCACCGCTCTTGAGTGGCTTAGAGAAAGCCAATCCAACAACTTTCAGCAGCCAGCGTTATGCGACACAATTACAGCAGCAACAGCCCAAAATGGTCGATATTCAAGATACCCTCCTGCCCGTGAGTCAGGATGAAGTGATTCATGGTGGCGCGGGAATTTTAGCTGCACAATCGGCTTGCGCTTTCCAGTCTTTTGCCAAATACCGATTGCATCTTAAAGGTTTAGAAACACCCATTTCAGGTTTAAACAGCCGCGAACAAGGTGAACTCTTGCATAAAATATTGGAAATATTTTGGCGTAATCACCCCAACCAACAGGCTTTATTGGGCTTAATCAACAACAACACACTCACCACAGAAATCAAAACATGTATTGCAAGTGCATGGCATCATCTCCAGTGGAATATCACCCCACATCGGCAACAGCTTGAAACAAAACGTTTACAACGCCTTATTCACGACTGGTTACTTTTGGAAAAAGAACGCACGCCATTTCAAGTGGTTGAACGCGAAGTTTGGCGTGATATAAAGTTAGGTCATTTGGTCTTACACACCAAGCTTGATCGCATTGATACAGATCAAAACGGACATAGAATCATCATCGATTATAAAACAGGTGAATCTATCGCCAGCAAAGCTTTAGGCGACCGACCCGATTCCCCGCAATTGCCTGCCTACCTACTCGCAGAGCAGCAAACTCAAAAGATAACCATAGATGCACTGGTCTATGCCCAAGTTCGTGGTGGTGATTTAGCATTCAAAGGTTTCGCCAAAGAATCTGAAATATTACCCAAAATTAAGGCATACCAAGGTAAAAAAGGAAAAGTAGAGCAACCCAAAGACTGGGATGAACTCATACAACACTGGACAGACACACTCCATCGCCTTGCTGATGAATTTATGATGGGTCAAGCAGAGGTCAACCCAAAAAATGCACAAGCTTGCACTTACTGCGAATTTGAAGGTTTATGTAGGATAGAGCGTTAAAAATAATGTGCTTGAGATATCAAGGGTTAACTACATGATACTGCCATGAAAAGATATAAAGTGGTGGTGATTGGTGCTGGTGCTGCGGGTTTGATGTGTGCCATAACGGCAGCGCAACATGGGCAGTCGGTCTTGGTCTTGGACAAGTCAGCAAAAGCGGCAGAAAAGATTCGCATTTCGGGTGGCGGAAAATGTAATTTCACCAACTTGGATGTTACAGCAAACAATTATATTTCGCAAAACAAACACTTTTGCAAATCTGCTTTGGCAGGGTTTAACCCATGGGACTTTATCGATTGGGTGGCACAAGCAGGGATTGAATACCATGAGCGCGAGCATGGGCAAATGTTTTGCAACCATTCCGCACAAGATATTATCCAAATGCTCCTCGATAAATGTGATAGTTACGGTGTCAATATTGAACTGGGTGTCAACGTGGAAAACATCAGCAAAGATGATGATTTTTTCTTGCAAACCAGTATCGGTGATATTCAAACGAAAGCCTTGGTGATTGCCACGGGTGCATTATCTATTCCTAAAATCGGAGCAACAAATTTCGGTTTCAACGTTGGTAAACAATTTGGTTTAAACGTGGTTAAAACACGCCCCGGTCTTGTGCCGTTTACGTTTACAGGTAAAGATAAAGATGACTTAAAGGCGCTGGCGGGTATTGCTTTACCCGTGTTGGTCTCATTGCATGAGAAGAAAGATGCGCCACACTTCAAAGAAGCTATGTTATTTACCCATCGTGGTCTATCTGGACCTGCAATCTTACAAATATCTTCATATTGGTTGCCTGGCGATAGCTTAAGCATCAATCTTATCCCCGATTGGCATGTGGAGGATGTCGTGGCACAATACAAGATTGAACACCCTCAAGCATTATTATCCACTTTATTATCCAGCTATTTACCGAAACGATTGGTCAATCTTTTGGGCAAACATATTGATATGCAAAAGAAAATTAAATCATTATCCGATAAGGATATCAAATATTTTAAAGACTTTTTACAAAGCTGGGTCATCAAACCCAGCAGCACAGAAGGCTACCGCACGGCAGAGGTCACCGTGGGTGGCATTGATACTGCCGACCTGGATTCCAAAACCATGCAGGCGAAACATACGGAAGGCTTATACTTCATCGGCGAGGTCGTGGATGTCACTGGGCATTTGGGTGGCTTTAATTTCCAATGGGCTTGGTCAAGCGGCTTTGCTGCAGGTATAGATATAGGGAAGCTCTGAACAAGTCATGAACGCATATATTTTGTGTCCAGTGCTTCCATAGCATCTGCAACACCCACTGTTTAAATATTTTCCGCAACAACATTGAAAGGATACAAAATGAACCCAACAATTTATTTAAAAGACTATCAGCAACCAACATTTGCCGTAAAGCATGTGTTGTTATGCTTTGAATTAGAACCTGAACACAGCCAAGTGACGGCAACCGTGGACTATCAGCGCAATCGTGTTGGTAATTTGGTGTTGAATGGTGAGCATTTAAGCCTTGAAAGCATCAAGGTGGATGGCATCGCATTAGAAACAAGCCAGTATGAAGTGTCCGACAAAACCTTAACCATCACCAACGCACCCGATGCCTTCACCCTTGAAATCATCACCATCATCAATCCACAAGCCAACACTGCTTTGGAAGGTTTATACCGCTCATCAGGCAATTATTGCACCCAATGCGAAGCCCACGGCTTTCGGCGCATCACCTACTTCCAAGATAGACCAGATGTGATGGCAACATTTACGGTCAACATCATTGCCGATAAAGCAAGTAACCCCGTGTTGCTATCCAATGGTAACCCCATCAATAGCGGTGATTTGGCTGATGGCAAACATTTCGCAGAATGGCATGACCCCTTCCCTAAACCCTGTTACCTCTTTGCTTTGGTGGCAGGTGATTTGGCAAAGGTTGAGGATAGTTTTACCACCCAATCAGGACGGAACATTACCCTGCAAATCTACACCGAGCCGCATCATATTCACCAATGTGACTTTGCTATGGCATCGCTCAAACGCGCTATGGCTTGGGATGAAAGGCGCTTTGGTCTGGAGTACGACCTTGACCTATTTATGATTGTTGCCGTTGATGACTTTAATATGGGAGCGATGGAAAATAAGGGGTTGAACATTTTTAATTCTCGGCTTGTCTTTGCCAGCCCAGAAACGGCAACCGATGATGATTATATTGCCATTGAAGCGGTGATTGGGCATGAATATTTTCATAACTGGACGGGCAACCGTGTCACCTGCCGCGATTGGTTTCAACTTAGCCTTAAAGAAGGTTTGACGGTGTTCCGTGACCAAGAGTTTACCGCAGATTTGCACGATAGGGCCGTCAAACGCATTGAAGATGTACGCTTACTGCGTACCCACCAGTTTGCCGAAGATACAAGCCCTATGGCGCACCCCATCCGCCCTGCATCGTTTGTTGAAATCAATAATTTTTATACCGTCACCGTGTATGAAAAAGGCGCAGAGGTGGTGCGCTTGTATCATTCGCTGTTGGGTGAAGAAGGTTTCCGTAAAGGTATGGACTTGTATTTTGAGCGACATGATGGGCAAGCCGTGACCACGGAAGATTTTTTAAGTGCCATGGCGGATGCCAACAACCGTGATTTAAGCCAAATGCAGACTTGGTATGAACAAGCAGGTACACCACATGTCAAAGTCTCCCTAGACTATGATGCAGATAGCCAAACCTGCACACTGACTTGCGAACAATCTTGCCCTGCCACATCTGAATCCGAGCAGAAGAAGCCATACTTGATTCCTCTTAAAATGACATTATTGGATAAAGATGGAAATATATTGATGGATGAACAAACCTTGCTGATAACGCAAGAAAAGCAGGCTTTTACTTTTGAACATATCAGCAGCCAACCCATTCCATCCTTGTTGCGCGATTTTTCTGCACCTGTCATCTTAGACTATGATTATTCGGATGATGATTATGCCTTTTTGATGCAGCATGATAACAATCCATTCAATCAATGGTCGGCAGCTCAAGCTTTAGCCAGCAACAACATCATCAGACTGATGCAAGATAAGAGGTTCAATTTAAACATTATCATTAGAGCCATGAGACCCGTGTTAGAAAACAATGGCTTATCCCCTGCGCTTAAAGCAGAAGCATTAAGCCTTCCTTCGGTATCGGATATGCAGGAATCATGGTTGATGCAGCATGATACGGTAAACCCAAGTCAAGTGTTTGCAGCAAGAGAGCAACTCAAATCAAACATCGCTCAAACCTTAAAAGATGAATTGTTAGCCACCTATCAAACCATGCAAGACACACCTGATTTAAGTGATGAGGCCATGCAACAACGTAAGCTGAAACATGTGTGTTTGAGTTATTTAACAGTATTGGATGAACCTGAAATGCTGGAATTAGCAGAACAACAGTTTAACACAGCGCAAAACATGACCAGCCAATATGCTGCCCTGTTTTGCCTTGTTCAACATGACAATTCTCAAGCCAAACAAGCCTTACAAAGTTTTGAAGAGCAATGGAAAGATGAGACCAATGTGATGGACAAATGGTTTAATGTGCAAGCAAGCTCCCCTACTTTGGGCTCATTAACACACATCCAAACCTTGATGCAGCACCCGCAATTCAGCATTAAGAATCCGAATAAAGTTCGCGCTGTGCTGGGTGGGTTTGCCATGCGAAACCTAAGTCAATTTCATGCTCAAGATGGCAGTGGTTATCAGTTTATGGCAACGCAAATCATCGCTTTGGATAAGTTGAATCCGCAAATCGCATCACGTTTGGTACGCACACTGATGGATTGGAAACGCTTAGAACCAACCCGCCAAAGTTTAATGAAAGCAGAATTGCAACGCATTGCTGATACCAAAGGTTTATCTTCGGATGCGACTGAAATCGTCAATAAAAGTTTGGGTTAAGGGTATCCATATGACAACATTCAATGATGTAGAATCAGGTGTATGCCAAGGGGAAAAGCGCATTGATTTGAGCTGTGGTTTGACTGAATTTCCTCAGTCTTTATTACAGTATGCGGATGATTTAGAGATTCTAAACCTGTCCAACAACCACTTAACCACCCTGCCTGATAACCTGCCCGACCTTAAAAAATTGCGTATTCTCTTTCTATCTGACAATGATTTTACCGTATTCCCTGAAGTCTTAGCCCAATGCCCAAACCTAAGCATGGTGGGCTTTAAATCATGTCAGATAAAAAGCATTGGCGAACATGCTTTGCCCAAAAATATACGTTGGTTAATTTTGACCGACAATCAACTTGAATCATTACCCCCAAGTATTGGGGCGTGTTCTAAGCTGCAAAAGCTGATGCTCTCAGGCAATCAACTGCGCTCACTACCCCACTCTTTATCTGAATGCCGCAACCTTGAGCTGCTTCGTATATCTGCCAATCAACTGGATGAAATACCTGAATGGTTGTTTCCCATGCCCAAGCTGGCTTGGTTAGCTTTTGCAGGAAACCCATGTGTAAACCTAGCCCATGATACAGCCCCATCTTTAACACCTATCCCATGGCACACACTCAGTATCCAACAAGAACTTGGATCAGGTGCTTCAGGCATTATTTCGCAAGCATCCTGGCAAGGTGAGCAGGATATTGCAGTTAAAGTCTTTAAAGGAAAGGTCACCAGCGATGGTTTTCCTCAAGATGAAAAAAAGCCTCCATTCATGCGGGTGACCACGCGCATCTGGTGAAAGTTCTTGGGCAAGTCTCCGAACACCCTGAGCAGAAAGAAGGGTTAATCTTAACACTGATTCCTAATAGCTATAACAACTTAGGCAACCCACCGAGCCTAGCCTCATGTACACGCGATATGTATTGTGAAAACACGCAATTTCATGTGCATCAGGTGTTCAACATTATTCGGGCAGTGGCATCTGTTGCCGCACATCTGCACCAAAAACAAGTCAAACATGGTGATTTGTATGCACATAACATTCTGATAAATGATGCCGCTCATTGCTTATTGGGTGATTTCGGTGCAGCCAGTATTTATACAAACTTGCCTTCAACATTACACGACTGCGTTGAACGCATCGAAGTGCGCGCATTGGGCTGTTTGCTTGAAGACCTACTGGAACTTACTCTGCAACCGAAAACGAATGCTGAAGCACAATTATGCGATACACTTCAAGACCTCAAGGCCTTGTGCCTACAAACAAAAACCCAACAGCGCCCCTATTCTCAGACATTGAAAAGCAGATGAATTCATTACCAAGTCATCCTTTGACTTCTGGAGTGACAATATGAGACCTTGGAAACTGATTGATTCAGCCCCCGTTGCAGATGAAAGCAAAGATATGATGCTTTATCAGCGTGGTGATGAATTTTCCATCAAGGTTGGTTATGCTGAATTGATGAATAGCCGTATGCATTCTTCTGAAGATGTGTTGGCAGCATTGGGGTGTAAACATATTCGCAACAACCCACAAGCCAAGGTGTTGATTGGTGGTTTAGGTATGGGGTTTACACTGGCAGAAGCTTTGAAACATACACATGCTGATGCCGAAGTGGTGGTTGCCGAGCTTGTGCCTGCGGTGATTCAGTGGAATCAAAGCTTTATCTCACACTTGGCGGATAACCCTCTGAAAGATAAGCGGGTTTCTATCTATGAAGGTGATGTGGGTAAGCTGATTCGTAGCAGTCAAAACACCTTCGATGCCATTCTTTTGGATGTGGATAACGGGCCTGAAGGCTTAACCCGCAAAGGTAATGCCGCTTTGTATAGCCCACATGGGCTAAAGGCTGCGATGGCGGCATTAAAAGCCAAAGGTATATTGGGTGTGTGGTCGGCATTTCCTGAGCCACGTTTTACCAAACGCATGAATCAGGCTGGATTTAAAACCCAAGAAGTGCCATGTCGAGCATTTGCTAAAAAGGTAGCAAACATATGATTTGGTTGGGGCAAAAATAATCTCAC
>JAUZSH010000040.1 GCA_030949605.1 Ghiorsea sp.
GTGTTTTTTATGTGGTTCGCAGCATCATCGATATGAATGAAAAGGCGATGTGTGTCGGGCAAGTGAAAATGTTCTTTTGCGGTCTTCACCACTGCTTCACGGTATTCAACGGCGTGTACATTTAATTCGGGAAAACTGCTAAGCAGGTTTTTTGTCATTGAGCCGTGCTCATCTGCTGTTGATGAGATACAGGTTCCATGAATATCCATTGTTTATACCTCTTAACCCGCATTATTCACAAATACAGCCGCGCCCTTGCTTGTCCCTTTATTCGCAACAAATCTCTCATCAATCGTTAGTAAGCGCGGCTACGAGCGATTTCTTTAAAATTCGTTGCAAACAAAGGTTCTACGCAATCATCACGACGATTTATGAATAATGCGGGTTAAAGACCTCGGCTGCATCTGCGTTAAAAATAAGCCTTCAGTCCTCATTTATTACCAATAAACTGTGGTTTCACCCTTGTTTTCGCCTTGATTCTCTCAAACAACCACTACGGTGCAGAGGTCTCTGATAGATTATGGAGTAAGTGAGATATTCTTGCTATCGTGCGCTCATGAATGAAGTGACATCAAATCAGTTAAATTCTGAGCAATACGAAGCAGTACATTATCGGGGTGGACCATTGTTGGTTCTGGCGGGCGCGGGTTCGGGGAAAACACGGGTGATTACCGAGCGCATTGGTGCTTTGGTGGAACGTGACGTGCCTGAAGATGCGATTACAGCCGTGACATTCACCAACAAAGCTGCGCGAGAAATGCGTGAGCGATTGGAAAAACGCTTGGGCGAAAATAAGGTTAAACGACTGCGTATTTGTACATTTCACGCTTTGGGGCTGATGATAATTAGAGAGCATGCCGAACTTGTGGGGCGCAGGGCGCGGATGTCTATTTTTGCTGTGCCTGAGCAAAAGTCTGCCATGCGTTCGGTGCTTACCGATTTGAAGCTGCCTACTGATGGCGATCAAGTGGATAGAGTGTTGCAGAAGGTATCCATGCTCAAAAGTGGGATGGCTGAAAGACAAGACAATGCTATAACCGTGATTGCTGATAAGTATGATGCACTTTTACAAAAAATGAATGCTGTGGATTTTGATGATTGCATTGGTTTGCCACTTCGTATTTTAAATGAAGATACAGATGCTAGAGCTTTGTGGCAAAGCCGATGCCGCCATTTTTTGGTGGATGAATACCAGGATTCAAGCCGAATGCAGTATGATTTTGTACGTTTGTTGGCTCCTGGCAATGCCAATCTCACTGTGGTGGGTGATGATGACCAGTCCATTTATGGTTGGCGGGGTGCTGAAATTAAAAATCTATTTCAATTGGAGCGTGATTATCCCACATTGAAGGTGATTAAGTTGGAGGAAAATTACCGCTCCACAGGTTCGATTTTACAAGGTTCAAACAGTTTGATTGCCAACAACAGCGAGCGGTTGGGTAAAACATTGCGCTCCAATTTGGGTGTGGGGAAAAAGATTCGGGTTTGGCAGGCAGAAACAGCAGACGCAGAAGCCGAACGGGTCACTGCAGAAATCAGAGCGCAACACGCTGCAAACAAGCTGAAGTGGGACGATTTTTGTGTGCTGTATCGCGCATCATTCCGCGCCAGAGCTTTTGAAATGGCCATGCGAGAAGCGGGTGTTCCGTATCATGTGAGTGGGGGTATGTCTTTTTTTGACCGCGCAGAAATTCAAGATTTACTGGCGTATTTGAAATTGGTTGGCAATTTCTCCGATGATTTGGCATTGATGCGGGCGATTTCTCGCCCAAGGCGGGGTGTTGGCAGTAAAACCTTAGAAGTGTTGGGGCAACTTGCTCATGAAAAGCAAAGTTCATTGTTAGAGGCTGCTTTGGAAGATGATTTTGACCATCCTAAAGCACATGTCCTGCGTGCTTTTGCTAAAATGCTGGTGGATATTGAGCATGTGTTTTTATACGGTGAAGCTGATGATGCTTTTGATATACTGCTTTCTGAATCAGGTTTGGAAGAAGCCATTCGCAGCGAAGCCGAAGATGAGGATGAAGCCGAACGGCGCATGGGTAATGTGATGAGTTTGCGCAGGTGGTGGTTGCGTCACAGTGAAAGCGGGGGCGATTTAGCATCCTTTTTGCAGCATGTGTATTTGGCAGCAGATGATAAAGATGATGACCCTGAAGGTCAAATTCGTTTGATGACTGTACATGCCGCGAAAGGCTTGGAATTTTCACATGTATTTGTGGTTGGTATGGAAGCAGGGACATTCCCTCATAAAAGTGCATTGGAAGAAAATCGCTTGGAAGAAGAACGACGTTTGATGTATGTGGCAATGACACGGGCGCGTCACCGTTTGACCCTCAGCTTCGCTAAATCGCAAAAGAAATTTGGGCAGGTTGAGCAAATGGGACCATCACCTTTCTTGAAAGAAATTGATGCTGATGTACTGAACTGGGTGGATAAAGATTCAGGGTCGGAAGAAGATAAAGCAGAAAGTAAAGCAGAGGTGGATGCGCATATGGCAGCCATGCGTGAAATGCTGGGTTTAAATTAAAAGTTATGAATAGTGATCATACACATACCTCTCAATTTCAAGTGACACCACCAGAAAGTATGGGAGATAGAATACTTTTCTTTGATAAGTTGCATGTTTTTTATTACCTTTTTTACCGCTGGTTGGTGTGTTTTCAATATTTAATTTTATGTCGGATTATATGCCGATTGCTATTTTAGAATTAATTTTATTTTTATTGGGGACAGCGACATACTTATTCAGAGAAAGGATAAATAGCCATGTTCTGATGCAAGTGAGTGTAGGTTATATTTCGTTGTTGTTTCTTGCTTTTGTATTTCTCCCAACGGTGGGTGAAAATGCCTATGTTTGGGCCATGGGGCTGCCTTATTTTATAAGTTATATTGCTGGTTCAAGAGCTTCTATATATTGGTCTGTTTCTTTTTTTATAGTAGCGATTGCTCTTGGTGTAAGTCTGTTTCTGATGGGTATAGATTTATATTGGTCTTGGGATATTGCGCCATATTTGATGATGCCATACGTGTTATCAGCTATATTTGCGGCATTGTTTGCTCGAAATTTAGAAAAATATCTCAAAGATTTCATACAAGCGCAGAAGATTATTGTGCAAGACATTAAAATTATTGAAGAAAATGAGGCGAGGTACCGCACGCTTTTGCAATCTTCCATGAATGCGGTTGCGGTGAGTCAAAAAGGGCGATGGGCGTATGCAAACCCAGCCTGTTTAAAGTTGTTTGGTGCATCTTCATTCGAGGTGCTTCAAGGTAAACCGATGATGGATAGTGTGCATCCAGATTCGTGGGCGATTGTTAAAGAAAGAACCAAGCAACTCAAGTATCACCAAGCAACATTATCCATCATTGAAGAAAAATTTTTACGCGTAGATGGCTCTGTTTTTGTTGCCGAAGTGAGTGCATCACCTATTGTTTTTGATGGCGAAGCATCCAATTTGATTAATATCCGAGATATTACTGAACTCAAGCGGCTTGAGCAGGAGCAAAAAGACCATGAGCAGCAATTGGCACAAACGCAGCGTCTTGAATCATTGGGTATATTGGCGGGAGGTATTGCTCACGACTTTAATAACTTATTAACTGTGATTTCAGGGAATTCTGAGATGTTACGGATGACAGTTTCGGAGATTGGACATGCAGATAAATACCTCAACTATATTGATGAAAGTTGCGGTTATGCTGCTGACTTATGTCGGCAAATGCTGGCGTATGCTGGTCAAAGTAAACTTGCTGTGGGTGCATTTGACTTGAGTGAGCTGGTTGATTCAATGGGTTCTCTGATTCAATCATCGGCTGATAGTCATGTGAAAATTCGCATGGATTTACTGGGAGCATCATTGGTCACAGTGAAAGCTGATGTCACACAAATTAAGCAAGTTGTGTTAAATGTTATCGTGAATGCTGTGGAGGCTATTGGGCAAAGAGATGGTGAAATTGATCTTCGGACTTATACCACTTATCTTGATCAACAGCAGCTTAAGGATTTGTTTAATGGTCAAGCTATCAAGGCTGGTGAATATGCAGTCTTTGAAGTCCGTGATACAGGCTGTGGCATATCTAGAGATTTACAGAAGAAAATATTCGACCCCTTTGTGACCACCAAAGCAACAGGCTCAGGTTTGGGCTTATCTGCAGTGCTTGGTGTTGTGCAGGCGCACCAGGGTGGTTTGAAGTTGCAGTCCCAAGAAAAAAAAGGCACAACCATTGCTATCTATTTGCCTGTTGCCGAACGTGAAAAAGAAGCTGTAATTCTTTCGCATGAAGACAAAGGTATCGAAGCATGGGCAGGTGGCAGCTTGGCTCTGATTGTTGATGATGAGGACATGGTTCAAGAGGTTTTGGCTTCTTTTGTCCAAGAAATGAGCTTTAAGGTGATCACAGCGTGTGATGGCGAAGAGGCTGTTCGGTTGTATAAAAAACACCATCAAGATTTAAAAGTCGTATTGATGGATGTGACCATGCCTAAAATGGGAGGGGTAGAGGCTATGATGAACATGCGTCATTGTGATGCCAGTGTGCCTATTATTTTACTATCGGGTTATACCCAACGGGATGTGATGAATGAAGAAGGTTTGGATCACCCCGATGGTTTTATATCTAAGCCCTTTCAAATTGGGGATGTTAAGAAAGTTCTATGTCAAACGATAGGAATAAAATAATGATTCATATTAAAGCGTTAATGGAAAGTAGTGGTGTCAAATTTGGCACATCAGGGGCAAGGGGTTTGGTCGTGGATATGACCGACCAAGTGTGCTTTGCTTATACCACAGCATTCTTACAGTATCTTGAGGCTCATGGCTTGGTGTCCAAAGGTGCGGCTGTGGCTGTGGCTGGTGATTATCGACAAAGCAGTCCGAGAATCATGGAAGCAGTTGGTCTGGCGATTCAAGAAGCAGGTTTTAAGCCAGTAAACTGCGGCTTTGTGCCTACGCCTGCTGTGGCAGCGTATGCCATCAAGCGTCATATACCAAGTATCATGGTGACGGGCAGCCATATCCCAGATGATAGAAATGGAATTAAGTTTTATAAACCTGAAGGTGAGATTCTTAAAAATGATGAACAAGGTATGTGTTCACGCTCGATTGAGCTTGATACAACTTTGTTTGATGAGCGTGGGCAAAAAACACATGCTTTTGCTTGGGCAACTGAGACGCAAGATGCTTATCATGAGTTTGTGGCGCGATATATCAACTTTTTGCCGTCAAGTTGTTTAAAAGGCAGGCGTGTTGGCGTGTATGAACATTCTTCAGTTGCGCGAGAAGCATTGGTTGAAATTATGTTGGGTTTAGGTGCAGATGTGGTTCGCCTCGGACACTCCGATAAGTTTATTCCCGTCGATACTGAAGCCGTGCGTGATGAAGATGTATTGCTTGCCAAAGCTTGGGTAGATAAACACCAGTTGGATTGCATTGTCTCAGCCGATGGTGATGGTGATAGACCATTGGTGAGTGATGAAAAAGGTGTATGGTTGCGTGGTGATGTGTTGGGTATTGCGTGTGCCAAATATTTAGGTGCAGAGCATGTGGTTATGCCTGTAAGTTGTAATTCAGCAGTAGAGAAAAGTGATTATTTCAGATCCGTCAGCCGCACACGTATTGGCTCGCCCTTTGTTATTGAAGTGATGAATACATTATTGAAAGAAGGTCAAACCAATGTGGTAGGTTATGAAGCCAACGGCGGTTTCTTAACCGCATCCGCTATTAAAAAAGGCGGTGAAACATTAACGGCATTGCCCACACGGGATGCCGTGATTGTGCCATTGATGTTGTTGTTGGCAGCTAAAGATAAGGGTTTAACTCTATCCGAGTTGATGCAAGGTTTGCCGCAGCGGTTTACAGCGAGTGATAGGCTTAAAGGCGTGCCGACTGAAGTGAGTCAGCAAAATATTGCAAATTTAAAGCAGGATAAAGCTTGGTTTGAGCAACAATTTGGGGAAGTCGTCAATGTTGATGAAACCGATGGTTTTAGAATGACATTTGCATCAGGTATTGTGGTTCATTTGCGCCCATCAGGTAATGCGCCTGAACTGCGTTGTTATGTTGAAGCAGAGCGTGCTGCAAAAGCAGAGAGTGTATTGCTTCAATGTTTGGATTATTTGAAATCATGGTTGAATCAATAGGAGTTGGATATGAAATTAAATGTGTACCTTTCGGGTGAGATTCACAGTGATTGGCGTGAACAAATCAAAGCAGGTTGCGCAGCACATGATTTGGATATTACATTCACATCAGCCATTACCAATCATGAAGACAGTGATGCTGCTGGTGATGTTTTGGGTGCTGAAGAGTGCAGCTTTTGGCGGGATCATAAGTCTGCCAAAGTGAATGCTATTCGCATCAAAACATTGCTTGAACAATGTGATGTGGCAGTTGTTCGTTTTGGAGATAAATATAAGCAATGGAACGCTGCTTTTGATGCGGGTTTTTGTGCGGCAAAAGGCACACCGTATATCACACTGCATGATGAAAATATTGTTCACCCGCTTAAAGAAGTGGATGGTTCAGCTATGGCATGGGCAACTACGCCTGAGCAGGTGGTTGAAATTTTGCAATATGTTGTCCGTGTATCGTAAAAAAGTTCATATCTTTAAAAGCTTGATATAACCAAGTAAAAACATATCCTTCGCGGGGTTAAAAGTGGGCTATGGCTCGCTTTTTTTGTTTTATAAGTGCTTTGAAAAACGTGAGGTAGATTGCTAAGTGGCTGATATTGAAACCATAATCAAAGAGTTGGCAGAGCCGATTGTTGAAGAGCTTGAGATTGATTTGATGGGCGTTGTGCTTGGTGGCGGGAAAGATATGCGCTTGGTTCGTGTAGTCGTGGACAAAAAAGGTGGTGTGGGCGTGGAAGCATTGCGTCGGTTGAGTAAAGGCCTATCGCTTCAATTGGATGCGGAAGATTTGATTCCAGGCAAGTTTCATTTGGAAATAAGTTCGCCAGGTTTTGATTGGCCATTGACTACGGATAAAGACTTTAAACGCTATGAAGGCGATTGGTTGAGAATCTCTTTTGAAGATGGTCGCCCAGTGCTTGAAGGTGAAAACCTTGGTTTGAATCAGGCGGGTGATTTGATGATTAAAATCAAACGCGGCGAGAAGGTTGTTGATTTGGCTAAGACAGTCAAAGTCATTCGTACAGTGAACTGGAGCAAAGTCTCAGGCGGTATGAAAGATAAGAAAAAACGCGGGAAGTCAAACGCAAAGAAGAAAAGCTAGATTAAAATGATATTGAAGGGTTGTGAAAAATGAACGCAGATATGTTGGCAGTAGCAGACGCGGTTGCGCGTGAAAAATCAGTGGAGCGTGAGCTTGTACTGGAGTCTATGGAGCAGGCATTGAAGACGGCAGCACGCCGAACTTATGGCACGAAAGTTGTAGAAGCGACCATTAATCGTTTGACGGGTAACCTTTCTTTGTTTCACGTGCGTACAGTAGTTGAAGAAGTTGAAGATGAAGAAAATGAGCTGACTTTAGAGCAAGGTCAAGCGATGGATGACAAGGCAGGTGTTGGTTATCAATTCCGCGAACCTTTAGCGCCGATTGAACTTGACCGCGTTGCAGCACAAACAGCAAAACAAGTGATTAATCAAAAGATACGTGAAGCAGAGCGTGCGCAAGTGGTTGCTGAATATGAACCGCGTGTGGGTGAAATCGTTGTTGGTATTGTGAAGCGTGTCGAACGTGGCAATGTTTATATTGAGCTGGGTCGTGGCGAAGGTGTGATGTATCGTGAAGATCTCTTGCCGCGTGAATCATTTCGTCAAGGCGATCGGGTTCGCACGTATTTGCGAGAAGTTCGCAATCAGCCTAAGGGTGCGTTGGTTTATTTGTCTCGCGCTGATGCGGGCATGGTATTAAAATTATTTCAGCAAGAAGTGCCTGAAATTAAAGATGGAATGGTGGCGATTCAAGCCATTTCGCGTGACCCTGGTTCGCGTAGTAAAATTGCTGTGATTTCAACTGATGTTGGTATTGACCCAGTGGGTGCGTGTGTGGGTATGCGTGGCGCACGTGTGCAAGCAGTAGTGAATGAGTTGCATGGTGAAAAAATTGATATTATTGAATGGACAGAAGACCCCGCTGCATTCGTCGTGAATGCTTTAGCACCCGCAGAAATAGAACGTGTATTGGTGGATGAAGATACAGGCACGATTGAAGTTGCAGTCGCTGAAGACCAACTTGCAATTGCGATTGGTCGTCGTGGTCAAAATGTGCGCCTAGCTTCTGAATTGACGGGTTGGAAGGTTGAAATCATGACCTTGGGCGATGAAAAAGAAAAACGTGCCACGGAAATTCAAGCTGCAAAAGATGAATTTATGGCAGGTCTTGATATTGATGAAGATTTTTCCTTGCTGCTTGTCGGTGAAGGCTTTATGTCTTTGTCTGACCTTGCATACTGCAATCTTACGGAATTGGTTGCTATTGAAGGCTTGGCAGAAGAGTTGGCAGAAGAGTTGCAAAAGCGTGCGCGAGATAGTTTATTGAAGTCAGCATTGAAAGAAGAAAGTGATGAAGCTTTGGTTGCGCTGTTGGATATTGAAGGTATGACGGCTGAAATTGCCGAAGCTTTAACGCTGCAAAATATTCTCAGTGCAAATGCATTGGCAGATTCAGCAAGTGATGATATTGAACCGATTGAAGGTTTGGAAGAAGATGTGTTGAATGCTTTGATTATTGCAGCGCGTGAAGCTTGCGGATGGTTTAAAGACTGATTTGACGATGTCGCAAAAGAAGCCTGTGCAACGAACATGTTTTGCATGCCGTCAAACGGAAGAGAAATCGAAATTGTTACGTTTGGTGGTGGATAATGATGGTCAGATTTGGCCAGATTTCTCGGCAAAGCTACCGAGTAGAGGTTTGTACCTTTGCTTGCAGGAAGCCTGTTTAATGGCAATGTCAGATAAAAGTTTGTATCGTTTGAAGCGTGACTTTTCGCCGCAGTTGCCGCAATGGGAAGTGTTGCAGCAGCGTATATTTGATATGCTGGCGTTGCGTTTACAACAACTACTGAATGGTATGAAGCGAAGTTCAGCAGTTGGTAGGGATGCAGTGATGCATCAAATGTGGGATAAAAAATCATTGTTGATTTTGTTTGCAGCAGATGCTGGAGATGCGGTGTTGCGCCAAATTAATGATGCAGTGGACAAGCGTGCGTTGGGAGAGATGAAATCCGCAAAGCATGCTGAGGTAATGGTCTCACTGTTGGGTGCGAAAGCTTTAGGCTCAGCATTGGGAAGGGAAAAAGTATCAGTGGTTGCTTTTACAGAGGGAAATCCTTTGCAAAAGTTACATCAAATTTGTATTTGGCAGCAAAGACTAGCGTCTTTACTGGGAAACAATAAGGAAAACAAGGTAACACATGGTTAATAAACGCGTACTTGATTTGGCAAAAGATTTGGGAGTGACTGCAGAAGATGTGCAGCGCGCAGCATCAAACTGTGGGGTGATGGCATCAGGGCCTTCTAGCAGCTTGGATAGCAGCGATGTGACGAAAGTGACTGCGGCTTTGAAAGAGAAGCAATCAAAATCAGGTAGTAAGACCCTGACGCTAGGTAAGACTTTATCCTTGGGCGGTGGTCGTTCGTCCAGTGATACTAGCCGTGATACTGTTGCGGTCACTAAGCGTCGCCGCCGTGGTCGGGTAGTCTCGCCATCTGTTGTGAAACCTACTGTTTCACCTGCAGAGCAAGCCAAGGCAGCGGTCAATAAACCCACTGTTGCACCTGCAGAGCAAGCCAAAGCAGCGCTCAATAAACCCACTGTTTCACCTGCAGAGAAAGCCAAAGCAGCGATCAATAAACCCGCTGTTGCACCTGCAGAGCAAGCCAAAGCAGCGATCAATAAACCCACTGTTTCACCTGCAGAGAAAGCCAAAGTAGCGGTCAATAAACCTACTGTTTCGCCTGCAGAGAAAGCCAAGGCAGCGGTCAATAAACCTACTGTTGCGCCTGCAGAGAAAGCCAAAGTAGCGGTCAATAAACCTACTGTTGCGCCTGCAGAGAAAGCCAAAGTAGCGGTCAATAAACCTACTGTTGCGCCTGCAGAGAAAGCCAAAGTAGCGGTCAATAAACCCACTGTTTCACCTGCAGAGAAAGCCAAGTCAGCGGTCAATAAACCCACTGTTGCACCTGCAGAGAAAGCCAAAGCAGCGGTCAATAAACCCGCTGTAAAAAGCAAAACAGCCTATAATAAACCTGCTGTAAAAGTAACTGTTCAAAAAACAGTAGCTGGGAAACCTCTTGTGAAATCTAGCTTGACACCTGCACAAATGGCAGCGAAAAAGATTGAAGCCAGTAAAGTTAAAAAAGAAGCCGAGCAACTCAAACAGCGTCAAGTACGTCAAGCACGTCGTTCCACATATGTGCAACACACGGTGAAGCAGCCGAGAAGGCATGGTAGCGATCATAAAAATGAAAGCTTGCCCTCACGTACATCAAGAGCATCTCCGCATAATCGACCTGTCAGACCCAAACAAGGCAGTGGTGGTCCGCGTACAACAATTCGTACAGGTTTAACCCCTGCGCAAATTGCGGCAAGAAAAGCGCCGCGTTCTTCGATTAAACAAATTGAAGAGAAAATTACCAAGGAACGTCGGCAGCAGCGTCAAAATCGCCCGCAAGGTCAACGTCCGAATAATCGTTCCACTGGAAATACGATTGGTGCGGGTGTGCGTCGTCCAGCATCGGTAACGGTAGCGCCATCCGAGCAAGTTGCAGCACCAACGGGTCAGAAACGCAGAGGACCGCAGCCAGGGCAGCGTTTCCAGAAGCGTAGGTTAACACCTGCTGAAAAAGCAGCGCGTAGAGATTATTCATCCAAACGTCATGCGTCGTTAACGCCTGAGCAAGAGGAGCGCATGGCGCGCCTTGCCAAAGGCGGTCGTCGTGGTAAAGATACAGTAACCAAAGATGATGAAGCATTTGTGATTCGTGAAGTTGAAATTCTAGACGGCATGATTGTATCAGATTTAGCAGCTAAGATGGCAGTTAAAGCTGTTGATTTGGTGAAAAAGCTTTTTGATATGGGGCAAATGATTACGATCAATGACTCCTTGGAGGCAGATACTGCAATGTTAATTGTTGAAGAATTTGGGCATAAACCAAAACTTATTAATGAGGCCGCGGTTGAAGATGTGTTGATTGCAGAAGTTGAAGCAGATGAAGGCGTACTTTCTCCGCGTCCACCCGTAGTTGTCGTGATGGGGCATGTGGATCATGGTAAAACATCTATCCTTGATGCCTTGCGAAAGGCTACTGTTGCTGAAGGTGAAGCTGGTGGTATTACGCAGCATATTGGTGCGTATATGGTTAAACTTGATACTGGTGAACGTGTTGTGTTTGTCGATACACCTGGTCATGAAGCTTTTACTGGTTTACGAGCGCGTGGTGCAAAATTAACAGATGTCGCTGTGCTTGTTGTGGCTGCAGATGATGGTGTGATGCCGCAAACGGTTGAGGCTTTGAATCATGCGCGTTCTGCGGGTGTACCCATCATTGTGGCTGTCAACAAAATGGATAAAGAAGGTGCAGACCCTGAAATGGTCAAGCGTCAATTGGCTGAACATGACGTTGTGCCTGAAGATTGGGGTGGCGATACGATTTTTGTGAATGTATCGGCGCATACAGGCGAAGGCTTGGAAGATTTGCTTGAAATGCTTGCATTACAAACTGATATTCTTGAGTTGCGTGCCAACCCTGACCGTACGGGTCGTGGTGTGGTGATTGAGTCACGTTTGGATAAAGGACGGGGCCCTGTGGCAACGGTTTTGGTACAAAATGGTACATTTAAAAAAGGTGATACGGTTGTTGTTGGTTCAGTGATGGGTAAAATTCGTGCCATTGTGGATGAGAATGCTGTGCAACATAAAACAGCAGGCCCTTCCACTCCATTTGAACTGATTGGTTTGAAAGAAGTGCCTGAAGCTGGTCTTGAAATTGTTGCAGTCGAAAATGATCGACAAGCCAAAGATATTGTGAGTTACCGTAAAGAAAAAGCGCGTCAACAAGGTGTGAGCAGTGATAAACGTGCCACACTTGATGAATTGTTTGCAGATATGGAAAGTGGTATCGCAGAAGTCCCTGTATTGATTAAAGGTGATGTGACTGGTTCAGTGGAAGCTATGGCAGAATCGCTGGTGAAAGCTGGTACAAATGAAGTAAAAGTGAAAGTCATTCACAAAGGTATTGGTGGGATTACCGAGTCGGATATTATGCTGGCATCTGCATCCAATGCGATTGTGATAGGCTTTAATGTTCGCCCTGAAACTAAAGCTAAGAAGCTGGCTGTTAATGAAGGTGTTGATGTTCGATTTTATAAAGTCATTTATGATGCGATCGATGAAGTGAAACTTGCGATGGCGGGTAAACTTTCACCAGACAAAGTAGAGAAAGTGACAGGCTCTGCCGAAGTTCGCGAAGTCTTTATAGCTCCGAAAATTGGTGCTATTGCCGGCTCTTATGTGACAGATGGTTTTGTAAAACGTGGCTCTAAAGTTCGTGTGTTGCGTGATGCTGTAATGATTCATGATGGTACGCTTGCATCACTGCGTCGCTTTAGAGATGATGTGAAAGAAGTGAAGACTGGCTACGAATGTGGTATTGGTGTTGAAGGTTTCAATGACGTGAAAGAAGGGGATACTTTCGAGTTTTACGTGATTGAGGAAGTCGCGGCAACTTTATAATCATCATGAAAAAAACCAAATCACCTGCATTGAATCGGTTCCAAATGGATTTTCACCGATTGTTAACCACATTGTTGCAACGCGATATTGATGACCCTATGTTGCTGGGTATCAGTTTGACACGCTTGGATTTAACGGATGCACGCGGGCATGCAATTGCTTATGTGCATAGTATTTTACCTGTTGATGAGCAAGAGTGTGTCAAGCGACTGAATAAGTTGAAGCCACACTTGATACATCAGTTGCGTAGAGCGATGCCTAAAAAGCGTTTGCCTGAATTGGTCTTTCGTTGGGATGATGCACTGGACAAAACACATGCTGTGATGGATACCATGGATAAATTATACCCATGATTTTATTTCCACAAGAAACATGGAAGCCTATTGTTGAGCAATTGAACAATGCCAAACATGTGATGCTGACCACGCATTGCAACTCTGATGCGGATGGCATTGGCTCAGAGTTAGCATTGTTTCATACCTTGCAAGGTATGGGCATTCAAGTGTCGATGTTGAACCGAGATGTTGTGCCGAGAATTTGTCAATATCTTCCGGGCTCAAAGCTTATTCAAGTGACTGAAAGCCCTGATGTTTCAACAGTGGATACGATTGTTGCTTTGGATGCAGGTGCGAAATCGAGACTGGGTTTTCCAGATGATCTTTTTGCGGGTAAAATATTAATCAACATCGATCACCATGCGAGCAACCCATTGTATGGTGATTTGAATGTGGTCAATGCTGATTATTGCGCCACGGGTGCAATGGTGTTTGACCTTATTCAGCATTTGGGGCAAAGCTTATCCCAGCGCAGTGCAATATCGATTTATGCCGCGATTTTAACGGACACAGCAAGTTTTCAATTGGATAGAGTGAATGCAGATGTGCATAGAATGACTGCGGAATTGATTGATGCAGGTGCCAAACCTGAAGAAGCTGCCAATGCCATTTATAATTCTCAGCCTTTGGCAAGACTTTCTTTACTCACCTTAGCTTTGCAAACATTATCCATCCAACATGATGGGCGTTCGGCGTGGATGCATGTCACGCAAGCTATGCAAGATGAAACTGGCGCAAACCATGAGGATAGTGAAGGTTTTATTGATCATGGGCGTACTATTCAAGGTGTTGAAGTGGTGGTGTTTATTCGCCCTGAAAAAGACGGTCGTTGGAAGGTAAGTTTTCGAGCTAAGGCTCGTCGAAATGTTGGTGAAGTGGCAGCAAAACTAGGCGGTGGCGGGCATCAATATGCGGCGGGTTGCGCAGTGTCTGGAAGCCTTGAAGAAGTCTATGCCAAAGTCGAAGCTGTTGTGAGTTGTTTTTTTAAAATATGAGTAAATCAGCGCATCCATGTGGTGTACTATTCTTGGATAAACCCAAAGGTTGGACCTCTCGTCAGGCAGTGAATCATGTGATTCGCATGTTTTCCAAACCGGAACAAAAAAACAGGAAACAACGCCCTAAAGCAGGGCATACGGGCACACTTGACCCGCTTGCCACAGGCATGTTGCCCATCTTATTGGGTGATGCGACAAGGTTCACATCTATGGGTTTAAATGCTGAAAAAAGTTATGAAGTAAGTTTTGATTTATCCTTCCAAACCGACACCTTAGACCTTGAAGGTGAGGTGTTGGAACGTTTTGAAAATATTGATGTTAGCCAAACTAAAATCGAAGAAACCATAGCTTTATTTATGGGTAAGATTCAACAAGTTCCCCCTGTATACTCAGCAATTCGCGTGGATGGAAAGCGCGCACATCAAATGGCAAGGCAGGGCGAAGAAGTGTTGATGAAAGCACGAGAAGTTGAAATCAAGCGTATCACTTTATTATCGGTTGAAAGAAGTATTGTTACCTTGAGTGTTGATTGTACCAAGGGAACATATATTCGTTCCTTAGCGCGTGATATTGGTGTGAAGCTGGGGTTGGGTGGTTGTGTCATATCGCTTCGCCGCACAAGCACAGGTGGCTGGCCAGTAGAAATGATGGTGAGCATTGAAGAACTGGAAGAAAAGAAGGAAAGCTGTATTCTCCCGTTGCAGATGTGGTTGCGTGATTTGACATCTGTGTCATTGGATCAATGCGCCGCCCAACGCTTTGTACAAGGGCAGCGTTTGGCGATGATGTGTCATGTTGTTGATAAAAATTTATGTTGTGTGATGTATGATGATGTGGTTTTAGGAACAGCAACATACGACCAAAGCAAAGGTGTTTTACAACCAGAACGTGTACTGCCCACTGCACAGGAGCTATTGAAATGAATACAACGAGTTTGATGATTGGTTTTATCGTTGGTATAACTTTAGGTGCTTTAGGTATGAATGTTATGCAGCAAGAATGTACGAATTCACAAGATAAAAAAATAGAAGCAAAAGAAGTGAAGGAGAAAAAAATGAGTGAAAGTAATATAATCAAAGTAGAGCTGGAAGCTGGTGTAGTTACCATTGAACTGTACCCTGAAGTTGCACCTAAAACAGTAGAAAGCTTCAAAACACTCATCAATAAGGGTTTTTATGATGGGTTAACTTTTCATCGTGTGATTCCTGGTTTTATGGCACAAGGTGGTGATCCAGAAGGTACGGGCTTGGGTGGTCCTGGGTTTAATTTGAAAGCTGAGTTTAATGATAAAAAACATGTCCGTGGCACTTTAGCCATGGCGCGTTCAGCAGACCCTGATTCAGCAGGCAGTCAATTTTATATTTGTTTTGGTCCTCAGCCTCATTTGGATGGTCAATATACTATTTTTGGGCAGGTCACCGACGGCATGGATCTGATTGATGCTTTGAAGAATGGAAGTCTTATCAAAAAAATGACCATTGCTGAATCTGGGGAATAAACTGTGACAGAACAAGATATGTTACAAATGTATGAAGATGCAGGCGCACTTTTGAATGGGCATTTTGTCCTTTCAAGTGGTCGGCATTCCGCGCGTTATCTTCAGTCTGCATTGGTCTTGATGCACATGGATAATACAACTTCTTTGGCAACGGAACTTATCAAAACAGTGAATGCAGATGACTATGATATGGTCGTTTCCCCTGCAATTGGTGGGCTGGTGATTGGACAAGAAGTGGCGAGGCAATTACGTAAACCATTCATTTTTACAGAACGCAAAGAAGGTGAAATGCAAATGCGCCGTGGTTTTTCAATTCCTGATGGCGCAAAACTCTTGGTGATTGAAGATGTGATTACCACAGGTGGTTCAGTGCGAGAGTGTATCGCTGTGGTACGCGAATTTGGTGGGAACCCAACCACGATTTTGGCCGTGGTAGATAGAGCGCCCGGTCAAGAGGGTCGCTTTGATATTCCGCATCACACTGTTATGCATTTGGATGTTGAAACCTTTGATACGGATACCTGCCCGATGTGCAAGCAAGGCACACCTGCCATCAAACCAGGTAGCCGAGGCAATGCTTAGTGGCAACGCCAACGAAGGCTAATCCTGTGATTCGTTGTTTTCCTTTTGGTGGGGTAGGCGAGTTTGGTAAAAATATGATGGTGTATGCCATTGATGATGAAGCCATCATTGTTGATATTGGCTTGGGATTTCCTGATGCGGGTCAGCATGGCATCAATATTACTATTCCAGATATAACAGCACTGGAAGGGTTGGGCTTAAAGATTCATGGCATTGTGTTGACCCATGGGCATGAAGACCATATTGGTGGTTTACCTTTTATTTTACCCAAGTTAAAACTACCTGTATGGGGAACACCGATTACTTTGGCTTTGGTCAAACATAAAATGGCTGAAACAAGTTATAAACCTGAACTTTATCACTTGCCTGAAGATGGAACGTTAACACAGGTGGGGTCATTTCAAGTTGAAGCGATTCCTGTCACCCATTCGATTATGGATGCGGTTTCGATAGCTATTCATACGCCATTGGGTGCTATTATTCATACAGGTGATTTTAAGTTTGACCCTTCACCTTTGGATGGTCGGGCAACGGAACTACATCGCTTTGCCAAGCTTGGTGATGATGGTGTGTTGTTATTGTGTTCAGATTCAACCAATTCACCACGCAGTGGTTCGAGTGCGAGTGAATCAAGCGTGGGTGCGCCATTAAAACAAGCCATTTCGCAATGTTCTGGCAAAGTGATTGTGTCTACTTTTTCTTCCAATATGTTTCGCATTCAGCAAATTATTGATGCAGCATTATCGTGTGGGCGAAAGGTTTCTTTTGCAGGGCGCAGCTTGGAAAAGAATGTGGAAATTTCCAAGCTTATGGGTCGCTTAAATATACCTGATCATAAAATGGTTAATATCAAAAATACAGCAGGTATTCCTGATCATGAGTTGTTGGTTGTCGCCACAGGTTCACAAGGTGAATGGCGCGCAGCACTCTCGCGTATTGCTCAGGGTAACTTTCGTAATCTACACTTGGGTGAAGGTGATTTGGTCATTTTTTCATCTTCAGCGATTCCAGGTAATGAGCGTTTAATTGCTGGATTATTTAATCATATCTATCGCCGTGGAGCACGAATTCTTCATGCTGGGCAAGCCCATTTGCATGTTTCGGGTCATGCCAATGCACATGAACTCAAAACCATGATTCAATTAACACGCCCCAAATATATGTATCCCGTGCATGGTGAATACCGTAATTTGGTGGAGCATCAACATTTGGCAGTGAGTACGAATGTGCCGTTTGAAAACACGATTATTGCTGAGAACGGACATAGTGTTGAAGTGACCGAAGAAGGCATTCAACATGGCCCTGATTTCCATACAGGCGCTGTGTTTGTGGATGACTCTGGACGTGATGAGCTTGATTATGCGGTACTCAAAGATAGACGTTCTCTTGCTGATGATGGCATTATCACGGCTGTTGTTTTGATTGATCAACACAGTGGAAAAGTGATTGGCGAACCTGAGCTTTTGACACGTGGCGTGTTGAATGATGAAGTGTCGGAAGATGTTTTTGATGAAGCTGCATCCAGTTTACGGGTTCATCTTGAGCAACTGAATCAGGAGGTTTTAGCAGATGTGGATGCTGCTAAAGAAGAAGTGCGACTATTTGTTCGCCGCTGGTGCAAAAAACGTTTGCGCCGCCGCCCCATGGTGTTAACGACTATTCTGGAGGTTTAAACCTTGAGCTTGGATGTGCGAAACTCTAAAACCATGTGGCGTGAATCGCTAGCCTTCTTGTGGCTAGCGATAGTGGTGATGTTTGCATTATCCTTGTTGAGTTATTCTGCCGAAGACCCCTCCATGAATAACACAGTTGATATCATGCCCAAGAATATGATGGGTATTGTTGGGGCATATGTATCTGATATATCTATACAATTATTTGGTCTAAGTTCATGGTTGCTGGTCAGTTTGGGTGGGTTGCTGGCATACCGTATTGCTTTTGATAAACGTCCTTTCTTGGGTGACTGGACAGCACTGTTTTGGTTACCCTTGATGCTGGCTCTTTCTGCTCTGTTGACCTCTCATTGGGGCGACACAGTCATGCTTTCTGGTGCAGGTGGCGCGCTAGGTTATTTGCTTGCCCAAAGCTTAACCAACACGCTGTATGAAGTAGGGCGTGATTTGGTTTTATTCACCATGTTGCTGAGTAGTTTTGTCGTCGCCTCGCATGTTTCGTTGATTATGCTGATTCAGCGTACTGGGCAGGTTGTATTTTGGTTATTGATGCAGGGTGTGGCTTCGATTCAATCTCTTCAAACGACAATAGCAAAGAAAGTTAAAGAAAAACAAGTGCGGGTTGAAGCGCGTGAAGAACGCATTGCCGAAAAGAAAAAATGTTATATGCAGCAAGCTAAATCTAAAACTGTTCAACCTGAAGTGACACAACCTGAAGTGACACAAGCTGAAGTGACACAAGCTGAAGTGACACAACCTGAAGTGACACAACCTGAAGTGACACAAGCTGAAGTGACACAAGCTGAAGTGACACAAGCTGAAGTGACACAAGCTGAAGTGACACAAGCTGAAGTGACACAACCTGAAGTGACACAAGCTGAAGTGACACAAGCTGAAGTGACACAAGCTGAAGTGACACAAGCTGAAGTGACACAAGCTGAAGTGACACAAGCTGAAGTGACACAACCTGAAGTGACACAACCTGAAGTGACACAACCTGAAGTGACACAACCTGAAGTGGTTCAAGCTGAGAATATTAAGGTTGCAAAACGAGTAGAAGTTGCAGAGCGGTTGGAAATTGAAGCGCACCAGCCTGAATTCGATTCAGAGCAAGCGGATGATGTGTTTGAATTACCACCCCTTCATATTTTTAAAGAACATCAAGGTGAGATGAAAACCTACGGTGAAGATGTATTGCAGGCGATGTCTGTCATGCTTGAGGAAAAATTATTGGATTACCGCGTTGAAGGTCAGGTGATGGCTGTCAAACCAGGGCCCGTAGTGATTCAGTTTGAATTTGAATTGGCTGCAGGTACAAAAGTATCCAAAGTGGTGGCATTACAAGATGATTTGGCGCGTTCGATGGCTGCAAGCAGCATTCGCATAGGCGGTAATATTCCAGGTAAAAATGCGATTAGTATTGAATTACCCAATGAAGAGCGCGAGATGGTATTTATGCACCAAGTGCTTTCAAGTCAAGAGTTTGCAGACAAGAAATATATTCTTCCCATGGCGTTGGGCGTAGATATTGGGGGGCAACCTGTGGTTGCAGACTTGGCAAAGATGCCGCATTTGTTGGTCGCAGGCACAACAGGGTCGGGTAAATCAGTGTCAGTCAATACTATGATTTGTTCTTTGGTGATGAAATATACACCCAAAGATTTACGCTTGATTATGGTTGACCCTAAAATGTTGGAGTTATCCATGTATGATGATATTCCGCATTTGCTTGTACCTGTGGTAACCAACCCGAATAAAGCTGCGAAAGCTTTGGCATGGGCAGTGTATGAAATGGAGCGACGTTACCGCTTAATGTCGGAAACACGGGTGCGAAATATCGCTAGTTTCAACCAACTTGCCGCAAAAAACAAACAAGATGGTGTGGAAGGTGAGACCGCAGAACACATGCCATTTATAGTCATTTTGATTGATGAACTTGCAGACCTGATGATGGTGGCAGGCAAAGAAGTGGAGCAATCCATTTGTCGGCTTGCACAAAAAGCACGGGCAGCAGGTTTGCACTTGATTTTAGCCACGCAACGCCCATCGGTAGATGTGATTACAGGTTTGATTAAAGCCAATTTGCCTAGCCGCTTAGCATTTCAAGTGTCATCTAAAATTGATTCACGCACCATTTTGGATCAAATGGGTGCAGAGCAACTGCTTGGTCATGGGGATGCACTTTTTTCCAATCTAGGCAGGGATGTGCATCGGGTGCATGGCGCGTTTGTTGATGATCAAGAAGTGATAGATATGGTTGAACACTTGAAGAAACAAGGTGAACCTGAATACCGCATGGAAGTATTTACCACATCCTTGGATGGTGAAGTTTCAGGTGGTGAAAGCTTGGATGATGAAAAAGATGAAAAATACAATGATGCTGCCGACTTGATTGCCGAAAAAGGTAAATGTTCTGTATCTATGGTACAGCGTTACTTGCGTATTGGCTATAATCGAGCAAGTCGTATTGTAGAACAAATGGAGCGTGATGGCTTGGTCACCCCACCGGGTGCTGGTGGCGTTCGCCAAGTATTATCACGCTCAGCCGAGGATGCAGGCCACATTGATTAAACGATACATACTCCTCCCTTTGATATTTTTAATGTTGTTTTCCAAAGCATTGTTTGCGGTGGAAACCACGGTGACTCCAAGCTCTAGCCTTGGTCATGCTTTGATGCAGATGGCAAATGTGAAAGGCTTTTCAACACCATTCAAACAAGTTCTTAGTTATGCTGAAGGCGGTGAGCGGGTATACACAGGCACATTGGCGGTACTTAGACCAGGTCAATTTAACTGGCGTTATATCAAGCCTTTTGAACAACGGTACGTGAGTAATGGTGATGGTATTTGGCTGTATGAACCCGATTTGTTGCAAGCGCAAAAATTGCAAGATTTGGGCGAACTAGACCCCGTGGTGATGCAGCTTCTGGATGGGCGCATTGGTTTGGCGGATGTTGAAGTATTAGCCCAATATGCTGAAGAAGGTGTGCATGTTTGGCATGTGAAGCTGGGAAAAGCGAACAAGGCCGTTGAAGTGTGGCTTGGTGTTGATCGTGAGATATTAAGTTGGATTGAAAGCCGTGATGTACTTTCCAATACCAACCGTTTGTATTTATTGGATATAGATACGAGTAAGCCTAAGCCCGAACAGTTTGAATTTACTGCACCTGAAGGTGTGGATGTGGTTGGAGATTTTTAAGTGTTTTTATTACCTAATGTTAGTATGAAAAAGATGTCTTTTTTTGCGTTTTTAAGTGTTTGTTTTTTAGGGTCAACCGTTCATGCGGCAACCTTTGTAAATAGTGATATTACACCCACAGCCGCAGGCTCTGCCAATGCCGTGGTCACAGGATCTGGTCATCTTACGGATGCCTTCTACAATCCTTCAGGGCTGGCTTGGCAGGAAGGTGTGCAAGCCATGTTTGTCAATCAAACACGTTATCGCAATAGTCGTGTGGATGTCGCTGGTGTAGGTTATGATGGTCTAACCAAACCGCGTACTGCGGATGCTTTTGCCATTTCATGGCTGCCTCGTGGCGGTAATTTGGGTATATCAGGAAGTATTTCTAAGCCCTACGCATCGCGCTCGGATTGGTCGGCGAGTTATGCTAACCTTGGCTTCACAGATTTAGAAATACAGCGTTATGCCTTGGATGGTTTCTGGCGTGTGAACAACACACTCGGTGTTTCAGCAGGTTTTGATATGTATGATACCAGCTTACGTATGGACACGAATAACACATCATTTTCAGGTTCAGATTGGAGTGATGTTGGCGGTCATGCAGGGCTGAGATGGGAACCCATCCCCTTTTGGACTTTGGGTGTGCATTATCGTCAAGGTGTTAATGTGCAAGCGAGCAATAATGTGAATGACATTGCACGCATTCAATTACCTGATGAATTAATTTTTGGTCTTTCGCACACCCTATGGAATGATGAAATGTTGTTGGCGCTGGATATTAAGCGGAGTAACTGGTCAACATTGAAAAGCATCAATGTGTCCAATAGTGGTGTAAATTTACAAACCAATATTGCCAACTTACGTGATACCACGGATGTCATGCTGGGTGCAACTTGGTTTTGGCGGCACAACACACAGTTTCGATTCGGTTATGCTTATGAGCAAGGTGCGAATCAAGCCGATGGATTTCAACCTTTGCTGGCCGACTTAACAGGTCATAAAATTACCCTTGGTTTTGGCGGTATGATGTCGTCTATGCATTTGGATATGACTTGGACAGGTGCATTGTATAATAAAATGAATGCCACAGGTGCGTATGCAGGAACTTACAGTGACAACAGATACAGCTTTATGTTTTCTTTGAGTAAGAAATTCTAAATATGATGGCGGCGTAAAAGTGGATTTGCTGAATCTGCCCATGTCTGATGTGCAAATTCCGTTGGCACACAGGCTTCGCCCAAGCACATTGGATGAGGTGCAAGGGCAACTTGATTGCACAGAACCCACAGGTTGGTTTGCCCAAAGTATTCGAGAAGGTCGGGCTATTTCATGTGTGTTTTGGGGGCCGCCAGGCGTTGGTAAGACCACACTGGCAAAAATCATGGCAGAACATGCAGATATACCTTTTGCCCAACTATCGGCTGTGTCTGCAGGCAAAAAAGAAGTGCAAGATATTGTAGCGCAAGCCAAACAAACAGGGCGAACATACCTTCTTTTCTTGGATGAAATTCATCGCTTTAATAAAGCACAACAGGATGTGTTGCTTCCTTATTTGGAGGATGGCACATTGATTTTGGTTGGCGCAACCACAGAAAACCCATCCTTTACCTTAAACAACGCCTTATTGTCTCGCTGCCGTGTAATTGTACTCAAATCCTTATCTATGGATGCAGTGCAAGTGATTCTTCAGCGTGGTCTCACCACATTACAGCAGCAATTTGATGGCTTTGCGATTACGCCTGATGCACTGGTGTGGCTGGCTGGGGCTGCTGATGGTGATGCGAGATATGCGCTTAATGCGTTGGAAGCTATTTTTGATGCAGATAACAATAAGGCTTGGGATTTAGAAGGTGTGCAGCAGCAATGGCAACGCAAACAAGCCAAGTATGACCGTGATGGTGATAGCCATTATGATTTGATTTCAGCATTGCATAAGTCTATTCGCAGCTCAGATGCAGATGCTGCTGTGTATTGGTTGGCGCGTATGCTTGAGGGCGGGGAAGAGCCGCTTTATTTGGCAAGGCGTTTGATTCGTATGGCAACAGAAGATATTGGTTTGGCAGACCCCAAAGCTTTAACACTCGCCTTGGATGCGCAACGGATGTTTGAGATTCTGGGTTCACCCGAAGGTGAGCAAGGTTTGTTTGAAGTGGTGATTTATTTGGCGCTTGCACCTAAAAGTAATGCAACATACATGGCAGAAAAGGCAGCACGACGACTCGCCAAAATAACGCAACATTTGGATGTGCCAAGTCATCTCAAAAATGCACCCACCAAATTGATGAAACAAATTGGGCATGGTGATGGTTATCAATATGCGCACAATGAAGCCGATGCTGTGGTCAGCCAAAAGCATTTTCCTGATGCTATGGATGAGGCAGTGTTGTTTGAGCCTGTGCAGCGAGGCTTTGAAAAGACACTGGCAGAGCGCAAAGCTTGGTTGCAGGCTAGACGCGATGAGAAGCGAGGGTCAAACAGATGATAAAACAGGTGGCAGCAATCGCTTTGGGCGCATCGGCAGGGGCAGTATGCCGTTGGTGGGTGGTGTTGCTCATGCAGCGCTGGTTTGGTGCGGGTTATCCGTGGGCAACCTTATTTGTGAATGCTGTGGGCAGCTTTGCCCTTGGTTTTTTGGTGATTTGGTTTTTGGATAAAACACATTTGAGCGATGCGGTTCGTTTGATGTTGACGGTTGGTTTCTTAGGTTCATTCACTACATTTTCGACTTTCTCAGTGGAAACGATTCGGTTGATGGAGCAAGGCTCAGTAGCCACAAGTTTTATTCACATTCTCGGTGCTGTGGTACTTTGTGTGGGCATGGCTTGGCTGGGTATGCTACTTGCAAAAATGTAACCTGGGCTTTCGTTAGAGCTTACTGAATTCAACTTTTAACCCGCATTATTCATAAATCGTCGTGATGATTGCGTAGAACCTTTGTTTGCAACGAATTTTAAAGAAATCGCTCGTAGCCGCGCTTACTAATGATTGATGAGAGATTTGTTGCGAATAAAGGGACAAGCAAGGGCGCGGCTGTATTTGTGAATAATGCGGGTTAAGACCCAAAGATCCTTACTTTTATAGTAATTCATGAATTGATTTATCTTTAAGCGTCATTCCCTTGAAGAAGGGAATCCACAAGCTGCAAGGTATGATAGGTTGGTGGATGCCCGCCCCACGCCTTCGCGGGGGGAAGGCTCTGCGTGAGCATGACGGTAACTCTATTCATGAATGACTATATCAAGTGATGAAAGTTTGTGTTTGTTTCATCGATAAACAACATTCAAAAGTCCAAGGGACTTTTGCTCTGTTTAATCGTCTGACTTTGCACAGTGTGCGTGTAAATCATGGTCGTTCTAAGGTTACTATGTCCCAACAGTTCCTGAATGGTGCGAATATCATAGTTAGCTTGCAACAGGTGTGAAGCAAAGCTATGGCGGAAAGTATGTGCGGTAGCGCGTTTAGGTATTTGTGCTTTTTGTACGGCTTTTCTAAGCGCTTTTTGCACATGCGTTTCATGGAGGTGATAGCGACGTAGCTCATGATCCTCTCCAACATGAGTTAAGCTCCGTGCAGGAAATAACCATTGCCAAGCAAAATCTTTATCCGCATTTTTATACTTTTTCGATAACGCATCAGGGAGAAATACACCATCGTATCCCGACATCAAATCTTGCTTATGCAATGATTTTACTTTTTCGATTTGTATTTGAAGTGCCTCAACCAATGTTTCAGGCATGGGTACGCTTCGATCTTTTTTTACCTTTACCATCATGCACTACAACTATTTTTGTATCAAAATTCATATCTTGAATACGCAGCTTTAAGCATTCAAACAAACGCAGTCCACAGCCATACAAGAGCTGAACAACAAGCTGATTTGGCTCTTTCAAGCAAGCAATCACGCTGTCCACTTCTTCACGTAACAATACCACAGGAATATATATTTTCCGTTTGGCTCGCACGACCCCTTCCACCTGCTCAAACTCTTTCTCAAGCACATGTCGAAACAAAAATAATAGCGCATTAAATGCTTGATTCTATAATACCCCAAGAGATTCAAACAAAGAAACTGCATTCCTTATTCCTTTTAAGCTAGAATTCAGAAAAAAAAACGGAGCGAATATGAGTAGAAAAAGACAAGTTTACAGTGCAGCCTTTAAGAGCAAACTAGTGCTTGAAGTGCTAGCGAATGAGAAGCCGTTATCAACTATAGCGAGTGAACATAATGTCACACCAAAGAACCTACAGAATTGGAAGAAAACCTTCTTAGACAACGTTGAAATAGCCATGGAGCCCTCGAAGGCTATAAAGGAGTATAAGGTTGATTTAGCTGCGGCTAAAGAAGAAAATGAGATGCTGACCAAAATCGTTGGCAAAAAAACGGTTGAAAAGGAGTGGCTTGCAAAGAAGCTAAAAAGCTTGGGCTTATCTGAGAAGAAAAAGCTGGTTGAGCCCAAGCTGGAAACACTTTCTTTGTCTCGCCAATGTAGCTTGTTGGGTGTGAGTCGGAGTAGCCACTATTATCAAGCTAAACATAATGAGGGCAAGGCAAAAATAAAGGCTGAGATTGCCAATATATTTGAAGAAGTTCCCATTTATGGCGCGGCAAAGGTGCACCAGCAACTGCTGGAAAATGGTTTTAAAGTAAGCCTAAATACGGTTGCAAGCTACCGTCAAGACTTGGGGTTAAAGGCTGTCTTAGCAGTCAAACAGGTGCAGACCACACTGCCCATTCAAGCACATAAAAAATACAAGTATAAACTGCGTGGGTTAGATATATCACGTGCCAATCAAGTTTGGAGCACGGATATTACCTACATCAAAATAGGTGGTGGCATGGTTTATTTGGCTGCGGTGATTGATTGGCATTCCAAGGCTGTTTTATCGCATAAAATATCCAATACCATGGACTGTACACTGGTGATGGATGTTTTAAATCAGGCACTTGACCAGTATGGGCAACCTGAAATATTCAACACCGATCAAGGCAGTCAGTATACCAGTGATATTCATACTCAACGCCTTAACAACAAAGGCATTATTATATCTATGGACGGAAAAGGTCGAGCTACGGACAATATTTGTATCGAACGCTTTTGGAGGAGTGCAAAGTGTGAGCGAATCTATCTCAATGAATATCGTTCACTTACAGAGCTAAAAGCCGATGTGGATAATTATATTGATTTTTATAATCACCGACGCTTTCACGAAACGCTGCAATACAAAAAGCCAATGAACGTGTATCGCGAGAGCATGTTAAGCCAAACACAACACAAAAAAGCTGCTTAAAAGGTTGGAATAAGGATTCTTGAAAAACTGTGTTGACAGATTGGGGTGGTGTATTCATTCTGAGTCGATGCGGCTACTTTTTTTTCAACCGCAAGTGATGATAAAAAGTTTTTCACATCCTCCATACAGAGAAGCTCAGGTGACTTGCTTTTTGTAAATGTTTGCAATTGGCGTATCCATGAGCGATAAGCCTTTAAAGTCTTGGGTGAGTAATGACGCACTTGAATAGCCACGCTTAATTTATCGAAAAGAGGAGCCCAGCTTGCACCAAGTGGTTTCACGGCTTCTTGTTCCGTTGATAAAACCTTAGAAGGCAAAGGTTTCTTGTTTGAAGGTGTATGGGTGGGCGCAACTGTTTTACTTGCCTTATCTTCATCAGATAAACTTTCATTGATGCGGTCAATAAGCTCATAATAAAGTGAAATCGCATGATAGGCCTGTCGGTAAAATGCTTCAGATTGCTTTTTTGATTGGAGTTTAGCGCAAAATTTAGGGAAACTTTTCTTTGAAACATTCTGAAAATGATATTTATGACAAAAATCCAGATAAAACCGTAGCCACTTTGTATAATCATTGTGCATATTTTGAGCAATGCCTTTTTCATTGAGCATAGCATTGTAAGCATGAATAAGTTCTGGAACCAAAGGTTTCATCAGATATCTCCTAAAACAGATATAAACTTATTGCGTATGATATACAGATAGAACAAAGAAAAGAAGGGCTTGATATTACCCGACTATAAGTTACGGTAGCCATATATGAAGCAGCTATACAGAAACCCTATAATCGCGCGGATCAGGGAATAATATGCCAGAACCAATAACAACCATAGGTGGAGCCGCTGTAATAGCTTATTTGTCTAAAGATGGAGTATCAAAATTATTGGGCCCAACTGCTGATTATCTTGGTGGAGAATTAAAGGAATTAGTTGAAAAAAGCCAAAATAATGTTTATTCAGTATTTAAGCGGGCAGAGAAAAAATGTGGAGATAGGCTTGATAAACCAGGAACTGTTAATCCACGTGTTATGAAGCATGTTTATGACGAGGCTAGGTTTTGCGAAAATGAACTTCTTTCTGAATACTTTGGCGGAGTTTTAGCATCATCAAGAACGAAATTAGGTAAAGATGATCGCGGTGTTTATTATTCACAAATTGTACAAGCACTTTCAAGTTATCAGGTAAGTTGCCACTATCTTTTTTACTATTTAATATGGATGCTCAGTAAAGGAAAAAAGTTAGACCTTAATGATTATAATGATCGTAAAAGTTTAACTTTAGTTCTACCCGCCGAAGTATATGCAGCAACATTTAATATCACTGATACTAAGAAAGAAATAGTTTATATAGCCCATTCTCTTTCTGGCTTATCAAAGTCAGATTTAATTGGTGCTGGATTTGAGTTTGCCCCACCAGATACACTTAAAAAAAGTGGTGTTGAAGTTACATCACATTCATTTGTAATAGAGCCAACAATTACTGGAATTGAACTGTTTATTTGGGCACATGGTAGAGGGAATGATGGTTTGAATGCTTTTCTTGATCAAAGTCTTGTTGAAGAACCCGATTTGGAAATTAAATTAACAGAATTGGCTAAATTAAAGGCCAGCTAACAAAAAAATCAACAGCGACCACAAATAAGCGGTGCGGTTTTTTAAGTCATATTTAAAAATCAATAGAAATCAATAGCAATAGAAATCGGGTCAGACTCGAATGGCACTAAGTTAAGCAATTCAGCATGGCTCGTTTGGAACCAAAAACCTCAAGACTTGTTGAAAACAACGCTTTATGACTCGGTAGGTTTGGCTATTATATTCCTGGTCGCAAAAGGCACTTAGACCAATGTAACATTGAATAAAAGCACTTCGCAAAGTTGGAGGAAGCGAATCGGTTGTGTTGAAATGAAAGACAATCCTCAGACATTTTAGTGATAACGTAAATGCGGTGAAAAAGGTTGGAAACACAGCATAAACTGCTTAACTTAGTGCCATTCGGGTCAGACTCGATTGATTTAAGTTTAAAGGGAGTGCATGCTTTGTTTCACTTTAAAAAGAGATGAACGATGAGCCGTCAGCCACGATTTATATTACCTGACCCTGCACATTAAAGGGTAGCGTCCCGAATGGCACTAAGTTAAGCAATTTAATGTGCTTTAACCAGGTGTTAAGTAGCGTTAAAAATGTTAGCTTTTAACATGTATTTTATACCTTTAACCCTACCAAACTTACGCCTTCCAAGACAAAGAAAAGCAGCGCGTTCAGTACAGCAAAAGCTTGCTGGTGAACTGGCGAAGTTAAAGCAAAAATCATTCGTCCAGCTTGGTGAATGTTTCGGCAAGTTTATTCCTTCCCACCTTCTTACACCATCCAAATCAGGTCGGCATAGTCGCAACCGTATTTTCAGCAAACAAAACACTTTTTGGGCATTTCTTTCTCAGGTGCTGGATGCAGAAGGAGGTTGTAAAGAGGTTACCTTGAAGTTTCAAGCTTTTATGACGAAGAGTTGTGGAAAAGTAGTTGCCTGCTCCACCTCTGCATATTGCCAAGCACGCAAGAACATAGATGAAAGCTGGCTTGAAAACATTTTCAAGCACCTGTCGCAACAGTTATCACTTACATTGAGTGGGTAACTTTATTCAAAAAATCATTTATGCTTCGCCTCTAATTTCACAAGGTAGGTATAGAGCTATTAATACAAACAGCTACTCAATAGAACGTTTAGATCACTTAGGTATCATTGCTGGTGTCATCAAAGATTTGAATATTGTTGAGCTTATTGATAAGCGACTTGGTTCTTTTCAAGGTGAGACCTTATCAGCAGGGGAAACTGTGGCCGGCATGATTATGAATGGGTTGGGTTTTTCTAATAAACCATTGAGTTTAACGCCCTTATTTTTCAAAAAAGTACCGTTATCATTGCTTTTTCGTGAGGGCGTAAAAGCGGAGGATTTTAATCGTTTTAAATTAGGGCGCGTACTGGATCGCTGTCATGGTTATGGAACTGAACTATTGTTTAGTGAAATTTCTTTGAATGTTTGCCGTCAGGAGAAGGTTGATACGCGTTTCAATAGCCTTGATAGCACCAGTTTTACGCTGTCTGGTGATTATTTGGAAAAAACGGATGATGAAACCGTTGCGATTAAATTAGGGTACTCCAAGGATCATCGCCCTGATTTGAAACAAGTCATGTTGGAGATGATGGTCAGTCAGGATGGCGGCATCCCGTTGATCGGTAAGGCATTAGATGGAAATGCCTCAGATAATACTGTTTTTAAAGAGCGTAGCGAACAATTACTCGAAAGCTTTAAAGCTTCAGAAACACCACGTTATCTGATTGCTGATTGCAAACTTTACACCGAGAAAAATGCCCTCAATCTAAAGGATATTCTGTTTATAACACGCATTCCTAGCAATATTAAACGCGTCAATGAAATCATTGAGCAAGCCCTTGCTGCATCCAACGATTGGCAAAAATTGGATGATGGTCGGATGATGAAAACTGTTGAAATCGAGCATTATGATATCAAACAGCGGTGGCATGTACTTTCTTCTGAAACATCAAAACAGCGGGCAATAAAGCAAGTTGATAAAAAAGTAGCCAAGGCATTGATCACCATTGAGAAGCAGCTTTTTCACCTGCAAGCCAAACGATTCAATTGTGCCGTGGATGCCACAGAAGCAGTAGAAGAAATTGCCAAGAAATGGAAATTCCATAAGCTTAAAGATATTGAAATCATTGAGTATTTAAGCTATGAAGGCAAAGGTCGCCCAAAAAAATATCAGGCACCAACAGGTATAAAGTATCAGGCTATCGCTGAAAATGAACAGGATGTGAATAAAATTGAACGCACAAAAATGAAAGAAGCTCATTATATTATTGGTAGCAATACCGACCCAAAAGAGCTTAGTGATCAAGCTGTGGTGTTGGCTTATAAAGAGCAAAACCAAGTTGAACGAGGCTTTCGTTTTCTCAAAGATCCATTGTTTTTCACATCTACATTATTTGTAAAAAACCAAGGCGAATCATGGCATTATTAATGGTCATGCTGCTTTCATTACTTGTTTATGGTATTGCAGAAAGGCGAATGCGAGCTAGCCTTGCTGAGCAAAAAAAAACATTACCCAATCAAATTAATCAAGCGACTGCTAAGCCAACTTTACGTTGGGTTTTTCAGCTATTACATGGCATTCATTGCCTTAAAATTACCACGCAACATCAAACAGAGCAGGTAATTGAAGGACTTACGCCATTGCATCAAAAAATATTACTTTTATTTGGAAAAACAGTGGAAAATATATATCAAATTCCTCTTAAGAATACCCGCTCAATGTAAGTTATCACATGCTAAGGGAAGAATAAGCCTTCAAGGTAGGCGAGTTATCGTTGCTGATGGAACAGGCTTGAGTATGCCAGACACTGTGGAGAACCAAGAGGAATGGCCTCAGCAAAAACATCAAAAAGTGGGATGTGGCTTTCCTCAAGCTGCGCTATGTGCTTGCTTTAATTTGGATAATGGCGCACTTCTTAGTTATGCGTTGGGTAATAAGAAGAGTCATGAGCTACCCATGTTGCGCCAGCAAAGTGACACGTTTAAAGCAGGTGATATTTTTCTCGGCGATAAAGGTTTTTGTAGCTACTACGATCAGTCTACATTTAAAGATAAAGGCGTGGATTCTGTGGTGACATTGGCACGCCGCAAACCTGTTTCAGCATCTCATGCGGTGAAGGTTATTGACCATAACGACTTGCTTATAACATGGCCTAAACCCAAGCATACTAAGGCTTCAAGTTACTCAAAAGATGACTGGGAACAATTGCCTGAAAGCCTACCAATGCGACAAATAAAGGTCGCTGTAAGCCAAGCAGGGTTTCGTGTTCAAGCGTTTTATATTGTGACAACTTTACTTGACCCAGTGTTGTATCCAGCAGATGAAATCGCAGACCTTTACTTTGAACGCTGGGATGTAGAGTTATTCTTTAGAGATATCAAAACAACCATGGATATGGATATTCTACGCTGCAAATCACCAGCGATGGTTCGGAAAGAAATCACCATGCACCTGATTGCTTATAATTGCATACAAAGCCTTATTGTAGAAGCTGTTGCACACACCAAACAGAAAGTTCGCCGCATAAGTTTTAAGGCAAGTTTGCAAACCATCAGGTCATGGAGCATACAACTTGCTCAAAAGATGCCAGATAAAGAGCGTCAACGTTTGCTTCGACTTTTATATCAAGCCATTGCTAAAAATGTTGTCATCGAAAGGGTGGGAAGAAGTGAGCCAAGAGCTGTCAAACGAAGGCCTAAAAACCATCACCCCTAAATCCTGCAATCCCCTGACAGCTTAATCCAAAAAAGGTAGACTCCTTCATAAGTTAGCAGCTCAATCAAAAACAAAAGGAGTCACCTTTTCAGTGAGAAACTCTAAAGCAAAACATACCCGCAAGTCTACCCGAAAAGTAACTATTGAAAGCACAGGTAAAAACCTGACGATCCATGCGGGTCTGGTTCCAGTTATGCGGTTTCTTGGTAAGTTGGGGTTTAGCAAGGCTTTCCATCGTACGGTTGAGCATCGGCGCGCCCATAATGCCCGTTATCAGCTATCTGATGCCGTTGAATTAAATGTTCTCAGTCTGATTGCAGGTGCTCGCAGTGTGGATGAAAGTATTCGAGTGTGGGCAGATAATGTGCTGCGAAAGCTTGGCGGCTGGGATAATATCATGAATGCGACCACCATGGGGCGTATTCTTAAAACGGTCACAGAACAACATATCTACCAGATGGAAACCTTTAACCACATCATGCGAGGTCGCGTCTGGAAACGCGCTAGAGCATTGACATCTAGCTTGATGCGGGGTTCGATGTGGATTGATGTCGATTCCACGGTCAAAACGACTTATGGCAAACACCAGGAAGGCGCGGCAGTTGGTTACAACCCGCACAAACGTGGCGCACCTTCTTACCATCCACAGTTGGCATTTTGCGCTGAGACCAAGGAGATTCTTCAGGCATGGCTGCGTTGTGGTAACGCTTATACTTCCAACGGTATCGTTGCGTTCATGAAGCAGTTGGCGGCGCATCTACCCAATCGTATGCGTTTGGTCTTTCGTGGTGATTCGGGTTATTTTGTTGGCGCGCTGCTGGACTGGTTGGATGCACGCGGTGATGGCTACCTGATCAAAGTAAAACTGAAAGGACTGGTTGATTTGCTTGAAGTACAGCAATGGCAAGCTGTGGCTGGTCATGACGGCTGGGAACAAGCTAGCTTTACCCATCGTTGTGGCACATGGGCGCACACACGAACCTTTGTTGCTGTACGCAGGCTTAAGGATGAAGACTGCAATCAAGGCAAGCTGCTGGATATGCGGTCGTATGATTATTTCTGCTATGTCACCACGGAAAACCTTACACCATGGCAAACCCACAAGAAGTATGGTGAACGTGCAACCTGTGAGACGTGGATTGATGAAGCCAAGAATCAGATGGGCATGGCACACATCAAAACGAAAAATTTCCTAGCCAGCTCCGCATTATTCCAATGCGCGGTGCTTGCTTACAACACCGTGCGCTGGATGGCACTGGTGAGTGGCGACAAACAATTGATGCGATGGGAGATGGCTAGTATTCGTACTTTTATGGTGCGTATGGCTGGAAAGCTTGTTTGCGGAGGCAGGCAGATGACTTTGAAAATACCCACAACGTTGCTGCACCCCAAACCTTGGCAAAGCTGGCTAAGGGTTGGCATGACCTAATTTAAACTCAGATACGTCTTATCATGATGAAGATGGAAGCGGCTGATGATAGACAGTTATGGTTTTGCACGCGCTAAATTCAAGAAGCAGCCCTGATTGTGCATCTATTCTAACATAAGAACGTATCACATTGAAAAAAATCGAGAAATATGAGCCGATTCTACCAATAGTACACTTTCATTGAACAGGGTTATTCTTGGGGATTAGCACTGAAAGTGCCACTTGCAGGATTTAGGTCAAAAGCTTTTTTTGGGTTACATACTTCAAAGATTCTGCATTCAGGCTCAAAGGGAACCCCTTTTTTGTTCATGGTCGCTTTGAGGTCGTGGATATGTAACACGCCAAAATTATGATTGGAAACAGCAGCTTCTAAGTCTTGAGCTGCTTGGTGGATGTTTTTTGTTGAGTTAACAATGTATTTCATATTATTCTCCAAAGATTTAAAAGTTTTGTTGCTGTAGTATTTGTTATAAGCGTTTCCAATGAGTAACTGTACTATACCAAGCCTCAAATTCAAATAAGTTTTTGAATTGATGTTACGCAAAACAACTGTTACCTATATTGGAAACAGCTCTCGCGAAAGAGAGCCTTTTTTATTGTCAAAATTCTAAAATGGAGTTATACATACTTACATTGAGCGGGTATGCTTTATCGTTTTCTTGGTTATTTTATCCTTATAAATCAATGAGATAAGGATATACATCACGATTCTGATTATCCTACGAATTTCAATCTACAACCAACTTAAGCAAAAAGTTGAAAATCGATACCGTAATTTTCATTAAATGGCTAAATGATTCGGTCATAAAAGGCTGTTTTCATTCAATATGATGAGAACAAAGATCATCCGATATCAATTTTAAATCATTTTTTTAGAAAAAGATACCCGCTCAATGTAAGTTTTAAATCATTTTTTTAAAAAAAGTTACCCGCTCAATGTAAGTACATAGCCTATGAAATTATTATATATAGCACCACTTATCTTATGCAGTTTTATGGTTCAGGCATTT
>JAUZSH010000041.1 GCA_030949605.1 Ghiorsea sp.
GAAACAAAAAGCATAATGGCGAGAATATAGAGCTTCTTCCATTGACTCACCATTCAATATATACCATAACTAGGTACATATTGGTACAAAGAGGTGCTTTATGGCTAAAAACACAAGTGTCACATTGGGCAATCATTTTGATGGTTTTATAACAGGGCAAGTGAAAAGTGGTCGTTTTGGTTCGGCAAGCGAAGTCATTAGAGCTGGGCTTAGACTACTAGAAAATTCAGAAACCAAACTTGAGACTTTAAGGCATATGCTTGCTGAAGGTGAGCAAAGTGGCGTTGCCGATTATAACTATGATGAATTGATGAAAGAGCTTGATCATGAACAGCATCAATGAAGGGTTTTGAGTTAAGCAACGAAGCAAAACATGACCTGAAAACCATTGCCAGATTCACAGAAAAACACTGGGGTCGAGACCAACGCCTTTTATATATCAAACAATTTGATGACACATTTCATTTTGCTCGCCAAGTCTTCCTCGTTTGGTAAACAATGCGGCTATATTAAAGAAGGATATAGAAAATTCCCACAAGGCAGCCACATTATTTTTTATCGTGAAACCTCAAACCATGAAATTCTTATCGTTCGCATACTGCATAAAAGCATGGATATAGAATCGAAATTTTAACCAGGAAAATTCAGCTATTTTTATAGGCTACAAGCATTAGCAACTAGAACTATTCAATATGAGAAAATAGTACCTAAATTCTGCAAGTGTTTGTACGTGCAGAGTGTAAGATATTCGTTTATCAATACCTTCGCCAGTTTTAGAGAATACATTGGTAAAAAACCCTAGTGTTTGTAACACATTGATTTAGAAAGCGTATATTAAAAATAACATCGGGGTTTGGGGGATGTTATTTTTAATATACCACAATATTCTAGAATGTTGTGGTTACTCGCTTGCTTTGCGCGAAACGCGCTGAACCTTGGCGAAGGTATTGGTTTATATGGCGTATTTAAAAAACACGTGGTCACCTTATTGGTGATGAGTATTTTTTAAATATACCAGGTGAATTAAGAGGTTGCGCTATGTATGTGTAAACACTTGCAGGATCTAGGTAGTATACTTTCTCATATTTCCCTTGCCTAATACGAGGTCACTAGTTTTCCAAATCCTTTTGGTATTGTGACTACTTGGTTTTCTGTATGTCTCCAGAACATTCTATATTCATGCTGCCATGAATCTTCATTAGACTTTAGAAAGTGGCTTCTGTTATGGTCTTCGGTGTATTTACATTCACCCATAATACCTTTAACACCCACCTGCTTATCGATTATTTTTCTTAGTTTTCTAAGATTACTGATTTTCACACAGCATTTCTTCCCAAGTTTTAATGCGATAGATTCATTCAGGTTGTTACAAAACGATAAAATCAACCCATCCTCTTCATAATAAGATGCGTTTATAATGTCTGGGACTCTACTGCCATTGATATAGCAGTTTGTCATACTAAAGCCTTTTACATTTTTTATACTAATTGCTGGTGACAAGCTTTTAATATCAACTTGTGAATCATGTATTAGGTTTTCATCTGGGGTAAATACACCGCCCCTTGTCTCATGTAAGTATGTGCTAGCTAGTGAAATGGGTATGTCCCCTCCGTTCACCCACGAATCAGCCCATTCTAACTCAGTTAGATATAGATATTTAAACATGTTTTCTTGCAAACATAGTGTGATGAAGTGTGTATTGGTTCATGTGTCACTATCCTATATTTACCTTGTTTTGGGTATTATAGATAAAGAAAGGGTGAACGATAGGTTTATTTTATTTTTTGGTAAAGCTTAAACATCGGGTCATTTCCGCGAAGGCAGGTATCAACTTCATCGCGGAAGTATTGCAGTTGATGGATTTCCGCCTTGAGGTGAATGTCGTAGGCAGAGAGTACGCCCTCGGGTGGCGGGAATGACGAGTGAACGTGGGATGCTGCGGTGGACATATTCAAATCAGGCAGTATCGTCCGCCGCGTTATAGGTGCTTGGCGGGTTTTATACCCAATGAGTGAAACGGGAAGTTAGTGCAATTCTAACGCAGCCCCCGCTACTGTAAGCCTGACAATTTTATTCACACGCCACTGGGCAAAAGCTTGGGAAGGTTTGAATAAATGCGGATGAAGGTGAGCCAGGAGACCGGCCTAAAACACGAAGCTTACGAGCTTCACAACGGATGAAGTCTCGGTGGGAGATAGGTCGGTGGTCTTCTATTTTTCGTATACTTAAATGGTTTTCTGTCACCTCAATCTCTAGCCAAGTTCACCGCAAATATAATATGCGCGGCGGGCGCAAATGGAGAAATACATTGAACCCCTTCAACAATAAAACATTAAAACAAACGGCACTGATGGGTGTCTTGGCATCGCAATTGATGTCTGTATCTGCACATGCAGATGAGTTGTCACCTTTGGTGGTGACAGCAGGACGCATTGCTGAAAATCCAGCCAATGTCAGTGCGGATACGACAGTGATTACACGCGATGACATTGAAGCATCACAAGCCACCACCGTGGCTGATATTTTACGCACACAAGCTGGTATTGATGTAGCTTCAAACGGTGGCTTGGGTAAAAGCACTTCCGTATTCCTTCGCGGTGGCAACAGCGGTCATACCTTGGTCTTGATTGATGGCGTGCGTGTTGGTTCGGTTACACTTGGCAGCTTTGATTGGGCAAACCTTTCAACGGCTGACATCGAACGCATTGAAATCGTGCGCGGCGCACAATCTTCACTTTATGGTGCAGATGCTATGGCGGGTGTGATTCAGATTTTCACCCGTAAAGGTAAAAAAGGCATCCATACCCAAGTGTTTGCTGAAGCTGGCACTTATGGCACGAAATCAGGTGGTGTATCTGTGCAAGGTGGTACGGACTCAGGTGTGACTTACGCCTTAACTGCAGACACACTGAAAACAGATGGTTTTTCTGCTGCTGCATCAGGCACAGAAGCAGACCCTTATGACCGCACCACATTATCAGGTCGCGTTGGTTTTCAAGCGGGCGATGCGGATATTAACTTGAGTGTGCGTAATGTTGAAGGTACAACTGATTTGGATGGTGGGTTTCCTTTTGGTGATGTGCTGGATTATACGCAAAAAACCAAACAGAATGTAAGCAGTGTGCAAGTGGTATATCCATTCTCGGATATATTTGAAAGCACATTGCAAATCTCACGTTCAACCGATGATGTGGTGGGTAAAGACCCTGCACCATTCTCGTTTAACAACTCAGACTTTAAAACCACGGTTGACCAACTAACCTTACAAAACCATCTGGATTTAGAAGCAGTATCTGTATTGTTTGGTTTAGATGTTCACAGGGACAATGGCAAAAGTACCAGCGCTGGCTTTGATGAAACAATGACCCAACAAGCATTGTTTGCATCCTTTGCGAATAGCTATGACATGTTGGATGTGAATGCCTCTGTTCGCTATGATAAAAACTCAGTGAGTGATAATGCGACAACGTATAAACTTGGCACAGTCTTTCATGCTAATGATAATTTTAGTGCGAGTGCAAACTACGGCACAGGTTTTAAGGCTCCATCTATCAATGATTTGTATTTTCCTGCGTCGGCATTTTCAGCAGGTAATGCCAACCTCAAATCTGAAACCAGCAAAGGTTGGGACATGGGTTTGAACTATCAGGTTGAAGGCGATGATTTAAGCTATGATATTGATGTGGTTTATTTCAATACCCAATATAAAGATTTGATTGTTTGGTCACCTGATGCCAACTTCTTTTACAGTCCAATCAATGTTGGTCAAGCCACTACTAAAGGCACAGAGATCACAGCAAGCTTGCGCCATGCGCTAGGTTTTGTTCGTGCCAACTGGACAACATTGAATGCCACGGATGATAGCACTGGCAACTGGTTGGCGCGCCGCGCGCAAGATTCAGGAAGCGTCACATTAGGTACTGATGTTTCAGGTCTTCATGCAGAAGTGCAATACCAAGTGGTGGGTAAACGTTTTGATGATGCAAAAAACACCAAAACATTAGATGCCTACAACAAAACTGATTTACGTCTAAGTTATGCCGTAAACAACACTTGGAAAGTGAAATTCAGAGCTGAAAACCTTCAAGACCGTGTCTATGAAGAAGTATCAGGTTATGCCATTGCTGGTAAAACCACCTACCTTGGTGTCAACGCCAATTTCTAACGACATATGAACACACAAGGGTATGTCATATTTGGTGTCGCACTTGCTGCGGCATTGGGCGTGCATACCCTTGTTTTTTTGAGTTTTACACAAGATGAAACACAGGAAACCTTAACAAAACCTTTGCAGTTAACCTTGTTATCCCAAGCAAGGGGTGAGAGTGCAGCCATTCAACATAAACCCATTCAACATAAACCCATTCAGCAACAACAAGCACAAAAGAAGAAGCAACCTGAATCTACAACACCTCGAAAAAAGAACCGTTGGCACAATCAGAAACAGTCGCAAAAACAAAGATTCAGCAGGATGATATTCAAACTTCCAAAACAAAATCTGCAGTACGTTCAACAGATGTTAGCCATCAAAGTGACTCAAAACGGGACAATTCAGAACAAGATAACCCAAAACAGGACAACCATCAGCAAGCGGCTGCTTCGACCATTCCCCAACATGTGCAACAACAGATTTTAGCCAAAATTATATACCCACGGCAAGCAAAGCGGCGAGGTCTGGAAGGAACGGCAAAGTTTTCACTGGATATTCAGCAGCATGACATCAAACAAACAACATTATTGGTTTCTACGGGTTATCAAATTTTAGATCGCGCTGCGCGCAAAGGTATTGTGTCTATTCAATCGCTTCCTTTGCCCGATGGTACACATTTGTTACCTATTACTTTTCGTTTACACTAATGTTTCACGCACTGATTTTTACAAAACACCAGCGCGTGAAACATAGGCATTTTTAATGTGATTGCTCTGGCAACTTGATTGACTGCAAGAAGAGTGGAGGTTATACATACGCTATGTTGAAAATTTTATTGTTCCTATTTGTTTTTGTACCTTTGGTTGAGCTGTATGTGTTGATAGAAGTGGGTAGTGGAATCGGTGGGCTGGCAACGATTGCTTTGTGTTTGTTCACAGCGGCAGCAGGTGGCATCATTATTCGTATTCAAGGTCTGCAAACCTTGATGCAGGCAAGGCAAAACATGCAAAATATGCGCCAAGATCAACTGGCGGAAACCAGTGCGCACGGGTTGATGTTGATACTGGCTGGTGTGCTTCTTTTTTTTCCAGGTCTGATTACAGATATGTTTGGTTTCTTGCTTCTTGTGCCAGCTATTCGTCGATCAATCATGCCTAAGCATATGCGTTTTCAAACATCAACAACGTCAACAGGTTCAAAACATCACCGTTACCCAGAGGTTGAGGTGATTGATGCTGAAGTGATTAAAAAAGACTGAAGCGTATTTTTTCTTGTATTTACAATGCTTGACCATTGACTTTATAGCCACATAATGCGACCTAATTTTATGGTCTACGGACTTGACTTATGCGAGGTTTTTGATGTCTAAGAAAGATAAATTTAACCTTATTCTTCAAGAGGTTGCAAGGTCTGGAAGGCAGTGGGATGAAAATGTCCCTTTCGCCTTGTTGAAAGATGATAGTTTTACTGTTTTGGGTAAAGACACCTCTGAAACTGGAGGCATGAGCTGGAAAGGGCAGTTGACGGCAAAAGAGGGTAGGTTTGTTTTGCAGGGGTCTTGGCAGATGAGTGTGCCGAGGCAATGTGGGCGATGTAATGCTACTTTTACAGCGGCAATGACAGGCGACATTGATGTTGCGTATCAATTGGGTAGCCCTGAAGATGTTGAGCAGGCGGAGCTTGAGTTAAAGGGTGATGAGCCTGATATATTAAGCTCTGGTGAGTTGAATGTGGTGGATGTTCTTCGAGAACACTTTTGGCTGGCATGGCAACCTATGGTGGTTTGTGCCGAAACTTGTAAAGGCTTGTGTTTGCAATGTGGGCTTGATTTCAACAAAGGTGAATGTGATTGTCACTTGAAAAAGAAAGATAACCCTTTTGCAGCATTGAAAGATTTAAAGTTTGATACTTGATAGACCCGCTTATTAAAGTTGGTGTGATCAAGTGAAATAAATGCGTGAAAACGTAATTAAGTTCGCAGTGATGCGAAGGAGTATGAAATGGCTGTACCAAAGAGAAAAACCAGTGCTTCAAAACGTAATATGCGCCGTGCGCATGATACCATTAAATTGTCTGGCATGAGTGAATGCACAGAATGTGGTGAAATGCACCGCCAACATTATGCATGCCAAAGCTGCGGTCATTATAAAGGCCGTGAAGTTATGGCATCTGCGGAAGCTTAATGCCTGCAGCGACCAAAGCTTCTGAACAAGCTTTAGTACCTGTGCAACAAAAAATAGCACGCATTCTTTTGGATGGGCATGGTGGCGATGGTGCTCCTGATGTTGTTCTGGATGCGTTGAAAGATACGATAACTTCGTCTTCCTTGAAGGCGAAGTTTGGCGTGTGTGGATTGGTTGAGGTTTTAGAGCCTGCCTTAAAAGCACGCGGGCTTACCGATTTGGTAGATATTGTGCCCGCTGCAGAAGTCATTACCATGGAAGATTCGCCAGCGGTTGCTGTGCGCCGTAAAAAGCAATCTTCGATTCATGTTGCCGCACGTGCTGTGCGTGATGGTGAGTGGGATGCTATGGTGAGTGCAGGTAATACTGGCGCATTGATGGCCATTTCAAAACTTATTCTTAAAACATTACCAGGCATTGATAGACCCGCTTTGGCATCCATGATTCCTGCCAGTGATGGTGGAACATTCTTCCTCGATATTGGTGCGAATATTGATTGCTCATCCGAACATTTGGTGCAACTTGCTGTGATGGGAAGTTGCTACTTACAAGCCGCTGAAGGGATTGAAAACCCTAGGGTTGGCCTGCTTAACGTAGGCACTGAAGAAGGTAAAGGTACGGACGTGGTTAAAGTTGCCGCTACCCGCCTAAAAAGCTCAAGTTTGAATTTTATTGGTAATGTCGAAGGCACTGATTTGTTTTCAGATCGTGTGGATGTTGTGGTTTGTGATGGTTTTGTGGGTAATGTTGCCCTGAAGACCATGGAAGGTGTTGCCAATTTGATGCTGGATACGATTAAAAAAGAACTGACTTCGAGTTTTATTTCCAAAGTTGGTGCTTTGTTATCGCGTAAAGCATTAAAACGCGTGAAAAATGCACTGCATCCCAGTGAGCATAATGGCGCACCATTGTTGGGATTGAATGGTATTGTGGTCAAAAGCCATGGTGGTGCGGATGTGCGTGGTTATGCGTGTGCGATTGAAGTGGCCATTCGTGAAGTAGATGCCAATCTCATCGAACGTACGATTGATACGATGAACGTGATGGCTGAGGCTTCAACATGAAACATACACATATCATAGGTGTGGGTGGTTATTTGCCCGAGCATATTATGACGAATGATGACTTGGCAAAAGTTGTCGACACATCTGATGATTGGATTCGTGAACGTACAGGTATTACCCAACGTCATATTATTGCTAAAGATGAATATACCTCCGACTTAGCAACACGCGCAGGCGCACAAGCTTTGGAAGATGCTGGCATGAGTATTAATGACATTGATGCGATTGTTGTGGCAACCACCACCCCTGATATGATTTTTCCATCTACAGCAAGCATGGTGCAACATAAATTGGGTGGCAAAGGTTTTCCTGCTTGGGATATTCAGGCGGTATGCTCTGGTTTTGTGTATGGTTTGGCGCAAGTTGATGGCATGATGCGTGGCGGTATGTTTAAGCGTGTACTGCTGATTGGTGCAGAATCCATGAGCCGAATTTTGGATTGGCAAGATAGAAATACTTGTGTGTTGTTTGGTGATGGCGCTGGTGCGGTGGTGCTTGAATATAAAGATGATGAAGGTGGTATCATCGGTTCTGTATTGCATTGTGATGGTTCGTACCGTGATTTATTGCGCGCCAAACATGCTCATCCTGGTGCAAGTCCCCACAACGATAGATTAGATATGAATACTGATGCAGCAGGTGTGGCGGCTGTGGAAATGAAGGGCAATGAAGTGTTCCGTTTTGCCGTGACCAAGTTGGGTGAAGTGGTGCATGAAGTGCTTGAAAAGTATGATATTAAACAATCCGAATTGGACTGGCTGGTACCGCATCAAGCCAATATTCGCATTTTAAAAGCGACAGCGAAAAAACTTGGCATGAGTACCGACCAAGTGGCACTTACCGTTTCCAAGCACGCCAATACATCGGCAGCTTCTGTACCACTTGCTTTAAATGATATTTACCGTGCAGGTAAGGTGCAGAAAGGTCAGCTTTTGTTGCTTGAGGCGTTTGCTGGTGGGTTTGCATGGGGTGCAAATCTCGTCCGCTGGAGTAAATAAACGATAGATTGCGTTTATTGGGCAGTCTGCAGCGTTAAATAGCGCTCACTTACAGCAGTAAGCTCGCCCTATTTGCCTTGCATCCTATCCCAATCATCATCAATCTGTTTGTTTATTGATAAGTTTAGAGCCACTTGTAAAACTCTGGGTGGCTCTTTAGACTTTAATTTTATTGAGGGGTTTATTTTGAGTTCAAATATTGTATTTTTCTTTCCGGGGCAAGGTTCCCAATCCAAAGGTATGCTGGCAGATTTAATTGCTGATGAAGCCGTTGTTCGCGATACATTTATCCAAGCGTCCGATATTTTGAGTTATGATATGGCGGCATTGGTCACTGAAGATGCCGATGGCAAGCTAGACCAAACCGAATACACACAGCCTGCATTATTAACCGCCTCAACGGCACTTCATCGTTTGTGGACTGCTAGAGGTGGTGCAAACCCAGCGCAAGTGGCAGGGCATAGCTTGGGTGAATATTCAGCATTGGTGGCAGCAGGTGCGCTTGATTTCTCAGACGCTGTGGCATTGGTTGCCTTTCGCGGGCAAGTCATGAGCAAAGCAGTGCCTGCGGGTGTGGGTAAAATGGCTGCAATCATTGGGCTTGATGATGATAAAGTTGTTGAGTTATGCCAACAAGCCTCGGATTCAGAAACAAAAGTATGGGCAGCTAACTTGAATTGCCCGGGTCAGTTGGTGGTTGCAGGTCATACCGCAGCTACCGAACGGTTGATGGTTTTGGCCAAAGAAGCAGGTGCCAAACGCGCACTTCCTTTGGCCGTGTCTGCACCTTCACACACACCATTGATGCAAGATGCAGCCAATGCGATGGCTGAAAAACTTGCAGGCATTACCATTAACACACCAGCTTGCCCCGTATGGAGCAATGCAAGAGCGATGATATTAACTGCAAGCGATGATATTCGTGATGCTTTGGTCGAGCAATTGGTATCACCTGTGCGTTGGACTGAAACTGTGCAGCAATTGAGCCAGCAGGGTGTTACCCAAGCCATTGAAATGGGGCCAGGTAAAGTGTTGGCGGGCTTGGTGCGTAGAATTGATAAAAATATTCAGGTGTCTTCGGTGCAGACCAGCGATTTGATGCACAAGGTTTTGGGAGCGTAATGATGAGTGATAAAAAAGTAGCGATTGTAACAGGTGCAAGCCGTGGTATTGGTTTTGCTATTGCCGAAGCTTTTGCCAAAGCAGGATATAATTTGGCGATTTGTGCGACACGTGAAGCCACGGTGAACGCATCTGCAGACAAATTAAAAGCTCTAGGGGCAGAAGTGTTGGCAATGGTTGTTAATGTCACCGATGGTGATGCGGTTAAAACCATGGTGCAAGATACAGTGAAACATTTTGGTCGGCTGGATGTGTTGGTGAATAACGCAGGTATTACCAAAGATGGGCTTGCCATGCGTATGAAAGCGGATGATTGGCAGGCAGTGATTGATACCAATTTAACGTCAGTATTCCATGCTTCCCAAGCTGTGCTTAGACCGATGATGAAAGCCAAGGTTGGGCGTATTATCAATATATCATCAGTCGTAGCATCATTGGGTAATGCTGGGCAACTCAATTATTGCGCATCTAAAGGTGGTGTAGATGCGATGACGCGTTCGATGGCGCACGAAGTGGGTTCTAGGGGCATTACCGTGAATGCGATTGCACCGGGCTTTATTGCCACAGATATGACGGATGATATGACGGATGATGCTAAAAAATCACTGACAACACGCATCCCCTTGGGTCGTTTGGGTGCGCCCAAAGATATTGCAGCCATGGCATTGTTCTTAGCATCGGATGATGCTGCTTATATTACAGGTCAAGTGATACATGTGAATGGCGGTATGTATATGTAAGTCTTTTCCTACATGGTTGGCAAATATATTTTGCCTGCTATGTTAGAGGAAAGTAAGTTTTGAACTTGCCAAATGTGAATACTCACGTTAGAAGGCGGTTCTTATTTCAACTGGGAGGACATATATGTCTGCAGAAATTGAAGCTAAAATTATTAAAATCGTTGCTGATCAACTGAATGTTGATGAAAGTGAAATCAATTCAGATTCATCATTTGTTGATGATTTGGGTGCGGATTCATTGGATACTGTTGAGCTAGTTATGGCTTTTGAAGAAGAGTTCGGTGTAGAAATTCCTGACGAAGATGCTGAAGGCATCCAAAGTGTTCAAAATGCTATCGATTACGTAGCTGCTAAGTCGGACTGATTATGACTAAACGCGTTGTTGTCACGGGTGTAGGTCTTGTAACTCCACTTGGTACTGGAACAGATAAATCATGGAATAACCTCATTGCTGGTAAGTCTGGCATTGCTCGTATTTCACATTTTGATGCGGAAGCGGCAGGTATGGCTTGTACGATTGCAGGTGAAGTGAATGATTTTGATGTCAACGCGTTTATTAACAAAAAAGATGCACGAAAAATGGATAGGTTTATCCATTTTGGTGTGGCTGCAGCAGATTTAGCACTCAAACAATCAGGGCTAGAAATCACCGACGAAAACGCAAAACGCGTTGGCGTGGTGATTGGTTCTGGTATTGGCGGTATGCCTGCAATTGAAAGAACTATGCGGGCTTATGAAAAAGGTGGCGCACGGAAGATTTCACCATTTTTCATTCCGATGACCATTATCAATATGGTGTCAGGTTGGGTATCCATGCTTACGGGTGCGAAAGGCCCTAATACAGCTACGGTAACGGCTTGTGCTACGGGTACACATGCTATCGGTGATGCATTTGAAATCATCGCTAGAGGTGATGCGGATGCCATGATTGCTGGTGGTGCAGAAGCTTGTGTTTGTGAGCTTGCTGTGGGTGGTTTTGCTGCGGCAAGAGCATTGTCCACACGCAATGATTCCCCTGAAACAGCATCCCGCCCTTGGGATAAAGACCGCGATGGTTTTGTGATGGGTGAAGGTGCAGGTGTTTTGGTGCTTGAATCTTTAGAATCTGCGCAAAAACGCGGCGCTGAAATCTTAGCTGAAGTTGTGGGTTATGGTATGTCAGGTGATGCTTTTCACATGACTTCACCAGCGCCTGAAGGCGAAGGTGGTGGACGCTGTATGAAAGCTGCTTTGGATGGGGCTAAGATTAACCCTGATGAAGTGGATTATATTAATGCGCATGGCACTTCAACACCCATGGGTGATTTGTGTGAGACGCAAGGCATTAAAAATACATTTGGCGCACATGCAAGTAAACTGATGGTATCGTCATCCAAGTCGATGACAGGTCATTTGTTGGGTGCAGCTGGTGGTATTGAAGCAGCATTCTCTGTGTTGGCTGTTCACAATGGCATTGTGCCACCAACCATCAATTTGGAAAACCCAAGTGAGGGTTGCGACTTGGATTATGTACCAAATACAGCGCGCGAAGTGAATATTGATGTAGCTATTTCAAACTCATTTGGGTTTGGTGGTACCAACGCATCAGTGATTGTTCGCAAATTCAAATAAACACCAAGCAACAACTTTTTACCCGTACACTTGAGGCAAAAGCATGGGATGCTTTTGCCTTTTACGCAGCACATCAACATCTTTGCCAAGCCTTTTTAGAAGACCCCAAAGGTTCAGGGAAACAATTTATTGTTTCCAAAACTGGGCAAACAAACACGCTCAAAAACAAGCAACAATGCGACACGTTCCTCTCTGACTGGGGGAAATGTATTACCCGTGCACCTATCAACTTCCCAACCCTACAATGTGTATTTTATTTGGCTTATGAAGCAGGTATTTTATTTGAAAATTTACCAAAACCCAAACATCAAGAAAACAGCACATTGATTTGGCGACATCAACCCGAATGGTCGTTGTGTTTTGATAATCAAACCCATAAAATTTATATGTCATCCACGGTATCTGAGGATGCGTTGGATACGTTAGAAGCTTTGTTACGAAACTCTACGTATAGAGTAACAGAGCCTATTGATTTAGGACATATCCATGAAACAGTATTTGATTATCAACAAGCCGTACAAGATGTAAAAAGTTATATCCAAGCAGGCGATGTTTTTCAGGCAAATATTGCGCGTTTTTGGTCATCACCATTAGCAAAATCTGATTTATTTGGGCTTTATAGCAAGTTAAGAGCGGTTAACCCCGCACCTTTTTCCTGCTATGTTGAGGCGGATGATTTGACGATTGTATCGGCATCACCTGAGCGGTTGTTTTCCATCAGTGCGGATGGTGAAGTATCGGCAAGACCCATTGCTGGGACACGCAAGCGCAGCGAAGGTGAGGCGGATGATGCCTTAGAAGATGAGTTGCTTCTGTCTGAAAAAGAACGCGCTGAACATATCATGTTGGTGGATTTAGAGCGTAATGATTTGGGTAGAGTGTGTGAAGCGGGAAGTATTCATGTGGATGAATGTATGGTGATTGAAAAATATGCGACCGTACAACATATTGTATCTAATGTGCGAGGTAAGTTGGCTAGTGGTTTTGATTTGTTGGATGTGCTTGCAGCCAAGTTTCCTGGTGGCACGATTACAGGTTGTCCGAAAGTACGTTGCATGGAAATCATTCATGAATTAGAGCCGCAAGCGCGAGGTCCATACACAGGTGGTGTGGGTTATATGGCATGGGATGGCAGTGTAGATATGAATATCTTAATTCGTACTTTTTGGCATGAAGATGAAACCCTAAACTGGGCAGCGGGAGCTGGTATTGTTGCCGATTCTGTACCTGAACATGAACAAGTCGAAACTGAGCATAAAGTTGCAGGGCTATTGCGAGCATTTCGATGATAAAACAAGTTGTGGTCACAGATGCGTGGTTGAAACACAAAGGCTCAGTGCTGCTTAACCCAGCACTTAAAGCTTATGAAAAAGACTTGTTAAACATGAAGCAAACGTGGGCGCATAGCTCTGAAGTTTCGCCTCTATCTTGGTATGCGCAACAAGCGAATGTCGCACCAGCCACACTACTTAAACATCTTTGCCATGCATTGCCTGATGGTGTTCAACAATGCTGGGTGGCATCGCCATACCATGCTCGGCTTTCACGCTCGAACTTGAATGTTTTGCCCGATACGATGCTGGATTGGTCTGCAACATTGGGGCAACAGGTTTGTGATATGCTGAACCCACTTTTGGCAGAAGATGGTTTGCAGCTTTGTTTGTTGGGTGATGCGCTGCTTTTAACCTCTGAGCATGTATGGGATGTGGTTTGTGAAGATTTTGCATGTATTTCAGGAAAAAACCTGCCTGACAGAGCGCAAAGTGGGGAAGATATGGGTAGGTGGCTGTGTTTACTTTCTGAAATTCAAATGACATTACATGCGCACCCCATATATACACCGCAAGGTCTACAAATTCATGGTCTGTGGATGTGGGGAGATGCTGTTGGCAAGCAGACGTTGAATGTTGACGTATTGCCAAATGTTGCCAGTAAAAATATGTATTTAAACAGTGTATTACAACATCTGGATAAGCAACGAGAGGCAACGCATATTGTGTGCGAAACAGAGCATTTGGCAGAGCTGTCCCCCCAAATGTTGCCCAATAACTGGCTGCTATTGGGAGTAGGGCATTCTCTAGCTTTGCAAACGAATAGGTTTACGGCAGCTTTGGCGAAAGTAAAAAAACCAGTTTGGAAAGGGATTTGAGCAGGTTATGAATTATTCAGCAGTGGAAGGCTTTGAGGCGGAAGCGCAAAAAAAGGTTGGTGTATTGCTGGTTAACCTTGGCACACCAGATGCGCCTACACCTGCTGCGTTGCGTACGTATTTAAAACAGTTTCTGGGCGACCCAAGGGTGGTCGAGAGCAATCGCTTGATTTGGTGGTTTGCGCTCAATGTCGTGATTCTCAATATTCGCCCCAAGAAGTCTGCTCATGCTTATCAAACGGTGTGGACGGATGAAGGTTCACCGTTAATGGTGATTAGCCAGCAGCAACAAAAGGCACTACAAGCTAAGTTTGATATGGAAAAGGTAGTGGTGGAGCTTGCCATGACGTATGGCAACCCATCGATTCAACAAGGTTTGGAAAATTTACGTGAGCAAGGATGTAATCAGTTGTTTATCTTGCCGCTATATCCACAATATTCAGGAAGCACTACGGCTGCCGTGACCGACCGAGTGTTTGATGTGTTCAAATCATGGCGGCGTGTGCCTAATGTGCGTGTTTTGTCGGCATATTATGATGAGCCAGCATATATTGATGCGTTAGCCAATTCAGTGCGTGAGCATTGGGATAAACAAGGCAAAGCAGAAAAATTGATGATGTCATTTCATGGTATTCCTAAGCGCTATGCCAACAACGGTGACCCGTATCAGCTACATTGCGAGCAAACAGCACAACTTTTGGCTGATAATCTGGGTTTAAAAGAGGGTGAATGGATATTGACCTTCCAGTCTATCTTTGGGCGCGAAGAATGGTTGCAGCCTTACACTGCAAGCCAACTTAAAGCCTGGGGTGCAGCAGGCATCAAGGATGTGGATGTGATTTGCCCAGGATTTGCAGCGGACTGCCTTGAAACTTTGGAAGAAATTACAGTGGAAAATAAAGGTTATTTTATTGAAGCAGGTGGCAAAGATTTGCGTTATATTCCAGCCTTAAATGACAGGTCTGACCACATCGAAACCCTTGAAGGTCTCATTCAACGAGAATGTGCAGGTTGGTTATAAAACTTTACGGTTTAATGGGTGGTATAAATTGTTGTTGCTGTGCAAGAGACCTTGCGCGTTGCAAGTTTTGTTCTGCCATTTCAAACCCTGGGAAGACAGCAACAGCTTGGGCAAAAGCTTGTTCTGCTTGAAGAAAATTACCGTTCATCATATACGCAGCGCCTAACATGTTGAGTGCGGGTGGATTATAGGGATAGAACTGTTGAAACTCAGAAAAATAACGCGCACTTTCAGCATATTTTTTTTGCTTGTATGCGACTTGCCCCATACCAAATACTGCACGGAAGTTTTCAGGGTTCCAATCATATGCTTTTTGATAATACTTGGCTTCATGGCTTGGATACTTTACATATACCATAGCCTGTCCTGCATACCATTCAGAAATGAGCCACCGAGCAGGGTAGATACTTAGGGTTATCGCAGCTATGAGTATGAAGGTGGCTGCAATTTTAGGTTGAAGTTGCTTGGGCTGCTGCTTTTCTGTGTGAACGATATATCCCCACCAACTGCCACCCAACAAAGCGAAGACAAACATGCTTGCAGGGTTAAAGAATACATGATTAAACATAGCGTCAAACATAGCGGCGCTGATTGCAGCAAAACCCGCCAAGGTGTATCCATCTAAATTTTTCCAAAGGCTGCGAAGAAGTGTCCACCAAAAAAATAGCAGTAAAACCATAAAAATAAGCATGGCAGGAATACCATTTTGTGAGGCGATTTGCAGCACCACATTGTGCGGGTTGGTGGTGAATGTTCGAGTGCTACTTAAAGGGTCCCTGAAATCTGGGTAGCGATTGCTGTAGCTAGGGTAAACCCAAGGGAAGTTGCCTGTGCCTTGCCCCAACCAAGGTGCATCTAAGGTCATGGCTGTTGTTGATGCAAAGATGGGTGTGCGTGCGCCAAGTAAAGGCGAAAAATTTACCCACATATCAACAAGAGGTGGTTGTAATGCGTCAGGTGAAAGTTCTATCTTACCTTTATCGGTGGTGGCTTGCCCAGCGGTTGCCGAAACGCGGGCTAAATCCCGATAATGATAGGGTAGGGCATTATATGTTAAAACGGATGCGAGGAGTGCGCTACCCAACAGTAAACCTGTCACCTTTTGACTGGGTAACGTGGACCATGATGGGTAGTGCTTGATGATAATGAGTAAGGTTAAGGTTGTGGCAACAGCTATGCCGCCCAATGCCCCTCTGGAGCTTGCAACGAGTAAGATTGTGGCAATCGTAGCGACTGAAAACCAGTTAAGAATACGCAGCGTTGGGTTTGATTTTGCTACCAAAGCCCACATCAACATGGGCAATAACATGATTAACACATCACCCGTGAAATTGACATGCCCGATGGGAGAGAAGAGGACGTGAATATTGTAGTTGGGTTTATCAAAATCGAGAAAGTAACTCTCCCAATACCGCAAAGAAAAGACAGCCGAGCCAATGGATACGCTCCAAACCAGCACGGTTTGCCACTTGGCTTTATGGCGAATAGCCCAAGCCGATGCAGCGAAAATTGCCGCGCAGAAGAACCAAAAAGAAAAGCGAATCATGCCTTCTGTCATATTGGGTCCGATAAAAATACCTATACCAAGAATAGTTAAATAGGTAAGAAGCAATAGCGCAGGTAGTGAAGGGGTGGTTATGGCTAAAGGTGTTTTTCGCTTCGCCCACAGCCAAGTTGTAGCAAGCCCCATCCATAAGGCACAAACAGTAAGTATGGCCCACTTTGGCTCTTCATTGGGTGCGATAAAAGGAAAAATTCGCAAATTTATCATGAAGGGGAAAGCAAAAAGCGGTGCAATCAGCACCAGCCATGGCGAATGCAAGAAAGACTTGGTGTTCATGTTATGACCGAATTATACTTCGATAAACATGGCATCTAACCCGCCATGCTTGAGTTTGAGGCGTTTTTTTACAGGTAGCCCTAAAGCTTTTTCATGGGTCGCATCAGGACAGATGATAATGGTTTTCCATGTGTCATCATTCAAGAATTGCTGGCGTATCATTTTTCCCATGTCTACCCAAAGCGATAAAACTTTTTTCTCATCACCAATTCTCAGACCATAAGGAGGGTTGAGAATAAGAACGCCACCATGTTCGGTGGTTGGTTTTTCAAGTTGATGAATATCCATCTTTTCAACATTGATAGCTTCTGAAACACCTGCTCGTTTTATATTTTTAGCGCAAACCTCTAGGGCTGAATCATGGTTGTCGGATGCAGCAATGTGTAGTGTCATTTCTTTTTGCATTGCCAAACATTTACTGTGTACCGTTTTAAATTCTTTGTCTTTGAATGATGCAAAATGAAGAAAAGAAAAGTCATGCTCAAGGTTGGGGGCTTTGTTTAAGCCCATCAAAGCCGCTTCGATAGCAATGGTTCCTGAGCCACACATGGGTGTGAGTAAGCTTTGCTCAGGTGTCCAGCCTGACCATTGAATCATGGCAGAAGCGATGGTTTCTCGGAGTGGTGCTTTGCCCGATTCAAGGCGGTAACCGCGCCTGTCTAAGCGTTCGCCCGATGTGTCTAAGCTTAATACGCCGCGATTATTGTCGATGCGAATGTGTAGTGTTTGGGTATGAAGTTGCTCTTTTGTGCCCGTTTTGGGTAAACATTTTAGAATAGTTTCTTTGCTGAAGTCTGCAACTTCATCGCTGTGATTTAAGCGTGAATGATGAGTGTTTACCTCAACTTCTAGCCTTGTGTTTTCATTGAAAAATAAGTGCCAAGCGACCTTTTCCAAATCATAGCGTAGACCTTCCAACGTCATGCTGCGAAAGGTGCGTAAGCGCATCAAAACGCGTGTGATGGTTCGGGCGCGCAGGTTGACGCGATAGAGTAGGGATAATGTGCCTGTGAAACTTACGCCACCATATTCGATTTCAATATCATGAGCCGATAAGCTTGCCAGTTCTCGTGCTGCAATACGCTCCAAACCAGGGATAACGACTGCGAAAAATTTATGTTGTTTTGCCATAGGCTCGAAGTCTAATTGAAGTAAGAGCTATTGTCCTTATTTTTGCAGTGTGTAAGATAATGATGCTCCCCAAAGTACAATAACCCATGAGATAAATGCCCATAACATGAAGGTGGGCAAGCTTGCTAATGCACCATAAAACTTTTCATACATGGCAAACTGGGTAATATATAGTGAATCATGAATTGATTTACCGTCATGCCCGAGTTCTTTTATCGGGCATCCACCCAAGCTTATATCTTAAAAAAATATGGATCCCCGCCTTCGCGAGGATGACGTAATATCGGTAAGTCAATTCCTGAATGACTATAGATAGTAAATCCCCATTTGCTTATTTCAAAAAGTGAGCCTGCAACCAAAGCAGCTTTGATGGCACTTGGCATAGCAACTGAAGTGTTGGGCACAAAAGGGTGCTGTAACTCAGAGATGAGGCGAATTGCATGCCTTGTATTTGAGGAAAATACAGGCGTTCACATAAAATCGATAGTGGAAATTGCACTTATCACTTGAATTCAGGACTTCTGAATAACTGATGTTACGCACCTATCACGTATGTTAATCTTCGGGCATGGAAAATCCCAACATATTTGAACTCTGCACAGACTACCTATTAAGCTCATTCCCCTCGTTCCTCCATGCTCCAGCGTGGGAACGCATAAGCCTTGGAAAGTTGATGCCTATTGTCATGGCGTATATCTACACTCCGAGGACGGTGGGGAACGAGGAATAGGTGCGTAACATCAGATATTAGACATCTTTCCTAAATAACGTGATTCTCTTATTGGTTATTAACCCTACCTCAGATACACGGTTTGTGTATGATGTATGCATCATGGAACCCTACAAAGAAATCATCCACTGTAAGCCTCAGAAATTTTTGCGTATGACAGGAATCACGCAAAAAAACTTTTCAGATTTATATGATAAAATAGAGCAATATATTGAAAATGAAAAGAAGCTTAACCCTCTGAAAAGGCGCGGTCTGAAAAGTTCTAGAGTATCATTGCAAGATTGTATCTTGTTAGCACCTTACTATATTCGCCAACTATCCAACCTTTCGGTTCTTGGCAATATTTTTGGAATACAAGAGTCCTACTGTCACAACTTACATTGAGCGGGTAACTTTATTCAAAAAATAATTTATGCTTCGCCTCTAATTTCACAAGGTAGGTATAGAGCTATTAATACAAACAGCTACTCAATAGAACGTTTAGATCACTTAGGTATCATTGCTGGTGTCATCAAAGATTTGAATATTGTTGAGCTTATTGATAAGCGACTTGGTTCTTTTCAAGGTGAGACCTTATCAGCAGGCGAAACTGTGGCCGGCATGATGATGAATGGGTTGGGTTTTTCTAATAAACCATTGAGTTTAACGCCATTATTTTTCAAGAAAGTACCGTTATCATTGCTTTTTCGTGAGGGCGTAAAAGCGGAGGATTTTAATCGTTTTAAATTAGGGCGCGTACTGGATCGCTGTCATGGTTATGGAACTGAACTATTGTTTAGTGAAATTTCTTTGAATGTTTGCCGTCAGGAGAAGGTTGATACGCGTTTCAATAGCCTTGATAGCACCAGTTTTACGCTGTCTGGTGATTATTTGGAAAAAACGGATGATGAAACCGTTGCGATTAAATTAGGGTACTCCAAGGATCATCGCCCTGATTTGAAACAAGTCATGTTGGAGATGATGGTCAGTCAGGATGGCGGCATCCCGTTGATCGGTAAGGCATTAGATGGAAATGCCTCAGATAATACTGTTTTTAAAGAGCGTAGCGAACAATTACTCGAAAGCTTTAAAGCTTCAGAAACACCACGTTATCTGATTGCTGATTGCAAACTTTACACCGAGAAAAATGCCCTCAATCTAAAGGAGATTCTGTTTATAACACGCATTCCTAGCAATATTAAACGCGTCAATGAAATCATTGAGCAAGCCCTTGCTGCATCCAACGATTGGCAAAAATTGGATGATGGTCGGATGATGAAAACTGTTGAAATCGAGCATTATGATATCAAACAGCGGTGGCATGTACTTTCTTCTGAAACATCAAAACAGCGGGCAATAAAGCAAGTTGATAAAAAGTAGCCAAGGCATTGATCACCATTGAGAAGCAGCTTTTTCACCTGCAAGCCAAACGATTCAATTGTGCCGTGGATGCCACAGAAGCAGTAGAAGAAATTGCCAAGAAATGGAAATTCCATAAGCTTAAAGATATTGAAATCATTGAGTATTTAAGCTATGAAGGCAAAGGTCGCCCAAAAAAATATCAGGCACCAACAGGTATAAAGTATCAGGCTATCGCTGAAAATGAACAGGATGTGAATAAAATTGAACGCACAAAAATGAAAGAAGCTCATTATATTATTGGTAGCAATACCGACCCAAAAGAGCTTAGTGATCAAGCTGTGGTGTTGGCTTATAAAGAGCAAAACCAAGTTGAACGAGGCTTTCGTTTTCTCAAAGATCCATTGTTTTTCACATCTACATTATTTGTAAAAAACCAAGGCGAATCATGGCATTATTAATGGTCATGCTGCTTTCATTACTTGTTTATGGTATTGCAGAAAGGCGAATGCGAGCCAGCCTTGCTGAGCAAAAAAGAACATTACCCAATCAAATTAATCAAGCGACTGCTAAGCCAACTTTACGTTGGGTTTTTCAGCTATTACATGGCATTCATTGCCTTAAAATTACCACGCAACATCAAACAGAGCAGGTAATTGAAGGACTTACGCCATTGCATCAAAAAATATTACTTTTATTTGGAAAACAGTGGAAAATATATATCAAATTCCTCTTAAGAACACCCGCTCAATGTAAGTCACAAGGTATATAGCCGTTATGTGAGGATCATAGCTAACGTTGAAAAACTTCCTAGCTGACTAGATCTTATTGATAATAAAAGGGAAACATTGATTGTAGATGTATCAGAACAACCCATAGAGCGTCCTGTAAAACATCAAAAACAATATTACTCAGGCAAGAAAAAGCCATACGATTAAAGCTCAAATCATAGCTTTGCGCTACAACAGGAAAGGTTTTATCGGTTGTTTGTGCAAAAGGGAAAAGCATGACTTCAGCGTATTTAAAGAAAGTCGCCTTCCTATTCACCCAAACTCTAAACTCTTAGCTGATTCAGGCTATCAAGGGCTTAAAAAATATCATGAGAACTCCATGACACCGATAAAAAACAGAAAGGAGTTGAGCGTTCAAAGGAAGATAAGAGCTTCAATAAATCCTTATCAAAGAAGCGTATTCTCATTGAAAACATTAACCGATTTTGTAAAATATTCAGAATAGTCAAAGAGGTATATCGGGGAAACACAAAAACTATGGCTTAAATTGGCGGGTCGTGGAGGCTTTAGTCAATATGAGATATGGGTTTATTTAGGAAAGATGTCTATTAATATTGAGGCAGCTGGAGTGATGCGGCAATGACAGACTTTTGAGATTCATTCACTGCGTAATAACAGATTGTTATTTTTCAGTACTTGATACTCTAAATTGAAGCGTTAAACTGCCGCCAGTTTTAGGTGATTTCATATTTTCCCCAACACCACACAGGTTTAAAAGAAAGTATTTTAGAGATCCATGTAAACATGGAGAGATGTCAGAGTGGCCGAATGAGCACGCTTGGAAAGCGTGTGTACAGCAATGTACCGAGGGTTCGAATCCCTCTCTCTCCGCCATTAGATTTATTTGTTCAGTTTTTGTATATTTATGTATACAATACCGATTGTCACTTGGGTCGGGTCTTGCACGGAAAGTTTTTGTGAACCCCGTCAGGTCCGGAAGGAAGCAGCGGCAGCAGAATACTTTTGCGTTGCAAATCAGTCCGACTCAAGTGGCATCTATCTAGCCCGCATTATTCACAAATACAGCCGCGCCCTTGCTTGTCCCTTTATTCGCAACAAATCTCTCATCAATCGTTAGTAAGCGCGGCTACGAGCGATTTCTTTAAAATTCGTTGCAAACAAAGGTTCTACGCAATCATCACGACGATTTATGAATAATGCGGGCTAGAGCTTACTCGATGGCATGAGGCTCTTATTGAACCACAAAAAGTACAGAGAAACACAGCGTTATTACTACTTTCAGCTCTTGGAAGTGAGGCTTTAGCCTCGCCCTCATTTAAACAGGTGCACGGTTTTTACCAGAAACCAAGCCAAACCCTTGCACTTTACGCTATAAGAACAACGTGTTTTCTGTTTTATATTCATATGTTGCGACTTTTGAGTTTAACCTAGCTATTTTTCAGTGATAATAAAGCCTTGAATATTACTTTTCTGTTGCAGATGTTTTCTTAAGTTTTTCGCATCATTTTTACTAAGAACAGGACCTACCCAAACAGCATGTTTATCAGATTTTAGTTGAATTTTTGCATACCTGTATCTTTTTCGCATTCTTTCTAACATAAATTTAGCGAGTTTGATTTGATTAAAAGAACCAACTTGAACATAGTAATGACCCCGACCAAGCGTAAGTTTTATGGTTTTTGATCGAGCGGTTGGTTGTGTGGTTGGTTGTGTGGTTGGTTGTGTGGTTGGTTGTGTGGTTGGTTGTGTGGTTGGTTGTGTGGTTGGTTGTGTGGTTGGTTGTGTGGTTGGTTGTGTGGTTGGTTGTGTGGTTGGTTGTGTGGTTGGTTGTGTGGTTGGTTGTGTGGTTGGTTGTGTGGTTGGTTGTGTGGTTGGTTGTGTGGTTGGTTGTGTGGTTGGTTGTGTGGTTGGTTGTGTGGTTGGTTGTGTGGTTGGTTGTGTGGTTGGTTGTGTGGTTGGTTGTGTCGCCAAAGAAACGGATGTTGGATGATCAGGATGCTGTGTTAAACGGGGTGAAGGAGCGGGTTGCTGGATTACATTATCATTGGTTGCATGGTTCATAGGTGTTGATGTGAAAAAGAATGAGCCAATTATCACGGTTAAAGTGATACCAGCCGTGAGTAAGGAAAGCGCACCTGTAATTTTCAATTCATTTTTTTTTGCGGAAAAGATGTTGACCCATGATTTGAATAGCATTTTATTTTTGTTGGAGTATAGCGGCTATTTTTTCACAAAAGCTTTGATAACGGAAAGGTTTGTTTAAGATATTTAAATCCATATCAGGAAAGCGATTAATTAAATCGTTAGGGTAACCTGTAACGAAAACAACATATTTGACCAGTTCAGGGTTGGCATAAAGCAGGCTGTTGAATATTTCATCACCTGTGAGCTTGGGTAAGCGAACATCCAGTAAGATGATGCGGTACTCTGTGCCGTGGCTACTTAATTCAAAAAGACCTTGGATAGGATCACTAAAAGCTTTGATTTCACAGTCAATATGATGCTCATCTAAAAACCGTTTGAGGAAGGCAATGATAATACTTTGCACAGCGTGATCATCATCAATGGTTAAGATTTTAATTGTATTTGATGACATATACTACCTCATTTTTCTACCAAAGTCTGTTGGACTTGGGTAGATCATTATAATGATAAACGGAGCCTTGTTCCATAGGTTAATATGAACCTTAACAGACTCTTTGGCAGATAATGGCTTAGGTGTTGTTATTATCAAGGCGTTTTTTAAGTTCTTGCTGTAAAAGATAGAATTTATTGGTTTGTTTAGAGTTTGCCCTTGTCACGCCATACTTTAAAATTGCAGTTGTTGCTGTACGCTTGGCTATGATGAAAGAAAAAACGTTATCAGATATTCACCAACATTGGATGCAGCTTGCATTGAACGAAGCCTTGAAAGCAGTGGGTAATACGCACCCCAACCCTGCGGTAGGCGCAGTGATTGTGCGTGATGGGCAAGTATTGGGCAAAGGTTATACCCAGCCTTGCGGTGGTCATCATGCTGAAGTTGAAGCACTTAAGCGTGCAGGTGATGTTCAAGGGGCAACGCTTTATGTGACCTTAGAACCCTGCGCCTCTCAAGGGCGAACACCTGCTTGTACGGCTGCCATTATCCCATCGGGTATTGTTCAAGTGGTGATTGCATCATCAGACCCAAACCCGAACATGGCAGGTGGGGCGGATGTGTTACAACAAGCAGGTATTGATGTGATACTTGGCGTTTGTAAAGATGAAGCTGATGTTTTAAATCGACCATTTTTTCATTATATTAAGACCAATATGCCGTGGCTGATTGCCAAAGCTGCGATTTCTTTGGATGGCAAGATGGCAACGCGCACCAAACATTCGCAATGGATTAGTGGTGCCGAATCGCGCCAACATGCGCATGGTGTTCGCGCTTTGTGTGATGCCATTGTGGTGGGCGTAGGCACGTTGGTGCATGATAATCCATCCTTAACCGTGCGCGATGCGCGTATGATTGGCAAACCACCATTGCGGGTGATGCTGGGTAAACATGCACCTAAACCTTGGAAGGATTGTAAACTGCTCTCTGATGAAGCGCCTAGCCGTTTTTATATTACACATGACAGTGAGGATGCACAGGCTTGGCGAGATTTGGGCATGCAAGTTATGCTTGTTGAGGATTATCAAGCTGCTTTCAAACATTTGGCAGCAGATGGTTGCTTGCAAGTGTTATTGGAAGGTGGTGGCAAGCTTCATGCCGCCTGTTTGGAGTATGGCATCAGCAATGAATTATTACTGTATCAAGCACCTGTGTTGATGGGTGGGGTAGAAGCACTCAGCTTTTGGCATGGTGAAGGTGTGGCAACCATGCAAGATGCCTTACATATTAAAAACATTGAGCGGGTAATGCTGGGGCAAGATATGTGTATCCGTGGAGACATTGTTTACCCTTCTTAAATCCACACCGTTATTCTTGCCCAGCCTTGCTTGGGTATTGGGTTTAAGCCTTGCTCGTTTAGAATTTATTTCTTTTTCTTATATACCCATCTTCTTATTGATATTGTTGTGGTGGCGTAAGCTTTGGTTTGTTTTTATGTGTGCAGGGTTATGCTTTGGCGCGGTAAATCTTGCTTGGCAACAGTATAAAACCAGTATCGATGATAGCTGGTTGGAACAAAAGATACATATCCAAGCCACCATTGATGACGTACGGCAAACAAAGCAATACACACGCTTTCGACTAAAAAGTGTGCAACGCGATGATGGACAAAAGCTTGGTGGCAAGATTGATGTATATGTGTATCGCCAGCAGCTTCAATTGTTATCAGGTATGCAAATTGCAATCACCGTTAAATTGCATACACCACGCAATAAGAATAACCCAGCTTATTTTGATTACGAACGTTATATGTTTGAGCAAGCTGTGGCTGCTTCGGGAAGTGTGTCGGGGTCTGTTAAGGTCTTGAATCATCAAGTCTCGTGGCTGGAGCAGGCAAGGCAGCATATACGTTTGTCTTTATCGGCATTGGATAAGGATACACAAGGTATACTCTTGGCGTTGTTGCTCGCTGATAGAAGCCAAATTCCACTTGATATTGATGATGCCTTTGCCGCCAGTGGTGCAACGCATTTGCTCGCCATTTCAGGTTTACACATGGGTTTGGTGGCGGGTTGGGGGTTTCTCTTGGCATGGTGGCTGATAACGCGGCAAGAAGCTTGGATTGTGAAATTTCCAGTACGCAGTGTGGCATTGGTTACGGGGGTGGTATTGGCGTTTAGCTATGCCTTGCTTGCAGGTTTTCCTATTCCCGCGCAACGCGCCTTTTTGATGCTGTTGGCGGGTGTTGTTGCATGGTCGATACGGGCAACCCAAGTCCCTTTAAACAGTATGTTTGCAGCCTTGTTGCTTATCACATTGATTGATCCATTTTCAGTATTTTCAATTTCATTATGGTTATCATTTACGGCAACCTCGGCATTGATTATTTGGGCGGGAAAACAAGCTGCGACGAAGTCTATGCTGGCTCAAGCTTGGTTGTGGTTCAGGGGCATGTTTTGGGTATCCATTGTCGCTTCTTTAGCCACATTGCCTTTGATTGGTTATGTCTTTGAGCGATTTCCCACATGGAGCCTGCTTGCCAATGCGCTGCTTGTCCCGCTTTATTCACTTTGGGTTCTTCCTTTGGCATTGGTGGGTGAAATACTGGCACTGCTGGGGTTATCCACTTGGGCTAGTGCTGTTTTTGCATGGTCAGGGATAGGTATAACATGGGGCAATCAAGCGTTATTGTGGATACAAAGCTTGCCTTTGGGTGATGTATGGTTGCGCGCAGATTTGCCTTGGTTATTTGTGTTTCTAGGCTTATCACTGCTAGGTTCAGGTGTCTTGTGGTTAAACATGAAGCGATGGATGGCTTTATGGTTGGTGTTGCTGAGTTTGCTCGGTTATGTGGGTCTAGGCTTATCTGAAGCGAATATTGAGCGATCAGAATTATACGTTTGGGATGTTGGTCAGGGTGCATCGGCACTGCTACATACATCCGATAAGAACTTGCTTGTTGATGTTCCTGGTAAACATGGCAGTAAATTTAATGGTGGCAGTATTGCCGCGCAAAATATGCGGCATATTGGTCTTCTGCATGTGGATGCAGTGGTGCTTAGTCACGCCCAATCAGACCATGCAGGCGGTTTAGATCGGTTGCTGTCGAACCTGAACGGTGTCCATGAAATTTGGCTGGCAGATGTGCCTGAAAATCATGTATATTTTAAAAGAGTAGTGCAAGATTATCATGTCAGGTGGTTGAAAAAGGGGGATGTGTTTCGTTGGGGTGAAGATGCGCGTATCAGGGTGCTTTGGCCTCCGTTGGGTTATGCACCGAAGAACAGTAACAACGCATCCTTGGTGCTGTTATTGGTTTTAGACTCGGGACAAAAAATACTATTTCCTGGGGATATGCAAGCACCCGTGGAGCGAAAGATTTCAGAGGATTTGACTGTCATGGATGTGATGTTGATGCCACATCATGGTAGCAATACATCAAGTATACAGGCATTTGTTGCAGTTGTGCGCCCTAAAATTGTTATCGCGCAAACAGGTTATAAAAATCATTATCACTTCCCCAAAACTGAGGTGGTACAACGCTATCAAGCTGTGGGCAGTCAGATTTTGAATACTGCCAATGGTGCGGTGAAGCTCACCTTTGACGGTGCCAAAACGTATGTGGAGCAACCATAGAAAGCCACGAACCTGACATGGTTGGATGCAGTATTTTGTAATACGGTAAAGACCTGATAATCTTTGCCGATGAAAAAACATACATCCTTTCAAACCCTTTCCCAACAACTCAAGCAACGCATTCTTCTTCTCGATGGTGCGATGGGCACCATGATTCAAGCCTATAAATTTGAAGAAGCCGATTATAGGGGAGAGCGTTTTGCCGATTGGCCAAGTGAGCTTAAAGGCAATAACGACTTACTTTCTTTAACCCAACCACAGACTATTAGAGATATTCACACTGCATATTTAGAAGCAGGTGCCGATATTCTTAGAAACCAACACCTTCAACTCCAATAAACCATCGATGGCTGATTATGGCATGGAAGAATTGGTCTATGAAATGAATGTTGCGGGTGCAAAATTGGCGCGTGAAGCTTGTGATGCAGCTTCAACGGATGCTAAACCACGCTTTGTAGCGGGCACGATTGGTCCGACATCGCGCACGGCTTCGATTTCTCCTGATGTGAATGACCCTGGCTTTAGAAATGTGACATTCATGGAACTTGTGGAGACGTATAAAGTAGCCACCAAAGGTTTGGTGGATGGCGGCTCGGATATTATCCTGATTGAAACTGTGTTTGATGTGTTGAATGCCAAGGCTGCGATTTATGCAGTCAAAGAAGCCTTTGAAGAGATGGGAACTGAGCTTCCGATTATGATTTCAGGCACGATTACTGATGCTTCAGGGCGTACGCTTTCAGGGCAAACCGCCACGGCTTTTTATAATTCCATGGCACATGCAGAAGCGATTTCTATTGGGCTAAACTGTGCGCTGGGTGCAGGTGAATTACGCCAATATATTGAGGAGTTATCCAATACTTCGCCATGTTATATCAATGCCCATCCCAATGCAGGTTTGCCCAATGCTATGGGTGGTTATGATGAAACACCTGAAGAAATGGCTGCCGAGATTGGTGAGTGGGCAAGGTCTGGCTTTTTAAATATTATTGGTGGTTGCTGTGGTACATCACCTGAGCATATCAAAGCCATGGCAGAAGCTGTGGAGGGTGTGCCGCCACGCAAAATTCCAGATGTAAAAGTGCAATGCCGTTTATCAGGTTTAGAGCCTTTGTTTATTGATGAGAACACCTTGTTTGTGAATGTGGGCGAGCGCGCCAATGTGACGGGTTCTGCCAAGTTTAAACGCCTAGTCATGGAAGGCGACTACGATACCGCGTTGGATATTTGCCGCGAACAAGTGGAAAACGGCGCACAAATCATCGATGTCAACATGGATGAAGCCATGTTGGATGGTAAAGTTGCCATGCGCACCTTCCTCAACCTGATTGCATCTGAGCCTGATATTTCCAAAGTTCCCGTGATGATTGATAGCTCCAAATGGGAAATCATCGAAGAAGGTTTACAGTGTGTTCAGGGCAAGGGTGTGGTCAACTCTATCTCGCTTAAAGAAGGCGAGGAAAACTTTATCCGCCAAGCCAAGTTGATTCGTAAATACGGTGCTGCAGCCATCATCATGGCATTTGATGAAGATGGGCAAGCCGATACATACAAACGCAAAACAGAGATTTGTGCGCGTTCGTATAAAGTGCTTACAGAGCAGTGTGGCTTCCCGCCCGAAGACATCATTTTTGACCCCAACATCTTCGCCATTGCCACAGGCATCGAAGAGCATAATAACTATGCCGTGGATTTCATCGAAGCCACTGGCTGGATTAAGAAAAACCTGCCCCATGCCATGATTTCAGGCGGCGTGTCCAACGTTTCTTTCTCATTCAGGGGCAACAACCCAGTGCGTGAAGCGATTCATTCGGTGTTTTTATATTATGCCATCAAACAAGGTATGGATATGGGCATTGTCAATGCGGGTATGTTGGAAGTGTATGAAGATATTCCTGCTGAGCTTAAAGATGCCGTTGAAGATGTGGTGCTGAACAAACATCCTGATGCCACGGATAAACTCTTGGATATTGCCGAGAAATACCGTGGTGATGGTGTGGTTGCCAAAAAGGCAGATGATGAGTGGCGCAAGCTACCTGTTGCCAAGCGTTTAGAACATGCACTGGTCAAAGGTATTGATACGTTTGTAGTGGAAGACACCGAAGAAGCACGCCTTGCTTTTGAGCGTCCTATTGAAGTGATTGAAGGGCCACTCATGGACGGTATGAATGTAGTGGGGGACTTGTTTGGTGATGGTAAAATGTTTTTACCACAGGTTGTAAAATCAGCACGGGTTATGAAAAAATCAGTGGCGTATTTAATGCCATATATTGAATTGGAAAAAGAGGCAGGTGTTTCTTCATCCAATGGTAAAATATTGATGGCGACTGTAAAAGGCGATGTGCACGATATTGGCAAAAATATCGTGGGTGTGGTGTTGCAGTGCAACAACTTTGAAGTGATTGATTTGGGTGTGATGGTATCTGCGGCGACTATTCTTGATGAAGCCATCAAACATGATGTGGACATTATTGGGCTATCGGGTCTGATTACGCCATCTTTGGATGAAATGGTGCACATTGCCAAAGAAATGAAGCGTTTAGACTTTAAATTGCCGATTATGCTTGGTGGTGCAACCACTTCTAAGGCGCATACTGCCGTCAAAATCTTCCCAGAATATGATGAGCCGATTGTATGGGTCAAAGATGCCTCACGCGCTGTGGGTGTGGCGCAAAATTTGATTTCAGAGCTTAATCGCGCTGACTTTGTCAAAGGTATTCGTGAAGAATACATTGGCGTGCGCGAGCGTTATTTGGGCAGACAAAAACAAACCGATTGGTTAAAGCTTGAAGAAGCCAGAGCTAATCCAACGCTCTTAAATGAGGACACTATTGCATCTGCGCCCAAAACCTTGGGTGTGCAGGTGTTGGATAACTTATCCATTGCCGATATTCGAGAATATATTGATTGGTCACCATTCTTTGGTGCGTGGGAGCTTAATGGCGCATATCCGCGCATTTTGAATGACCCACACAAGGGCAAAGAAGCACAAAAGTTGTTTGATGATGCCAATGTTTGGTTGGATAAAATCATTGCCGAAAATTGGTTTACAGCCAAAGCAGTGTTTGGTTTATTTGCTGCCAATGCCACCGAAGATGACAGTGTGATTGTGTATGAAGATGCCGCTAAAACCCAAGAAAAAACACGCTTCCATTTCTTGCGCCAACAAACCGACAAAAAGGATAAACGCGCCAATTTATGTTTAAGTGATTTCATCTCCAAATCAGGCAATGACCATATCGGCGCGTTTGCCGTATCCATCTTTGGTGCAGAAGAAAAAGCCAAAGCCTATGAAGCCGAATTGGATGATTATGCAGCGATTATGATTAAAGTCTTAGCAGATAGATTAGCCGAAGCCTTAGCCGAAATGTTGCACAAACAAGTCCGCACCGATTTCTGGGGTTATGCCGCTGATGAATCATTAAGCAGCGAAGACATGATGAAAGAAAAATACCAAGGCATTCGCCCCGCAGCAGGCTATCCCGCCTGCCCAGACCACACTGAAAAAGGCACGCTTTGGCAGCTTTTGGATGTTGAAGGCGGCACAGGTATGCAAATCACCGAATCCTTTGCCATGCTACCCACAGCAGCAGTGTCAGGCCTATACTTTGCCAACCCTGAATCGCACTACTTTATGGTAGGTAAAATCAACAAAGACCAAGTCAAAGAATATGCCAAACGCAAAGGCATGAGTTTGGATGAAGCTGAGAAGTGGTTGTCTCCGAATTTGGGGTATTAAATAGGTATGATTATTCAGCCTAGCCTTGGTCTTGATGGAAGCTATGATTTAATTGAATTAGACATTGATGATAGCAATGCTGCACTTGAATCCTTAGGTACAATGAAAAAAGGCTCTTTGGCATTCTAAGTGGTTAAGCAAAGGTTTCATCATATATCTCCGAAAACAGATATAAACGTATTGCGTATGATATACAGGGAGAACAAAGAAAAGAAGGGCTTGATATTACCCGACCATAAGCTACGGTAGCTATATATGAAGCAGCTATACAGAAACCGTATAATAAGTAGTTGTCGAGGACGCTTCGCATCCTCGACAATCGCGCGGATTCCATCCGCTTGTTGCAAGCCGCTTCGCGCCTCACAACAAGCGGCTTCAGCAGATATTTTCTATAGCAAGCAAGCTTGCCATGGAAAACTCTCCTGATCCGCGCGATT
>JAUZSH010000042.1 GCA_030949605.1 Ghiorsea sp.
TTATAAGTTGAAAAAGGCAAAATCTGGATAAAAAAGGCAGGAAAATGAATATTCTACTTAATGGAGAAGCTCGAAGTACAACTGCTTTACATATTGCTGACTTGATTGCAGAACTGGGCTTGGAAACACGCATGCTTGCAGTGGAGCGCAATTTAGAGGTTGTTCCTAAGAGTGAATACCTAACCATCCATTTAAAAGAAAGCGACCGCATCGAAATCGTACATATGATTGGCGGCGGATAAGGAGACAACCATGAGCAAAGATACATTTAAAGTTGGCACATATGAATTTTCATCACGTTTAATTGTGGGTTCAGGCAAGTATAAAGATTTTGCAACTACGAAGTTAGCAACGGAAGCATCTGAAGCGGAGATGATTACGGTTGCTGTGCGCAGGGTGAATATCACTGAGGCGGGTAAAGAAAATTTACTCGACTATATCGACCCCAAGAAATATACCATTTTACCCAATACGGCAGGCTGTTTTAACGCTGAAGATGCTATTCGTACCCTTAGGTTGGCGAGAGAAGCAGGCGGTTGGGACTTGGTGAAACTTGAAGTCTTGGGTGATACACAAACGCTTTACCCCAATGTCGTGGAAACCATCAAAGCAGCCGAAGTGTTGGTGAAAGAAGGTTTTCAAGTGATGGTGTATACCAATGATGATCCGATTGTAGCCACCAAACTTGAAGATGTGGGTTGCGTGGCTGTGATGCCTTTGGGTAATCCGATTGGTTCAGGGCGCGGGCTTGCTAACCCATTTAACATCCGTGTCATTAAAGAGCGGGCGAATGTCCCCATCGTAGTGGATGCTGGTATTGGAACAGCTTCGGATGCAGCCAAAGCTTTGGAGCTTGGGGCAGATGCCGCGTTAATCAATACAGCCATTGCTGAAGCCAAAGATGAATGCTTGATGGCAGAAGCCATGTGTGATGCAGTGCGAGCAGGGCGTAAAGCTTTTCTTGCTGGGCGCATGCCTAAACGTGCATTTGCTAGCGCATCTTCACCAACAGAAGGTTATATTTGGGATTAAAAGGCTGGTAGACGTTGAAAAAGGTGCTCGATGTTGCCGAAGGCTTGGTCGAGCACACTTGATTGATGCAGTGCTTTTTTAGCTTCTTGAAGCAGAAATATTTGGGATAAACATCGCATCGCCGTAGGAATAAAAGCGGTAATTGTTGTTTATCGCATGTTGGTAGGCTTGTTTGATGGTACCTTGCCCTGCAAGTGCGGATACCAGCATCAGTAATGTTGATTTGGGCAGGTGGAAGTTGGTGAGTAGGGCATTGGTCATCTTGAATTGATAACCAGGAGTAATAAAAATATCGGTGCGGTCGCTGCCTGCTTGGAGTGTGCCGCTTTGGCTTGCAGCCTCTAAGGTTCGCAAGCTTGTAGTGCCGACTGCAACTATGCGATTGCCTGCTTGTTTGGCTTGATTGATGGTGTCGGCGGCTTGCTGAGAAATGATATATGCTTCTTCGTGCATGATATGGTCATTGGTATTGTCCACTTGAATAGGCTGAAATGTGCCTGGCCCAACATGCAAGGTGATATGGACAAACGTCGCACCTTTGGCTTCCATCTTTTGCATCAAGTCAGGGGTTAAGTGTAAACCAGCCGTAGGGGCGGCGACTGCACCTTTATGTGCAGCAAACACAGTTTGGTAACGTAGTTTATCTTCTTCTGAGTCAGGGCGATTGATGTAGGGCGGCAATGGCATATGCCCGTGTGTTTCAATGGCATTGCCCACATCATCAGCGAAAAGTTTGATTTCTATATGTTTACCATCACGCTTGATGATTTCGCCTGAAAAAGCCTCTGAAAAATGGACGATAGTTCCTATACTTAAAGGTTTGTTGCTTTTGCCCCAAGCCGACCAAATATTGTCTTGCCCTAAAGGCTCAAGCAATAACACCTCAACCTTGCCACCGCTGGATTTTTTACCCATGAGTCGCGCAGGAATCACCTTGGTATCGTTAATCACCCAGATGTCACCTGTTTGCACGCAATCGGGCAAGTGTTGGATGCTTGTATCATGCAAGGGCTGGCTTAAGTGCAATAACCGTGCGCCATCACGCTCAGGTAATGGTGCTTTGGCAATCAGTTGTTCAGGTAGTGTAAAATCAAAGTCGGAAACATTCATGCGGCAATACTAACCTTGAGAGAGGGCTTAGGTCTTGTCAAAAATGTTGGCAAGCTTTTCAGAGAGATGTTGTGGTGTGTAGGGCTTTTGTAGGAAGCCAGCCAAACCTTTGCCTGCAAAGCGGTTGGTTGCATCTTGTTCATTGTACCCTGAGCTTAGAATAACTTTGACATTGGGGTCGATACGACAGAATTCTGTAAATGCATCCTCACCACCCATGCGTGGCATGGTCATATCCAGCAGAACAACACTAATATTTTGGTGCTGCTGTTGGAATACTTCAATGCCTTCAATACCATCCGCCGCAGTGAGGGATTTTAGCCCCATATCTTTGAGCATGGATGAGGCAACCTCTCGAATCGTCTCTTCATCATCCACAACCAATACGCAGCCATGCCAATGAGGTTGTGGTTTGTGCTGAGGTTTTAAGGAGATAGGCGTGTGTTTTGAGCAAGGAAGCAACACTTTAAATGAGCTACCCTTACCTTCTTCACTGTATGTTTTGATGGCTCCGCCATGTCCTCGTACAATGCCTAAGATGGCAGCCATACCAAGTCCGCGCCCTGTAAATTTAGTGGTGAAGAAAGGTTCAAATATTTTCTTTTGAACCTCAGGAGACATGCCACATCCCGTATCCGATACTTCCAAATAAACATATTGACCTTCTTCAAGGTTTTCATCGACAAAGGTGGAAAAGAGATACTGTGTGTCCACACGCATCACACCTGTTGAAATAGAAATGGCTCCACTATTTTCCGCAATAGCTTCAGAAGCATTGATCACCAAGTTCATAATAATTTGTTGCATTTGGGTGATGTCGGCATCTACAGCAGGGGTTTGTTGGCTTAAATTGAGGCGAAGCACAATGTTTTTGGCAAGGGTCACTTGAAGAAGCTGACTCATATCTTCTACAACTTCACTCAGAAGTACGGGTTTAATGATAAACTTGCCTTTGCCCGAGTAAGCAAGCATTTGTTTGCATAAATCAGCAGCTTTTTGGCTGGCTTGGGTAATATGTTCAATATAATCATGCACAGGTGAAGCTTCAGGTAGTTTACTGCTTGCCAAACCAGCATTGCCCATGATTGCTGTTAGGATATTGTTAAAATCATGTGCAATGCCACCAGCGAGCACCCCCAAGCTGTCCAAACGTTGTAGGTGTTCCATTTTTGAGATGGTTATTTCTTTTTCATTTTGAGCTTCAACAAGCTTGCTAATGTCTTGTACTGTACCACTTGAGTGAAGTGGTTTCCCATCACTGCTAAAGGTGGTTTTACATCGTTCGGTAACATGTTTGATGCGACCATCGGGCATCAATAGGCGGTGGGTGATTTCATATGGAAGTTTGTTTTCTAATGATTCGGCATATGCCTGACTGACTTCATCACGGTCTTCGGGATGTATGGCATTGAGGAAAGCATCGTATGATGCATCAAAAGTACCTTTGTCGATTTCAAAAATACGGTAAATTTCATCGGACCATAGCAACTCATCGCTGGTTAAATCAAGTTCCCAATTGCCAACTTTGGATAAGCGCTGTGCTTTTATAAGCATAGCTTGAGATTCAATGATTTTTGTATGGATTGTTTGTGTAGAATCGCATGGGCGGCAAGTTGGGCGGCATCAGATATTAGGCGAATGTCCAAGTCTTGTGGCTCATGAGGTTCTTGGTAATACATGGCAAATGTGCCTAAAACCTTTCCTGAACTATCATAAATAGGCTGAGACCAACATGCACACAACCCATATTCGGATGCTAGCTCTTTGAAGTTTGCCCAAAGTGGGTTGGAGGCAATATCGGAAACAATGACACGTTTCCCTGTGTATGCGGCGGTGCCACATGAGCCGGCATCAGGGCCAATTTCAAGCCCGTTAACGGTGTCACGGTATGCAGCAGGCAAGTGAGGACCAGCGGCATCGTGCAGGTGAGTACCATTTTCATCCAAGAGTAAGATAGAGCCAAACATGTTGGGTGATATATCTTCAATGAAAAGCACGAGTTTTGCAAGTACATCAGCAAGGGGTACATCGGGGTCGGCAATGCGTTTGAGAATGTTGCTTTGACCGACCTGAAATAAGTTTTGTAGATACCCCTCGGTCACATCCTCATGAAATAGCACGACTTGATAAACCTCTCCAGAGGTATTTCTCAAAGGATAAATGTGGGCGCGAACAAATTGATGGTTGGCAGGCGCTTTTATATTGGGCGTGTCTTCAGGGTTGAAGTTGATGGTGGGAAGAGCTAATGCTTCACCAGCAAAGCCGCGCTCGATATAGGTCATGATACCTTTATCTTTAAGTTGCTGGTCTTGGAGGATGTTGTAACCCTCCAGTGCTTTTAGTTTGACTCCCCAAAGCTTTTCCCATGCCTGATTAACTTGGATAATGGTGCCATCTGTTTGCATGAGCTGGGTGCTTAAAGGTGATTGTTCAACAAGCTTGTTGAAGCGATTTTCGCTTTCCAAGCGGTTTTCATAATCGGCGCGCTGTTGCTTTAAAGTCTGAACAGAAACACGAATCATGACCAGCATGATAAAGAAAGATAAGATAATAAGGGTGAGCTGAGTGTTTTCTAAATTGGATAAATGTTTTTCGTGTGCAGATTGAAGGCGAGATTTTATTTCATTGATGTCGGTAATAAACTGGCTGTAAGCATCGTCATATTGTTGCTCTATGGGGGTACCTATGCCCGAAGTGTCTGGCTGTGAAAGGCGCTGTTTGGTCATGCTAAGCAAGTGCGTAAAGGTTTCTTCGACTTTGTGGTGAACAAGAGATAGGTGGTCAATTTCGGGGTGACTAAAAAATGTATGACTGTGTTGATCAAGATGACGAAGTGCTTGTAAATCGCGCTGAACATGTTGGAGGCGTGTAAATATCAGCTCTGGTTTGGCTGATGTCTTATTGGTGGTAATTTCTTCAAGCCAAAGGTGAGCAATGCTTAAGTCACCAGTAATATGTTCTGCGGTGTTGGATGCCTGCGTATGTACACGCGAAATATGCCCACTCAACTGCATGATATAAATCATACCAGCAATAACCAAGCAGGCTGCTAATAATAGATACAAACGAAGTACGTTGTATTTTTTAGGTGGCGTGCTGAGGTTATCTACCATACTAAACATACGTTAGCAGATAGAATGAATTTCGTCTAATGCCGAGTTAAGCGGAACCCCGCCTTGAGCCAAAAGGGGAATGCTGCAAAGCATTCACTTTTTGGTGAGACGAAGGGGCGGAAGTCCTGAAAGGATTCCGTTTGAACGACCTTGTTAGACATCGGGACGATGGCGAGCAAGGTCTTCAAATTTCGATTAACTCGGCATTAGCCACTGCGAAGCAGTGGCTAACATCAGTTATGAGTAGCGGGGGTTATAACGTGCTCTCTGCCGCCTTGAATTTGGTGATTCTGAAACCGACATTTTTTAAATTGAGTTGCTACTTAGATTAAACTCAAAAAGTCATGAGCTATTGAGCCACTTGCAAAACTCATGAGCGGCGATTGACTTCCCCACTCATGAGTTTTGCAAGTGGCTCTATTGATATGTTGAAATAATATCATATTTTCAGCCGTATAAAGTGCAAAGCTTTGACTAGGCTGACCACAAAAGCCTTGCACATAACTGGAAACTTATGCGGTTGTTTTCATAGGAAGTGAGGCTTTAGCCTCGCCCAAAAAAAAGCCAAGTGTTAGATTTTGTTCTATTTCTGGTGGAGTGATTGAATATCATTCATCAATGCGAGGCTAAAGCCTCACTTCCAACCTATACGCAACGCTTCCCCCATACTTTTTGAGTAAGCTCTACTTATTATGGTTGCTCAAAGAGCTGTAACAGTTTGACCTGAATTCAAGTGAAGCTTAGGCTGAATAGTTACATTTTTATCAGATAAGCCCACTACTGTCCGACGAAAGTCGCATATCGTCATGCCCGAGTTCTTTTATCGGGTATCCAAAAAACCTTGCAAACAATGGATTCCCGCCTTCGCGGGAATGACGTAAAGAGTTGGAAATAAAGCCTCGTACTTTCGTCGGAAAGTAGTGAGATAAGCCCAAACTCTTTAGCTTCATCTAGCCCGCATTATTCATAAATCGTCGTGATGATTGCGTAGAACCTTTGTTTGCAACGAATTTTAAAGAAATCGCTCGTAGCCGCGCTTACTAACGATTGATGAGAGATTTGTTGCGAATAAAGGGACAAGCAAGGGCGCGGCTGTATTTGTGAATAATGCGGGCTAGAAATGCCCACTGTTTATTTTATGGGAAATTCCTTTGTCACGTTGGATTTTCTTTCAGCTTTGAAGGCTCTCAGGGTATTTAGATATGAATCGCTTTACCATCTGAATCAAGTACCGATTCATGAATCATTTCAGATAATGTTGGATGCGGGAACATATGATGCGCCAACTCTGCTTCAGTGGTTTCCAATGTGCGTGCAAGTTGCAAAGATACAATCAACTCAGTGGCTTCAGCACCCACGATATGTGCGCCCAATAACTCACCTGTTTCTGCATCAAATATGGTTTTGACCATGCCTTCAGTCTCTGCCAAGCCCATAGCTTTACCATTGGTGGCATAAGACATTCGCCCAACTTTAATATCAAGCCCTTCTTCTTTGCATTGTTTTTCAGTTTTGCCACATGAGCCAACTTGCGGTTGGCAGTATGTACAACCCGGGACATTACCATAATCCACAACATGCGGTGTGCCGCCGTTGATGGCTTCAACGCATACAATGCCTTCATGGCTTGCCACATGCGCCAAAGCAGGTGCGCCAATCACATCACCAATGGCATAAATGCCTTGATGGTCGGTGCGGTAATAATCGTCCACTTCAATTTGTTGACGTTCCACTTTCATGGATGTGTTTTCCGCACCAATGCTATCGGTATTTCCGACAACGCCCACGGCAACCAAACACAGATCACCTTCGATGGTTTGTGATTTATCTTTCACGGTGTATTCAACCACGGCTTTTCCATCGACATTTTTTGCAGATGAAACCATGGCATTGGTGATGATTTTAATTTTGTTCTTCTTAAATGAGCGCGCTACAACTTTTGAAATTTCTTCATCTTCCAAGGGTAAGACTTGTGGTGCTGCTTCGATGACTGTGACTTCCGAACCCATAGCTTTGTAGAAATACGCGAATTCCATGCCAATCGCGCCCGAACCAATCACCACCAAATGTTTGGGTAATTTGGTTGGTGCTAAAGCTTGTTTGTAGGTGATGATGACTTCGTTATCTACATCCATACCTGGGAATGCACGCGCTCTTGCGCCCGTTGCCACAATCACATGTTTGGCAGTCACTTGGGTTTTCTCACCCTTATTTTCCACCATGAGTTTGTTATCTGCTTCAAATGTGGCGTAACCTTCAATATGAGTCACTTTGTTTTTCTTGAATAAGAAACCAATGCCACCATTTAATTTCGCAGAAATTTTGCGTGAACGTGCCACGGCTTTGACCAAGTCAGGTTTAGCTTCACTGATACCCAAGCCAAGCTCATCACCACTGTGTTGAATGACATTGATAATTTCCGCCGTTCTGAGCAACGCTTTGGTCGGGATACAACCCCAATTCAAACAAATGCCACCCAAATGCGTGGATTCAATACACGCTACCTTCAATCCCAGTTGTGCCGCACGAATCGCTGCCACATAACCACCAGGGCCTGAACCAATCACGACCACATCATATTCACCATCAGGGTTGTACACACCTGCTGGTTTAAGGTTCAATTCATGCGCTTCATCTGATGATGGAGCAGCAGCCAAAGTGTCCACGACTTCTTGTGCGCTCACTGTTTCCACTTCTGCCGTTGCCACAACAGGTGCGCCAGCCAAGTTTTCAGGTTCATAGTCTGCGGGGACTTCTTCATCCTCTTCAGCAATCACCGCAATCGGAGTACCTACAAGCACCAAATCACCTTCTTGAGCAATAATTTTGTGCATGATGCCTTCATCAATGACTTCCACTTCCATGGTCGCCTTGTCGGTTTCCACTTCAAGCATCACTTCACCTGATTCAAGTGTATCGCCTTCTTTTTTCAACCAGCGGGCAATTTTGCCTTCGGTCATGGTTGGTGATAACTGGGTCATAAATACATCAATTGGCATGGTTTACCTCGTTTATAGGTTCAACACGAAGAACACGAAGGATACAAAGGATTTCCCTTGATAGCTTGGTGACTTGGTGGTGTTTCATTCAATAATTAAATCAATACACTCGCAGGGCATTCGATATGTTTTTTCAATGCGTTCAAGTATTCAGCACCTACCGTGCCATCAACAACACGGTGGTCACATGAAAGGGTTAAAGTCATCATTTTCTTCACAACCACTTGACCGTTTTCAGCCACTGCACGCTCTTCTGTGCCGCCGACTGCTAAAATCGCACCTTCAGGTGGATTGACAATAGCTTGGAACTGTTTGATGCCATACATACCCAAGTTTGAAATCGAGAATGTGCCGCCTGTGTATTCTTCAGGTTTTAATTTTCCAGCGCGCGCTTTACCTGCGAGCTCTTTGATTTCATTGGAAATATCCACAATGCCTTTTTGTTCAGCAAAGCGAACGATTGGTGTAATCAAACCACCTTCAATGGCAACAGCAATGGAAATATGCGCATGTTTATGTTGATACGTGTGCGAGTCTGCCCAAGATGCATTCGCCGCAGGCACGTCTACCAAAGCTTTGGAAACCGCTTTGACGATAAAGTCATTCACACTCAATTTGAATGCACCATCGGCAGATTCATTCAATTGGGCGCGCAAATCCATCAACCTATCCATTTCCACATCTAAGCTTAAATAGAAGTGTGGAACCTGTTGTTTGGATTCCGTCAAACGACGCGCAATGGCTTTACGCATCATGCTATTTTCAATAGCTTCATATTCATCTGCATGATATGGCATTGGGCCAACAGGGGTTGGGCGAATTGTTGTTGGTGCAACAAAGGATGCACCACCCAAATTAATGCCGCGTTTGGCTGCATTTTCAATATCTGCTTTAACAATACGACCCCTAGGCCCTGTGCCTGTAATCGCAGCCAAATTCACCCCTTTTTGTTTGGCTAATCGCCGAGCTAAAGGTGATGCTTTAATGCGCTTGTCATTGGCAGCGAGGTCTACGGCGGCTTGATCTACGGCAGGTGCTGGTGTTGCGGCAACTTCACTTGGTGCAGGCACAACACTCGGCGTTGGTTCAGCTTCAACAGCAGAAGGCGTGCCATGTGTTTCAACAATAGGTTCCTGCCCTGAGCCTTCAGGCTCATAATCAGCAGGGACTTCTTCGTCATCTTCAGCAATCACACCAATGGCTTCACCCACAGCAATAAGTGCACCCTCAGGCGCAATGATTTTGTGCAACACACCTTCATCAATCACTTCCACTTCCATGGTTGCTTTGTCGGTTTCTATTTCAAGCATCACTTCGCCAGACTCTAAAGTGTCGCCTTCTTTTTTTAGCCAACGCGCAATTTTACCTTCGGTCATCGTCGGTGATAATTGGGTCATAAAAATATCAATCGGCATGGTTTACCTCTTTAAGGGTTCACCATCAAGTGTACAAAGCAAAATCTTTGCACCTTGGTGGTTTAGAACATTCATCAATCTAAGTTAAGCTCTATTGCAGACAACACGTGCTGCTTCAACAATTTCAGCAACGGACGGCAGTGCATGCTTTTCTAGGTTTGCAGCATATGGCATGGGCACATCTTTACCCGTAACACGGGCAACTGGCGCATCCAAATCATCAAAACCTTTTTCCATGATACGCGCTGAGATTTCAGCACCAATACCTGCAAAACGCCAGCCTTCTTCAATCACCACAGCACGGTTGGTTTTGGCAACCGATGCTAGAATTGTTGCTTCATCCAAGGGGCGAATGGTGCGAGGGTCAACCACCTCGGCATCAATGCCTTGTTTGGCTAATTCCTCAGCCGCAAGTAAGGCATAGCCTGTCATACGTGAGTGGGCAATAAGGGTCACATCACTGCCAACACGTTTGATGTCGGCTTTGCCCAGCGGAATAATATACTCACCTTCGGGCACTTCGCCAATATCACCGTAATTCATTTCATTCTCGATGAAAATAACAGTGTCATTATCACGAATCGATGCTGCCAACAAACCTTTGGCATCCGCAGGGTTGGATGGCATGACTACTTTCAAACCTGGAATGTTGGCATACCAATTCTCAAAGGCTTGCGAGTGTTGCGAGCTTACGCGCGCTGCTGCACCACCTGCACCACGAAAGACCATAGGGCAATCGTATTGACCGCCAGTCATGTATTTCATTTTCGCCGCAGCATTGACAATTTGGTCAGCGGCAAGAATGGCAAAGTTCCAAGTCATAAACTCAATCACAGGACGCAAGCCTGCCATCGCAGCACCTACACCAAGACCTGCAAAACCAAGCTCAGTAATCGGTGTGTCTATCACACGCCGAGGGCCAAATTTATCCAGCATACCTTGGGATACTTTATAAGCACCATTGTATTCAGCGACTTCTTCGCCCATTAAAAATACGCGCTCATCACGCTCCATTTCTTGGCACATTGCCTGATTTAATGCTTCACGATACGTAATCTTCGCCATGATTAGCCCACCTGCCTTGGATAAGGGTATGCATTGGGAATTTCATCAGTGACAATATCATCCCACAATGCTGAAAGGTCTGGTTCTGGCTGCGCTTCTGCTGCTTTGGCCACTGCCACGACTTCTTTCTTAATATCTTTATCTTTTTGTTTGAAGTCTACTTCAGTTGACAAACCAGCTTCAATCATTTGTTTTTGTAAGCGTACGATAGGGTCACGACCTGAGCGCCATTCATCCACTTCGTCACGGGTACGGTATGTTGCAGGGTCAGACATCGAGTGTCCGCGATAACGGTAGGTCATCATTTCCACAATCATAGGGCCTTTGCCTGAACGTGCATGTTCAATGGCCTCGGACATTTTACGTTCCACTTCCAATACGTCCATACCATCGACTTGAATACCTGGTACTTTGAATGAAATGCCTCGTTTATAAAGGTGTGTTTCAGCCGATGCACGACTTAATGACGTACCCATAGCGTATTGGTTGTTTTCAATCACAAATACCACTGGTAATTTCCAAAGTGCTGCCATATTAAATGACTCATATACAGCACCCTGATTTACGCCACCATCACCCATAATCGTGATAGAAACACGTTTATCATCATTGTATTTACTGGCGAATGCGAACCCTGTACCAATCGGCACTTGCTCACCCACAATGCCATTACCACCAGCAAAGTTTTTCTCTTTATCAAACATATGCATGGAGCCACCTTTGCCGCCCACAATGCCACCAGCACGACCTAAAAGCTCCGCCATAATCGCTGTTGGTTCGGACCCGCGCGCCAAAATATGACCGTGATCACGATAGCTGGTCATCATATAGTCGGTAGGCTCAGATGCTTCTTCCATACCGACACATACGGCTTCTTGCCCATTGCACAAATGGCAAAATCCACCAATCTTCTTTAAGCCATACATTTGCCCTGCTTTTTCTTCAAAGCGGCGAATATAAAGCATCATATCGTGCATAGCATGCAAACGCTCAGCGCTATAAAAGCGCCCTTCTTGCGTGATACCTGTCTGACTTTCTTTCTGATTTTTGGTTGTCATAACATCCCCAATCCTTTCAGTTGAAGGCGAACTATGCCCGACTCACATGTCTTCGCCAAGCCGCAATAACAACGAGCTTGTTAAGGAGACTTAATCTACATGCCGACTTGGTCAGTATCTTTCCAGTTTTTCATCGTCTAACCCCTCCATAACCGTTACTCTTCGTCTGTGAATAATCGTATTGGTATTTTTGATTCAGGGCTTGGTGGGCTAACCATATTGACAGAGGTTCAAGCTTTGTTGCCGCAAGAAGATTTGGCTTATGTTGCGGACTCGGCGTTTGCGCCGTATGGTAATAAAGATAGGGCGACGGTATTGCAGCGTTCCCTTTATATTGCAAAAGAGCTTCAACATAGACATCATATGAAAGCTTTGGTGGTGGCATGTAATACGGCAACTGCTGCATCTATTCATATATTAAGAGAGAGGTTAGATATACCTGTGATTGGTATGGAACCAGCGATTAAACCTGCAGTAAGGCAGTCGAAAAATGGGGTTGTTGGTATATTAGCTACGGAGCATACGCTTAAAAGTGATAAGTTTTCTAACCTTTTGGATATACATCAGCATCAAGCTCGTATTTTAACGCAGCCTTGCGCTGGTTTGGTTGAAGCCGTTGAGCAGGGGGTATTTCATAGCGCTGAAACCCAAGCTTTGTTGGCATCGTATGTGTTACCTCTGGTTGACCAAGGTGTGGATACACTGGTATTGGGCTGCACACATTACCCTTGGTTTGAACCGATGATTCGTGAGATGCTGGGCAACGATGTTTTAATTATAAGCACAGGTAAAGCAGTGGCAAAACAAGTGCAAAATAAAATTGTAAAGAGTGATCATATGCAGCAGGGCGACATTGACTTTTATACCACGGGTGATGCAGGTGAGGTTAGTGCGTTGGCTAGCCAGCTTTTGCAAAACAATGTTGTTTTTCAAACATTTTATCCGCAGCATAGCCGACCATGAATAGAGGAAAGTTGATTACATTTGAAGGCGGTGATGGCAGTGGTAAAACCACGCAACTATCGCTGACGGTAGATGCGTTGAAAGCGCAGGGTAAGGATGTGTTACAAACCTTTGAGCCAGGCGATAGTCCATTGGGTAAAGAGCTACGCCACTTGTTGTTGTCGGGTGAATACATTCCTGCGGCACAAACCGAATTATTATTGTTTCTTGCTGATAGAGCGCAGCATGTTCAAACGGTGATTCGACCCGCTTTGGATGCAGGCAAGTGGGTGGTGTGTGACCGATACACAGACTCCACATTGGCATACCAGCTGGCAGGGCGAAAACTGGAAGATAACCAACAATTAAGAGATATGTTGAAATGGGCAGAATGTGGCGTATCACCTGATATGACGATTTGGTTAGATTTATCGGTGCAAGATGCAGCGCTTCGCATGGCTTCACGGCAAACTGGTGGTGAAGTAGCCAACCGATTGGACAATGAAAAAACAGCTTTTCATCAGTCTGTATACCAAGCTTTTGATAACATCCAGCGTGAAAATACAGAGCGGGTGAAGCGAATCAATGCCAAGCAGGGTATTCAAGCGGTACAAATAGATATTCAAGCGCTGCTGCAAAATTTATGAATAAAGTTTTAGGGCATGATGAAGTGCGTACTGCATTTGGCGAAGCCATGCATCACAAGCGGCTGCATCATGCATGGCTGCTTTATGGGGTGAAAGGTATTGGCAAAGCAGCTTTAGCGGAGCAGTTAACGGCACTGTATTTGTGTGAAAGCCCAAGCCTTCAAGATTTCCAAGCCTGTGGGCAATGTCATCCGTGCGCCATGTTACATGCGGGTTCGCATCCTGATGTTTCGAAAGTTGAACTTCTTTATAATAAGAAAAAGAAGAAAATGAATAGGGATATTAATATCGAACAAACACGAGAGGCATTGGGTTTCTTAGCCTTGAGTGGCTTGAAAAGCACGCGCCGTGTATTGATGATTGATGATGCCAACTTGATGAACAATCAGGCTGCCAATGCCTTACTTAAAGGTTTGGAAGAGCCGACGGAAGGTAGTTTGTTGTTGATTGTCTGTCATGATTTGATGCGCTTGCCAGCAACAATTCGTTCGCGGTGTATGTTGCAAGTTTGCAGCCCTCTCAATGAAGACAATATGCAACATGTGTTACATTCTCAAAACTTGGATGAAAGATTGATGCAGCTTGCGATGTCGCTGGGGCAGGGGAGTCCTGGGCGCGTGGCAGCATTACTAAACAAACAACATGCACAAGCTTTGCTGGAATGGCAGGACTTGCTCATTGATTTGGAACACTCAGATATTGGGTTGGTGCAAAAGTGGCTGGATAAACATGTGAAAGATATTCCGCATGATTTGATTGCCAATATGGTGTTAAATGCGACGCATGATGTGATGTTGAATGCACAAGCTTGGCAAACATCCAGTCAAATATATTCCGCATTACTTGCAGTAGGCTCTTGGCCAAAAGAGGTGGTTCGTGCATACTTTGCGCCCTGCGCCTGCCCTGATGTCATCCATTTTACAATTACGAAGTGCCTTGAAAAATAAGGGTTTAAACCAAGAATAAAAATTTTACTTGAATTTTACTTGCTTGGACGCTATAAATCGCCGCCCTTTGTAAGGGTTGGCTTTGAAAAAGGTCATTTATAGGAGTTTAAAGTGAAAGCAGAAATTCACCCAGAATATCATGTTTCTAAAGTGACTTGTTCATGTGGCAACGCTTTTGAAACCCGCTCTACCAAGGGCGATTTGCAAGTGGAAATTTGCTCCGCATGTCATCCATTCTACACTGGTAAGCAGAAAATTGTAGATACGGAAGGTCGCGTTGAGCGCTTCTACAAAAAATACGGTAAGAAGCCTGCGAAAGCTGCTTAACCCTGAAGCTGGAGAGCCAGAAATATGTATGCTGTAATTAAAACAGGCGGTAAACAATACCGCGTTGCTGAAGGTGATGTTGTTCGCATTGAAAAATTGAACGCAGACATTGGAAGCGAAGTAACATTTGATGAAGTTTTGATGATTGGCGAAGGTGCCGATATTAAAGCAGGGAAAGATACTGCGGAAACGACTGTGACAGGTGTGATTACTGAAGCAGGTCGTGGACAAAAAGTAGTCATTTTCAAAAGGCGTCGCCGTAAAAACTACCGTTTGACCAAAGGTCATAGGCAGTCTTTTACTGCAGTTCGTATTGCGAAGATTGGTTAAGGAGATAACTCATGGCACATAAGAAAGCAGGCGGCTCCACGAATAACGGACGTGACTCCAACTCCAAGCGCCTTGGCGTGAAGAAATATGGCGGCGAAGTTGTTGTTGCAGGTAATATCATTGTTCGTCAACGCGGTAAAAAAATTCGTCCAGGTGACAATGTCGGTCTTGGTAAAGATTTTACATTATTCGCACTGACAGACGGTAACATTGAATACTTTAAACGCGCAGGTCGTACTACGGTTCGTGTTGTTAGCTAATCAGTTTTTATAACTGGCTAAAATTCATTCAAGAAAAAGGGGGTGCTTATGCGCCCCCTTTTTTTGTTTTAAAATCTTTGTAATATATCCCATTGGATTGGGTTATAATGAAGTAAGGCGGGAACTTTTAATATGCGATTTATTGATGAAGTAAGAATTGAAGTGCGAGCGGGCAACGGTGGTGGCGGTGCGTCTTCATTTCGCCGTGAAAAGTATATCCCTAAAGGTGGGCCTGATGGCGGAGATGGAGGGCGCGGAGCGCATGTCGTATTCACGGCAACACGCGATAAAAACACCTTACAAGAATTATATCTTCGCAAACGTATTATTGCTGAAAATGGCACCAAAGGTAAAGGCAAAAACAAACACGGTCGCATGGGCAAAGACATTGAAATGTTTGTGCCCGTAGGCACGGTCATTCGCAATGAAGAAGGCGACTTGCTGGCCGATTTAGCTGAAGATGGTGCATCGACTGTGATTGCCAAAGGCGGTGTTGGTGGACAAGGTAATGCAAGGTTTGCCACACCCACCAACCAAGCACCAAGATACTGCCAGCCAGGGCTTCCTGGTGAAGCGGGCATTTGTCACTTGGAACTTAAAATGATGGCAGATGTTGGGCTTGTGGGTCTTCCAAATGCTGGCAAGTCCACATTTATTTCACGTGTATCCAATGCCCGCCCGAAAATTGCCGACTATCCATTTACAACCCTTGCACCGTCTTTGGGTCAGGTGTTTATGGATGATGGTGATGGTTTTGTGGTTGCCGATATTCCAGGTTTGATTGAAGGCGCACATGAAGGCAAAGGTTTGGGGCATCGGTTTTTGCGCCATGTGGAGCGTACACGTTTGTTGTTGCATCTTGTGGATGTGGCTCATCCTGAGGGCATCAGTATTCATGCTCAAATCAAAGAAATTGAAGGTGAATTGGTGGGTTATGGTGAGATGATTGCTAAGAAAAAACGTTTCTTGTTACTCACCAAAATGGATGCTTTGGATGAGACATTACGTGCAGAGGTTTTACAAGAAGCCAAGCAATATGATCTTGCGATTTACCCGATTTCTTCGGTGAGTGGTGAAGGTGTGACGCAGCTGCTGCGCGATATTTATGATGCAGTCGTGAAAATCAGAGTGTATGAACAAGAGCATGAAGCAGAGCGTGAAAAACCAGTGACAACCCGACTTGCTGTGCCAGAAATAGAGGTAGAATCAACAATTTATGATGATGAAGCAACGCGAAAACCTTAAACATGTCAAACGCATCGTGCTGAAAGTGGGTAGTTCGCTACTTGCTGATGCCAAACATGGGGTAAATACAGCCATGGTTCAGCGTTTAGCCAAAGATATTAAGGCGTTGCATGATGCAGGGAAACAAGTTTGCCTCGTGTCTTCGGGCGCAGTGGCACTTGGTCGTGTGCAATTGGGTTGGCTGGATAAGAAGCTGAATGTGCATGAGAAACAAGCTGCCGCTGCGATTGGTCAACCTTTGTTGATGCATGCATACCAAAAGGCTTTTTCTGAGCTTGGTTTGGTGGTGGCGCAAATGTTGCTCACCAAAGATGATTTGCGTCATCGTAGGCGTTATATCAATGCCAGCAATACCAGTAAAACACTGTTTGCCTCAGGTGTTGTGCCTATTGTGAATGAGAATGACACAGTGGTGGTGGAAGAAATTAAATTTGGTGATAATGATTCCTTGGGTGCGTTGGTAAGCACCGTCGTGGAAGCTGAATTGATGGTCATGATGACTGATGTGGATGGTCTCTTTGATGCCAACCCCAATGCCGATAATCAAGCCAAGCGTGTTTCTGTGGTTGATAGTTTAACATCTGATGTGATGGCTATGGCAGGTGATGTCGGTTCTAGTTTTGGTACGGGGGGCATGAAAAGCAAATTGGATGCAGCCAAAATTTCAACGCAAAGTGGTGTGATGAGTGTTATTATTCATGGTGAAAAAGATGGTGAATTGACTAGGCTTCTTGCTGGCGAAGATGTAGGGACGTTGTTTACTTGTGGTTCTGATAGACACTCTTGGCATGAACATTGGATTACAAACTTGCTTCCAGTATCGGGTAAAATGGTGTTGAGAGAGAGCGTTAATCGTAGCGGTAATGTGATGCTTGAACATATTCAAAGCTTTTCGGGGCAGTTCGATAAAGGTGAGTGTGTTGAGATTTGGTATGAAGGTACATTGATGGCGCGCGGACTTACCAATTATAACAGTGAGGATATGTGTAAACTGCTGGGTAAGCATACCAAGGATATTGAGGTTGTGTTGGGTTATGTAGATTTTAAAAGCATGGTACATCGTGATAATTTGGTCATGGTTGGCAAGAGCTAAAGGAGAATATTTTGCGTTATTTTAGTTTATTGTTGCTGTTGTTGATGAATCCTGCATGGCTTTGGGCAGGTGCTGAATATGATGTTTATGCAACGATGCAGAATTTATATGCAGAAAGTCAGCAAGAGAGACTTGTAGTTGATGATGAGTATAAGCGAGACAGGGCTGTTAGACACTTGGTGAAGAAGCTTGCCAAGTTTGATGATAAAGGTTTGGGTGATGTGGCTGGTGATAAGAATAAAGATGACTTAGCCCTTGTAAAACGTGAAATTGAAAGTTTAACGTATATTTATACCCACCAAGTTCGTCCGATTTTGTTGAATAACATTAAGTTGAAACGCAGAGATAAAGGGGCAAAGCTTAACAGGACTGATGTATCTAAACTCATGTTTAAAACGAGTTATAACCATAAAACAAGAAAACCGATTGCGGGAATATTTTATTATCAACAAGATATTGATGATAATTTCTTTAGTGAGAAGTGGGTAAATGCAGGTCTGCTGGTGAATTTTCCAGAGCTTAAAGAAGAACCATGGGTTAAAGAAGCATTGCAGATGGATGTTGAGTTGATGGCACTGTTGCGCATGCATGTGGAATATATGGATGGGGTAAGGTTTACTCAGCATAAAATGAAGAAAAGTGCTGTTCAAGTGGATGATACGCATGTACAGTCTAAAGTCAGTGCTTTGTCGGCTCACCAACGAGAAAAGGTGGTGCGTAAGTTTATACGCAAGCTAGAACGATTGGACGATGATCAACCTTTTATGGCACTTAAGCAGGACTTGGAAAAACTGCTTGAAACCTTTGAGCATACGGTAAAACCTGTTTTGGTTGATAATGTCAATATGCGCCGCAAGGATATGGCTAGCAGAGCAAATCGAGGTGATTTAATCAGTTTGTTTTACCCAAATTCAAAAAACTATAAAACAGGAAAGCCGATTTCTAGTAAGTTACAACACCAAGAAGATGGACACATGGTTGGTTATTTGGTGGAAAATTCTGCATTAAATTATGATGCTGTTGTGCAAAAATCACTTAAAATGGAAGCCGAGTTGATGGATTTATTTAAAGAACATAAAGCATATTTACAACACGATAAAAATTTAATGTATTAACTGTGATGTTACGGACAAACATCAAAAGTCTGTCATTCCCGCGTAGGCGGAGATCCAGATAGCGAGAGATGAAAAAAAAGAGTGTTTATCAATCACTTACCATATGCGTTTCCACTGACGGGCGGTAGGAACGACCAAAAATAACGTATGTGTAAAGATGGATGAATCTCCCGTACGGTCGTTGCTTCGGTCCCGCCTACGCGAGAATGATGGATCTAGGTCCAACTGCGTAATATCAGATTAATTTTATTTAAAGAGGTGATAGAATGACTTCAGCAATAGATATAATGAACACACTGGGCAAACAAGCCAAGATTTCAGCGGTAAGCTTGCGTATGGCGGATACCAACAAAAAGAATCAGGCACTAACGCTTGCTGCCAATCGGTTTCGTGAAGATATGGCGGATATTTTAGCCGCCAGTGCGAAAGATATGGACAATGCTGAAAAGAATAACCTTGAACCAGCATTGAAAGACCGCTTGGCGTTGAATGAAGAGCGTGTGGAAGCCATGGCGCAAGGTTTGGAAGAGGTTGCAGCTTTGCCCGACCCTGTTGGTGCGATTTCTGATTTGGTTTATCGCCCATCGGGCATTCAAGTCGGTCACATGCGTGTGCCTTTGGGTGTGATTGGCATTATTTATGAATCCCGTCCTAATGTGACAGCAGATGCGGCTGCATTGTGCCTAAAATCAGGCAACGCTTGCATTCTTCGTGGTGGTTCAGAAGCCATTCACTCCAATCGTGCCGTTGCCAAATGTTTACGATTTGCGATTAAAGAAGCGGGTTTGGATGAAAATGTAGTGCAACTGATTGATAGCACAGACCGCGCCTTGGTGGGTGCATTGATTACTGCTAAAGACTATGTGGATGTGATTATTCCGCGTGGTGGTCCAAGCTTGATTAAACGTATTTCTGCCGAAGCCAATGTGCCTGTCATTAAACACTTGGACGGTATTTGTCATGTGTATATCGACAAGGCTGCGGATAGAGAAATGGCAGTGGCTATTGCACTCAATGCCAAGACGCACCGTTATGGTGTGTGTAATGCCATGGAAACATTGCTGGTGCATCAAGGTGCAGTCGATTGTTTGCCTGAAATCATCCAACAACTCCTCGATAAAGGTGTGGAAGTGCGCGGTTGCGCACGCACGCAAGCCATGAATGATGCGGTGATTGCAGCCACCGACGAAGATTGGGCAACTGAATATTTAGCACCTGTATTATCCATTCGTGTAGTCGATGATGTGCAGCAAGCCATTGCCCATATCGAGCAGTACAGCTCTGCGCATACCGAAACCATTGTGACTAAAGATTACGCCACAGGTCAGATGTTTCTGCGTCAAGTTGATTCGGCATCCGTGATGTGGAATGCGAGCACACGTTTTGCGGATGGTTTTGAGTATGGCTTAGGCGCAGAGATTGGTATTTCAACCGATAGACTGCATGTGCGAGGCCCTGTTGGACTTGAAGGTTTAACCACGCAGAAGTGGATCGTCTTGGGTAATGGAGAAGTTCGAAGCTAAATGACTTGTCTTGGAAAGGAGGTGATGTATGAATCTAATACTTCTTAGGTTTACTTTCCTTACAAATGGCTCATTTTCCCCCCGTTACTGTGCAGGCTATTTGGAGTGTTTCAAATTCATCATATTTAGAGCTTACTCAAAAAGTATGGCGTAAGCGTTGCGTATAGGTTGGAAGCGAGGCTTTAGCCTCGCATTGATGAATGATATTCAATCACTTCACCAGAAATAGAACAAAATCTAACACTTGGCTTTTTTTGGGCGAGGCTAAAGCCTCACTTCCTATGAAAATAACCGCATAAGTTTCCAGTTATGTGCAAGGCTTTTGTGACAGCTTAGAAAAGCTTTGCACTTTATGCGGCTGAAAACATGATATTATTTCAACATATCAATAGCTTATGACTTTTTGAGTTTAATCTATTTGGAGTGTTTCAAATTCATCATATTTACCCAGCTTTGAATGATTCTAAAGCTGGGTAAATTGTGAATGTGTTTATTGTTTGGCCTGAATTCAAGTGATAAGTGCAATTTCCACTATCGATTTTATGTGAACCCCTGTATTTTCCTCGAATACTTCGTATGGAGTTTTGAACCCCAAACACTTTTTGGGTCGGTTATTAAGCCTATGAACGGCTTTTAGAACTTCTTTTGTAGTCACTTCAAGCAAGCTCATTGCTTTGGGGAAGTACTGCCGTAGAAGACCGTTTGCATTCTCATTTTGACCACGTTCCCAAGAGTGATAGGGCTTTGCAAAATAGGCATTACAATCGAGTGCTTTGGCGATGGTCTTATGGAATGCGAATTCTTTACCGTTGTCGAAAGTGATCGTGTGTACCCAGTCTTTTATTGGCTCCAAAAGCTTGATAATGGTTGCTGTCACGTCCTTGGCATGCTTGCTCTTAAGCGGTGCTGCAAGGCGAAGTTTTGAGCGACGATCATCGAGTGTTACAAGCACGCCTTTGTGCTCTTTTCCTATCATTGTATCACCTTCCCAATCACCTATTCGCTCTCGTTTGTTAGCCGCTTCAGGGCGTTCATCAATATCCACCCGATTGGTGATACCATGACGAGTATGCGCTGATCCATAACGTTTCCTGTAGGTTTTATTTTGGTGCCTAAGGTGAGTATACAAAACACCGCCAGCCTTTTTGTCCGCTAAAACATATTGATAAATCGTCTCATGATGAACGCTAATGACATCATCCTTTTTCAATCGACCAGCAACTTGTTCAGGACTCCAGTCTTGTTCGATATATTCGGATATTACCGTCTTGATATCATTGGTAAGTTTGATTGCTTTCGGCTTATCTTTGTGACGCGTGAAAGCCTTATTGTTGGCTTGAATATGACGGTAGCCCCGTTGCCCTGTGTTACGTGAAAGCTCCCTGCACAACGTGCTACAGGAACGCCCTAATGCCGAAGCAATATCCTTCTGAAGAGTACCTTTCTTGAGCTCTAGTTCAATAGACATCTTTCCTAAATAAACCCATATCTCATATTGACTAAAGCCGCCACGACCCGCCAATTTAAGCCATAGTTTTTGTGTTTACCCCGATATACCTCTTTGACTATTCTGAATATTTTACAAAATCGGTTAATGTTTTCAATGAGAATACGCTTCTTTGATAAGGATTTATTGAAGCTCTTATCTTCCTTTGAACGCTCAACTCCTTTCTGTTTTTTTATCGGTGTCATGGAGTTATCATGATATTTTTTAAGCCCTTGATAGCCTGAATCAGCTAAGAGTTTAGAATTTGGGTGAATAGGAAGGCGACTTTCTTTAAATACGCTGAAGTCATGCTTTTTCCCTTTTGCACAAACAACCGATAAAACCTTTCCTGTTGTAGCGCAAGCTATGATTTGAGCTTTAATCGTATGGCTTTTTTTCTTGCCTGAGTACTTACATTGAGTGGGTATCTTTTTTTTAAAAATGATTTAAAATTCATGTCGAATGATGTTTATTCTCATCATATTGAATAATCTCAGCCTTTTATGATCGAATGATTTAGCCATTTAATGAAAATTACGGTATCGATTTTCAACTTTTTACTTAAGTTGGTTGTAGATTGAAATTCATAGGATAATCAGAATCGTGATGTATATCCTTATTGCATTGATTTATAAGGATAAAATAACCAAGAAAACGATAAAATATACCCGCTCAATGTAAGTTAATACGAGCTGAATGCGCGCTATTTTGGCGAAGGTATTGCAAAACCCCGATGTTATTTTTAATATACGCTTTCTAAATCAATGTGTTACAAACACTAGGGTTTTTTACCAATGTATTCTCTAAAACTGGCGAAGGTATTGTAGCAAAAAACCTTGTTTCTGTTAAATTTGCGTTTCTTTTGGATATGAGGTAGCAGTGAAACGATGATTTCTTTGATTTGGGCAATGGATAAAAATCGACTAATTGGCGTAAACAATCAAATGCCTTGGGCCATATCCGATTTGCCTGCTGATATGGCTTGGTTTCGACGGCATACTTTGGGGAAAGCTGTGCTGATGGGGCGAAAAACATATGAATCTATGGGTAAACCACTACCCAACCGCCGCAATATTATTTTATCACGCCAAAAGGGGTTAACGATTCAAGGCTGTGAGGTTATTCACGACTTCACAGACGCGATAAATATCTTTGAAAATGAAGAGTTGATGGTGATGGGTGGTGCAGAAATGTATAGCTTAGCTTTGCCTTTTGCAGACAAACTGTATATTACCCGCATCGAACATGCGTTTTCTCATGGCGACGCTTGGTTTCCAACAATGGATATGCAACCTTGGCAACGTCAATATCATGAAACCCATGCACCTGATGATAAAAATAAATATACGCACCATTTTGAGATTTATGAGCGTGGAGAAGTTGCACCGTGATAAAACTCTTGTTGATATTATGCTTGATGATTAGCCCTGCATTGGCAGCGGATAACCCGTTGGAACAGGCCAAGAAAAAAATGCAATCAGGCAACTATGCCGACGCACTTAACATGTTGCGTCATGTTGTGGCTGAAGAAGAAAATAACTATGAAGCATGGTTTTTGCTTGGTGTTGCCCAAGTACATGAGCAACAAGAGCATCAGGCTATTGAGGCTTTTCGCCATGTGATTTCGCTTCGCCCTAAGCTTGCAGAACCACACAATAACCTTGCTGCTGTATACAACAATTTGGGGGATACCAAAGCTGCTATCCAAGAGCTTGAAATTGCTTTAGACAAGCGACCGACTTATGCGATTGCTGAAGAAAACATTGCTGACCTGCATATCAAACTTGCACTGCAATATTACCGCAACATTCTCAACAACAATGCCAATGAAGCAGTGCGGCAACGTTATAGCCGGTTGCTTAAAGTTCGAAACCCTGTCGCCAGCCCTGATGATGTGCTTGTTGCCATGACTGCTACACAGTCAACGAAGCCAATCGTGTCTGATTCTGACAGTAAGCAAAAAATAACGCCGATACTTGCCATTATCGCATCCGATGACACATACGCCCAAGCTCAAGTGGTCAAAAAGAAAATTGAGCCTGAACTTACACTTAACGAAAATAAATCCATCACGGGTGTATTGGATGCCTTAGAGGCATGGCGCACTGCATGGTCTTCGCAACATTTGGATGACTATTTCTCATCCTACGCCGACAGTTTTGACCCTGGCGCTCGCTTTGCATCCATGAAAGCTTGGCGCGACTATAAAAAACGCGTCATTAAAAATAAGGCGTTTATTCATGTTGAATTGGATCAAGTTGAGGTTGATATTTCAGAAAGCGGCAATGTCGCCATCATTTCCATGATGCAAGATTTCAAATCGAATACATACAAGGGTAAGGGACGCAAACAAATTGCCATGAAATATATGCCTGATGGTTGGAAAATCATCGCTGAGGTAGCACTTCCATGAAGAGAATAAGTCTCATTTTATGCTGTGTCTTGTTATTCAGCAGCCAAGCCTTTGCTGAAATTATCCAGCTTAGTGCCAACCTAAGCCATAAAATGTGGCAAACGTTAGAAAAAAATGATGCTGAAGGTCTGGGCGTTCACGAGCGTAGTATTTTAGGCGCAACCCTTGCGTTGGAAGAAAACAACCCAAAAAAAGCTTTGCTCATGTTGGATATACCATCTAGCCAAGGCGACCCTCTTGCCAACTTACTCAAGGCCGAAGCGCACCGTAGGGCAGCACTGGAGGCAGTCTCTTCAGTCGGTGACTATGCTAAACACCATAAACTTTCCAAGCAGCAATTTGCCGCCATTGATTTAAGTGAAGATTTAACAGAAGCCACTGTCCGCCTTCAGGCCTTTGCAGATAAAATCGACGGTACAGCAGGTTTCCCCTTCGATATTTTACAAGTGAACAATCACATATTTACCGTCTTCTTGGTGGATAAAGCACGTTCGCGTTTGTTTGTGTATCAGCGTAACAGTGATGGGGAACTCGTGCGCGTTGCTGATGAATATGTCGTCACGGGTGCGAAAGGTGGCGACAAGAAGGCACGCGGCGACAGCAAAACACCCAATGGTATTTATCGCTTTACCACCATACGCCACGACCCTGCTTTACGCGCTCAATATGGTCCTGTGGTCTTTCCTATCGACTACCCTAATGCACTGGATAAGCTACAAGGGAAAACAGGTGATGGTATTTGGATGCATGGTTACCCTGAACATAAAACACGCCGCCCACCGCAAGATACACGGGGCTGCTTTGCCTTGCCCAACACCGTGTTAAAGCAAATGGAAGCTTATGTGAAGCCAGGTCAAACTTGGGTTGTTATTGGTGAGAATTTTAAATTTGTTGCTCGCAAACAGCAGACCGACTTACGCTCTTCCATTCAAGCCAGCATTCAAAGCTGGAAACATGATTGGGAATCTTTGGATGCGGATGCATACTTATCCCATTACCATACTGATTTTCGTTCTGGAAAATATAATCTCAAACGTTGGAAGTCATATAAAAAGCGGGTTAATAGCCCTAAAAAATATATTCGCGTGGGCTTAAAAGATATGGCAATCATTCATGACCCCACACCTTGGAAAAAGGGTGAGATGGTGGTGGTTGAATTCAAGCAGCGTTATCAATCCAGTAATTACAGCGACTCTGGGCAGAAACGTTTGTATTTAACCCGAAATAGCAGCGAATCACCTTGGCAAATTCTTATTGAGGAGAGCTTGTAATATGAGTGCTGAATCCCCCCCCCAAGATAATGAACCTTTGGATTTTAATGGGCGACGAACCCAAGCTCTAGCCAAAGAAAATTCTCAACTGCGCGAATATATTTCCACCATGATGACTCGCCTGCATGACAATGATAAATTGTTTTCACGCCTGTTTGCTTTGGAAGCTAATGTGCTTGCAGCAGGTGACCCTGAGGATATGTGTTTCACCTTGTTACGCGAACTACGCAGCCAGTTTTCATTGGACTTGGTTCGTTTTTGGTTTGATAGGGACAGCCTCATTGGTAACACACAAATGACAGCATTATCCGACCAAGATTTAATTTGGATTGAAGCGGGTGAAATCAATGCTATGGGGCTTAATCGCCGTCATGTTTGGCTGCTACAAATGGCAAAAGATGGCTTTCCTTGGATGCAGCCGCGCGATGAATCCTTAGAATCCATTGCTTTACTTCGCCTCGGCACACAGGAAAAACCTTTTGGTGTATTGGGCTTGGGTTCAAACGATAAAGAACGCTTTAACCCCAGCCAAAGCACTGACTTTTTACAGCATCTCGCCCAAATTATCAGCTTGAGTTTAGAGCATGCTATCACCCATGAGCGTCTTGCAAGATTAGCCATTACTGATGCTTTAACAGGCACACAAAACCGAAGGTTTTTGCAACCTTATAGCCATCAACCTTTATCGAGTTGGTTTGGTAAAGGTGTGTCAGTTGCCGCACTATTCTTTGATATGGATGACTTTAAAAGTGTCAATGATCGCTTGGGCCATGCCTCTGGTGATGACATTCTTAATGTTCTTTGCAATATTATTCGACAGCATGTTCGCGCTCAAGACCCGCTGATTCGTATGGGTGGCGATGAGTTTTCATTACTTCTTCCAAGTTGCAAACAAGATAAAGCGCAAAGTATTGCAGAACAAGTATTACGTGAGGTACACAGCATCCCTGTTGAAGGTGAACCTGTCAGCGTTAGTATCGGGCTATCTTTTTCTTCCCCTCAAGATGATTTAACACTCACCAACCTTATTCAACAAGCAGATAAAGCCATGTATGTGGCTAAAGCTTTGGGTGGTAATCGAATTGAAGTCGCACAACAACAAGGTAAGGGGTAAGCCCTGCTCTTTTTACAAGCGAGCCAACGCTTTGCTACCGAACTTACGCAAGTTCGGTTGGCATCCAAGCATACGGTTCAAAACTATCAGCGTGATTTACGTCAATTTTTAACCTTTGCGACGAAGAGAAGCAACTTGCCTTCTGATCAGCTTCTGATTACGCATGTTAACCGTGAAATGGTGCAGGATTGGCTTGTGGATGGGCATAGCCAAGGTTTTGCACCTGCAACCTTAGCCAGACGCTTATCCTCACTCAAAAGCTTGTTTGCCTTCGCGCTTCGGCAAAAGCTCTGTGATGACAATCCTGCCTCAGGTATTCGCTCACCCAAATTAGGTAAACGTTTACCCAAGATATTGCCGCAGCACCAAACCCAAGCTTTGCTGGAGACCACCAATCGAAATTTTGATGAACGAGAGCTTGCTTTGCTCGCGTTATTGTATGGTTGTGGTTTGCGTGTTTCGGAAGCAGTTGGTGTGAATACCCATGATTTATCCATGAACTTCGTGAGTAAAATGGGGGAAGTTCGTGTCTTGGGTAAAGGCAACAAAGAGCGCGTTGTCCCATTACCTGAAGTCGCCGTTGAATTGGTTGAACGCTGGCTTCAAGTCAGAGGTAGTTTTTTACCTAAGGATAATGCTTTGTTTCTCAATAAATTTGGTCAACGTTTAAGTGTTCGTTCCGTGCAGCGTATGCTTAAAAGCCGAGCCATGGAAACAGGGGCAGATATGAGTATCACGCCGCACAAGTTAAGGCACTCTTTTGCCACTGATATGTTGAATGGCGGTGCAAATTTACGCACCATTCAACAGTTCTTAGGGCATGCATCTTTAGCAAGCACCGAACATTATACTCATGTTACCTTACCACAGTTACAGCAGTCTTATAACCACGCTCACCCTAGAGCCAAGGCAAAATCAAACAAATGAATGCACCTACACCCATCAACGCCAATGCAGGAAAAATAGGGCTAATGATTTGGATAGCGGCTTCATTGGTGCATTTTTTACCCATACCACGCGATTATGCACTGCTTCAAATCGTGCTAACTTTCGCATTGACCATGCTTGGTTTTGTTTATTTGATTAAATATATTCGCTTTATTGCTGTCTATCAAAGGTCTGAGCATCATGACTAATATGAATATGCGTATGTTTGCGCTGAACACTTTACATGCTGTATTGATTCAACAGCACAAGGCCAAAGCGAGCTTGGAGTATTCATTAAGCCAACATAATTTTCCCCCCCGCGATGCCGCATTATTACGCGAAATGGTATATGGTGTATTGCGTCATTATTTTTCATTGGAAGCCGATGTTAGTCGCTTTACCAAGCAAAAACCTGATGCCAGAAGTCGCATCGCTTTGCTATTGGGTACTTATCAGTTGCGCCACATGCGTATTCCTAATCATGCTGCCGTCAGTGAAACCGTTGCCTGCATCAAGCCTTATGCCCCCAAAGATGTTGGGTTTATCAATGCCGTGTTGCGCAAAGTGTCCGACAGTGAGCCGCCTGTGAAATTAAAACCCCATCAACGCGCAGAACTACCCAAGTGGATGTATGCTTCTTGGCGCAATGCTTTCGGTGCAAGTATGGTGGTAGATATGATGAACCATTGCAAAGCTACGCCTGATTTATGCCTTGCCGTGTTTCACAACCGAGCAGATTGGATAGAAAAAGCAAAAAACCAAGGTGTTCATGTTTGCGAAGGTGAATTATCACCTTATGCGGTGTTGCTGGATGCCAAAACAGATGTCACGCAGCTTCCTGATTATGAGTCTGGTGGTTTTATCGTGATTGACCAAGCTGCCCAAGCTGCCACCTTACCCATCACGCTAGCCGATGAAACAGGGCATATCTTAGACATCTGCGCTGCCCCCGGTGGAAAAACAGCCATGCTCGCCCAACGTTTTCCAGAAGCACAGATTACAGCCATTGAATTAAACCCTAAACGCATCCCACGTTTGCAAGAAAATCTAAGTCGCTTACATGTAAAACATGTGGATGTGATACAAGCCGATGCCACCGACTTACCTTATGCTGACCATAGCATTGATGCCATTGTTTTGGATGCACCCTGCTCGGCATCAGGCACATTAAGACGACATCCTGATGCCAAGTTTTTACACGATACACAAAGTGTATACGATGCTGCATCCCTACAAACCACCATGCTCAAAGAAGCATTAAGGGTGCTTAAAACTGGTGGCGCACTGGTGTATGCCGTCTGCTCCATTCATCCTCAAGAGAATGAGGCAGTCATCAACCAATTCGAGGGGGTTCAAAGTATCCAGCGGCTACTACCTAGCGAAACACATGATGGTTTCTTCTTCGCCCATATCATCAAGCCGTGAATGTATGAGAGCCTGCTGAAATATTCATAGTTGAGCCTTTCGACTTTCACAAACATTTTGCGTGTGTTGCACTTGAACCTTGAAACTGCCCTTATTATTTTTCGTGAGCCAGTAATATGACGATAACTTTAAATTTTATTTATCTTGCGTATGTTTGCAGCATGAACAATATTCAAAGCGTCATCTTAGACCGAGATGGAGTCATCAACTTTGACTCCCCCGATTATATTTTAAGCCCTGAACAATGGCAGGTTATTCCAGGCAGTCTTGAAGCCATTGCCAAGCTCAAGAAATCAAACAAAAACGTGACCGTTTGCAGCAATCAGTCGGCAATAGGGCGTGGCATGATAAACCAAGCCATGTTTGATAGCATTCAAACCAAGATGATTGCCAAAACAGAACAAGCAGGCGGCAGCTTTGATTATATCGCCGTGTGCCCGCATGGACCTCATGATGCGTGTGTGTGCCGAAAACCGTTGCCAGGCATGCTATTCGCCACGTTTAAAGCGCTAGGTATTCAAGACTTATCTACTGTGGTCATGGTTGGTGATTCCTACCGTGATGTACAAGCAGCCCATGCCGCAGGTATTGAAGCAATATTGGTCAGTAGTGGTTATGGCGATGCCGATGCTATTTTTGAAAAATCGAAACAGCTGATGCCTCTGATTAAAATGTTTGCCAATCTAGCAGATGTCACCACTTATATTTTAGAGGAACAACCATGAAATACTTACAAGCTTGGTTGTTTTATGGGCTGTATACGGTGCTGACTATCTGTATTGCAACCTTGATCGTGATTGCGCGCATTTTCGGGAGAGGTGCGGCTTGGCAAGTTGGTAAGCTGTGGGGCTTAACAGGTAATGCATTACTGTTTTTAATCTATGGTATTCGCGTTAAAATAGAAGGAAAGGAAAATATTCCAAATGAAGCTTGCGTGTATGCGGTGAAACACCAATCCACATGGGAAACCACCACACTTCCTTTGGCACTGCCGCCATTTGCCTGGATTTTAAAGAAAGAGTTGATGTTTATTCCATTTTTTGGTTGGGCATTGTATGCCTTGGGTACAGTTGCTATTAATCGCTCAAATCCGCGTGCAGCACTAAAGCAAGTGAATGAAAAAGGTGTAGCGCAAATCAAAGCAGGGCATTCTGTGGTGATTTTTCCAGAAGGAACACGCACAGCCGTGGGGGAAACAAACGAATATAAACCTGGAGTCATTTTACTCGCCAAAAAAGCGAATGTCCCCATTGTTCCTGTGGCGCACAATGCTGGTTTATGTTGGCCCAAAGGTACGATTTTTAAACAGTCAGGTACGATTATATTGCGTATTTTACCACCTATTTCTGTTGAAGATGTGCAACAGAAAAAGCGTAATGATGTGTTGTTAGACATTGAAACACGCATTGAAGCAACTTGCCGAGAATTAGGAGCATAGTTTTAGGGCGCGTTCCCATTGATCACTCGAAGTATTGTTCTCAACATATTTTAAAATCCAAATACCCGAAATATAAATCATGAGGATTATTTTCAAGCAATTGAGAACATATCCTAGTAAATTTTGAAAGTATTGGTATCAATCAGGCACTTGGTTCTGATAATATATTGAATATCTATGGCTTCCCAAACAATAAGGGTTGACGAAACGCTAAGGATTTATAAAGTGCGGATCTCATCAGTCTTGTTGTATGGCGCTTTAGCTCAGCTGGTTAGAGCACCGGAATCATAATCCGGGTGTCCGGGGTTCGAGTCCCTGAAGCGCCACCATACCTAACTCCAATGGGGTTCATCTAAAGCCAGTAAGCCTAGTGTTTACTGGCTTTTTTAGGTTCATCCGGATAATGCGTCCTCCCGATTTTCATGCATTGAGAGGATTTTCAATTTCAGGAATTCCATATCTCGGTAACCATATGCTACTTTATGGATCGTTTTGATCTTGTTGTTACTGCCCTCAATCTTGCGGGATGAAAGACCATCGAAATCATAGTAGGCTAATATTGCTACGCGCAACCTAGCCAAAGTTCGCGCAAAAGACTTTACTACACGAATCCCTGATACCTCTGCTTTATTGACCCACTCAGACAGCAGATTTGATGCATCTTCTTTGCTCTTCTGCTGCCAGATAAGCCTGAGTTCCTCCTTCATATAATACGCTGTGGCAAGGGGTTTATTAAGCTCTAAAGCATGGTCCAAACGTTGCCTTGGACTCCTTTTTCAGCGCTAAATTTTCAGGTTTGAGCATGAGTAACCAGCGAATGCCTTTGAGCACTTTTTTACCCATTGCCGTCTCTGCATCACGTTGCATATCGCGGCGCAATGTGGTCAGCTTTTCATTGAAGAGTTTGATGACATGAAAATGATCAACCACATTCACTGCATCTGGCTGATTATCCCTAGCTGATTTGATAAAGGGCGACCCCATATCTGTAGCCACGACTTCCAATTTAACCTTTGCCCGACTCAATCTCTCCCAAAATGGGTCAAGCGACTCACCGCTTTTTCCTTTGCCTACATAAACGACAATTCCCGATTGTAAATCAAGAACTATAGTCAAATAACCCGCCTTTTTACCCATGTACACCTCATCAATAGCAACACGTTTAAGCTTCTTTATGTTGGGTCTTTTATAGCGATGCTGCAGGTAGTCTTTCTGAATGTCTTTCACGAAGTCCCAGCTCACGCGCAGGTATTTAGCCACTGCTTTAATCGTCATGTATCGCGACAAAATTAATGCCAGTTTTTTAAACCGTTTGGTATGCTGTTCTGAACCCTTGGTGAACCGCACTTTAACTTGTCGAACAAGCTTGCATTTTAAACATTGTACGCGAGGAACTGCGAATTCGAAATAACACGGTCTATTACCAATTGGCAGTGCTCGAAACATCCGAGTATGGCTACCTCGTAAATGAATTTCCCGGCTGTCACAAGAACTGCAACGAAGCGCAAAACGCTTCTCTAGGATGACAAATATGATGCTGCCATTTTCGTAGCGACTGCTTTGATACTCGTAGCCTGTAGGAAGGCCAAAACCATGATATAAAAGACTCGTAGACATTATGAAATCCAGTTTTCCCAGATTTTAAGTTAAGGACGCATTATCCGGATGAACCTTAATCTTAATTACTTACATTGAGCGGGTATGTTTTATCGTTTATTGGTTATTTTATCCTTATAAATCAATGAGATAAGGACATACATCACGATTCTGATTACCCTACGAATTTCAATCTACAACCAACTTAAGCAAAAAGTTGAAAATCGGTACCGTAATTTTCATTAAATGGCTAAATGATTCGGTCATAAAAGGCTATTTTTATTCAATATGATGAGAACAAACATCATCCGACATCAATTTTAAATCATTTTTTTAAAAAAAGTTACCCGCTCAATGTAAGTAATTAGCCATTTAAATGATTCTAACCTATTAATATTTATGGTATATTTATTGTTTCTACGGAGGCACAAATGGCTATGGAAGTATCAACTGGTTCGATGATGTCACAGGGCGAATGTTGGACTCGATTTATGAGGCAGGCGTGAGTGAAACTTATGCTGTAATTGCATCTAACGCATTTAAAACATTAAATATTACCTGCCACATGAGTCATATAGATACGACAACCTTTCATACCGATGGCAAGTATAATCAGGCAGAAGAAGCTGGCGTGATTAAGATTACCAAGGGCTACAGTCGCGACCATCGACCAGAGCTTAATCAGTTCGGTTTGAAGTTGATTGTAGAGGGTCAGGCTGGCATCCCTATGATGATGGCGGCATTGAGCGGCAATGACAATGATAAGACTCGTTTTAAGCAGGCGATCAAAGACCACATTGGTCAGCTTCAAGATGACTTTTCAGTGCAACATATCGTTGGTGATAGTGCGCTTTATAGTGCTGAAACCATCAAGTTGATGAGCCATATCACATGGACAACGCGCGTGCCTGAAACCATAGGTTTGGCACGCGGTTATATTGAGAAATATGCAGACCAACTGGCGGCAGACAATGATGGATTAAATCTTAATTATCAGTGTGTTGATGAGTCTTATGCAGGTGTTGAACAGAAGTGGCTGGTTGTGTATTCACCGCAAGCACATGAGCGTGCTAAGCGTAATGTGAGCAAGCAGTTTTCCAAGAAAAGCCAAGATGACCAGAAGCTTTTGAAGGCGTTTTGCAACAGAAGTTTTGCTTGTGAAAAAGATGCTTGCCATGAGCTTGAGCTGCTAAAGAAAAAGCTGGCTGTCACCAATGTGCATGATGAAGTCATTGAGCCTATTGCAGGGTTTAACGGTCGTGGTCGTCCAGCCAAAGGGGCGGCACCAGATTTTTACACCTACCATGTTCATGTTGTAAGCTCATCAAACTATCAGCAATATCAACAACGTTTACAACGAAAAAGTTGCTTCATTATCGTTACCAACCAAACCGATATGGATGTATTTGATGCCGATGAAATTCTTGCGGGCTATAAAAACCAACAAAAAGTTGAGCGAGGCTTCCGCTTCTTGAAAGACCCCATGTTTTTAGCATCGTCTGTGTTTCTCAAATCACCTAAACGCATCATGGCGCTTACCATGGTTATGACGGTGTGTTTGCTCGTCTATGCTGCTCTGGAATATCGCATGCGAAAAAGCTTGCATGACAACCATGAAACCTTTCCAAATCAAATAGGAAAGATGGTCGAAAAACCAACAATACGCTGGGTTTTCCAATACTTTCAAAACATTCAGATACTCTTACATTGAGCGGGTATGTTTTATCATTTTATTGGTTATTTTATCCTTATAAATCAATGAGATAAGGATATACATCACGATTCTGATTATCCTATGAATTTCAATCTACAACCAACTTAAGCAAAAAGTTGAAAATCGATACCGTAATTTTCATTAAATGGCTAAATGATTCGGTCATAAAAGGCTGTTTTTATTCAATATGATGAGAACAAACATCATCCGACATCAATTTTAAATCATTTTATAAAAAAAGATACCCGCTCAATGTAAGATACTCTATATTCAGCAGGCAAAACCTTGCGTTATAAACCTCAATAAGCAGCATAGAAAACTCTTGAAGTTAATGGGAGAATCATACCAAAAAATTTATTCCTGAATCAGGAATAAGGGGTGCGGAATGTCGGCTTAAAGATAAATCAATTCATGAATTACTATAAAAGTAAGGATCTTTGGGTCTTAAAAGTTGAATTCAGTAAGCTCTAACGAAAGCCCAGGTTACATTTTAGCCAGCAACATACCCAGCCAAGCCATGCCCACACAAAGTACCACAGTACCGAGAATGTGAATAAAACTTGTGGCTACTGAGCCTTGCTCCATCAACCGAATCGTTTCCACTGAGAAAGTCGAAAATGTAGTGAATGAACCTAAGAAACCAACCGTCAACATCAAACGAACCGCATCGCTCAAATGTGTTTTATCCAAAAACCAAATCACCAAAAAACCAAGGGCAAAGCTGCCCACAGCATTCACAAATAAGGTTGCCCACGGATAACCCGCACCAACCCAGCGCTGCATGAGCAACACCACCCACCAACGGCATACTGCCCCTGCCGATGCGCCCAAAGCGATTGCTGCCACCTGTTTTATCACCTGTTTTATCACCTGTTTGACCCTCGCTTCTCATCGCGTCTAGCCTGCAACCAAGCTTTGCGCTCATTTAAACCACTCTTGAGGTGTCCTGAAATTCTCTTCCAAAGTGTACCCTCATCTTTCATTTTCGTATGTTGTCTATGAAGCCCATACTTGCCTGTGATATTGCTATTTAAATTAACCGCAATAATAATATCTGCTCCCATTGCTCGGCATAGTGATACGGGCACAGGGTTGACTAACCCTCCATCGACAAGACATTGACCTCCTAGCTTGACTGGAGCAAACAAGCCAGGGATGGAAATAGAGGCGCGGATAGCATCGAGCAATGAGTCTTTACGCAGCCACACTTCACGACCTGTGTCTAATTCAGTAGCCACAGCACCAAATAGGCAAGGAAGTTCCTCAATGGGAGTTTCCTTCATGTGAGACCGAGCAAACGCCATCAGTTTTTCACCTTGAATTAACCCTCCCGCAGTCATAGAGAGATCTAAAAAGCTGACCACACCTTTCCAAGTAAGCGCACGAACCCAGTCTTCCAATTCTTTCTGTTGATCACTTGCATAAGCCGCTCCAACCAAGGCACCAATTGAACATCCAGCAACAACACTGGGTTTAATACCCATTTCTGCCAAAGCATTGAGAACACCAATATGGGACCATCCGCGTGCGGAGCCACTGCCTAAAGCAATACCAATGCGGGTATTGGCGCAGTGAATATCTGAAGGTGTAGCCACCATTACCGCTCTCTACCACTGCGCCAGATCGATGCGAGTAACCATATACCGCCAAGTGATGCGCCGATGAAACCAAGCAGACCAAATAAAGGCAGTCCAAACAAAGTAGGTCCACCATCGACTGTCATGACAATGGAAGAGCCAATAATCAGAGCTGCAATCACATTTCCCACCGCCAAGCGGCTAGCGCTGCGGTCTAACTGGTTACCAAAACGTTTCAGGCTATCTACATCTATATGTAACTTAAATTTGCCACTACGCGCAGAGCGTGCAAGTTGACGTAGGTCGTGTGGCAACCCTGTTAGAATATCAAAGGTGCTGCTCAGCGTTTGCCAACCGCGTTTTGCTAAAGCAGATGGTGCGTAATGTGCTAACATTGCGCGCTCTAAGAACGGTTGTGCCTCACTGACCATGTCAAAGTCGGGGTCTAAATTGCGCCCCATACTCTCTAAAGAAATGAATGATTTGATAAGCAGCGCAAGGTCGGCGGGAAGTGCAAGCTGATGCTCGCGCAACAAGACTGTAAGTGATGTCAGCATTCCGCCAATATTCATTTGCTTGAGCGGTACGCCATGATATTGATCAATAAAAGCATCAATTTCAAGGCTTAGTGCATCTCTATCCACCTGTACATTCCCTGACCAGTCCAACAGTATTTCAACGACTTGCTCAGAGGCTTGCGTAACTAGTCCATGCAGGAATTCAATCACTTGATACCTACGCTTTTCAGACAAACGCCCAACCATGCCAAAATCAATGAAGGCAATCCGATTACCAGCAAGGTAAAATACATTTCCCGGGTGTAAATCAGCATGGAAAAAACCATCTTCTAATATCATTTTAAGAATAGCTTGTGCACCACGGCGAGCCAAAACTTTTCTATCCAAGCCTGCTTCATCCATAGCCTTATAATCACGACCAGAAATACCATGGATATACGCTTGTACATTGATACGTTCACTCGTCCAATCCCAGTGAACTTTGGGTATAACAATCTCGGTGTGCTGTTTAAAATTTCGCGCAATCCGTTCTGCGTTGCGGCACTCAGCACCCAAGTCTAACTCACGACGAAAAGAAAGCGTAAACTGACGTACAACTTCTTTGGGCTGGAAACGGCGCAACTCTGTGGACTCACTCTCCATAATATCGGCTAAGCGACGCATCAAACGTAGGTCTGCTTCAACCATGGGGCGAATACCAGGTCGCCTGACTTTGATGACAACTTGTTCACCCGTAGGCAATTCTGCTTTAAGCACTTGTGCAATGGATGCTGCGCCAAGTAAATTTGTATCAATCTGAGCAAAAACTTCTTCAGGAGGCACGCCCAGCTCTTCTTGAAGCTGGTCTAGAATCGTTGGGAAGTCCATTGCAGAAGAGTGATTTTGCAACTTTTCAAATGCCTTAATCCACTCAGAAGGAAAGAGGTCAACTCTTGTTGCAAGCATCTGCCCCAGCTTGATGAAGGTAGGCCCCATTTCTTCGAGTGCCTTACACATCCTTTCAGGGGTATCTAGCCGCGCCAGTTCACTTGCTTCTTTCCAATGCAGCACCTTACCCGCTCGCTCTAAAGCCCCAGTAACACCCAATCGCTGCACCACATCACCGAAACCAAAGCGAATCAAGATTGAAGCAAGGTCATGGAGCCGACTAAGGTCTCGGGCTGCGCTTAATGTTTCCCAGAGCATAAAGCCTTACCCTTTCTTCTGGCTAGATTTGGCGCGGAGTGAAGCTGCAATGCCTCCAAGGAAACCAGCACCTGCCTCCGATATTTTTGCAGTTATCGCCAAGGCTGAATCTTTTCCAGCTATAACTTCTTCACCAATACTTTGTTGAAGCTTTTGTGTCAGGTCTTTCACTGTTTCGACCACCATTTTTCCAGAGGCCGTACCCGTTGTGCGAGCGTGTTCGGCAAGTTCATTTAAACTTTCCTTTGCTGTGCCTGATGCTGCTTGTGCAACATCTTTGAGGGTATCAATCAACATGGTTTCTAAAACGGATAAGTTTTGCAAAGCTTGCTTTAAGTCGTGATGGGTAAAATCTTTGGCATGTCCTGCAACTTCTTCAATCGCAAGCTTGGATGCTTCGGCGGATTTCATCAGTGCCTCATCCAAACCTGCTATCGCTTCTGCTAAATCTTGCTTGGGTGATGTTTTACCGGCAGCCCCTTGGCTAGCACCTTGAACAATAGCCTTTATCACTTGCTGAATGTTTGCAACGTCAAGCTGCCCTTGGCTCAAGGCTTTGAGGGTAATATGTTTGACTTCATCATGGATGTTTTTACCACTTTCGAGGGTAGTTTGCGCCACTTTTTCAAGTTGGTTTAAGCGATCTTGTTGTGTATCATTTTCAGTCATTTAACACCTCTTTTCTGCGTAGTGATTTATGGTTC
>JAUZSH010000043.1 GCA_030949605.1 Ghiorsea sp.
CCACATACGGCACTGTTGCCAAAGCTTGTGTCTTATCTACAATCTGGCACAAACCCTGCATCGGTTAAACCTTGATTGACCATCATGGCAGCTTGCATCGCATTTTGGGCATAAACAAGTTTAGCTTGAAGCGGTTGCCATAATCCTGCTTGCTGTAAAACTTGTTTTGTTGCCAAGCCAAAGGGGGCAACATCGGGGTTAGCCATAGCGATATGATGAATATTTTTATTGCGCAGACTATTGAGGTCGCTGACTAGTTTTCCCTTGATTTTCAGTCCAACGAACCCTTGATCAATCTGCTTATGCTGTCTTGCTAGCAACGCTGGTCGCTTTGCATCTGCGGCGATGAATATATCAAAGGGTGCACCTTGTTTGATTTGGTTGTAAAGCCTGCCTGTTGAGCCTGACACTACGCGGATTTTTATATCATGCTTTGCCTCAAACGCTTCACTGATTTGCTGCGTTTTGGCGTAAAAACTCGATGCCACTGCCACGGTGATGCTCTCTTGGGCATAAGAAAATGAACCACAAAGACACAAAGACACAAAGATAAATAATACTTGGCGTATCTTTACACATCTCCGGTTCAACACCATTTAGCCGCCAATGTTAATCATCGAGCGTTTATCCGCATCTGCACTAAAGTCATAAATACCAATTTCAGGTTTAATCAGCGCAGAGCGCAGAAATACGCTGCGAATATCATCATCTGTGCCACCTTGCCTTAACACATCACGCAGATTCATTTGTTTATCCGCTGGCAAACATGAGCGTAAGTCCACCATCTGAGGTTAAGCGCAAGCGATTACAACCCTCACAAAATCTATCCGACATGGGCATGATAAAACCAACATCACCCTTGCCATGTTTCAGCGGTAAATACCTTGCAGCCGTATTACCCGTGGTCATATCACCCACCTCAACGCGAGCTTGCACATCATCACGCGCCAACACATCGGCGATGGAAACATAATGTTTATCCCAGTCCATGCCCTGCTTCATCGGCATAAGCTCGATAAAACGTATGGTTGCTCCCATATTTACTGCAAAATCAATCAATTCGGCAACTTCAGACTGTTCACCACCTGCATTGATGCCTTTCATCAATACCGTATTCAGTTTAATGGGTAACAACCCCGCATCTTTGGCAGCTTGAATGCCATCCAACACAGGCTGCAAGGGGCTACCCGTCAGCTTTTGAAAGCGTAAAGGGTTTAAGGTGTCCAAGCTGATGTTGATACGATTTAAACCTGCATTTTTAAGTGCTTGGGCATGTTTTGCCAAGTAGGTGGCATTGCTGGTCATCGCCAAATCGGTAATACCATCAATGGCTGCGATTTTCTCAATCAATTGAGGCAAATCTTTGCGCACCAAAGGCTCACCACCTGTGATACGAATCTTATTCACACCCAAATCTACAGCCACTTTCACAATCTTTTCAATCTCTTCAAAGCCTAAAATATGCGAACGCGGCTCTGCCTGATAAGCATCCGCCGCAGGACGACAATAATCACAGCGCATATTGCAGCGGTCGGTGACTGAAATACGCAAATAATTAAGTTTACGATTAAAGCTATCGATTAAACCCGCGTGCTTGGGTCGTTTATCGAAAAACTGAATCGGTATTGGTTTAGCTTGTATCATAAATGCAGATTATTCTCTTAAAAAGCGTACTGGGCAATCATATAAGCAAATGTTGCCGAATCAGCCTTGCCACCATTGCGCTCTGACAACCGCTGCACCAGGGTTAAACACACCATACAAACCCACAACCTTTAAACCTTGAACCGATGCCACTTTATACACCACTTTAAGGTCAATCTCTGTGCCTGCATCTGTCGATGTATAGGTTGGTGAACCTGCAAACACATTGCCAACGCCCACCACATTCACCCAATCACCTGTGGCTTTATCCAATGATAAAAAGTGCACATTACCCATCAAGGTTAACCCTTTAGCTGGTGACATTTTGGCTGAAAGTCGTAAGTCTTTCATGTTTGCCCACGAAAAAAGATCCATTTCACCATAATGGGCGTGGTTGGTATGGAAAGGGAACACAAAGGTTTTATGTGTGTTCGCATCGGTTTTGTCATCACCCGGGCTGTAGTTGTATTCAATGCCAAGCCGTGTTTTCCATGTATCCAATGTATAACCCACTTTAAGCGCATACGCCGATGCATGTTGAGACACGCCTGTTTTCCAAGTGCCGCGTTGAAACACCGCCTCAAATGTGCCATCAAAACCATCACGTTGACCAAACAAACGCGTACCAAAGGTATTCATATTACGCCCTTGACCCACAGATGCTTGCTGATTGTGCTGCCAATTGATGACATAAGCATCAACACCTGATTTGGGGGCAACATGGTATGTGCCATAAGCACCAAGCAAGGTTCTATCTTCCCATGTCACCAAGGATTGCCCCTGCGGTGCTGCGGTGGATGGTGTCATTGACACAATATCTGCGGGATGAACAGCAAATACGTCAATCGACATGGCATCTTTTTTATACATCACTTTGGCACCATCAAAAGTACGCGCCACATCTTTCCAGCCCAAATGACCGAGCAAACGTTGATCGCCATACACCAATTGTTGGCGACCCACACGCACAGCCATGTTTTTCATGTCATATTGCACATAAGCCTGTAGTAAATCTGCTTGGGAGAAGGTTTGTGTACCATTGGTTTTGGTCTTGTTTTTTATCAACACCGCCTGCGGTTGCAAGAATACCGACACGCCATTATCAAAATCTTTTTAGCCTTGATATACAAACGCGAATCAAACTCGCTACGATTTTGGTCAACCGTCGAATTAAAATTAAAATTATCAAATGATTGATAACGCTCCCGCAAATCAGCTGAAACCGACCAGTCTTCTGCATACACCACGCTAGAGAAGCACATCATCGATAATCCAATAAGTATCTTTGTCACTTTTGTTTTTACTCCTTCTTATTTTAATTAAACCTTCCTCAAAAAGTCGTAAATGCGTGAAAAGAGCACTCTTGAGTACAAAAACGCCAAGAAGCGCGAAAAGTAGTCAGTCAATAACGTTTCTCACCATGGAAGTGAGGCTTTAGCCTCGCCTCTCTAAACCAAGAGCAAGGGTTTTAGTTTCTGTTCAAAACCTTGCACCTACTCAATGAAGGCGAGGCTAAAGCCTCACTTCCACATTAAAAGTAGCATGAAACGCTGTGTTTTCTGCGTTCTCTGTGTCCTCTACGGTAAAAAATAAGCATTTAATCACCTGCCATTCGCCTCAATCCCGTTATTTCTCGCAATAATCATCTAAGTCCGACAGTCTCTTAGACTTTTGAGAAAGCTCTAAGCTATATCTCTGCCAATAGCCTTTTCATTTCAGGAACACACGAACCACAGCCTGTGCCTGCTTTGGTACAAGTTTTCAATGTTTCCAAGTCACCACAGCCGCTAGCCATGGCTTCTTTGATTTCGATTTCGCCTACATTATGACAAGCGCAAATGATTTTACCTTTGGTGTCTGTCGTATTGACCACACTGCTTGGCGCAAGCAAAAACGGACGCATATCACCCACATCTGTGCCTTCAAGCATCAATGTGCGTAGCCATTTGGCTTCGGAAATATCACCACCCACCCAGCGCACAGCGACAAGGTGTCCATCACTGTTAATCCAAGCTTTGCGGTGGATGCCATGCCGTTTATCTGAGTAGGTAAGCACTTCAAAGGCTTGACCTTGCTCTAACATATAGTCCAAACGCTTGTATTGTTCATCTTGAAGCGGCTGTGTGCATGCTAAATCAATGGATGTCACAGGGAAATTCTGCCCAGCGCACGCCACCACGCCATAGGTGTAGGGTTCAATCATTTGCTGACCCAAATCAACATGCTGCCCAGCCATCAACAGCATGCCATGCCAAGCTGCCTTAAATGGGCAAAACATTCACGGCCGAATGCTTAAATTCAGGTTCTTTCGATACAGGGTCAACCGATGTTTTCATCAAGGTATTGATGCGCCCAGCTCTTGCCATCATTTTGCCCCAATGCATAGGGAAAAAGACTAAACCTTGGCGAATATCTTTGCTGATTTGCGCTGGCGCAATCACTTCACCACGTCGTGATGAAATCAAGACCAAAGCTTCATCTTCAATGCCATACATTTGTGCATCATCAGGATGAATTTGCAGCGTGGGCATAGGGATATGTTGCATCAATTGCGGCACAGCGCCTGATTTGGTCATGGTATGCCATTGGTCGCGAATACGACCTGTGGTTAAAGAGAGCGGATATGTGTCATCGGTTGGCTCAGCCACGGGGATATAATCAACATCAATAAAGTGGGCTTTCTTATCGTGAGTTTCATACACATGGTTTGTATATAAACGTTTGATTTGGTTGGGTTTATCACCTTTCTTAAATGGCCACTGCTGCGCCCCAAACTCATCGAGTACAGCATAAGATAAACCTGTAATATCAATATCTTTACCCGCTGTTAATCCGCAGTGTTCATCAAATACATCACTTGCGGTTTGGTAAGCAAACGCTTGTGACCAATCTTGCCCAAGCTGTTGCCCCAGAGCCACAGCAAAATCAGCTGCGATTTTCCAATCATCGCGCGATAACCCCGCCTTAGGAATCGCTTGCTGCAAGTGGGTAATTCTGCGCTCAGTGTTGGTAATGGTTCCCTCTTTTTCTGCCCAACCTGAGGCAGGGAACAAGACATGCGCCAGTTTGGTGGTATCGGTGGGATGATAAGCATCCGATACCATCACCAGCTCGGCTTTTCGCAGTGCTGCTTCAGCTCTCTTGGCATCGGGCATGGATACAATCGGGTTGGTACAAGCAATCCATACCGCTTTGACCGTACCTGCTTCTAGCGCACTGAATAACTCCGTAGCGGTTAAACCAGGTTTGGATGGCACATCATCTACACCCCAATAGTCAGCGACTTCTTGGCGGTGTTTAGGGTTGGTATAATCACGGTGTGCAGCCAACATGGTTGCCATGCCGCCCACTTCACGACCACCCATAGCATTGGGTTGCCCCGTGAGCGAAAACGGACCACAACCTTCTTTGCCCACTTGCCCTGTTGCCAAATGCAAGTTAATCAAGGCATTGTTTTTATCTGTGCCCGATGACGATTGATTTAAGCCCATCGTCCAAAAGGATAAGGTTTTATTCTCACCAAACCAACGTGCAGCTTGGATAATATCTTCGGGGGTTAAACCACAAGTCTCGGCAGCTTCACCAAGGTTAAGATTGAGTGCTTTTTCACGCACTTCGGCAAAGCCAGTCGTATGTTTCGCCATATAATCTTCATCTGCAAAGCCTTCTTGCAACAACACATGCAACATGGCTTGATACAATAAAACATCTGTACCTGCTTTAAGTGGTAAATGTAAATCGGCAATCGAACACGTATCAGTTCTGCGTGGATCAACCACAATCACCTTTAAATTGGGGTTTGCCTCTTTCGCTGCTTCCAAGCGACGAAACACAATGGGATGCGCATAAGCTGGGTTTGCGCCTGCAATAAAAAAGCAACTCGCCTTTTCAATATCATCATAACACGTCGGTGGCCCATCTGCGCCAAAGGCACGTTTATAACCCATCACCGCTGAAGACATGCAAAGCCTTGAGTTGGTATCAATATTATTGCTGCCAATAAAGCCTTTCATCAGCTTATTAAACACATAATAATCTTCAGTCAACAACTGACCCGACACATAAAATGCCACCGCATCAGGGCCATGCTCTTGAATAATATCAGCAAACTTCTTCGCCGTATGACTTAAAGCCGAATCCCAATCTACAGGGGCAAAAGGCGCATCTAAAGACGTGCGCAATTGCGGCACAAGCAGACGGTCTTTGGTATCTACCGTTTTGTGCAGCTCTCTGCCTTTTGAGCAGAGTTTCCCTTGATTGGTGGGGTGTTTGGTATCGCCGCGAAGTGAGATGATTTTCTCACCATCGGTTTCCAAGACAATGCCACAGCCTGTACCACAATAGGAACAGGCACTATTTACAGTTGTTGTCATCAATATTTAGAGGGCTAAGAAAACAGTGCCGTCTTCAACTTTCACGGCATACGTTTTGACGCAACCTTCATCGGGTGCTGCGACTTGCCCATCATCCAAATGAATGCGCCAATTGTGCAATGGGCACAACACATCATCGCCAGAAATAATGCCATCCACCAAGGGACCATCTTTATGTGGGCAACGGTTTTCCAAGGCTTTGACTCTATCATTGGTCAAACGAAATACTGCAACAACGGTATCACCCGCACGAACAGTACGCGCTTGTGATGGTGGAATTTCATCCAATTTACAAACTTCAATCCATTTATCAGACATTATACTGTCTCCACACGAACAGGAATATCAATCGCTTTGTATTCCGTGAATTTTTCATAACCTTTATCAGCATCTTGAACACGCGCTTGCCATGGGTCATGCGCTTGTGCATCAAGGTAGGCATGTAAACGCGCCACCAAAGCTTTGCGATTGTCCAAATCATCCACAACCGCTGCTTTAATGCTATCTAAACCCACACGTTTTTGCCATGGTGCACAACGCTCATTATGGCGACCACCTTCACGGTAGTGTTGCAAGTAAGCCTTGGCAATTTGTTCAACTTCTTCAGCAGTTTCCACAAGACACAACAACTCTGTTGCCACCACATGTACACCACCATTACCACCCGTGCTGATTTCCCAGCCACCTTCAACACCGACAATACCTATATCTTTAATCGTAGCTTCAGCGCAATTTCGCGGACAACCCGAAACGCCTAACTTCACCTTGGCAGGGAACCAAAGATGATCGAGTTGTTTTTCCAAATGAATGCCCAATGATGTGGAATCTTGGGTACCAAAGCGACACCACTCTGAACCCACGCATGTTTTAACTGTACGCAAACCTTTACCATAAGCATAACCACATGCCATATCCAAATCTTTCCACATCGGTGCTAAATCTTCTTTTTTGACACCAAGCAAATCAATACGTTGACCACCTGTAATTTTCACTGTCGGCACATCATATTTCTTGGCAACCGTTGCAATTTTAATCAACTCATCAGGCGTAGTCACACCACCAAAAATACGCGGAATCACTGAAAACGTGCCGTCTTTTTGAATATTGGCGTGCATTCTTTCATTGGCGATACGTGATGTGCGGTCATCTTCCGAATCTTCAGGCCAAAGCATACCAATATAATAGTTAATCGCTGGGCGACAAACTTGGCAACCTTCACCTTCCCAGTCCAACACATTCATCACTTCACGCACCAAGGTCAGCTTCTTGGTTTGAATTTGTTCTTTGACTTGTTCGTGGTTCATCTCTGTACAACCACAAATTGGGTCATGCTCTGATTCGACAAATGATGTGCCTAATGTGGACACAAGAATTTGGTCGATAATGCCTGTACAGCCCCCACAAGAACCACCTGCTTTGGTACAAGCCGTAATTTCTTTGCGCGTGGTTAAACCTTCATTGGTAATCGCATCAACCACATCTTTTTTGGTGATGCCATTGCAACCACAGACTACAGTGTCATCGCTCATGGCAGATGCTTGGTCTATACCTGAATGCCCAGAGTCACCCAAACCTGATGCCGAAAACAGCATGGTAGAGCGCATTTCAGACACATCTTTACCATCCTGCATCCATTGAAAAAAGGTTGGTCCATCAGCCGTGTCGCCAAACATGACCACGCCTTTGATTTTATCATCTTCCAAGATGATTTTTTTATACACACCACCATGTTTGTCCAACAATTCAATCATGTCTGCGCCAGGTGTACCCATGAAGTCACCCGCCGAAAACACATCAATACCTGATACTTTTAACTTGGTCGAAACCACCGAACCTTCATAGGCTCTTAAGCCATTGCCCGTAATTTGATACGCCAACACTTTGGCTTGCTCAAACAATGGCGCAACCAAGACCATAAGCCACGCCTCTATGCTCAGCACATTCACCCACCACATATACCGACGCATCCGTCACGGTCTGCATGTAATCATTGACCACGATACCCTTATTACAAAATAAACCAGAGCTTTCAGCCAAAGCCTTATTCGGGCGAATACCCACTGCCATGACCAATAAATCACATTCAAGTGTAGAGCCGTCTTTAAATTTCAGCCCTTCAACGCGCTTCTCACCTGATCACTTCCGTGGTCAACGTGGACATTTTAAATTGCATACCTTGGTCTTCCAAAGATGTTTTCAGCATCTCGCCAGCCACACTATCCAGCTGCATATTCATCAAGGTATCTTGGTCATGCATCACTGTGGCTTCCATGCCAAGGTTGAGTAAACCTTTGGCTGCTTCCAAGCCCAATAAACCACCACCAATCACCGCAGCTTTTTTATACGTTTTCGCCGCTTCAAACATCTTATCGCAATCATCAATGTCACGGAATGCAATCACACCATCTTTATCATGCCCAGGAATCGGAATGATGAACGGATTAGAACCTGTGGCGATAATCAGATTATCGTATTCTGCAACCGTGCCATCTTCGGCGGTCACCCGTTTTTTGCCTCGATGAATTTCAGTGACTTTTTTGCCCATGTGTAGCTTGATGCCATTATCTTTATACCACTGTTCATCATTCAATATAATATCTTCAATGGTGGTGTCACCCGCAAGCACAGGAGACAACATAATGCGGTTGTAGTTGGGATAATTCTCCGCACCAAAAATGGTAATCTCAAACATATCGGGATTGGCTTTTAAAATCTCTTCAATGGCACGCACACCCGCCATACCATTACCAATCATTACTAATTTTTTCTTATTACTCATCTTCAACCTCTTTCGGCGCAGTGTATCTTAATAATCTTGAATCTTAACATTAGACTAAGCAAACAACATGCCTACTTGAAACACAATATATTCAGGGGGATAAGCCCAAGTTCACCTCACACCGTGATTAAATATAAGTCATAGTGTGATTATATTTTAGACTTTGAAGCAATTGGTATTCAAAATATAAGCAAAACACACATCGACCATACTGGCATTAGGCTTGCTCATCAATGTGCAGAATATTACTATCAATTTTAATTGATACAGGAGACACTCAAATGGCAGCAACTGGCACTGGCGTTGACCAAAGCAAAATAAATCTATTTTCTTTTACGGGAAAAATGAAAATATTACACATGTCATGGCTTGCATTCTTTATCAGCTTTATGGTCTGGTTCAACTTTGCACCACTTTTAGCATCTATCCGCGAGACATTTGGTTTAAGCGACCAAGAAGTGAAACTTTTACTTATCCTAAATGTCGCACTTACCATCCCCGCACGCATTATCATTGGTATGCTGGTCGATAAATATGGGCCGAAAATCACCTTCTCCGTATTACTCGCCGCAGGCAGCGTGATGTGTTTCCTTTTTGCTTTTGCCAAGACCTATGAAGAGCTTGCAACTTATCGCTTTTTGCTTGGTTTTGTTGGTGCAGGTTTTGTGATTGGCATTCGCTTGGTTGCCGAGTGGTTCCCTGCCAAACAAGTCGGTACGGCCGAAGGGGTTTACGGTGGTTGGGGCAACTTTGGTTCAGCAGGTGCTGCCATGATTTTACCAGCACTAGCATTGTGGATTGGCGGTGACGATGGCTGGCGTTGGGCTGTGGCAACCACAGGTTTTCTTGCCTTAGGTTTCTCTGTTGTTTTTTACTTTTCTGTGAGCAACAACCCCAAAGGCACCACCTATTTTCGCCCGAAAAACTTAGGTGCTATGGAAGTCACCAGCAAAGGCGACTTCTTCCTTTATTGCGCCATGACTGCCCCTTTATATTTGGCATTGGGTGTATTGGCTTGGAAAATTGGCCCTGCAAACTTAAACATTTTTTCCTCTACCATCACTTGGAGCATCTATGCAGCATTGTTTGCTTTGTATGCATATCAAGTCTCAAATATTTACACCATCAACAAAGGTTTGTTTGCCAAGAATGCCCGCCCTGTACCTGAAATTCATCGCTATAAATTCAAGCAAGTCGCAGCACTTAACTTTTCATATATGATTACGTTTGGTGCAGAATTGGCAGTCATTTCAATGTTACCTTTATTCTTCTTTGACACCTTCAAAGATAGCGCAGATTTATCCATTGCCCAAGCAGCATTGATTGCTTCGATTTTTGCGGGTTTAAATATTGTGATGCGACCTATGGGTGGTTATTGGAGTGATAAATATGGGCGTAAACTTGTATTATGCATCACTCTTAGTAGGTTCTGCTTTAGGCTTTCTTCCTCATGGGTCAAATCACCCCTGACTGGTCTATTCCTGCAGCTATTGGTGTCATGCTTGTCGCCTCTGTATTTGTCAATGCAGGTAATGGGGCGGTATTTGCTGTCGTTCCTTTGGTCAAACGTCGCTTAACGGGCGGTGTTGCAGGCACAACAGGCGCGTTTGGTAATGTGGGTGGCGTAACCTTTCTCACCATCTTGTCTTTTGTTTCCTCAGGTACTTTTTTCATGGTCATTTCAGGTGCAGCCTTTGTCATTTTTCTACTTGTTTTATTCTTACTCGAAGAACCCAAGGGTTTTATGTATGAAGAAAATGAAGACGGTACCATTGAAAAGATTCAGCTACATTAATATCTGATGTTACGCAGTCGGGCTAAAATTCGTCATTTCCACGCAAGAATACAGGAACGAGAAAATATATGGCAGAAAGTCATGATTGAGGAAGTGCGACTCAAGGTGAAGGCGTAAGCCTGAGAAAGCACCCTGGGGTGTCAGTCGCGCATGCATGATGATGCTTCTCATGCGGGGCTAAAGCCCCACTTCCTATATTGAGATCGCAGTATTACCGTTCATTTTTAACGAATAAAGGTATTACTGCAGTTTACGCGCTACAAATGAGAATGGAGTCATTCTTTCTCAACAAAGTGCGTAACATCAGTTAATATGCATAAAACCTGAAGGAGAAGTGGATGTCAGATATTTTAAATGTTAAAGCAGGGCAGTATTCTGTTGCGGGCATCAAGCCACAAAATGAAGATTCCTGTGGCATCCACATTTCTAAAGGTCGAGAGCTAACGCATAAGGGTATTATCGCCATCACTGCCGATGGTGTGGGCTCATCTGAAGCTGGGCGCGAAGCCAGCGAACATTGTGTTAAAAGCTTTATTGATGATTATTTAAGCACACCCATGTCGTGGAGTGTGCAAACGGCTGGTGAAAAAATCATCAAATCACTCAACTCTTGGTTGTACAATCAAGGGCAAGTGCGCTACGCATCTGAGCTTAGTTTAGCCACAACACTTGCCGTGTTGGTCCTTAAATCGACAACCGCGCATATCTTTCATGTGGGTGATTCGCGTGTCTATTTAATCCGCAACGGCAATATCACATGCCTCACTAAAGACCACAGACTGGTGATTGATAAAAACAAAACATATCTCGCGCGCGCCATGGGTGGTGAGATTGATGTCAACTTAGATTACAGTAAACATTTGGTTGAAGTGGGTGATAGATTTGTATTGACCACCGATGGTATTCATGAGTTTATCAATGATGAAATCATTTTAAACCTTGTCACAGCAGACGAACCTGAAACTGCGGCGAAAAATATCGTCAATGCAGCCCTTGAAGCAGGTAGTGATGATAATGTGACCGCTCAGGTGCTGCACATCACTCAGCTGCCCAATCAAGATGAAAATGAATACTACAAAAAGCTAACCGCACTACCCTTCCCACCGCCATTAGAAGCTGGGCAAGAATTAGATGGTTACAAAGTCATCAAAGAACTTCATGCCAGTAATACCATTCAAGTGTATTTGGCAAAAGATATGGAAAGCGGCGAGATTGTGGTGCTTAAAACACCCTCCATCAATTTTGAGGATGACCCTGCATATATTGACCGCTTTTTGCATGAAGTGTGGGTGGGCAGGCGCATCAGTAGCCCACATGTATTTAAAGTTCTGCAACTCAAGCGTGAACGCAGTTGCATATATTATGTGACTGAATTTTTAGAAGGCAATTCACTTGCGCAGTGGATATTAGACAACCCCCAGCCTGATTTAGAAAAAGTTCGTGATATTGTAAGCCAAATTATCAAAGGGTTGCGCGCATTCCACCGCAAAGAAATGGTGCATCAAGACATCAAACCTGAAAACATCATGGTTGACCAACACAGCATGATTAAAATCATTGATTTTGGTAGCACCCGTGTTTCTGGTTTGGAAGAAATTTATACCCCCATCAAACAAATGCATGTGGAAGGTACAGCCAATTATATTGCCCCCGAATTATTCGATGGTTATGAAGCTACGCCCAAAAGTGATATGTATTCACTAGGCATCACAATCTATGAAATGTTAAGCGGCGAGCATTTCCCGTATGGTAAACTTGAAGAAGCCAAACATCATAAACATTATAATTACGTTTCAGTTCGAACATACAACCAAGATGTGCCGATTTGGCTGGATAGAGCCATTCAAAAAGCAGTGAACAAAAACCCAGAGCGAAGGTATGATTCATTTTCAGAGTTTGAATATGATTTATCCAACCCCAACCCTGAATTTATGAAAGCGGGTACACCGCTCATAGAACGTAACCCTATCGGATTCTGGAAGGGAGTCGCTATAACTTCTATGATTTTAAACCTTATACTTATATCAACCTTAGTCACATTAGCATGAAGAAACTTATCCTTGGCATACAAGTTGCGTGTCTACCTAGACAGAAAAAATATCAGGAGAAAGTATGTTAAGCATTTTAATTTTTGGCTTCCTACTAGGGCTTCGCCACGCCATAGAAGCTGACCATGTTGCTGCGGTAGCTTCCATGGCAACACGCAGCACATCATTAGCTGAAGGTATCCGCATGGGAGCTACATGGGGCATGGGACACACCCTCACATTATTATTATTTGGCTCTATTGTGATTTTTTCCGATTCACTTATTCCTGAAACTATGGCATTAAGTTTAGAGTTTGTTGTTGGTATCATGCTGGTTGCACTTGGGGCTGATGTGATTTACAGAATGCGTAAAGAACGCATACATTTCCATGTCCATGAACATGCCGATGGCATCAAACATTTCCATGCCCATTCTCATGCCAATGAAAGCGCGCATAGCGATTCCGCCCACGAACATCAACACAAAAAGAAGTTCCCTTTGCGCCCATTATTTGTCGGCATGATGCATGGTATGGCAGGCTCTGCTGCTTTAATTATTCTCACCTTACAAACCGTTGAAACACCAACCATGGGATTTATTTATATTCTTATTTTTGGTTTTGGCTCTGTCGCTGGCATGGCCATGATGGCCATGATTATTATGATTCCTCTGCGTCATTCTGCCAAGCGGTTAACTCATGTTTATGCTCACCTGCAAACCACTATTGGTATCGCCACACTTGGACTTGGTGCTTATGTCATGTATGAAATTGGTGTTGTACAAGGGCTTGTAATTTAAGGAGCGTTTATGTTTGGTTTAGGCACAACAGAATTAATGCTCATTTTAGTCATTGTTATGGTGTTGTTTGGTGCGAAAAAACTGCCCGCTTTGGGCGAAGGCTTGGCCAAAGGCATCAAAAGCTTCCGTACCAATTTATCAGACACCACGAGCAGACCCAGCAACACCGAAGATAAAAAAGTTTAATCCTTAACGCTACTTTTTATGGATATCTTGTATTCACCATATGAACTTTATGGATACCTACTATCCATGTTAGCGCAAGCAATGACCGCTTGCCCCAAAGACAGTCCGCCATCATTCAGCGGGTAATCTTGAGGTATCAAAACATTCAAATTTTGGGCTTGAAGTTGCTGTTGCACACCTTCTAAAAGCAACTTATTTTGAAAAACACCACCGCTTAACACAACATGACTACACTTCATATCATGAGCTAAGTTTTTGGCTTGTTCAGAAACCACATGGATCATGGTTTGGTGAAACTTGGCGGAAATATCAGCATCTGAAGCCCCAGCTTGCAAATCATTCAACAAGGCTAACCACATCGGTTTCCACATGAAACGTGAAACCCCTTCAACCAGCACAGTTTCAACGGGATAAACCTTAGTCGTCGGACATAGGCTTTTTTCTGCCAACACTTCCAAAGCCATGGCTGCCTGTCCTTCAAAACTGACTTTTTCAAAGCAAATATCCAAAGCCGCTGCCACGGCATCAAACAAACGTCCCATGGATGATGCTTTGGGCGAATTGAGACCCTTGTTGCACATCACTTGGAGATTGGCGACTGGCTTTTGCCCAAGTTTTTGTATCAGTGGCAAGTCAGCGAAGTTTTGCGAAACCTCATCCCAACCTATGGCTTCAAGTTGAGCAAAAGTGTTGCGCCAAGGCTCAAGCATCGCCTTAGCTCCACCCAACATCGGCACAGCTTGAATACTCGCCAATCGCTCACACTGTTGGTACGAAACATGAAGAAACTCACCACCCCAAAGCTCACCACCTTCGCCCATACCCAACCCATCCAAAGCAATGCCCAACACCTCACTACCCAGCGGCAAACCGTATTCTACCATACACGCTGCAATGTGGGCATGATGATGCTGCACTTGAATAAGCTGTAAGTCTTGTTCGGCAACCAATTGGTTACCCCATTGCGTAGAAAAATAGTTTGGATGTTTATCCACTGCCACACACTTGGGCGTAAAATTATAAAGTTGCTGGTAAAGGCTTATGTTTTGCACATAATCTTGATGCACTGCCGTGTGTTCCAAATCGCCCATATGCTGCGATACAATCGCTTGACCATCTTGCAGCAAACAAAATGTATTTTTGAGCTCACCACCCAATGCTAAAATAGCATCTGCTGCTTCAAAACCTTGAGGTAACAACAGCGCACCAGGCGCATAGCCTCTTGCCCTGCGTAAAACCCTTGGTGACCCTGCCATGACTTTGGCAACCGAATCGTCCAGTCGATTCACAATATCACGGTTATGCAACACATAACCATCCACCAGACCACTTAAGCGCAGCTGTCCTTCATCATTGGCAATACACTGCGGCTCGTCACTGATATTACCCGATGTCAAAACGATGGGCATATCGAGCTTGGCTAAAATCAAATGATGTAAAGGGGTGTAAGGCAACATAAAACCCAATGTATGTTGCTGGGGTGCAACACTTGGTGCAATGCCATTGTTTTGACATTGATTCAACACCACCACAGGTGCTTCCACACCTTGCAGCAAAGCTTCTTCTTGCGCTGATATATTCACATATTGTCGAAGTTGGTTGATATTTTTACCCATCAAGGCAAATGGTTTATCAAAGCGACGTTTACGCTGACGTAATGTAGAAACAACGTCTTCATTGGTTGCATCACACGCCAAATGAATACCACCAATGCCTTTGATGGCAATAATCTTACCTTGTTTTATCCAGTTTGCCGCCGTTTGCAATGCATCATCAGCCCGAACAGTTTGTCCATCAGCATCCAAAATCTGCAATTGTGGACCACAATCAGGGCAGGCATTGGGTTGAGCGTGAAAACGTCTATCTTTAACATCTTCATATTCTGCCAAACATGCAGCGCACATGGTAAAGGCTGCCATACTTGTATTTTTTCTATCATAGGGGACTTCACGAATAATGGATAACCTTGGGCCACAGTGGGTACAGTTGGTGAATGGATATTGATAATGTCTATCGTTTGGATTGTTGATATCATCTAAACATGCAGCACACGTTGTTGCATCAGCTGCAACCCCCGTTGCTGTATTTCCCGCCATGCTAGCAATAATCTCAAACCCATTGCGTTTACATACTTGATCTAAAACTTGTGTGGAAACACATTGCACTTTGGCAAGAGGTGGTGCTTTTGTGGTAATATCGAGTGTAAAGTGTTGCAGTTTCTCAGCATCGCCCCAAACATCAATGCCAACACCTTTGGCATCATTCCAAACCTGACCATGAAGCTGATATTCTTCTGCCAAATTATTAATGAATGGGCGGAAACCGACCCCCTGAACCACCCCACGAACACGAATTTGAATACCTTTCATGTCATCAACACCTGCCTAATGAACAGTACACACCATGCAAGGGTCAAAAGAGCGCACGATATGCTGCACGGATACAGGTGTATCTTCACCTTCACGAATCGGCGCACCCAACAAGGCTTGTTCCAATGCACCAAGTTTGCCGTGTGCATCTCTGGGTGCAAAATTCCATGTGGTTGGTGCAATGATTTGATAATTCAAAATCCGCCCATTTTTCACCCGCAGCCAATGCCCAAGGCTACCACGCGCTGCTTCCATCATACCTGCACCTTCTGCTTCATCGGGCATGGATGTAAGATGATAAAAAGGTGCATCGGGCTGCACTTGTTTCACCCATGTTTCCATTTCAATGACCACCAAAGCAAGCTCCAATAATCGTGCCACAATACGATTCCTCACATTGCCGCCCGATTCTGCAACCAAACTTTGTATTAAAGGATGACCGTTGACGATTTGCCGCGCTAAAGCCCCGACTTCAACCACATCCCCCCCTAAACGAGGCGCTTTGCACCATGTATAACCATCTTTCATATCCGCATCGGGGATAGTGACACCCTCACGTGGATGTTTGGGTTCACTGCTATTTTTCATCCAGCTATGCGACACATCTTCCTTAATCGTTTCAGGTTTTAACGATGAAACCTCACCACCTTTCCAAACACCAGCACGAAACAATTTTTTGCCTGCTACGGGGTACACACCAAAGCTCATAAAATGATCTGTCGCCTTACCCATATCTGCCAAGTTCAAATCTTCAGCAATCGTTAAAAATGTGCCAAAATCACTTTGTTTATGCCCCTCTTGTTGCGCCCATGCTTGCAAATCTTCTGCCGAAGATAAGCTGGCAATATGTTCCAAAGTATCACCAAACAGAGTCCGCTCTAAGAAACCTCTAAACTGATACAATATCCCCAATAAACGCACTTTCTCAACCGAAGTGATGGCACGAGATGTTCCACCGGGTTGAATAGATAAAGTATGCGGCCATTTGCCTGCCAACATGCCCATCATATGCATAAACTGTGCTCTGGCAGGCAGCACATCTTTAGCTGCAGTGCCTTTGACTGCCGTAAACCTTTCTTTTACGCCAGTGTACCATGATTCATTTTGATAAATTTCACGGGTGAAATCAGGCATAAAAAACATATAAAAGTGGGTTAAATGATCAGCTAAGTTTTCATTGGCTAAGATGAGATTGGTTGCAAGCTCACCATTTTTTGGCATTTGAATGCCTTGTGCATCAGCAATGGCATAAGCTGCAGCAGCAGATTGTGCAACTGAGCAAATACCACAGATTCTCGGCACATAACTCATCGCATCCGTTGGGTTTTTACCATGCAACATTTGCTCAAAACCACGGTACATCGGAGATACCACCCAAGCATCGTTTACTTGCCCATCTTCAATGTCCAACTGCACTTCAAGGTCGCCCTCAACCCGATTAAATGGTCCAATAATTCTGCGACTCATGATTTCCTCTTCAAATGAATAGTCGGTGCCATTTTTATATGGTCAGCCACTGCATTTTTCTTTAATCGTTCAGGTGTTGCTGCTTTGGATAAGGATGCCAAGGCAACAAACCAGGCTTTAGGCATATCCGTGGGTAAACCTACTGGAATCCCTGCCACCTTAGGTGTTTGAGTAAACGTATGCCCTGGTTCTTCAAAGCCTGGGGCTGTGCAGTTGATACAGGCATAACCACCACGAATACATGAGCCTTCCCCATTCCATAGCCTTGTATTACAATCGGCATGGGCTTGCGTGCCTACACAACCCATATGCTCCATCATACAACCCAAATCCGAAGGTTTTTCCGCACTGGCTTTAAACTCATAAAATTCATTGCGTGTGCATCCATGATGTACCAGTTGATCGGCATAACTTCGTGGTCTTCCCAAGCTATCCATACTCGCCTCAGTAAAACCACCCATAGCAATTTCAGCCAAGGTGTCTGTAACCCAATTGGGATGTGTCGGACAGCCTGCAATATTCACCACAGGCATATTCACTTTGGAACGAAAATCAACACCCAAAAGACCGCCTTTTTCCTCACCATCATATTGCATACCACAAGCATCTGATGGGTTGCCACCTGCTGCAGTAATACCGCCATAAGCCGCACATGTGCCCACTGCAACCACGTACTCAGCTTTAGCAGCTAAACGCTCAATCCAATGCATCATAGGCTCACCTGTACCAGCCAGCATGTGAAACTTACCCGTATGGTTTGGACCTCGAATCACAGAACCTTCCAAGCACAATATATCCAGCTTGATTTCTCCAGCAATAATAGCATTTAAAATATCTGTGACCTGCAAGCCTGTTTCCAAGCTCAACGATGGATGCCATAAAAGGTTGATGCCTGCCATATCCAAACAGCCTAGAACATCAGGAGACTCCGCGTTAAGCAATGACATCGTGCAACCACCACAACCACCCGATTGCAGCCATAATAAATTAAGTTTATCACTCATGATTCATCCGCTGGATAAGGTAAAACAATAGTAAACACTGCACCCCCATCCACATGGTTATCCGCCGTTAAGCGCCCTTCACACTGCTCTACAATCAAACCATAACTGACATACAGACCAAGCCCAGTACCTTTACCTACATCTTTGGTGGTAAAAAAGGGATCAAATATTTTTGCCTTATCCTGCTTTGAAACACCTATGCCATAATCTTTCACCGTAATAACAGCCTTACTTCCCTGCTGAAAACAACGCACATCAATACGAGGTGAATCTTTGTCTTCCATGGCATCCAAGCTATTTTGAATCAAATTCACCAAAACTTGATGCACAAAACCTTCATAACTATGGATACGCAGGTGCTCACCTTCAATGGATAAATTAGCTTGTACTTTTGATGTTTGCGTCACCCACTTGGCAGCATTACTCACCACATCAAGCACATCAAACACGGTCTTTTCTTCTCGGTGACAGCTCGAGAAGCGTCGTAAATCTTGGACAATCGTACTCACCCGCATCGTACCTTCCAAACTACCATCAACCAAGGATGGAATATCATCCAAAATACGGTCAATTTTTAATTTTTCACGTAAATCTTTATCAAGCTTATCACCCAATTGCCCATGTAATGCCTCAATATATTCACGCAAGCGATACCCATATTTTTTAATCGCAAACATATTACTATGTACAAAACTAATTGGGTTATTGAGCTCATGTGCCACACCCGCGACCAAACGCCCCAGCGATGCCATTTTTTCTGATTGCACCAGCTGTGCTTGGGCTTGTTGTAATTCTGTATGTGTTTTATTAAGGTCATTATAGGCTTTGCGCAACTCACCCACAGGGCGACCAATCAAAACCATGCCAACCAATATACCTTCGTGATCATAACGCGGTGAGCAACGAATCACCAACGGCGATGCCATACCTTGAGCATCCGTGATACAAACCTCTAATTCTTCTGTCTCACCATCACGTATACGTTCCAAACATGTTTCAATATTGGTTTGTGAGGATTCATCAAACAATGTCGTCAATGCAATGCCAATACAATCATTCTCAGCATTGCCTTGCAGTTGTGATAGTGCAAAATTGGACTCTTGAACGGCACCAGACAAATCACAAACAATCAGTACATCCGTCATCGAAGATAATACACCACGAATAAACTGTTGTGCCTCTTCTAACTCCGCATTTTTCTCTTCTAGCTCAACCTGATAACGTAATAAATCTGCATAAACCACATCCATTTTCTGGATAACTTCAATCCACATCTCTTCATTACCTTGTGCCATCGCATGGGTTGCGGTGCTGGTAATTTGCTGAGAAAGGGCTTGGGGCATGGCTAGAATTTACTCAACTTTTTACGACTTGCAATGTGTCATCAGGTAAGTCCAATGTTTCTACTTTTTCTAAGCCATACCGTTCAAGTTTATTGCGTAAACCCACACGGGATAAACCCAGTTCTTTGGCTGTTTTACTTTTGTTCCAGCGGTTGCGAATCAATGCTTCATGGACAATTCGCGCCTCTAAACTATCCAAACGTTCACGCAGCGAACCCTCTTGTGTCATCAGCCAATCTAACTCTGCTTCATCTTCTTGTGGTGCTGCACGCAAAACTTGGGGGGACAACAGCTCAGCACCTAAATAATCACCCTGCACCATCACCAGCATGCGTTTGATTTCGTTTTGTAGCTCACGCACATTGCCTGGCCAATGGTAGGCTTGCATACAAACCAATGCCTCATCGCTAAAACCTTTCACCTTTTTACCCAACTCTTGCATAGCATCGGTCAAAATAGCTCGCGCCAACAAGGGCACATCTTGTAGCCGATCGGCCAGCGGTGGAATCATGATTTTGAATGTTGAAAGGCGATAATATAAATCTTCTCGGAATCGTCCTTCTCGAACTTCTTGTTCCAAATCTTTATTGGTGGCTGCAATGATACGCACATTAATTTTTTTACGTTCATTACCACCCAGCGGACGAATTTCACTTTCTTGCAACACCCGTAATAGTTTAACTTGAAATGCAGGCGTAGTATCCCCCACCTCATCCAAGAAAATCGTACCCCCATCAGCTTCTTCAAACAAACCAATACGATTGCTATTCGCACCTGTAAACGCACCTTTTTTATAACCAAACAATTCACTCTCTAACAACTCGTCAGGCAGTGCCGCACAGTTTTCAGCAACAAACGGTTTATCTGAACGCAAGCTACCATAATGCAAAGCCCGCGCCGAAAGCTCTTTACCCACACCCGAATCACCCATCAACAATACCGACACATCAAAGGTTGCGACTTGGCGAATCACATCACATACCTGATTCATGCAACTATCTGGCGAACGCACAATACCGTAATCCACATCATAAGCGTTGCTTAAACGCTGCCTAAGTTCTTGTAAACCTTCTTCCACCGAAGTGGGCAACATTTTAAGCTCAGTAGATAACTGTTGGTTTTCCCTGTGTAACTCAAACAAACGCACCGCATTACGCACCGTAAGCAATAAGTTATTGGGGTCCCAAGGTTTGGTAATATATTGATGAATACCTGCGTCATTGATGGCAGTGATAATATCTTCAGAATCGGTATAACCCGAAATAATAATACGAATCACTTCGGGGAAACGCCCACGGACTTCTTGTAAAAACTCAATGCCCGTCGTCACAGGCATGCGTTGATCAGCAATCACCACTTGAATCCACTCATCTGCCATAATCATCATGGCTTCATCGGGCGATGTGGCAATATGCACATCAAAATCATCTTCCAACAAACGCTGTAACGATTCGAGCACTCGAATTTCATCATCCACCAATAAAATTGACGGTAACACTTCGCTCATCCCACTCTCCTTAAATCATTCATGCGTATATTGCGATGGCTTGCCAAGGTTAATGGGGTTCTTGATTTACAAACTTTATACACAAAATTATACCTTGCGACATGGTAGCTCGGGTCAAAGCCATAAAAGTTTTTCTTCATGCGTCGCAACTCTTCTTCACGGTAAGCCGACAAAGGTTTTTCAGCTTCATCTTGGTCGCGCTGCACTTCTTTTTTCTGCAATGCGTCATAGATATTAGATTGTTGCGCCAAAGTGGTTGCTTTGCTTTTGACAGCTTCAATAAAACCTGCTTTTTCACCTTGAATCACCGTATCCAACAGCCCCAAATCCAAGGCTTCGCTAACACACATGGGTAAACGCGCTTGGGTAATGCGGTTGGCATGATCTTCACCGCAATATTTGGGCAATAAATATGTCCAATATTCCGAGCCATACAAATTGCCCATATCTTTATAATGTGGGTTCAAAATCACATGTTCGTGCGCCCACACTTCATCCGCAGCTCTCGCCAAGAATACACCACCAGCACCAACGTTGCCCTGCATGGCCGAGACTACAATATGTGAGGTGGTGCGAATAATCGCTTCGGATAAATCATCCATAGCATTGATATTTGCCCATGATTCATCGGCAGGGCTTTTGGCGACTTCAATCATGTTCAGATGAATACCGTTCGACCAAAAATCAGCACCACCCATCAACACAATCACTTTTGTGTTTTTCTTCGTTGCTTGTTGGTATGCCGCTAACAAATCTTGACACTGCTTGGTACTCATCGCACCATTGTAAAAAGGAAAGTGAAGATAACCCACATCCTTATCCTCTTCATACCAAATCTGCTGATAACCCTCCGCTTCAGGTACTTCAAATAAATCTTGAACCTTATCGGCAAACAACACGGTCGCTGGCAATTTAAACGCATGATGATGAGACTTATCTTTCACATGCCCAATCCATACCGCAGCATCAGTAGTCGCCTTGCAAATCGCTAAACCCGAACGGGCAATCACTTCACCCGCTTCACCTTTGAGACCTTGAGCAAGATGCGCATCATAAATAAATACGTCTTGTCCAAATAAGTTATCCCGAATGCCTGGGAAACCATCAGCGCCTTTTATTTTTCGCAACACAGTGTTTGTGTTATCTTTTTGCCAATTGATTCGGCGTATATTCTGCGCCATCAATGGGCGCAACTTACCTTTGGCGGATAAAATCTTTTGTTTTAAGGGTGTTGGTTTGAATTCAGGATTTTGAAACTTCTCAACCGCTTGTTGCACAGCTTTCACGGCAGCCGTGGTCACTTCATTGCGGTACAGACTGGCTTTGGTGGCATCGCGCATCTCAAATTCAACACTTGCCCAAATATCACCCGCATCCATTTCAGCATTGGCTTGAAGCACGGTGACCCCCCAAGTTTTTTCTTGGTTTAATATCGCCCAATCCAAAGAGGATGGCCCTCTATCGCCAATAATGCCGGGGTGCACAATCAAACAGGTGTAGTTCTGCCAAATCGAATCAGGAATTGCCCGCTTCAAATAAGGCGCAACAATCAAATCAGGTTGAAATAAATCAATAGCCTCTTGCGCTGTTTCATCATTAATGTCGAACTCAATCGTCACCTCATGCTTATCCTGCTGCAATGCCACAAACAACCTTTGCGTCAGGCTATTAAAAGCGTGGGTAAGCAGTAAAATCCGCATGGTTTAGTTTAACAAATCCTTGGTAACTGTTCGCCAGCCAACCAATCGACAATACGCGAGCCGCCAAACGTGGTTTCCATTTGCACAAAGCCGTGTTCATCTTCTACCACATTGCCGATAATGGCTGCATTTTTGCCATATTCGTGATTTTGCATCACTTTTAATAAGGTGTCCGCATGTTCTGGCGCACAAATACAAATCAACTTGCCTTCATTGGCAACATACATGGGGTCTAAGCCCAAGAGTTCACATGCTGCTTTCACATCTTCATGCACAGGCACATCATCTTCGATTAACTGCATACCAACATTCGATTGTTGGGCAATTTCATTCAACGTCGTGGCTAATCCGCCACGGGTAGGGTCTCTTAAACAATGAATATCAGGCACGGCTTCTACCATCTCAGTGATCAAACCATTTAGGGCAGCAGAGTCGGATAAGATTTCAGTTTCAAATTCCAACCCTTCACGGCTGGACATAATCGCCACACCATGATCACCCATGCTTCCGCTAACTAAAATCACATCACCAGCTTGTGCTTTATCACCTGAAATATGAACGCCTTCAGGCACAACACCAACACCAGTCGTTGTGATAAACACACCATCACCTTTGCCGCGCTCCACCACTTTGGTATCACCTGTTACCACCATCACATCCGCTTTTTTAGCTGCTGCTGCCATGCTTTCTACAATTCGGTTGAGGTCAGATAATGGATAACCCTCTTCAATGATGAAACTTGCAGAAAGATACAGTGCTTTCGCACCCGACATAGCAACATCATTCACAGTGCCATGCACCGAAAGCGACCCAATATCGCCACCTGGAAAAAATAAAGGTGAAATCACATGCCCATCACAACTCATCACCATGCGCCCTGCATCCACTGCAAACAAGGCTTGGTCGTTGCCCTGCTCCAATAATTCATTGCTAAAATGTTTTACAAACACTTCTTCAATCAACTGCGCCATGGCTCTGCCGCCACTACCGTGAATCATTTCAACTTGCCCATTTTTCAGGTTAAGTTTCATAGGGAATCGTTTTGCTGCCATGCTTATGCCGCCTCTTTCTCAAGCTTAATCACTTTACCACCCTTTACATCAGGCTGACGGAAACGACCATAAGACCAATACGCAGCACATGCGCCTTCGGATGAAACCATACATGAACCCATAGGGTTTTCAGGCGTACACACTGTGCCAAACAACTTACAGTCCGTTGGTTTTTTCACACCGCGCAGAATCGAAGGACATTCACAACCTTTGACATCATACGCTACGATTTTAGGCACGGAAAAACGCACTTCTGCATCAAACTCAGCAAATTCTTCTTTAATGCTTAATGCCGAATAAGGCACCATGCCCAAGCCACGCCACTCAAATTCACGACGAAGTTCAAACACTTCTGCCACCAAAGCCTGAGCTTTAAGGTTGCCTTCTCTGGTCACCACACGGGTATATTCATTTTCCACTTCGGAGCGACCTTCATTGAGTTGACGAATCAACATCAATGCTGATTGCATCACATCCAAAGGTTCAAAGCCTGCAATCACCACAGGGCGTTGAAACTCTTCCGCAAAAAACTCATACGGCTCTGTGCCAATCACCGAGCTCACATGCGAAGGACCCAAAAATCCATCAATGGAAACTGCGCCCATTTCACGTACTTCAGGTGATTGTAAAATATGTTGAATCGCTGCTGGTGTAAGCACATGATTACAAAACACAGTAAAATTTTTCAAGCCTTGGGCTTGCGCTTGTTTGATGGCAACAGCCGTAGGCGGTGTGGTGGTTTCAAAACCAATGGCGAAGAAAATCACTTCTTTATCTGGAAACTCACGCGCCAATTTCAAGGCATCTTGCGTGGAATATACCATACGCACATCTGCACCCGCCGCTTTGGCTTTGAGCAAACTTTTACGACCCGATGCAGGCACACGCATCATATCGCCATAAGTGCAAAGAATGGCATCATTCTCTTCAACCAAAGCAATGGCATTATCAATGCGCCCAATCGGAAGCACACACACTGGGCAACCCGGACCATGCACAAATTTCACATTCTCAGGCATCAAGTCTTGCACACCATAACGAAAAATCGCGTGGGTATGCCCACCACAAAATTCCATTAAATTATAAGTGCGATTATCATCGGCTTCTCTGGCAATCACCTTAGCCAGCTTGCGGGCTAATTTCCCATCACGGAATTCATCTACATATTTCATGAAACCACCTCTTCACCTATGAAATCTTCCATGATTTCAGCTTCATCAAACATGGCAAGTGTGCGCGCTGCTTCTTCTTCTGAGATTTTATGCAAGGCATAACCCACATGCAGCAACACATATTCATCCACTTTCACATCTTCAATCAAAGCAATGGAAATATCTTTTTACATTACCCAAAGTTACCGTTGCCATATCATTGGCTTCATCAATGGCTACAATTCTTGCTGGAATAGCTAAACACATATCAACGCTCCGCTTTAAGCTGCTTGAGCATCTGAATCTACAGATGTCAGCTTGGGTTGATAACCAATCATGGTGATTTGTTGGGTGGCTTTAATCCACTGGTACCATGTTTCCATGCCTTCACCTGTGGTGGCAGACACTTGAATAATTTTGATGCTTGGGTTAACACGACGGGCATAGTCCATGCACTTCTCAACATCAAAATCCAAATAGGGAAGCAAGTCGATTTTATTCAAAATCATCAAGTCTGCGGCAAAAAACATATCAGGATACTTAAGCGGTTTATCTTCGCCTTCAGTCACCGACAAAATCGCAACCTTATGCGCTTCACCCAAATCAAATGCGGCAGGACAAACCAAGTTGCCCACGTTTTCAATGAACAACACGCTCTTATCTTCAGGGGCTAATGGTTCCATGGCATGACCCACCATATGTGCATCCAAATGACAGCCTTTGCCTGTGTTAATTTGCAATGCTTTAACGCCTGTTTCACGGATTCTGTCTGCATCATTGGCAGTCTGTTGGTCGCCTTCAATCACAGATAATGCCAATTCGCTTTGCAAATCCGTAAGTGACTTGGTAAGCAAGGTGGTTTTGCCTGATCCTGGGCTAGACACAAGATTCAAAGCCAAAATACCATGTTCTGCAAAATAGCTACGGTTCTCATTGGCGTATTGATTGTTTTTACCCAAAATATCTTGCTCAATTTGCACCATACGGCTTTGGCTTAAACCTGGCGCATGTGCATGGGCTGGGCCTTGCCCATAATCATGGGTTTTATCATCGTGGTGATGGTGTTCATGGTCGTGAGAATGTGTCTCATGGGTATGTGGGTGAGCATGATCATGGCTATGGTCGTGCGAGTGTTCATGGTCATGCCCGTGGCTGTGTGCCGCTCCTTCAATGGTTGTTTCACCTTCACTGCATCCGCAAACTGTACACATCACTCCACCTCCAATTCTTTAATCCGCAACTCATCGCCACTGGATATTTGTAACTGATAACTATCACAGGAAGGACATGGTTCACCCCGACCTGTGATTTCAACTTTATTCATACATTGCATACACCAAGCTTGCGCTGGAAGCTCAATAATTTCCAGTGTGGAACCATCAGCAACCGAACCTCTAACCACCACTTCATAGCTGAACAACATCGCTTCATGTTCCACACCCGATAACACACCAATTTCCAACCAAACTTTTTTGACTTTCTTAAAACCTTGTGCTTTTGCAGCGTCTTCCAAAACAGTTAACACACCTTCGCACAGCGACATTTCATGCATGGTTGATGTCCAACTTAAACTTCACACATGGGTCCATAGCATGAATCAACAGTTTGGCTTGTTGCTCAATACTTTCTTCATCACCTTTCAATGTTTCCAACGCTTTTTTAAGTACACCATCAGGGTGAAAGTTCCACTCTGTTGGCGCAACAATTTGGTAGGTTTCAATTTTATTCTCATCGTTGAGAACCACCCTGTGCAACAAACGACCACGCGCGGCTTCTACAACTCCGAAACCCGTATGCTCAAGCGCAACACCCTTCACATCACACTTAGGCTCAAACTGCATCAAAGCCTTTTCTAAATCCAAATACGTTTTGGCAAGATCAAGCAATACAGCAGTAAAGCGAACCAGTAAACCCAAGCCATAATTTTGCTCCAGTTCAACAATCAAAGGGTGTGCTTTTTGCCTTGCGTACGGTGTACTTTCGCAAGCTTCACCATCAAGCGTGGGCTGCTTCATAAAACTTTCCGCATCCTCTGCAGATAAGGCACTTTCCAACCATGCCAAATCCAAGTGAGGTAAAACTTGTGTTTCTGCTTGCCCCACACCTTGCCAACCACGATGCACCAAGCTTTGTATCATCTGCGGCACATTCATTTGTGTGTATTGCGCCCACAACAAAAACTCTTCAGCCCCTTTACAGGCATAAAAAGCTTTGGGTGGCATATAAAAAATACGCTCTTTAAGCAGTGTGCCAAGTTTTAAAGCAATGGTTGATGCCTTGCTTTTCAACGGTGGCTTGACATCACCACCCACGACAAAAGCTTGATGATTCGCATCCAAACAAGCTTCCCACTCTTTATCCAGAAGCAACACTTGCTTCATCAAAGCACTTTCAATTTGCGCCCCACGAAGACCTGGCCAATCCAAACAAATGCGCCATAAATGTTCGCGAATCAATTCCATGCTCACCAATTGCGCACGCACACCGCAGGCAGCACCAGACACTGGACTGTTACTTGCCTGCTCAATGGCGAACACCGATGCCGATGCCTGAGATTTGGCACACAAGCTGAACACCAGACCTACTTTTTGAGGTGCATCTTTGGCATCAGATCCAGCAAGAAGTGCCTGCGCCAACAATGGTCTTTGCGATTTCACCACCGCTCGCTGAACACCTTGTCCTGCAAGTGACAGTGAAATAGACACATTACCTTCCAAGCTCATAAGTTAGTGCTCATTAATCACAGATGAATCATCACGTTTTTTCACCCACATCTCGTAAACAGAGACAAACCACATGAAAGCAAACGCAGCACCCATACCACTACCACCAATCAAGACCAGCCATGCAAACATAGGGTCAAACTTGGTCAACCACCATGAAGCAATATCCATAATTTGAGAAATAAATGGCATGGCAATCACCGTCCCTTTCAACCAAACGGGAACGCCGCTAGCAAAGACAAAAATTGCACCCACAAAGAAGAAAATAAACGAAATACCAAACAAGTGAATATGCGACACACGTGTTAAGGAAGAGAATGTTGCCCCTGTATCTTGTTGAGACCGTTCTTTAATTTCGGCAAACACTGTATAGTCAGGAAGCCCCATTCCTGCTTCTGCAGAGTGGCAAGCAATACAATTATTTTCAAACACCATCTTGGCACCACTGGATTCAAATGTTGATTCCTCTGCTCCATCGCGCACCCATTTTATAATGGCTACCCTGTCAGGTTCATCTGCCATATCTTTCATCGAACCATTCAACTTGTTTTCAAGTAATGTTCCCGTACGATCACCATAATAACTGTATACAATATCATCAATAGACAAACCAAACTTACCATCTGCCATGCCGTGGGTGAACAAAATCTGCGTAAAAGCCATCATATAACCAATACCTACTACGCATAGGTAGCTGGTAAACAATACTTTGAGCGGTGTTCCAATATTTGTTAAATTATAACCTTTCGTCATCTTTCTTTTCCTTTTACGTTTTATTGACTACTTTTTTCAAGAAGCCGCCGCGCAACAACTCACGGCGTGACAATGGTTTTTCTAGATTTTCTTTGGCAATCGAACCCATCGCTTGCGCACCTTCCAACACCGTTTCCATCGCACCAAGGTCATCATCTTCAACCTCTTCTTGAAGATTTAAATCCTGCCCTTCCAACACTTCTTTATTCTCTTCTTTAAACATGCCTGCCACAATCGCTTCAGCTGTCTGTACAGCTGCATCATGGCTTGCAAAATCAAACATCGGGGAAAACATAGAACAACTCATATATTTCCCCAAATCTTCTTCTGCACCCAAGGTGAATTCAAATGCGCCTGCTTCAAATGTAAACTTATGTTTACTACCGAATTTATGCTCATCCCAGTTGGTGCTTTCAGTAGGTAAAAGCATCAAATTCATAAACCACGGTGTAATCAAAGCACCCAACACATACTGATTCCATTCTCGGAAACCCACAGCCTGCACTTTAATTTTATCATTTAATATCGGCACACCCACCATCCGTGTAACACGGATATTTTCATACAACTGCTCCAAGTGATACGCCGCACCCATGGGTGTTAAAGACTTGAGAAGCACCTCACTTATCTCTTAAGACAACCATAAAGTCATCTTTACGACCATCACACTCTGGGCATTTCCAATGCTCTGGAAGCTCAGAAAATGGTGTTCCTGGCTCAATTTGCCAGTAATCATCACCCTCATCAGGTTTGTATTGATGCCAGCAAATTTTACATTCGAGAATGGCATCATCTTCGATTTTCCCACCATCACCACCGTAAGAATTGAAAAACGTGCCATCACTCATTGTCATAAAGTTCCATCACTTCTACAAAGCGATCATAACTATCACGAATATCTTCTGCTGCTGCACACGCCACTTCAGGCACGCTACTAATTTCAAGCGTATCCAAAATCAATTTGTCTTCAGAGTTAAAGTATTTAACCCACCAAACATTTTTGGTTTCAGTGCAAGCAATACGGCAGTTACCATAACCACGCGACAAGATAACCACAGGCCCTGAACCCAAGAGTTGATCCAAAAATATCAAATCTTCTTCCGTTTGCGGCAACAAGCTGAAGTTAATCACATGCGGCTCATCACCCTCTTTCCACGTTGCGACTTTATCATTAAGTTCCGTAATCAATGCGGGGGCATTCATCACATGCTCAGGTAAGTTGCTCGCATCGTATTCAAGCTTGGTTTTTGCTTTGACAAACGATGAATTAACGACAATTTCTGGCACACTGGCAATCTCAATAAAGTCTTTAACAATATTTCTGTCACCGTCCAAATAAATAATGCGCCAAACACCTGCAAACACAGACTCTTGAATTTCAGTGCGCATACCACCTTGATAAATCACACTCACTTCACCATGACCAAGCATGGTGTTGACCCATTTACGATTTTGGTTATCCAAATCGGTAATATCAATCATGGTCAGTTCATCATGCATTTTGTAGCCCTTCAGCGCATCACGCACCAAGCGCAATGCCTGCATACCTTCTTGAAGGTTAGCCACATCTTCTGGCTCTGGCATATTCGATACTTCAAACACAGTCATTTCATGTGGCATAGGAATAAACTCTAAAGTTTTACCATCTTCACTTTCGGGCTGAGAACCAACACCAATCATGGAAATAGGGATATGAATATCAGTCATTGTAAAACTCCTTAAACTTTGGCTGGCGCAGAGCCAGGGCAAACATTATCTAAATCAAATGCAGGTGGTGGGGTTGGGGTTGTTGCCAGCATAGTTTTAAACTCATCAATATATTCAAGCCAGTCACGAACTTTTGAAATCGTGCCCACATATTCACCATCACGCAAAAATACCAAAGCAGGGATAACCCTTAAAGCGGTATTTACGTTGCAACGGGCGTTCGCTTTCACGACTGATAACGGCAGGTGCAACCCGATCTTTAAATGCTTTTAAAATTTCGGGTAAAATAATCGCCACATCATTGCTTTCAGGATAGTTGTTGGCATTTTCAGTAAAAAATAACACCACATCTTTGTGCTCTTTTTCAAAGCTTTGCAAAGTCTCTTCTGTAAGCACAGGATAGCCGTGTTTTTCAATCATTTCATCAATCAGTGGTGTATACATTTCAATCACTCCTTATTTAATTCAGCTTGCAAATGTGGCGGAAGCTGCGGACCACGTTCAATAATATCAGCAAACAAAGCATCAATACCTGCACCGTCACGACCCATGGCTATATTTACAGCTTCAAGTGCATTGGTCACTTGAAGCGCCCTATCTTCATCAATAACTTCACGGGCGGCATCAAGAAATGTAATCACCCAAGTGCCGACGATTTGCTCACCCACAAGATGCATGTCAATATTCTTTTGCTGCCCCATACCTTGGCAGTACGCTACATGCTCACTCAATACGGTAACAACTTGCATGGGAATTCCAAGACACATTAGCGGTATTTCTCCAAGTGATGATCCACCTCAACATTCAGCGGATTATCGCCAACCTTTGCCAGCTTTGGCTCTGTCACATTGAATTCATTAGATGTTAAAATTCTATCATCACCCATCCGGCACGCTAGCTCTTCACTAGGGCGACCTTGCTCATAATTATCCATGGTAAGAATAGCGTCTTCGCTCGCATCATTCGGAACAAATGGTGTGTCGCGCTTGCTGTATTCGATAGCATTGGCATCCATGAATGCCAATGCTTTTTCAACTGCTGGTTCAATCTGTGCTTTCACAACAGGGCGTAAGCTGCCGCCAAAGTCTTCAATATATTCAGGTTGAACGCCAATAAGAATAATTTGTTCAGGGTAGTCTTCCATCATATCTGCGAGTGCGAGCACTTCTTGGAAGCCTGTTTGATGTAGACTGACTTTTTTTGCACCCATAAATTTAGGTACATTTTCATTCTCAATGATTTTCATGGTTCCAGGTTCAAGCCCATAGTCAATGGCATCAAACACAATAAGTATATCTGCATCGCGCACATCTTGAACAAGGTAAACACCCTGTGTGCCGCCATCCAAAAGGGTCACATAATCTGGAAACTCATAATGACTTTGTAAGTGTTCAAGCGCACGCACACCAAAACCTTCATCTGCCCAGAGAATATTACCAATCCCCAACACTAAAACTTTCTTTTGTTCGCCCACAGCCTTCCCCCGATGTCATTCAATAGACAAGTAAGTATAGCATAGCTTTTGCCAAAGGTGACCAAACAACCCAGGAGCCTGATATATAAAGCTTTTTTTAAGTTACTAAAGATTGCTTCACCAAGAAATGGATACTTAGCTAACATATTGTTAAGGAATATGGTTACTTTATAATCACATATATCAATCATGAGAGGTCATTGCAAAACTCTTCATCCGAGTTGAATTACCGCTCCTGTATTCCAGGCGGGAGCATGGGAATATGTAAAGATGGATTCCCACCCCACGCCTTCGTGGGGGAAAACTCTGCGTGGGAATGACAAATTTTAGCCCGACTGCGCAACATCAGTCCAAAATTCACAGTGCCCTGCTTAAACAACATTTCTTATATTTTTTTCCACTTCCACATAAACAGGGTTCATTCCTACCAAGTTTCTTTGAACCGCGAACAACCGTTGCTGAACGCCAGCCCATCGGGGCAACACGTTCACCAGGAATAACATCTTTATCAACAATAGGCACATCCAAGCTTTCGTAATCCTTACCCTTCTGCAACAACTTTCTATCGGGGTACAACCACCAACTCAATTCATCTGTTAAATTTTTAATATATCCATCCAAAACATTTTTCTTTTGCTTCATTGCATCTTGGAAAGGCTGAGATAAACAACTGGCCAAAGATACTTCATTTAGAACAATCGGTTCAACCAGCTTTTTCTTCATCGCTTCCAACAGCTGACTCTCCAACTCTTTGGGGTGTAAATCATAAGCAATAAGCGCGACCGCATCCCAAATATAACCTGACTTTTTTTCCAATTTCGTATCCAAAAGTGTTTTAAGGTATTCAATCACTTCCGCTCGCGGCAACACATCCTCTTTCCACAACACCATCAAACTATCAAGCGCACCTGCTCGAATCCAAGGGTTTAGACCCTCATGCTCCACAACACTTTGAATGGGCGACAAATCACCATCATAAACAGATGCCAAAATTCTACCTAACGCCTCACTAAACACCTCGCCTGTCAAATCGATAACTTGATTACCAGGTATCGAGATAAGCTGGATGACTTTAGGATAAGCAGCCTGAACTCGAAAGCTTGCCAGCAGAAAAATAGACAAGGTATGCCGAACATAATGCTGCCCCGCAGCTTCGATATCACTTGGGGAGGCAATAAAACAATCGATTTCAGATAATAATAGCGGAATCATCTCCTCCCGACATGCCAACATACTTTCAAACTCTTCTTTTGTTGGTGGCTCATCAATCGATGTCAATCGTTCAAATAGTTCTGAAGCTTTATTCATTATCTTATTATACCTCGAATTAAAATCACAAACTTACATAAAAAAAGGCGGCATGAAAACATGCCGCCCCGTATTGAACATCAGGAGGAAGTTCAAACCTTTTATATCAAGGACGATCATCCTTGAACATACGCCAGCCACTAATCATGGTACTAACCATGCTTTGACGAGACATAATATCCTCACGAATTGCCGCATACACATGTGCAATCACAAAGATAATAATTAACCACATACCCAAATGATGAAAAGTATGTACATCTTGACTTTGACCAAACATTGGAATCACCCACGATGAAAACATTTCAAACTGCCATGAACCCATGCCAGTACCTTCACCATACAGTGCAAAACCTGTTATAATCATAAAGAATGTTCCGAACACAAACATGGTAAACATCGCCATTTGTGCCAACGGATTATGCCCTACACATTTAACAGATTCTTTCTCCATGAATGCATACCAACGAGCTTCATGGATTGCACCTTTGATATGCTCTTTGGTAAACGGAGGAATAAACAATTGTTTGGCATGATGGTTACCCACAAATGCCCAATAGATGCGACCCAACATACCCACCGCTAAAATATAACCAGCAGCAAAGTGAGCAAAACGAATGTAACCCATCAAGTAGCTTGAACTTGGGTCACCCGGCATTGTCGGTAACGGAGATCCAATGAAGTAACCCGTAATAGCCAACACTGTGATTGCAAGTGCATTTATCCAATGCCAAACACGCACAGGAGCTTCATAGACATAAACAGCTTCGGTGTGCTTTGTAATCTCATGCGACATATCTGTTGTAATAGAACTGTCAGACATAGTGATTTCTCCTTATAGTTTCTTGGCGAGTGGTCAAAAGACCACTCGCATGAACATGCGCATTCATCTTAACGAACTTTCGCACTTACGATTTCTTCACCTTCTTCACTCATCACATGTGTTGAGCAAGCAAGACATGGGTCAAAGCTGTGAAGTGTGCGTAAAATTTCAACAGGCTCATCTTTACGTTCAACAGGTGTTCCCATTAACGATGCTTCAAACGCACCAATGTTACCTGCTGGATCGCGCGGTGAACCATTCCAAGTTGTTGGAACCACACATTGATAGTTTTCAATTTTACCATCTTTGATGCGAATCCAATGACCAAGACCACCACGAGGTGCTGCAGCAGTACCCACACCTTTGCACTCTTTCGGCCAAGTAGATGGATCCCATTTTTCCATATTTGCCGTCGAAGTATCACCAGCCTTGATATTGGCAATCAAACGATGCCAATCATCAACCATCATGTCAGAACAATATTGAGACTCCAATGCACGGGCTAATGTGCGACCAATAGTTGATTGCAAAATAGGCTTCGCACCCAAATTAGTGCCTGCAAGGGCATTAAATGCGGCAACACTTTTGTGTATTTGATCTTGCACAATTTCATGACCTTGCGCATAAGCCAAGACATAACGTGACAATGGACCAACTTCAACAGCATGGCCTTTCCAACGTGGTGATTTAATCCAAGAGTACTTCGCATTTTCATCAAGCTCTTCAATATTGGTGCGCGTACCTTTTGCTGAGCTAACATCGTAGTTAGGATCAGTGATACCATCCCAAGGGTGCAAACCTTTGCTTTCATCAGGGTATTTATACCATGAGTGATTCACGAACTCTTGTACATGCGTTGGATCACGTGGATCAATTTCCATCACATTGTCCCAGTTATCGTCAAGAATCACGCCACCAGGAAGTTGGTCTGTTGATTTATCATAGTTAACAAGTGGGTAAGCGCCATAGTCCATAACACTTTTCCCACCAAGACCGCCGCCCCACAATTGATTTTTGTAGAAGCTGGCAATGGCTAACACATCAGGAACATAAACATTATCATTGAATGCTTTCATCTCATCAATACGTGCTTTGACGAAAAACAGGCGCTCCGTATTCAACGGCGCACCAGCAGACATGTCATCATCCATATTGATGGCACAAGGGACACCACCAACAAGATAGTTAGGATGTGGGTTTTTACCACCAAAGACAGTGTGAAGTTTTACGAATTCTTTTTGCAAATCCAAAGCTTCAAGGTAATGCGTTACCGCCATCAAATCAGCTTCGGGGCTTAACCTATAAGCAGGATTATCCCAATGACCATTTTTAAACGGACCAAGTTGGCCAGATTCAATAAACTTGCGGATACGGGTTTGAATATCACGGAAGTAACCAGGGCTAGAGTTAGGGTGTTTAGGTCCTGTTAATTGTTGCAACTTCGATGTCGCTTTAGGGTCAGCTTTCAAGCAATTCACTGGATTTACCCAATCTAAGGCATGAAGATGATAGAAATGCACCACATGGTCATGGACTTGCAATGTTTTTGCCATCATTTCACGAATCAAGAAGGCGTTGTATGGAATTTTAATATCTAACGCATCTTCCACAGCACGACAAGAGGTCAAGGCATGACACCCTGTACAAACACCGCAGATACGTTCCACAAATGCCCAAGCATCACGAGGGTCGCGACCTCTAAGGATCACCTCAAGACCACGCCACATTGTACCCGTAGATACTGCGTTCGTAATCACGTTGTTATCATCAATATTCACTTCACAGCGCATATGCCCTTCAATACGCGTTACTGGATCAATAACAAGGCGCTTTCCACCAGTGTTTAAAGTATAGCCATTCGGAGTAGTTGTTACACTCATTATTTATCCCCTTCTGTTTTGTTAGTTGCCGCTTTAATAGCTGAGGCCGCAGCGTGAACTGCTACTGCACCACCAACAATCGCTGCTGCTGTACCACCCAATTCATCGGCATTGCTTTCAATACCAAACTGGTGGATACCAGATAAGCGATCATAAAAGCTGCCTTTATCCCAGAAACCATCTTCAGAACAACCAATACAACCGTGACCAGCTTGAATGGGGAAGGATGTTCCTTCATTCCAACGAATCGTTGAACATGCGTTGTAAGTTGTCGGCCCTTTACAGCCCACTTTATACAAGCAGTAACCTTTGCGAGCAAATTCATCATCAAACTCTTCAACAAATTGACCTGCATCAAAGTGTGGTCGGCGGTAACATTTATCATGAATACGCTGACTGTAAAACATTTTTGGACGACCCTGACGATCCAGTGATGGAATTTTGTCAAAGGTGATCATATAGGCAATCACAGCAGTCATGACTTCTGCAATTGGTGGGCAACCTGGAACCTTAATAATTGGCTTATTTGGAAGACCTGGGTGCTTATGCGTAGGCACAGCATGTGTTGGGTTTGGTGCAGCGGCCTGCACACAACCCCATGAAGCACATGAGCCCCAAGAAATAATTGCTTTACAATGCTTGGCAACATGATTCAACTGCTCAGAAAATGGTTTGCCCGCAACAATCATCGACATACCATCTTGATTAAGTGGTGCATTACCTTCTACAGCAAGCAGAAATTCACCATCATATTTCGCAATCGTTTCTTCAATAATTGCCTCGGCGCGTTCGCCTGCAGCAACCATGATAAGGTCATCATAATCAAGAGAAATCATTGACAAAATAACGTCTTTTGCCAAAGGATGCGCTGAACGAATGAAGGATTCAGAGCAACATGTACATTCCAATCCGTGTAACCAGACAACTGGTAACCTCGGTTTAGTTTCCATTGCGTGTGCAATTTTTGGTGCAAATGCGGGGCTTAAACCCAATGATGCTGCTGTAAGGCTACAGTATTTAAGGAAACTACGACGAGTAATCCCCTGCTTACGCATCACTTCATAAAACGTTTCTATCTTTGCCATAGATGCTCCTATTTTTAGTATCGAATATTATTTGTTAAAGTAGAAAAACAACTCGACGTTAGCCCTATTGCTCTCTGAATATTCTAGCCTACAAACTAAGCATCTCTTATGCCAAGTTGCTTTATACCTTTAAAATAAACATCTTAGAGAAACATGCACTTTATTTAATGATACCTTAATATAACTTTTATATACATGGGTGGTAAGTTGATTTACATTAAACAAACGATGTTGCGCGATTGGGCTAAAATCTGTCATTCCCGCTCAGACGGGAGCGAAGCAACACCCATACGGAAAATTCACCCTTCTTGACACATGCCTTATTTTTACCTTGATTCGCTCAAAAAACCACTATGGTACAGGAAC
>JAUZSH010000044.1 GCA_030949605.1 Ghiorsea sp.
ATTATAGTTTCACTGTTCAGATAGTATTATAGTTTACTATTCAGATAGTATTATAGTTTACTATTCAGATAGTATTATAGTTTACTGTTCAGATAGTATTATAGTTTACTATTCAGATAGTATTATAGTTTACTATTCAGATAGTATTATAGTTTACTATTCAGATAGTATTATAGTTTACTATTCAGATAGTATTATAGTTTACTATTCAGATAGTATTATAGTTTACTATTCCAGATAGTATCTGTAGTTTTAAGAGAGTCCAGTATCATGAGGTCCAAATAAAACCAGTGTTTAAACCATTTAACAAGTGGCTGGTGCACATCGAGAGTGAAATCCCAATGTCGCATAATAGACCATATGTCTTACATTGAGCGGGTATGTTTTATCGTTTTCTTGGTTATTTTATCCTTATAAATCAATGAGATAAGGATATACATCACGATTCTGATTACCCTGCGAATTTCAATCTACAACCAACTTAAGCAAAAAGTTGAAAATCGATACCGTAATTTTCATTAAATGGCTAAATGATTCGGTCATAAAAGGCTATTTTTATTCAATATGATGAGAACAAACATCATCCGACATCAATTTTAAATCATTTTTTAAAAAAAGATACCCGCTCAATGTAAGATATGTTACTTTTTAAAAATAATATAACACTACTGTCCGACGAAAGTTCGAGGCTTTATTTCCAACTTTTATGCTGCAAAAGTTTCCTTTGCGGCACGATGTTATGAGACAAGAAATAATATTTCCATCATTCCCGAGAAGGCATGGGGCGGTAATCCATTGTTTGCAAGGTTTTCTGGATGCCCGATCAAGTCGAGTATGACGATATGTGATTTTCATCGGACAGTAGTGACAATATAACTATCTAATTAATATAACTAAGTACGATTTACAATACCTTCGCCAAGATTCAGCGCGAAACGCGCTGAATCTTGGCGAAGGTATTGCTCCTTACACCCTTATTTTTTAAATGTTAAATGTGGATGAAGCATTTAACGATTATATTGAGGGACGTGTGTTAACATGCCCACCTCTTCAGCAACTTGTATGACCCTCAAGAGGCGACACAGGACTCCAACAATACCGTGTATGAAATCTCTACCACACATCATCCAAATTAATATTCACATCATCAGTCAATACATCTGCTACCTTACCTGCCAGTTCTGCACTACCACCGAAGGTTTCTCCGATTGTTGTAAAAACATCATCATATGTACTTCCACCTACAGTCACGCTGATGTCACTCACCGTATCTGCAACAATATCTCCTAATCCACTGAACCAACTCATAATCGATCTCCTTTTAATTTGAATCATTAACAAACACGTCTGGACAATTTCATAATTTACTCCTGAATGTTTCATAGTATTAAGTCTCTTTTTTTAGTTGGCATATTATCAATTAATAAATTGAGTAAAACATCAATATTATATCCATGTTCGGCTGAATAATAGATTGGTCTTATAATGCTAACACCTGTTGCTTCTTTTACTCTGTTTTGAATGGAATCTACTTGAGCCTCTAAAAAATCTTTCAATTTCTTCATAGGTTTATGATGATCATGATCCCAATATCGACCTTTTCATTGCCATGTCAGCTTGATTGACAGCAATAAGCACTCTTTTTTCTGAAAATTAGGGATAATAACTTCATTCAATAATTTATAGTTTGTTCCCATATCCCTATTGGAACCTTCAATAATCACTAAAACCATATCTATGAAGCCATATTTTTTATCATTTACGCTGTAATCTTTATAAAGTAATTGAATGATATTTTTAGCGTGTTCACGATCTTGCTTCTATACCATCTCCAAGACCTGGCGTATCCCACAAGCGGAAAGAATGATTTAAACTGTAGCTTGTTAAAGTCATCGTTTCTGGATCAACGCCTTTTCCAACTGTTGCAACTTCTTTTTGAAAAATACTATTTAAAGTCGTTGATTTTCCAGATCCAGTCACACCAGTAACCATAATATCTAATGGGTTAATTCCGATGATATTTAATTTACGGTCTAAATCAGACGTTCTATAAGTCTTGAACATTGTTACCATAAACTTTTAAGGAGATTGAATGCGCCACTGACTATAGATTTCACTACCCCAACACCAGCTCCTACAACTTTCCCAAGAGCTTTCCCTGTGCTTCCCATGCCAAATATTTCACCTAATTCTTGCCCTATTTCACCACCAGCTTGAGATGCTTCTACTATTGTTTCGACGAATGATTTCTGAATTTCAGCAGTATAATCTTTGATTTCATCGCTATCTTCCCACATCTCTTTATTATCTGAAGTGCTATTGACATAGGCCAACCGTTTTTCTGATGGCGTGTTTTTCACGATAAAATAGAGTAATTTAGATAAATTATAAGGTCTCTGAGCTTCATCACCATCTTTAAAACCTGCCGAGTAATAAATAGGCTCTATATTCACACCTGTTGCTTCTTGTACTCTATGTTTCACAGATTTAACTTTTTCTTCTAAAAATGCGACCAGCTTAGGTTCTGGTTTATTTGTCTCGAAATCCCAGTACCTACCTTTCATCGCTACATCAGCTTGGTTAATAGCCACTAAAACTCTATCTTTGGCATTTTCACCAAGGTTCGGGATAATGACAGAATTAATTAATTCGTAAGATGTACCTAGATCTCGACTGCCCCCATCAAGAATAATTAACACCAAATCAATGAGTGGGTTATTATTTTCATCTAGCTCATTAAGTTTTGAAATAATTCCCTTTGAATGTTCTATATCTTTTTCTTTTCCATCACCTAAACCAGGGCTATCCCATAGAATTAAATTATCCAGATCATACTTTTTAATATCCATTGTTTCAGGGTCTACACCAATGCCCACTTTTAGCAACATCCACATTAAACATTGCATTTATTGTTGAACTTTTACCACATCCAGTAGCCCCCGTTATCATGATGTTCACTTTTTTATTCTTTAAATTCAAGATATTTTCAAAAAGGTTTTTCTTTGTGATATCATCCAAATCTGATGAATTGACATCATTTTCCATAATCTTTAAAGATATTATTTTCTTTCATAATTGTTCTCCTACGCTTTAATTATTCTACAATAAAGATGAATATTCTTTGTGAACGAAGCGAATAGTCTGCTTTATTTAACTTTGTTCGTGGTTCACAAGCTTGTGAATGAATATTAATCGCTACCTGTAAAGATTTTTCTCCATTGCCTAGTGGGGCGAATAGTCTGCTTTATTTAACTTTTGTTCGTGGTTCACAAGCTTGTGATATCTCGATATACGCTTTTTTTCTGGTAGGATTCGCACATGAAAAAAATACTTTTAGCCGTTACCGGTATGTCTCCACAAATCATCACTGAATTAGTGTATGCGCTTGCAGTGAAAAAAGAACCAGTATTCATTCCCGATGAAATACATATTATTACGACAAGTGAAGGATCGGATCGCCTTCGATTGATGCTGTTATCTAAAGACCCTGGCTGGTTTTATCGGCTATGTAAGGATTATAACCTTCCAGACATTAACTTTTCTGAAGATCATATCCATGTATTGAAAGATGCACACGGGGATCCCATGAATGATATTATCACGCCGGAAGATAATGAAGCTGCTGCTGATCATATTCTGGATATTGTTCGATCGTTTACCAATGATGACCATTGTATATTGCATGCATCCATCGCTGGGGGACGAAAAACCATGGGGTTTTACCTTGGCTACGCGCTCTCACTTTATGGCCGCACCACCGATGAACTTTCTCATGTATTAGTGTCTGAAGGTTACAGAGTCACTTCCTGATTTTTTCTATCCGACACCGTATGAGAAAATCATTCATAATCGCGCTGGCAAGCCGTTGGATTCGAGAAATGCGAAAGTTTGGCTGGCAAAAATTGGCTTTGTGCCCATGCGCCATGGTATCCCTAAAGCACTCCAGGAAGGAAAGACAAAGTACAGCGATACTGTGAATGCAGTTACCCAATGCTTTTCCGATCTTAATGTTATTGTTGATACCTAATAAACGACTTATTTGTGCACATGGAGAGGTTAAGTTGTCTGCGCAACTATTCGCGTTTTATACCATGTTTGCTCATCGTCGGCAGCAGGGTTTGTCAGCGATTCTGTGTCCAGTTGATTCTGGGGATGGAGATCTTGAGCTTGCTCAGGAATTTATGCTTCAATATAAAGCGCGATCTTGGTTTTGTTCAAGATGGAAATGAACGAACATTCAAGACCTTTACAGGCAGTAATAAGATAGATGCTAAGGTGATCTATGGGATGAAAAAAGCATATTTCTCAGAGGGTTAAATCACGCTGCAATAAAGCTATTAGAGGGGCTATCTCTTGAGAAATCACCCTTACGAAATTGTAGGTGTAGGGACGGCCTATGCGCTACTGTCTTGAGGGATTAGCAGCTCACCATATTGAAATCAAATAATGTATGCGTGTCTTTTTATTATCATGATCAGTGAGAGATGAATTGGATACCATTTAAGGAAACTGGAGGAGTTACTGTGAACACGATTGAAGCGACTTACCGTATTGTAACACCAATGTTTATCGGAGGGGCAGAAGGAAAACCAGATGATGGTATTAGACCGCCATCATTCAAAGGCGCATTGCGCTTCTGGTGGCGTGCACTGAACTGGACCAAAGTATATAATATAGCTGACCTGCATAAAAAGGAAGCAGAACTGTTTGGTTCTGCTGCAAAAATGAATGATGGAAAGCAGACCGGAGGACAGGGTGTATTTCTTTTAAGTATAAAAGAGCTTGGGGTTAGTAAGCCTATGAATGACTGGCCAAAGGCAAATACGGGGGCAGGTTATCTTGCTTATGGCATCCTTGAAAGCAAGGGGGAGAACGGGGCGTACCGATTCCCCATAAAATAGGTTTAGAAGAAAACCTTAAATTTACAGTTACCATTAAATTTCACCGACGAGCTACTGAAGATCAAATTCAATCTGTGCGCGAGGCTCTTGGTCTCATGGGTTTATTGGGTGGTCTTGGCAGTCGAAGCCGTCGTGGCCTTGGTTCCATATCAATGGAGGAAGGTGGGCAACTTATGAGTTTGGATTGTTATCAGGATAAACTATATTATTTATTTGATACAGAGACCCAAAGGATATGGCGACATTTACAGCTTTCAATAAAGAGTGTTCATACAATATTTTAAGACCAACAAACGATCCGAGAAAATCATTGGGGAATGCTGGGCAAAAATATAAAGACTTTCGGAGTTCCATCAATAAAAATTGGCGTGAACGTGTTTCATTTGGTCTGCCTTTGCAGAAGGTAGATGAAAGAAATCGTCGATCAAGTCCATTGTTCTTCCATGTTCAGGCATTAGCAGATAATCAATTTATTACTGTGGTGTTTCACCTTCCTGCTAGTCAATTCCATCACGATAAGAAGTATCAGCATATCAATTTTAATGCTGTAAGACAGTTTGTTGGAGAGTTAGCATGAGTAAAGCATACCTCCACTTCACCCTTGGCCCTGTTCAAGGCTTCGTTTCTCAAGCGCGGCGCACGCGTGATTTCTGGGCGGGTTCATTTTTACTCTCTTGGTTGACGGCGAATGCGATGAAGGCTGTTCAGGATGCTGGTGGTACGATTGTGATGCCTTCAGTGGATGGCGATGAACTATTGCTACGCGTGAAAGCGAAAAGAGGACAAGGCCCAACCATTGGTTCGCTGCCGAACAATTTTATAGCGCAAGTTCCTGTTGATTTTGATGGCAATGTAGCTGTTGATGCTGTTCAGCAGGCATGGAAAAGTCTTGCCGATCACGTGTGGATAGGGGATCACTTAAAAGAAGCTGGTGTAAACCCTGCCTTATGGGATCAGCAAATTGAGCACTTTTGGGACATGGCGTGGGTGATTGCCGATTCAGAGGATGCAGGCGTACTGGCGCAGCGTAAAAATTGGCGTTCCTATATGCCACCTGAATCGCTGGGTGATAAATGTACGATGATGGGTGAGTGGCAGGAATTGTCAGACGCTACCCGACCGAACCCGACGACAACAACAGAAAGTTTTGGCGTAAGATCATCCAAGTAAAAGGGCTTGATTTGCGTGAAAATGAGCGACTTTGTGCGATTGCCTATGTGAAGCGGCGTTTTGTTCATGTCTGGAGCGAGTTAGAAAATCACGAGGGTTGGGTTCTGAGCAGCAATGTTCCTTCTGTTTCCTATATGGCCGCCGTGCATTGGCTGGAACAGTTGATCGATGCAGAGCCGAATACATCTACAGTTGATGCGTTTTGCAAGTTGGCTAATGAGGGCGAACGATTAACACGAATCAACTGTATTTCAGAGGCATTAAGGTCTCATCATTCTGTCCCTAAGGCGCTTGCTGATGTAGATGGTCGTTTGCTCTTTGATAGTGAACTGGATTCCCTAAGCAAAGGTAAAGAAGATAAACAGGGTGAGATTTCAGTGCAAAAAGCTAAGAATTTGAAGCAAGCCAAACATGCTATGCTTGCTTCAGTTGAAGAGTTTGATGCGCCTCTTTCTCCTTTTTACGCCATTCTGATGATGGATGGTGATTCGTTGGGTGAAACAAAGAAAGCACTGGCAGACGCAGGGGAAAGCCCAACAGCACTATCCAAGGCATTGGGAGCATTCACCAAAGCAGTCCCAAATGTAGTCAAAAAGCACAATGGATTCCTGATTTATGCTGGCGGTGATGATGTGTTGGCAATATTGCCGTTGGAAGATGCTTTGCCCTGTGCCGCAGCTTGTCGCGTTGCCTATCAAGATGTATTCAAAGGTAAATTGCCTGATGGTACGCAGGCAACCATTTCTGCCGCCATTGAATATGTTCACATGAAGTTGCCACTCACCATGATTCTAAAAGATATTCATCATTTATTGGATGATGTTGCCAAAGATCAAACGGGCAGAGATGCGCTGGCATGTCGCACATGGAAACCGGGTGGTTTACAGCAAACATGGTCTGTGCCTTGGGAGATTCCAGAAGAAAGGCATGGCGGTACGCTGGTCGCATCAGCATTAGCAACAGATATGATTGATTTAATACACGAAATGGAGATGCGGGCCGAAAAGAAAAGTGATGTGGGCTATAGTTCAAAAGTCCTCTATGGCTTTCGTGAAGTGTTGAGCATCGTGATGCCAGATCATTTTCCAGATACGCCAGAAGCCGTTGCACAACTGCGCAAAGAACTCGAAGGTATCCCCTTGGATAAGCTGCTTGAAACATCTTATTTGAACAGTGGTTTACTCGATGGATGGGATGATAAAACCGAAGGTAAGAGTAAACAAACCTATGTGGCAGAGCAGATCAATAAATTAATGCCGTTACTCCGCATCTATCATGGGAAAGCGTGGACGGGTCTTTATAGCAGCGATGGCGCTTTGCTTTTGCGCTTTTTGGCACAGAAGGGAGTGGAACGATGAAAGTATGGCATTTCAAACCATTGGATTCTTGTTTTTTCCGTGGCGCTAAATCCTTTAACCAAGGTGAAGGCGGATTTCTGGACTCACAATTTCCACCCACAGCACAAACGCTGGCAGGCGTGATTCGATCCACGATTGCTGAAGCCAAAGGTGTGCATTGGGGTTTGCTTCGCAAGGGCGAACAGCCTGATATCGCATCGCTGATTGGAAAAAATAGTGATGATGCAGGCGCGTTAACATTTGCAGGGCCTTATCTGTATAAAGCGGGTAAACGCCTTTATCCCGTGCCATTGCATCTGTTATATAGTGAAAAGCAACAGCAATGGACGCGCTTGCAGCCATCGGAAACGAGCTATGTCACAGATATGGGAAAACGGACATTGCCTGTGCCTGTATCGAGCATTGAAGCAGCCAAGCCAGTAGAGAAAGCATGGCTGGATGCGGCCAGTATGCAAAAAGTTCTTCAGGGCGGTGTACCCGATGGGTTAATGAAAGAAGCATCGCTCTTTTCTGGCGAAGCACGCGTTGGCATTAATCGGGATAATGAAACCAAACAGGTGGAAAAGGGCTTGCTTTATTTCACCCGTCATATCCGCTTACACGAGGATGTAAGTATCGGTATGGCAGTTGATGGTGCTGATGATATTTCACCTGCAAGCATGGTGCGCTTGGGCGGTGAGTCTCGGATGGCCCATTTAACGATTGAGGATTGTAGTGATACATCACTGGCGTTGGAGAATAGAAGTGATGTGACTCGGTTGGTCTTGGTATTGATAACCCATGCTGATTTTGGTGGTAAAAGTGTGGCCTGACATTGACGGAATGCGTGTTGTTTCCGCATGTATTGGTAAGGCTGTACGTGAAGGTGGTTGGGACTATAAAAAGAGAGCACCTAAACCACTTAAATCGCTGGTTCCAGCAGGCAGCAGTTATTTTGTTGAGTTTGAAACAGTGAACGATGTAACGAAGTTTTTAACACAAAAACATATTGGCGAGCGCACAGCCTTTGGTTATGGTGAAGTGGCTGTGGGATTTTGGAGTGAGGGGAAATGACGATGAAACAAACTATTCTTGGACTACGCGCAGAGACATCGATTCATGCGGGCACAGGTCAGAACTCGGGCATCATAGATATGCCCATTCAACGCGAAGCACACACAAATTATCCCTGCATCTTTGGATCGGCAGTGAAAGGAGCGTTTCGTGCCCATGCGGAGATTCGCGCGGCTTGGGGTAAGGGTGGAAAAACAAAAAAGGTCTTCGGCTCTGCTGACCAAGATGGCAATGCTTCACCAATAGCGATGACAGATGCCCGATTATTGTTGTTGCCTGTGCGCTCGCTTACAGGGCATTTTAAGCTGGTTACCTGCCCTGCAATTTTAAAACGCCTCCAAGGTGATATGCTCATGATGGGCATGAAAGTCGGTTGGTCAGTGCCGGTAGTAGAAGCACAGCAGGTGTGTAGCGGTAGTGAAGGCGATATCTTTCTTGAGGAATTTAAGTTTCAGCAAGTGAACACTGATTTGAGTGCCATCATTGCAAGCATTGAAAGCTTCGGCGTTGAAAATATTGATGCACAGTTTCTCATTATGGACAATGATGATTTCGCTTGGTTTGCCAAAAATGCAACCGCTGTCACACCCCATATCGCCATTGATAGTGAAACAAAAATAGTTAAAACAGGTGCGCTTTGGTATGAAGAAACACTGCCTTCCGATGCACTGCTCTACACCATGCTGATGGGTAAAAAATATTTTGTAGATCAAGTTATTGATATGTTTAAGGATAAACCTTTTGTGCAAATTGGCGGCAATGAAACCGTAGGCATGGGCTGGTGCAAGGTGCGGGAGGTCTCCCATGTCTAAAAAAGACGCCGCAACAAACCACAGCAACCCCATCAAAATAATAAGCAGGTAGGTTCTCAACCCGTTACAGAAAACGACGTTGCAACCATCAACATCTCAGCGTGGTCAGATGGTTCAGACCATCGCCCAAGAGCGCGCCAAACATGCACTGAAAGCAGTACGGGAATGGGCGAATAAAAGTGAAGCAGACCAAAAAGAACTTAAATCCTATGCCTGTAGTTTTCCTGCGATGATTTTAATGTCTGGTTTTGGTCAGGCTTGTGCATTTTATCATTCCAAGGGTGGTAGCCACCAAATTCAATTTAAGGTGTTGCCGCTTGGCTGGAGAAGCAACAAATCTATGGCTCTGATGATTTGATGTTGGAAATTACAGCATGTGATGCCAATCGCTATCAGCTAGCGCAAGCGGAAGCCATTGCATATTTGGATTGGGTAAAGAAATTTGCTAAAGCCTATTTGGGCGAAAAGGGAGATAATGATGAACCTTCCTCTTTATAAAGGCGCAGACCTTGCACAAAAACCTGCGAGCGGCCATGCAGGCTTGCATGGTTTTGATCGATTTTTTAATCGGTATGATGAAGATTGGAAAGTTCCCAAAGATGAAAGGGTAAGCTTGGCTGGATAAAAACAGTGACAGGAAGCAAGGTGGGTGATGACACCCCTATTGGAATCCTTTGCAAAGCGTCAGCAGCTTCTGCTCGATACTCAAGGTGGCGTAAGTATGGCAATGACAACCGATTGGCATTTTGTCACTGGCATGGGCAATAATCATCCTATAGAAAATGGATTTGCTTGGCATCCAAGCTTGGGTGTTCCTATCTGACGGGTGCGGCAGTCAAAGGGATGGTGCGGGCGTGGTGTGAGGTATGGAAGGGATTTGACCAAACCCAATTAAATGCGTGGTTTGGTAACTCAGACCAATCAGGGTCGTTGATATTTTTTGATGCAATTCCTATACACCCTGTGCAGCTCAAGGCAGATATCATGACCCCTCACTATAATCAATGGTATGCCAAAGGCGATGAGGCTTCCATAAACGATGGCAGCAATGTGCCTGCCGATTGGCATGACCCGATCCCTGTTCCCTTTCTAACCGTGGATAAAGGGCAATCCTTTCAGTTTGGTATTGCCAAACGTCCAGGGTTTGAGGGCGATATATCCGATGTGCTTATCGATTTGCAAGAGGCACTGCAATGGCTTGGAGCTGGTGCAAAAACTGCGGCTGGTTATGGGCGTTTCTCTGAAGATATAGCTGCAAAGCTTGAACGTGAAAAGAAGAGCAAAGAACATGAAATTCAACGTTTGGCCGATGCTAAAAAATCCGAATGTATTCAACAGGCTATAGATAGTGGCTTGTCTGGATTGGCTTTTAAGCTTGATGTTCATGCGAGGCAATCTGCATGGGAAACGGATAAAGGTGCTTTTATGAAAGATGCCACTCAATGGCTGGGTGAAATACAATCTGCAAATAACTCTGAAGAACAGCAGCAAGCCGCTGAATTGATGGCAGAGTATTTGGAGCATCACGATAAGGGTATTATGCAAAATCCAGACAAGAAAAAAGGGAAAAAAATGAATAAGTCAGTGTACAAACCCAATTCAATTTCTCTAGCAAAAGCGTTAAAGATTATTCTACCGAATAGATAATCCAATAATCTAAAAAAATATGATTTAAAAATAGAGGTAATGGTTTAATTATGTTAGTACTTATTTCTTTTCTTGGTGGTGGTATGAAGCCTGCTGATGGTTCTGGCTATAGAGAAGCAACATATCAGTTTGATGATAAAACAAAAGATACCTCTCGCTATTTTGCGGAAACGTTAGCCAGAAAACTTCAACCTGATCGCGTCGTTATGTTTGGAACATCTGGCAGTATGTGGGATGTTCCTCATTGAAGATGTTGATGCGGAATGTTTGGCTGATGAATTGAGACTAGAGTTGATAGAGGCTTGTGAGTCCAATAATTGTTCTCAATCCCTGTTGGATCAGGTGGCTGGCAGTGTAAGTTCGGCATGGAAGAAGGATGTTCGTCTTAAATTGATACCCTATGGGCTTGATGAGCAAGAGCAGACAGCGATTCTTTCAGCGCTTGCTGCTGATGTTGATGAAGGTGACGATGTGATGACGGATGTCACGCATGGTTTTCGTTCTCTGCCCATGCTTGCCATGATGGCTGCTTTTTATCTGGAAGCTGTGCGAGGTACATCCATTCAAGGTATTTATTATGGCATGCTTGAATTAAGCCGAGAAACGGGGATAACGCCTGTTGTTCAACTGGATGGATTATTAAAGTTTGGACGATGGATTGGTGCCCTACAGCAATTTGAAAAAGATGGTGATTATAGTGTTTTTTCACCTCTTTTCAAAGAAAGTGGTGTGCCTCACTCTAAAGCTTTAGCGGATGCGGCCTTCTTTGAACGGATCACGGATGCACGTCACGCCAGCCAAAAAATTTCTACGGTTCAACCAGCTTTTGCTAAAATTAAAGAGCTTCCTATAGCCACTTTATTTAGTGATACATTATCTAAACGTATGAATTGGTTTAGAAAACCAACCTTTTCCGAAAAAGAAGCTGAGCTTGCCCATGCTTATTTTAAGCGGAGAGATTATCTGCGGGCGCTTATTTTCACCCAAGAGGCATTGATCAGTCGCGAGGTAGAACGTGAGGGTGATGGTTTGGATAACCATGACCGTCGTGAAGAAGCACGTGAATATTTGAATCAGGAGCAAAAATTTAGAGCCTTGGGTCATTTGCGGAATCAGATGGCACATGGTACGAGAGGAAACAATACTAAATTGAAAAAAATCATGAAGGACGAGGATATCTTGAAAAAAGAGATATCCCATTTGATGACACACCTCCTCAAGTCTATATAGCCACTCGAGACGTAAATGTCCGTCTGTCCCATTTGGGGATGCAAATTGGTTTTTAAGTGTGAACGTAAACAAAGGGGAAATAGATGGGATATCAGGTTTTTGTGGCAATTTCAACAGGGCAACAGGTTGCCAATCTGCCGCCGATTTTAGCTTTGGCAGACAAACATGATCGGGTGTTATGGCTGGAAAGTGATTTTGCACGAAAAGCACAATGGGTGAATGGACGCTGAATGAAGTGTTGAAGAGTCGGGGCTTGAAGCCCCTCAACAGCACTGATTGGAAGGCGATATGGATGATCCTGGTGCCGTAGGTGATTCGCTGAATAATGTCTTTGCCTGAGATGGTGGGTAATGGGTGTGATCGTGTCTGTATTGTGCGTTAAATGGCGGAAAAAACTAACGCCGATAGGTCTTGCATTTTTGCCGTCCAGCAGAATTGAGCTACCCGAACATTGCGAGATTCAATTTCTTTACGGTGATCATCAGCCTGTGCAAATGAAGTCCTATCCAGAGAACATTATGGAAGCTTATGAGCCTATCCAATACCGTTCAGATAAAATGTTAAAGGTTAAGGATGTGTTTCAGGTGAATGGGTTGGACACCTCATACAGTCAACGCTGGGTGTGGGGTCAAGTTCCTCAAGCAGAACGTTATGGTGTTGATGCTGGTTTCACCAGACTGGTTCATGATTGCTATGCAAGAGGATTTGATGAAGGTGTTAGTGATCCATCAACCACTACCGATTGGCCAGCCTATACCAAGTGGACCGCGCATTCACAAGCTACCTGGAAACAGGAAATAGCCAAGAAGCTGGATCGTCTTAAGCTATGTTATTCAAAGGCAAAATTAAACGAGCTGGCGGAATCACTGACGGCGGTTGTTCGTAGCTTCAACCCAAATATCAAACAACGTGAATTGACTGAAGCGGAATATGATGAATTGAAAAAAGATGGGTGGATTAACGAAAAAGGTGGTATGCAATTGGGGTACCGCTTTGAAGAGGCGGTATGGCATCGCACACGTATTGAGATTTCTGCTTTTCATTGCATGCAGAATATAAATCGATTGTTAAAGAGTGTATTCTTGGTGTTAAGGAGTCAAAAGAGATGGGGGTGGTAGAGAGCGAGCTGGATGTTGTGCTTGTGTTGACCAATGGAATCCTTATCCATTTGGAATGTAAAAACATGGGCATTCAAGAAGAAGGATGCAGATGCGCGCGTTCAGGTGTTGCAAAAATCTTCCAGCCGATTGGCTACCATGTATGCCGTTGCACCGTTATTTCCCTCCCATGGTCGATGCTGATTGGTTTCTGGAGGATGCACCACGCGTTTTGCGTCTTTAAAAGAAACAATTGGTGCAGGAAGAGTCATTGCCTTTACGATGCCAAATCCGCCTGATGAATACCCTATAAAAGTAAGAAAACATACAGAGCAGATAGAATCACCACCTACCTTTGAGAAAGCATTAAGTAACATTCTCAATCGCTATCTACCAAGGTAGGAGGTAACCATTGATAGATAATACCTTGCCAATACCGACCGTGAATAAATGTTCTTCCGCGCAAACGTGGCTACAACACCTTTTACCCATCTATGCTCTTCGATGCTGCATGCGTTTTTCTCAAGACCCATACCCTGGCTTTTATCATCAGGGAGCCTTGACGGCATGGTTGCGAGCGGTGACGGGTTCTCAATCGGATTTTGTGATTATATGTCGGATTTGATGTACTGAGACACAACAAAGCCAAGTTCAAAGCTGGGAAGTATAGCTAATCGCTTTACTGTGCACGGCATTGGGGCTAAGGAGCAAAGCATATCTGGAAGGGCTGCCCATGGCGATTATCAGCTTCCAAATGCAATGGGATGCGGCGATGCCTTTTCGGGACAACTGGAGCCTGCAAGGCATAGAGCATTTTCGTGATGGTGAAATCTTAGAGCAGACTGAAGTCCCATTGGCTTTGAATGCCGACAAACTTCATGATGAAATCACCTCTTGGAGAAATAAAAGCCTAATCCACATGCACTTTTTCTCCCCATGGCGTGTGCTTCGACATACAGCGTCTCGTCAGAACAAAAAAGGTGAAGAACGTTATTGCCGTAATAGTGATGATTTAAAAGCAAATAATTTATGGCTAACGCGGATTGACGACTCTCTTGCGTAAGCTTGCCGAGAATCACGGTGCAAGCATTGGCTTAACGCATTCCACTTACTGCCTGTGAATATTGGTATAAGCTTCTCTGACGTGGGTAAATGCGACCTATAAGAATGGGCTAGGCAGGTCTCAGCCTATGGGTGGTTTAATCGGTGATATTGATATTTTGGAGCCATCCCAGCTAAGCGATAGTGAGCTGGCATTGCTGGTGCTGGGGCAATATTTAGGTGTTGGTCAGCGAAGGGTATTTGGCAATGGTCGTTATCGGTTAAGCTGCAATGGATGAGCTATCTTTTGATGAATCGCTACGCAGTGATCAAGCGGTTCAGATCGCACCCTACCGCGAACGAGGAAAACTGCTTATTTTTTGCGGCCATGTAGGGGTATTGTCCACAGGGTCAGGTTGTGTCCGTTTTGAGAGGGAGCATATATGTTTGCTTGAAAGTCCGTGGCATCATGTGGATGGGATTATTTTATTTGGCCGCCATAACATAACTACGCCAGCGATGCTAGCTGCGTTAAACCATGATGTTCCCATACATTTGGCATCTCAGTCAGGGCATTATAAAGGCATGATTTATAATCCGCGCTGCGCCAATACTCTGCGCGATATATGGTTGGCAATCAAGCATGATAACTATTTGCCTGCAAGGATGCGTCGCTACAGGCGGCAAAGAGTGTGGTAGAATCTCGAATCAGGCATATGAGGGAGACCTTGAGACGCAGAGATTCAATGGTGTTGGATCATACTCGTGATGCTATGAAGATCAGTCTTCGTGCTGTGATGCGTGCTGATACTCTCAGTGAACTAAACGGCGTTGAAGGCAATGCAACACGGCTTTACTTTGATGGCTTAAAAGGATTAGTTCCTGCAATATATGGATTCAATGATCGCAATCGTAGACCTCCACGCGATCCTTTTAATGCCTTGATATCACTGGGATATACACAGCTATATGCCCATGTGGATGCATTGCTTCGGGTTACGGGATTATTACCAGAACTCGGATTTTACCATCAGGTCAGAAGTGGGCATGCTGCTTTGGCATCAGATTTGATGGAGCCTTTCCGCCACGTGGTTGAACGCTGTGCTTTATCCATGTTGCAGCGAGAGAAACTAAAACTGGATGATTTTACATTCGAGGAGAGCGATGGATGCCGCTTAAATGCAGCAGCAAGACGATTATATCTTGGCCATTTAACAGAAGCGTTGCTCATGCCTGTGAAAAATGGTGAAAACAGCGATGCGTTACCGATCCTAGATCATATTTATCAGCAATGTCTGAATCTAAAAGATGGGTTACTGGTAAATCAGATATATTTGAAGCATGGAGAGTAAGATGAAATTATATTTTCTGGTATGTTTTGATATATCTGATCATAAGGCACGTCAACGTATTGGAAGGGTACTTCTGCACCATGGTCATCGGGTGCAACACTCTGTATTTGAGATTGCACTTTCAAATATGGGTGAGGTGAAGCGATTGAAAGAATCACTGCTAGCCATCTTAAAAGATGAGAGTGAACTCAGGTTTTACCGGCTATGCGCGCAATGTCGCAAGTCTTCACTGCGTATTGATGACCTTCCCTTAGCGACATTTCCCGCAGCAATCATTTTATAATGACTACTTTTTGTGCGCGTATGTCATGGTTCAATCAGACCATGGTATGGGTTTTACTCGCCAGTTCTTTAAAATTAAGGGGTTACCATTGTTTTCATGGTCAGAGGACGATGAATTTCGTCGCAATCATAGAAAAATACAGCTCGCCGCCAAAGACAGGATGTAACTGCTTGTTGTGGAAAACAAAAAATAGGGTAGTCTATCTAGGCTTATTGGCTGAAGAGCCGTTGAAACTGCGATGTGCCGTCACGCCATACCAGGCAGCTATCTGGCTTGACATAGGAGTCCTATCTAGGCTTATTGGCTGAAGAGCCGTTGAAACATCATATTCTGATGGTCTTCTAAGAGTCCAGTTGTTGGCCTATCTAGGCTTATTGGCTGGAAGAGCCGTTGAAAACAGTATCCAGTAGGTGACGGTAGACTGATGTTAGCTACTATCTAGGCTTATTGGCTGAAGAGCCGTTGAAACTGACCGTACGAGTAAGTCTGACGCTCATGCTATCTATCTAGGCTTATTGGCTGAAGAGCCGTTGAAACACCATTACACTAGCCGCTTATACATCACAGGTATCTCTATCTAGGCTTATTGGCTGAAGAGCCGTTGAAACGTATATAGCCAGATTCCTCTCGTGTACTACCTGCCTATCTAGGCTTATTGGTGGCAGAAGCCGTTGAAACATGTATGCGCCTGCCAGGTATACACTACTTGATTGCTGACCTATCTAGGCTTACTGGCTGAAGAGCCGTTGAAACATATTGACCTATGCCAGGTATACTCAGTCATGATCGATTGCTATCTAGGCTTATTGGCTGAAGAGCCGTTGAAACTCATTAGTACACTATATGTATATAGTATAATCGTCTAGTCTATCTAGGCTTATTGGCTGAAGAGCCGTTGAAACCATCTTACCGCTGATCGTTAGACTACAGATCGCTCTGCCTATCTAGGCTTATTGGCTGAAGAGCCGTTGAAGCATCGATGTCATGATCGATATGCCATGCTTTCTATCTAGGCTTATTGGCTGAAGAGCCGTTGAAACTAATCTAGACATACTTTGTCACCGCATCTCATGCCTATCTAGGCTTATTGGCTGAAGAGCCGTTGAAACAATAGTGTCTTGATCAGCGGATCCAGTCTAGGCTTCTATCTAGGCTTATTGGCTGAAGAGCCGTTGAAACCCTTCCTCTATGTTTACTACTAACTGATGTTACGCACCTATTCCTCGGAAGTGAGGCTTTTAGCCTCGCCCTCTTGTAGCAGGTGCAATAGATTTGAGAATCAGGCGAAATCCTTATGGATAGCCTGAGTTGGGCGAGGCTAAAGCCTCACTTCCAATGAGAGCCTATTAATTTACTCCCTCATTCCCACGCTGAAGCATAGGGACGAGGGAAATGAGCTTAATAGGTAGTCTGTGTAGCGTTCAAATATGTTGGGATTTTCCATGCCCGAAGATGAACATATGTGATAAGTGCGTAACATCAGCTACTAAGTTTCCCACCATCCTATCTAGGCTTATTGGCTGAAGAGCCGTTGAAACGTTACAAGGTACTTAACTACCTCTAGGCTGAGAGAGAGAACTATAGGGGTCAGCAGCTTGAGACGACCATGCTTTTTGTCTGTTTGCCATATCAACACAAGCTTGTGGATCAGTGACATGGCTATGATTTCTGAAAGATTGCGCACATGGTCTTTGTATGAATTGAAGCAGGCTACTTTGGAGGAATGATGACTACTTATTTTGTATCACGGCATTCGGGAGCTGTTGCATGGGCAGCCGAGGAAGGGATTGTCGTGGATAAGTGTATTTCCCATCTGGACGTGCAAACCATCAAACAGGATGATGTGGTTATTGGTACATTGCCTGTGCATATGGTTGCCGCTATTTGTAGCAGGGGCGGTCGCTATTTGCATTTGAATATTGAACTTTCACCTGAATTGCGGGGTAAAGAACTCACTGCAGCAGATATGCGTGCCTGTCATGTCCGATTGGAAGGGTACAGTGCGTGCAGCGATCATAGTTTTGATCTGATGCGTGTGGATGGAAACGCTGTAAGAGCAGAATAATGCTGGTCAACGCTAGTAATGAACTCGTGTTAATTCGAGGTCTGCCCGGTAGTGGTAAAAGTACATTGGCAAAACGAATGTGCGATTATATCCATTATGAAGCTGATATGTATTTTGAACAGGAAAGCGGATATGCTTACGATGTGGCAAAGATCTCAGAGGCTCATCAATGGTGTCAGAAGATGACCATGGAAGCTTTACAGGCTGGTAGCAACGTGGTTGTTTCCAACACTTTTGTGTGTATATGGGAAATGGAGATATATATACAGATGGGATTTCCTACGCGCATCATTGAACAACATGGTAAATGGGCGAGTATCCATCATGTTTCAACCCAAACAGTGAGTGATATGGAAGATAAATGGGAAAAAATTCCACAGGATATGATATGAAAAAACAAGTTGTTATTACTGGTGCAACAGGCGGAATGGGGCGAGCTATTACCAGACACCTGCTGAAAGATTATAGGATAATTGCCATTGGTCAGAATATTCAAGCTTTAACGCCTTGCCTGCAGGATGTAGCAATATGTGATCTTGCTACTTATGAAGTAGACATAGCGACTACCGATTGGGTTGATCAACTCGATACCTTACTGAATGATAGCCCCCTACATGGTATTGTAAATCTCGCAGGAGTGTCTTGTGGAGACAGTCTTGGACAATTGACCGATGCGGACTGGAATTATTCATTTGCTGTGAATGTTACAGCTCCAATGAAACTTATACGTTGGGCCGCACCGCATCTTAAGAAACATGGGCAGGGAAGCATTATCAATGTGGGTTCACCTGTAGGCGTTCTGGGGGCACGAAAATCAAGCTATGCAGCCTCCAAATCTGCCCTCCACGGGCTGACAATGAGTGTGGCCAGGGAGCTGGGTAAAGAAAATATACGTGCAAACTTACTATTGCCAGGGCCTACAATTACAGATATGACCCGTGATTGGTCAGAAGAAAAGCGACAGAATATTGCCAGTGGAACATTCCTCAAACGGTTATGTGAACCAGAAGAAATTGCGCAAATGATATCGTTTTTATTATCGGACGACTCTTCGTATATGACTGGTTCCGTTGTTGATATGACTGCCGGATCGATGTTGGGACACTAAAAATTAAAAAGGACAGATTATGCTGAGAATTGGCTTGATAGGACTGGGCAACCAGGGCACCGAATACTTGATTGCGCAAGATGACTGCAAGTCTCTTCAAATCGTGACAGGTTTTGATATCAATGAACAGACTAGAAACAGGGCCTCTGAGGATTGGCCTGCATTGCAATTAACAGGTTCACTGGATGAACTGATGGGTCACAACCTCGATGGGTTAATCTTGGCACTACCTCATCATGTATATGCTGAAGAGTGGGATAAACTGGTTTCCCTTAAATTGCCTATGCTGAAAGAAAAACCGCTGGGACGAAACCTGACTGAGGCCCGGTCATTTGTAAGAAAGGCCAGGGAAAATGGATGCCCTTTGCAAACTGCAATTCAAAGACGTGAACAGCCGAGTTACAAGTATCTATTGGATGTATTGAAAACACGGAAAGTCAACGATGTTCATTTTATGATGCATCTGGGCTTTGAACAACCAGTCAATAGCAATCAATCATCAGAACAATGGCGTGGAAAATATAATAAAGTCGGGAGGTGGGGCATTACTGGACTGTGGTTATCACATGATTGATTTGGCGCATTTTCTGGTCGGCCAATTTGATCTTCTTTCCGCCACATTATACCGACATGGCGAACTCTGCGAACCGGGTGAGGTTGACGATGCGATGTATATCGTTGGTCGAAAATCAAGTACATGGGTGTATATTGAATCGAGGCGCTTTAAGGAAGCTGATGGTAGATTTGGAAAAATGGAACAGGTGGTGGCTTACACGGATGACGGCGTTTTTACCGCAAATAGACAGGGTGTATGGCGAGGATTACCGGAAGATGGTGAATGCCTTTATACCTGTAAAAGAGATTGGCAGGTGGCGATGAGTAAGCAACTGGATCATTTCGCACAACAGATTCTGGATAAATCGCTCAAACCATCCCAATATTGGGATCAATTACCTGGGCAGAAAATAATTGAACAAGCTTATCAAATGTCATCTAACTTGTATGGTACAGATCATGCAACACACTGATATATCCATTATCGAACAAATTTTTGCGGCTCGAAATTTCGGTGATAATGAAGCAGCAGAATCATTGCTGAAAGGATTGTCACCCGAAATAAGAACATGCTTTGAAGCGTACCTTCCGGGGCGTTGCTCATCCGATTGTCCGCCAGTAGTTGCGGCTTGGGATGACTTTTATAAGAGCAAATGGTCTGAGTCACTGAGCTTGTTTACATCGGCACTATCGGATAAACCATGGCAGGCTCTTGCGGCTTTGGGAATAGGACGGATCGCCACCAGATGGGGTGAATGGGCAGTAGCTCGCCAATGGTTATTGTACGCCATGCTGGAATCCAGACATAAATATAATGATTTTTTACTCATGCAGTGCCACGGCGCAATGGGTGAATTGATGCTGAGAACCCAGCATTATCATGAATCACTACAGCATATGCAGTTGGCTTACGCATTATGTCCTGCAGGGCATCCTCAACGTCAGCGCCAATACAGTTATATAGGCATGCCGTTGGCTCGGCTCGGTAAGTGCCAGATTGCTGAGGGATATTATATGAGCGCTTATTATCTTGCTATAGATCAGCATGATAGCATAAGCGCAATGCACGCTCTATCCAGGCGTGCGGCATTGGTATTGTATGATTATGATGTGGATTTGGACGATGTTAAAAAGTCATTGTTTGCCTTGAGTCAGGATGTTGATTTAAAACAATATGGCTCTCGAATCCCTTTGGATTATTTTAATGTTGTCTCATTCTGGTCGCAGTGGAAACACACTGATGATAAGGAGATGACCTTGCTTGAAAATCTATTCGGAGGTGCTCCTTGGGAATCGCGTGTAATCGCTGCAGTTTGTGGCTCCTCCTGCATTGATCCACAGCTTAATTTTCCACCAGTTACTTCTGATTTTAATCCGATACACTTGCGAAATATCATTATCGAAGATGCCTGTATTGTGAATAAACTAGAAACAGCAGAGCAGCTTCAAAATTGTTTGAAAACGTTCTTTATTTAACCCACATTATTCATAAATCGTCGTGATGATTGCGTAGAACCTTTGTTTGCAACGAATTTTAAAGAAATCGCTCGTAGCCGCGCTTACTAACGATTGATGAGATATTTATTGCGAACAAAGGGACAAGCGGTGGCGCGCGCGCCGTACTTGTGAATACTGCGGGCTAATCTGATGTTGCGCACTTTGTTGTAGGAAAGAATGACACCATCCTCGGTTGTAGGCGTAGATTTGAGTGCTACCTTTATTCGTTGAAATGAACGGTAATACTGCAATCTCAATGTGAGTAGTCACAAGGCAATTACAAAGAAATGACAGAAAAAGAAATTGATGAGCTTTATCAAAAACTCGAAACTTGATGTTACTGCGTAACGCAATTCTAAAGCAACCTATTTTTCTGCTCGATTTTAAATGTCGCACCGGCCTTCAACTCATTGTACAAGTTGTGCCTGCCAAACTCGCCGAAATCCGCGCTATAGTCGCCACTTAAGCCCGTGATTTCATTGCCATTAACCTTTACCACATGACCAATTTTAAACGCCCTTTTGATAGCCTCAAGTTCTTTTAAAATGCGTTTTTCAGCCTTGGACTTGGGCTTTATATCCGCTGATTTTCGCGTCACTGTGAATTTAAAAGCGTGAATTAACCGCCCTTTTTTTATTTGCTCAAGCTCAACATTCAAAGGGCTAAATTGATTAATTTCACGCACGGCAATGTCGATCACTCGCTTTCTAAAATCTTTGTGCGCTTTGTACTTTGTACCTAACTCGAACATATCACGCATATCCTGCTTTTTTATTTCATAAATAGTCTTTAATTGGTTCGACTTCTGCTGACCATCTGCCATTTTTAGAAGTTCGTAAATTCGTATTGAATAAATGCTTGTCATTTGTGCAATATCTTTCAATCCAAACCTTGTAAAATCAGCACTTAAACGCTCAAGGTAAGGCATAAAGAACTCACTAAAATCAAGCATGATTTCGCCTTCACCCTCTTGCCACATCTGACGAGAAAGCACGTTGATTGCACCTCCATCATAAACCACGCCATCAATTTCAGTTTTTCCAACTTTGATAATTCTCTGCTGAAGCCTCTGTGCAGCCTCTTTCATGTTTTTATAAGCGTATGACGTACCAAACTCTTTGCAGTAGTCCTGGTGTCGAATTGTGAAGCGTCTGGGGTTGGTTGTGTTGTCACGTCTGACTTGGCTTATGCAAAGCATCATTAAACGCTGCTCATCGAGCGTTAGGCGATAAGATGCTTTTATTGCGGCATTGTGCTTTACAATTTGTTTATTCACTGATGTTACGCACTTTGTTGAAAGAATATTACTCTCATTTGTAGTGCGTCAACTGCAGTAATACCTTTATTCGTTAAAAATGAACGGTAATACTGCGATCTCAATATAGGGAGTGGGGCTTTAGCCGCATGAGAAGCACCATCATGCATGCGCGACTAAAGTCGCACTTCACTCCAATCTGTGACTTTCTGCCATATGTTTTCTCGCTCCTGTGTTCTTGCGTGGAAATGACAATTTTAGCCCGACTGCGTAACATCACTTATGAATTATGCGGGCTAGATGGCTTTTTATGGTACTGGGCTGGCTTTTGATGGTAATCTATAGCAATTTTTAATCTAGCAAACTCATTTGATTTTCAGGATAAAAGTCAAAGACCAAGCGTTTGACTTTGCGCCCTGCTTTAAGGGCGGTATATTCAACGGTATAGCCACTGTTTTTGCTTAACTCTTTCATGGCAGGCTCTAGCACTTTGCGGCGCATTTCACCAAATGCTTGATAGGATTTGGGCAACTCTAGAACCTTGATAAATTCATCTAAATTTAGTTCAAAATGCCCGTGGCTTTTGTGCATCATCATAAGTTCTAAAATGCGCCAAGAATAGATTTTTTTGAGGGCTTTTGATTGTTCCAGCTTATATGTCGTAAAACGCTTGGTAAGCTTGGTTAAATGCGGTACAATCTCATCATAAAACTGTAACTCAATCCAACCCTCACCTTCATAATACTTGGCTTTATTCACCCATCGAATATCCGTGATTATCTGCCCTTTTTTACCCTGCTCGATAAAGGTTATCTTGCGGCCAAAAAGCCCACGTCCTGCGGCTCTCAAGTCTCTGAAAGAAACCTTTTGGGCTATACCATAAGTCTTTTCAAATTCACTTGCCGTGACCCGTATGGATGGCGACTTCAACGGCTTGCGACTGTCAATTTTTGACGCAGCAAGGGCTACAAGTCGTTTCTCATTGAGTGTTAGAGCATAACCCGATTGAACCAAAGCATTGCTCATTGCAACCACATAGCTGCTTTTGTCATCATGTAGCTTCATGTCCTTCATCTGATTATTGCTTAGTTCTCTCGACGACATATTAACCCCTGCTTTAAACCCTAAAGATGTACTACTTGATGGTATTATTGTATTAAAAAATAAATGTACACTATAGGGCTACGAAGGCAATAAGTTTTTGGACACCGTACCATCAAATTGCCATAGTTCGACCATCAAATTGCCATAGTTCGACCATCAAATTGCCATAGTTCGACCATCAAATTGTACATCTATAAACGACCTCAACCCTTGGAAATAAACAATCTAGGAAGCCGTAAACAAGACATAAAAACATAGTTAATATAAAACAAGGGAAAAACTGGCGCACCTAGGCTGTGGATAACTTTAGCCAAACTGTGCAGATGCGATTCACCCTGTTCAGCATGCGTTCACAGCGCAACCGCAGGTTTGCAACCTCGCTCGCTAGCTAAAGATTAGCGGCTTTGCCGCAGTTTAACCACTGTTTAGTTCGCGCCCTGCTTTCGCACTTAATCCGTAACGTACAAATTTGATGCACCTGCGGTGCGGCGGTTAGCAAAAAAGGTGTGGTAGAGGTTTATCTTCACACATACCCGCCAAGCAATAGCGCGGCAGTAGTGCTAGAATCGAGGCGTTTCCAGCCTGTCGATTTTTCTTTTCAAACGCATGATTACGGCATCTTTGCCTTTCATTTTTTGAATCAAAAGCGCATTTTCATTTTCTTGGTTGGCAAGCATACGCTTGTATTTTTCAATATCTGCATAAGCATTTTCTAGGTGTTTGCTGCTTTCGTTTTTGTTGCGAAACAGATTTTCGATTTGCGAAGCATGTATTTTTTCAATATCTGCAATCGATCTTTGTTTTTCATATGCAAGACCTGCTTTTAGTTTTTTTTCTCTTGATTCAAAATCGTAATCTAACCAAGCAATCAAACCTACTACTAAAAGAGCTACAGCAGACCCTGTAACGACTAAAACGACCCAAGAGCCCTTGACACACCCCAGCCCTTAAAGGTCCGTTTCTAGCCATTGTAAAGCACCAGCCCTATGTTTTGAATGCCCTCATTTGCAAACCAAATCAAAGCTAATGCGGCTGCAATCGAAGCCAGTAAAATTTTCATCGTAAATACACCTCGGTTATTGATGCTCTGAAATGCCCCATTTCTTGGCTCACAATTTGCAAACGCTCTTCCCTCACATACTCATAGCGAAGCTCATGCATACGTTCTTGGGCGTAACTGTGGCGTAAGCCATGCGCACCACTGCTTCTGCCTATTCCTCTTTGGCTTGCCCTGGTGAATGATGCGGACCAGGCATTGCCACCACCAATGACATAGCTTCGCTCATAGTGTACGCCTCTATCTGTCACTTTTTCGCTTTGGGGTAGCCTGTACCCTTCTAGCCGCTCTGAAAGCTCTCTAGGGAGCTGAATTTCGCGAGTTAAGCCACCTTTACCAGTCACGGTATAGCTTACGCCCTTACGCCCTTGAAACTTCGCTTCGTGGGCTGGTCGTTCATCGGGCGAATGGTAAGCAGTTCATGTGCCCGTAGCCCTGCTACATGTGCAATCTCTGTGCTGATTGCATTGTGGGGCGTTTGGTGTGCTGCAACTTCGCGGATTTGTTCGGGTGTGTAAGCTCGGCTTGCTTGGATGGTCTGAAGTTCACTTTTTATAACTGGAAGGGTCTCTTGGGGAGAAAGCTGGTGGTTGTAGTACTGCATGATTTTTTGCATTGCCTGACGCTCAAGGTCAAGTGAGGATTGCTGTACCTTCGTTGCCCTGTCCACTAGGTATTCGGTGGCTAGTTTTGGTGTTAAATTGTTGATTGAAGGCAAGCCATTATCTTTGAAGTTCTGGGCTATTTGAGTAAGTGCTTGCTCATAATTTCGGAAAGTCCCAACGCTTGAAATTGTTCCCGCCTCATTTAATGCGTGTACCATTTTTGACGCTTGGGTTTCAGCTTTGGCGAACCATTGCTCACCCATGTTTTTTTAGCCAGCGATGGATTGTGGATTGAGCAACTTTGGTGCGGTTTTCACGAAGGAAAAATTGCAGATCACCAAGGCTTGCGCCTGACTTGTGAAGGTTTAAAAGTTGAGTTTCAAGCTTGTCCAACTTTGATTTTTTCACACGCTTTTGCTTAAAAGATTTACGCTTGCGCTTAATTTCTTCAAGTTCGCTAACCGCATCAAAATCCATAAAAAACACCTAAAAAATTTGTAAGAAATAATTTTGCTTACGCAAAACTGAGAGCCTACTAAGCTTTAATCCCTCGCCCGATTCATGACAAATCAATGTCAAAAGTTGGACTACTGCCACTTAGTTTTTTAACCAAAACCAAGGTTTTAAGATTTCTTGAAATCTTGAAATCAGCTAGTTTCTTTTCGCAGAATTTAGCAAAAACGATATCATCCCATATTATTTGCGTGGGGTTCGCCCTTCTCCTTTTTTGCATCCAAGATTTTTCCGTAAAAAAATCAGCGGGTATGGATGGCGCAACAATTCACCGTAGCAACATTTTGCGACTTTCGATTAGGGACTAATATGAAGCAAAGTTGAAATGCTGCCAAGTATTTATTCTTTGCGTATAAAATATTGCGTATATGCTATTCAAAGCTATATATAGACGCTACTCGCTGTGTTAAACGATAGTGTAACACAGCGAGTAGCGTGTCGACGAGTACGCAATGGTGAAGCAGTGGGTTTGCTTCGTTATTGCCTGCGCCGAGATCGCAGTCCATCAAAGGCAATGGGGTTGCGCTTGATTGTCTGAGTGAGTGGTGCAGGTACCGCGTCTAGCGCGGTGGGCAGGTGTGAAGCCTGCGGCGTTCACCTATGCCTAAAAAAAATGTTTGACCTACTTGACTGTTACATGTAACATATCTTTGTGAGAGGTGAAAAACACGAACGAGAATCAGCTGCCAGCATTGCAGCAATTTTTAACAGTATTGAAAAAAGAGGGCAGCATGAGTTCAGCAGCTAGGGTGCAAAAGCACCGTGAACATTTACGAGCATCAGGCTTGCGCCCTGTTCAGATTTGGGTTCCAGACACGCGAACACCTAAATTTAAGGAAGAATGCGTGCGCCAATGCAAGCTTGTTGCTTTGCATGAAGACAAAGAACTTGATGCGTTTATGGATGAGGCTCTGCAAGATATTGAGGGCTGGGAATGAAGCGAGGCGACCTAGTCACAATCGTAACCCAAGGCGACTATGGTAAACCAAGACCCGCACTTATTATCCAGTCTGATTTTTTTTAGTGAAAACTTGAGTCTGACGGTTCTTCCAATCACATCACACTTGGTTGATGCTCCTCTTTTACGCATTAACTTAGAAGCCAATGCACAAACGAACCTAAACAAACCATCGCAAGTCATGGTTGACAAGATAACGACTGTGCAACGGGAAAAATCGAGGCTTGTTTTTGGATCCATTGACCATAAAACAATGGTAGAAATAGAGCGTTGTTTGTCTGTATTCATTGGCTTGGGCTAATCAAAACAAATCTTGTTGCAGGTTGTCAACGAACCCAAACAGCACAGAAGCAATCTTGTGCACTTTTCAATCTCTTTAACCGCAGGCACATATTCAACCACACCGCCTTTCCAGCGTTGTTTATACTCAAGCATAGTTGCAAACATTGCCCATCCCGCATCAAGGATGGACTTGGCTTTTATATTTACACCGTGCTTCTCACTATTGCCCTTCGCAGATTTTGACATACGCGATACACCAAGCTTTTCCATGAATATCATTGCGTGGTTCTTGCTGATTATAATACCCCAAGAAATTCAAACAAAGAAACTGCATTCCTTATTCCAATACCTTCGCCAGTTTTAGAGAATACATTGGTAAAAAATCCTAGTGTTTGTAACACATTGATTTAGAAAGCGTATATTAAAAATAACATCGGGGTTTGGGGGATGTTATGGTTACTCGCTTGCTTTGCGCGAAACGCGCTGAATCTTGGCGAAGGTATTGTAAACTGCGTGGGTTAGATATATCACGTGCCAATCAAGTTTGGAGCACGGATATTACCTACATCAAAATAGGTGGTGGCATGGTTTATTTGGCTGCAGTGATTGACTGGCATTCCAAGGCTATTTTATCGCATAAAATAGCCAATATAGTAATTCACTGATGTTACGCACCCAGCATCTTGAACCTTTGTAATTCCTCAAAAGCTACCTTGACGGCTTTGATGTAAAGCTGTCGTTTTAAAGCGAAGGCATTCATCTTTTTAATGATGCTTAACGTTTCCAGCTGAGCGGCCGCATAGAGGGACATAAAGACGTGATTACTCTGCGTTCTTTTTACTTTGCTGATGTTACGCACCCAGCATCTTGAACCTTTGTAATTCCTCAAAAGCTACCTTGACGGCTTTGATGTAAAGCTGTCGTTTTAAAGCGAAGGCATTCATCTTTTTAATGATGCTTAACGTTTCCAGCTGAGCGGCCGCATAGAGGGACATAAAGACGTGATTGCTCTGCGTTCTTTTTACTTTGGTTGGCGACTTTGCCAAGGCAGTGTTTGATTTTATATTTTTATGAAAGACTTCGACTTTCCACCGTTTTTTGTAGGTTGTCTCAAGGGTCTCTTTGGTTAAGTTCAAATCGTTAGTGATCAAATATAATATGCCTATGCTGTCATCTTTGTTTGTAAAAACTTGGCGGTGCAAAAGGACTGGAAAGTCCTGACCTTTTACCCACCCTTGTACAGGCTCTTCTGACCATTCTAACTTATCAATACGTACAAATTTTCCCTGTTTCTTGTCTTTCAAGCTAAGCGCAACAAGGCGGTTACTTTTAGGGCAATGATAAAATGTTTCTTTATCTTTTTGTGCACAAAAGCCATGTTTTCACTTGAGGAAAACCAACTGTCTGCCAAGATATAACGCCATTTCAATTGGTTCTTCTGGCATGCTGAAATCATGCTGCGTAGCAGCTCATTTTTGGTAACATCGCTTCTCCTTTTTTCTTTGCGCGTCTTGACATCACTAAAGCGTATCGGCTTGGTAATGAGTTCAAAGGCGACAGGTAAACTTACATCGTTTGCATGGTACAAACAGTTCAACAAGTTGATGCCTTTGACTGAGCGGTTGACCGTATGATCAAAATGCCAGCAGATTAAATCACCTGAATTCGTATCATAAGTGCAATCGTATGTAATCGCTATTCTTATCACTTCCTTCTGGTGAGGGTGTTGGCTACAAGATAAGGCGATTTTAAGGTGCGTGATATGAGATACAAACAATTAAACTTACAAGAGCGTCACTACATTGAACTAGAGCGTAAGAAGGGTACTCTTCAGAAGGATATTGCTTCGGCATTAGGGCGTTCCTGCAGCACGTTGTGCAGGGAGCTTTCACGCAACACAGGGCAACGGGGCTACCGTCATATTCAAGCCAATAATAAGGCTTTCACGCGTCACAAAGATAAGCCGAAAGCAATCAAACTTACCAATGATATCAAGACGGTAATATCCGAATATATCGAACAAGACTGGAGTCCTGAACAAGTTGCTGGTCGATTGAAAAAGGATGATGTCATTAGCGTTCATCATGAGACGATTTATCAATATGTTTTAGCGGACAAAAAGGCTGGCGGTGTTTTGTATACTCATCTTAGGCACCAAAATAAAACCTACAGGAAACGTTATGGATCAGCGCATACTCGTCATGGTATCACCAATCGGGTGGATATTGATGAACGTCCTGAAGTGGCTAACAAACGAGAGCGAATAGGTGATTGGGAAGGTGATACAATGATAGGAAAAGATCACAAAGGCGTGCTTGTAACACTCGATGATCGTCGCTCAAAACTTCGCCTTGCAGCACCGCTTAAGAGCAAGCATGCCAAGGACGTGACAGCAACCATTATCAAGCTTTTGGAGCCAATAAAAGACTGGGTACACACGATCACTTTCGACAACGGCAAAGAATTCGCATTCCATAAAACCATCGCCAAAGCACTCGACTGTAATGCCTATTTTGCAAAGCCTTATCACTCTTGGGAACGTGGTCAAAATGAGAATGCAAACGGTCTTCTACGGCAGTACTTCCCCAAAGCAATGAGCTTGCTTGAAGTGACTACAAAAGAAGTTCTAAAAGCCGTTCATAGGCTTAATAACCGACCCAAAAAGTGTTTGGCGTTCAAAACTCCATACGAAGTATTTGAGGAAAATACAGGGGTTCACATAAAATCGATAGTGGAAATTGCACTTATCACTTGAATTCAGGTCATTCTCCTTGCTGTGCGCTTTTTCTTGCACCGTATCATCAAAAATAAGAACACCAGATTCTGATTCAATCTGACGAACATCTTTCTTTAAACCCTGCCAAAGATCCTTCGAGGTATAATCCTTCTTCGACAAGAAACGCGTGACTTGATCGTGACTTATTTGACCATCTAACATCTCTGATAAACCTGTGGCTGTGGTGCAGCCAAATGAGCTTAATAGGTAGTCTGTGTAGAGTTCAAATATGTTGGGATTTTCCATGTCCGAAGATTAACATATGTGCTGGGTGCGTAACATCAGTAATTCATGAATTGATTTACCTTTTACCGTCATTCCCTGGCACTGGGATCGAGTGATTTATAAGCTTTAAAATATACATAAATATCAACAAGTTAACTATTTCACCTGGTTTTATAACCTATTGATATTTATCAATACCTTCGCCAAGATTCAGCGCGTTTAGCGCAAAGTAAGCTAGTAACCATAACATTCTAGAATATTGTGGTATATTAAAAATAACATCCCCCAAGCCCCGATGCTATTTTTAATATACGCTTTCTAAATCAATGTGTTACAAAAACTAGGTTTTTTTACCAATATATTCTCTAAAACTGGCGAAGGTATTGATTTATAGACTTTTATTGTTATGTAAATAGCTGGAGCCCAGTCCCCATACAGTCTCTGATTGGCAAAAGGTAAAGCATGAAGCGACAACTACCGTCGCTTCATGCAAACCATACAACGATAGCATTGAAAGCTTGGCATCCTGGCGTAGCTTAGCTTTCGTATTTGAGTACCATGGCTTTTGCGCTTTGGTAAAGTTCATCGCGCAGCTTCGTGGGCTCAAGAATTTCAATTTCATCATCGTAACCCCGTAACCAAAAGCGCAGCTCAGCAGTCTCTAAGACGTTTGCCTCTAGCTTATAACTACCATCCCCTTGCTCTGTAAGCTTCTGGTTGGGGTGTAACTGGCGCTCCCCAAGGTGAAAGGCAACATTCCGGCTGATAATGGCTTTAAGGACGATTTCAGGGCCTACTTCAAAACTTAGTTCACCTGAGGCAATATAATCATCCAAATGAAACCCTTTAGGGACTGTTCCAGGAATATCCAACTTGGTTGCAGACACTAACCTGTGCAGCGTTAGCAGCCTGATATCGGTATATTCACCAATCGTACAAGGAAGATAAAAGATGCCGTTTTTTAACACCAAACCAAGCGGTGAGATGGTGTATTTTTTCACTTCTTTTGCACCACGTGCTTTGTATTCAACTTCCAACCGACGATTGAGCAACAAAGCCGTATAAACTTGATGTTGCACCTCAGGGATAATGTCGGGTGTAGATAGATCAGGACCTTGCCTTAATACACGAACTTTATCAGCCCATGCCGTTGCACCAGTTTCCGCTTGCAGTTTGTTCAACATGTTTTTTGCAGTTAAAAAATGAGGGGAGAGTTGTTTGACGGTTTCACGGGGCAAAATGGGAACCAAATGTTGTTCAGCCAAATAAAAAGCCAGTGCCGTATGTGAATCCATCCCTGGGATATCCAACGTCCCAGAATCTTTCGACCAATACCAACCAAAAGGTTTGCTTCTATCATCACACTCCAAAGGAAATATAGATGAAAACTTCTCCAAATCCCGCTGAATCGTCCGCTGCGTAACCTCAAAACCCTTAGCAGCCAACCCATGCTTAATATCAGTCGTACCAATCTTGATCGGGCTCCTAGGAACCATACGCAACATCTGCCATTGCCGCATCACTGTATCACTCATTAATTGCTCCTCTTACTATAATGCCCCAGGAAATTCAGACAAAGAAATCAGACAACTTATTCCTTTCAGGCTAGAATTCAGAAAAAAGTGGGGTCGCAATGAGCAGAAAAAAACAAGTTTACAGTGTCGCCTTCAAGAGCAAGTTGGTTCTTGAAGTGTTATCAAATGAAAAGCCGCTATCGACTGTGCTCGGCATACCTTTCGACAACATAATCAGCTCAAACTGCACGTATTTATCAATTCGAGAAAACTAACTTTACAGCCACACCTTGCAAGATTTATTTCCCGGATGAACCATAAATTTAAACATTTCAAAACAATCACTTACCTTATGACTGGAAAATCGACTTTTCCAGGGTGACTAAATTTTGTTTACCCACTTAGCATTGTTATCTTGCAGCGAAATACTATCAATGCTTTTCCAAGGTAGAAAAATAGCAGTATAAAATATGAGCTTGGATAAAAGGACGACAGCAATGAACATTGATATATGGCAGGTGATGGGTTCTTTAGCGGCAGCAGCGTTTACTAAAAAGTAGCGTAAAGCCCCTAGATTCATCTATGGGGATATAAGCGATTGTGTTATTTAAACATAACTTGTATAACAATACCTTCGCCAAGATTCAGCGCGTTTCGCGCAAAGTTTTGGTGGATGATGTTGAGATTCGGTTAAAGGAGATTATTAAAGATGTTTGCAATGACTTGCAAGCAGATTTGATTGAGATTGAATGTGATAAAGACCATGTACATTTATTGGTTGAAGTTGACCCACAGTTCGGAATCCACCGTTTAGTTAAGCGAATGAAAAGCGTAAGCAGCAGGATTCTTCGCCAAGAGTTTCATTCACTTAAAACAAGGTTGCCAACGCTTTGGACGAACTCTTATTTTTGTGCAACCACGGGTGGTACGCCGATTGAACAAATCAAAGCTTATATTCAAAATCAAAAGGTAAGTAATCGAGGGTGAAGATTCATAAGGGATTAAAGTACCGTTTAGAGCCAAGCTCTATGCAGTTGAAAATGTTGCACGTCTTTGTGGGGCATAATCGTGCCGTTTGGAACAAAGCTCTTGCTTTGACCAAGGGCAGACTTGATAGGAAGATACCTATCATGTGGAAACATGAGCTTGAATGGAATTTAACGCATATATGGAAAAAGTCAGATGAAATGGGTTGGCTGAACGATGCGCCAAGCCAATCACTGCAACAAACCCTTAAACAATTTGACCGTGCATTGCGTGATTGTTTTGATAAGCAACAGCCCAATAAACGGTTTCCACGGTTTAAAAAGAAAGGTGTTAAAGATTCGTTTGTATTGCCACAAGGCATATCAGTTGACGGCAATCGGATTAAACTACCCAAACTTGGATGGGTTAAGTTTCGTAAATCCCGTGATATTGAAGGTAAAATCAAATCAGCCACAGTCTCACGCAATGGCAAGCACTGGTATGTCTCCATACTCTGTGAGTTGGAAGTTGCAGAACCAATACACCCATCTTCATCAGCCGTGGGTATTGACCGTGGTGTAAGCATCATGGCTGCTTGCAGCGATGGTAAGACATACATTGGTGCTAAGGCATACAGGAAGCATGAAAAACGCCTTGCCAAGGCACAGAGGATATTAGCCCGAAGGGTTAAATTCTCAAATAATTGGCATAAACAAAAGGAGAAGGTTCAAAACATCCATTCAAAGATTAGCAACATGCGCCGTGATGCGCTGCATAAAGCTTCCACTGAAATCAGCAAGAACCACGCAATGATATTCATGGAAAATCTTGGTGTATCGCGTATGTCAAAATCTGCGAAGGGAAATAGTGAGAAACACGGTGTAAATGTCAAAGCCAAGTCAGGCTTAAACAAGTCCATCCTTGATGCGGGATGGGCAATGTTTGCAACCATGCTTGAGTATAAGCAACGCTGGAAAGGCGGTATGGTTGAATATGTGCCTGCGGCATATACAAGCCAACGGTGCAGTCAGTGCCAATACACCAGCAAAGATAATCGTGCTTCTCAATCGAAATTCGAGTGTCAGGCTTGTGGCTATCAAGCCAATGCAGACTTTAATGCATCATTGAACATACTTGCGGCAGGACATGCCGTGTTAGCTTGTGGAGTGGATGCAATAGCAACTACTGTGAAACAAGAACCTGTGTTGGCAATATGCTAACCGAATCCCCTGAATTTATTCATGGGGAGGATGTCAATATTGCCAAGCTATACAAGCTTGAGCAGCTTCATTTGCTCGCATTTCCCGCATCTTGATGCTGTATCAGATGCAATCATTCATCAACCTTTTCAAATGAACTTTCACATATTGAGAACCTATATTTTCAAATCTATGCCCACCTGTTGCAAATGAAGTTATATCGACAACATCACCAAACAAATCCATCGTGCGTTGTGCATCTATCAGCTCATCATCCAGATTGACCATCACGCGCCGATTCAAGCTTATGCGTTCATCAACAAATGGAATATCTGCATACGATTTCAATGCAGCATGGGTAAATTCAAAACTTTCACCTGTCGCGAAGTTTTCATGCGCGCCTACTGCATCTTTTAATATCTCAGCAGGTGTATGGCATGGGTTAAGCATCAAAAGCAACTGCACTTGTTTGGCATAATGTTCTGCAAGTTGGGATGCATAAAATGCACCTAAGGATGTGCCAATCATGATATGTGGCACTTCATTCACTTGGCGGTGAAGTATCACCATGTTTTCGGCAAAAGTCGCGGCAGAATCATAACCCATTTGCTGCACAGGCAAACCAAACACCGCTTCAAATATATCTGCCTTGGCATTGGGGTATTTTGCGCCCGATGCGAAGCCATGAATCATATAAATCATTGGTTTACCCATGATTGAACACCCGCTTACCCTTAGCCATACCTGCCAAATCACACCACTCATCCCAACGGGCAATAGATTGGCGAACTTGTTCAATCAAAGCATTCATTTGAGCAGGCTTCAGCCCCACTGCTTCACCCACTTTCAACATATGCGATGCTTGCGGTGCTTTGCCTTCACCTGCAACTGATGTGGTATGCTCACCATGCATGCCCATGGCGTAAGTTAAATCATATGCGGGCGATAGCCGCCACTCACCTTCATCATCCATCACATAAGAAAAGTTTTTGCTGTGATCATCTCTATTGTTTGCCAGCACATTAAATACCATCAATAAAAATGCCTGCTCCACATCTTTGGCATGGCGCGTCAGGCTTTGTGTCACCTTCAACACTTCCGTATAATCGAGTGAAGGCATTCTAAAATCAGCATCCACCAAACCACCCAAAGTATGCATGTGGATACGCTTACCATCCACCCGATCAAAGCGTTGAACACCAAACCAAGCATGACCTTTTTCATCTTCAAACAAGCGCACCTCAGGCATCAGGATACCAGCAGCTTTTGCCATCAATGCATAAGCATACTCCATGCGCCCTGTCTCATCGGCTTCATCCCCTGCATAAAACTTCACCACCCATGCTTGATAACCTTCAGGCACTTTACCATCACCTGAAATCAAATGGTCACCCTTGATATGCACCAACACTTTTGGTCTTGCACCACCAGGCGAACCACCCACTTGTGCCATTTCAGCCAAACACTCACTTGCCTGCCCTGCATAAATCGCCGATGCCGAAGCTGCTATCTCGCTTAAATCAACAGTAAAGCCAGGCTCACTCATACTTTTGGCAGGTTTATAACTCAAAGCACCCATGCCACGGCTACCGATATATGCCAACCTATCCAAGGGCGACAAATAACGCACATCCACACCCAAGGTTTGCAAATGCCTATCCATCAGCAATAAACCCCAGCCATCAGGCAGCGAATCATTAAACACACCAAACAAACCTTGCCATGGGTTGCTAGATTGCGGTGTTTGCGCCCCTTCTTTCAGCGGCAGCAAGAAAGGTGATAAGTTTAAGCTTGTACTCAAAAATGAAGGCTCATATTCAAAATAAATCTTCTGCTTAAAGCTGGCTAAATGACCAACAAGAAGAGGGTTGGTCGCACCATGGTAAAACACGCTTAATTCACTCACTTACGCCCCCGTTTTGGCAAAGGTTGCTTCAACTTTTGAATATCTTTGAGTGATGAAACTTCTGGAAGCGCAAATAAATCTGCAAGCTTATGTTCTTCATGCAAAGCAAACACAATTCGCAAGAAGTTTTCCAAGGTAATTTTACCCGTTTGCTCAAAGTTACGAATAGTTTCCGCAGACACCCCACTTTTCTCACTCAAACTTGTGCGTTTAAGGCCATGAAAAAGCCGCAAAGCCTTGGCTTTTTCCCCCAGCTTCTTTTGGGATTCGGTAGGGGCAAGTAACTGCTGATGAATATTAATAGGTAAATTCATACCAATAACTATTTCATAAATAGATTAATTAGTCAAACTTTACAATTAGAGCTTCCTCAAAAAAGTCTAGCGCATGGCTGGATGCTTATTTTGAACCACAGTACCCGCAAGGGCCAAGCTTCTTGCCTTTGGCACCACGGGCACTTCCTTCGGTCGCAATTCATCACAGGGCACAGAGAACGCAGATATTTATACTGTTTTCAGCCTTAGACGTGAGGCTCAAAGTGAAAGCAAACCCATGAAAAAGCACGCTGGTGTATTAGCCTGCAAGCCCATAAACAACTAATGAAGTGATTTTTACCCGAAGCGTTAAGTTACTGCGTAACGAAGTTCTAAAGCAACCTATTATTTTTCTACTCGATTTTAAATGTCGCACCGGCCTTCAATTCATTGTACAAGTTATGCCTGCCAAGCTCGCCGAAATCCGCACTATAGTCACCACTTAAGCCCGTGATTTCATTGCCGTTAACCTTCACTACATGACCAATTTTAAACGCCATTTTGATAGTCTCAAGTTCTTTTAAAATGCGTTTTTCAGCCTTGGACTTGGGCTTTATATCCGCTGATTTTCGCGTCACTGTGAATTTAAAAGCGTGAATTAACCGCCCTTTTTTTATTTGCTCAAGCTCAACATTCAAAGGGCTAAATTGATTAATTTCACGCACGGCAATGTCTATGATGTATTTTCTAAAATCTTTATGCGCTTTGTACTTTGTACCTAACTCGAACATATCGCGCATATCCTGCTTTTTTATTTCATAAATAGTCTTTGATTGGCTCGACTTCTGCTGACCATCAGCCATTTTTAGAAGTTCGTAAATTCGTATTGAATAAATGCTTGTCATTTGTGCAATATCTTTCAATCCAAACCTTGTAAAATCAGCACTTAAACGCTCAAGGTAAGGCATAAAGAACTCACTAAAATCAAGCATGATTTCGCCTTCACCCTCTTTCCACATCTGACGAGAAAGCACGTTGATTGCACCTCCATCATAAACCACGCCATCAATTTCAGTTTTTCCAACTTTGATAACTCTCTGCTGAAGCCGCATAGCAGCCTCTTTCATGTTTTTGTAAGCGTATGACGTACCAAACTCTTTGCAGTAGTCTTGGTGTCGAATTGTGAAGCGTCTGGGGTTGGTTCTGTTGTCACGTCTGACTTGGCTTATGCAAAGCATCATTAAACGCTGCTCATCGAGCGTTAGGCGATAAGATGCTTTTATTGCTGCGTTGTGCTTAACTATTTGTTTATTCATAAGCAAACAATACAGCAATAAAAGGGTCTTGTAAACATATTTGTCCCTTAATGGTGGTAATTTGTCCCTTCATAGGTGGTAATTTGTCCCTTCATAGGTGGTAATTTGTCCCTTTATGGTGGTAATAACTCCCTTTATCGTCGTTTTTTACCAATTAAATCAATAGCTTACAGAACCTAAAAGGTTTAAAAGGATAAAGGATAAAGGAGAGAAAAGAAAAACAAGCCTGTGAATAACTTTACAGTAACCAACTTTAAAAATAATAAAAGTATTGTTTATCAACAACTTACAATTATATTAGTCACTGCGTAACTAAGCAATTGAAAGTCAAATGCCATTAATCAAAGCACCTTAATTGCTAAAGCTTTGGATAACTTGCTCATGATTCGCTTCTTTGTCGGTTGTTAACACAACCTTGTAACCAAGCTTTTGGCTACTTGGAAAAGAGAAGTTTGTTTTGTATCACCGAAAGCTAAATATTAAAATCAGTTCCTGAGTTTCTCATCTCTTCATCGCTGAAGCTCCTAGAATCCCGCTGACGCGCTTTTGTTTCCCTAACGAGGTCATCGTTCCAGTCTTTGCCCAAAGGGCGTATCCTCGTCAAATTAGGGCAGTCTGTGAGCTGCAGCATTACCTGCACTGTCGTTGTCTGTAGCGATAAGAGGGGCGAAACCCTGTTCTACCAACTCTTTCGCAGCTTTTGCCACATTAGAAACACCGAGCGGCAATACATGGCGTGAGATGAGGATTCAACGCTTGTAAGCTCATCGCATCAATATGTGATTCAACAATGGCGGGTCTTTTATTTTTATCCCGAATGAAAAGCGGCTCAACATTTGATCCTGCTACCCATCCCTTGAATCCCGTATTTGGATTTTCGCGCAAATACGCATTATCGCTTTGCTTCCAAATCGCCTGCCAACCGTCATTCCAAGATGATGCATACACTAAGCCTTTATTCCACCAGTTTTGGATAATAGGAATAGGTATTGCGCGCACTTCGTTAAGCCACTTGAATAAGTCAGGCTTGTAAAAAGGCACGGCTACGGGCCTGCAAACTTTCGGCTTCGGGTTTTCAATTATTTGCGCACACTTTCTCACTTGACGCTGTGCAACACTTCGCATTGCACATTCAGGAGAAATTTCAAAGCTCAAAAGCTGAACAGCATTTTTAAAATCAGTGTCTTCAGCATACATCACGAAATCAATCGCTCCACCGCCGCCTTTACCTGTTTTAAAATCATAAAACTTAGGCTCATTTATTGAAACTTTTAAAGTGTCTCTAACCCATACAGACTTATCTTTTTCATCCTGTATGAAACCGAACTTTTCAGCAATATCAACCAGCGGGGTTGCACGCATAAAACTAAGCTCCGCTTCACTCTTAAGCTTCCTTATCAACTTATCTTTAACCACAATATGATCGGACAAATTTTTATTTTTCGCGCGCAAGAGTGGCACGGATTTAGCTTGGGCAAGGACTGCCTTTGCTGAAGCTAAAGATGGAATTTTTATTTCTTTTGTTTCTACTTCGTCTGCTCCAAAAAGTTTTGATTCGTGTTTGGTCAAAACAGTATATTTTTTAACCTTAAGCTTCGGCGTTTCAACTTGCGCTGCAGTTGAAAGATCCTTCATGGTTTTATGTGTTGCACGACTGCCCAGCACGCCTCTCTCCAAATCAAATTTTTTCATAGAATTGGCATAGTGACTTTGCATATCTGAAAGTTTTTTACGACCGCCAAGAAACTCCCGGCAATTTAGTTTCCCCTCAATAAGTGGTATTGCGTACAAATGAATATGAGGAGTAGATTCATCAAGATGCAAAGTTGCACTTGCAATATTTTCGTTGCCCCAAAATTTACGCATGGATTGAATTGATTCATCTGCCCATTCTCTGACTTGAAGATCTGACTTACCTTTGAAAAATTCAGGCGATGCTGTAAGTAGATTTTCAACGGCAAGAACTGCATTCTTCCGATACTTTACCTGGCAACATATTTTTAACATCTAAAAAAATATCACCTGATCCAACCAGTGTAATATTATCTATCACGGGATCAGCGTTGGGAGTGTCTCTGCTGCGCGAAACATGCGCAGCAGATCCAGCAATGTTGCCAAGTGTTTTTAGTTTAGCTGTGCGTAAAATAGCAATCGACATAAAAGCAAACCTCTCTTTTTCAAGCAGCATAATAAAAGGCGAAGCCGAACGTAACAATTTCACGAAGTTGAAATTGTGTAGTGAGTACACAATTTAATTATTATGCTACTTTTCTGATAAAAACATACTTGCATATATACTTTCAAAGAGCAAATACCCGAGAAGAAAGCGTCACTATTGACAACGCTTGAATATTATTGGTTACATGTTTACAGTATCTTTACTGTGGAGGCAACAGATGACAATTTCAGTTAGACTACCCAATGACATGGAGCAACGGCTCACTGATTTAGCAAACGAAACAGGGCGCAAAAAATCCTTTTACATTAAGGAGGCGCTGGTTAATTACCTTGAAGATTTAGAAGATATTTATCCGACATTAAAGCAGGGCGAAGCAAAGTGATTTCAATGCAAAAAATGGAGGCTTCGCTTGGGCTGGGTGATTGAGTTTGATGCCAAAGTTCAAAAGGTATTGTCTAAGTTAAACAAGCCTGTCGCAAAGAAAATTTTGGACTACTTAAAAACCAAGGTTGCCGAGCGGGATGCCCCAAGAACTCTTGGTAAAGAGCTGAAGGGAAACCTTGCAGACCTTTGGCGCTACCGTGTCGAAAACCCCGTGTAATCTGTAAAATTAAAGATGATAGAATGGTGGTTCTAGTTGTAAAAATAGGGCATATAAAAGATGTGTATTAATGATTGAATTACTGCACAAATAGCGCAATTTTACCCAAAATATATTGTGGGTTTTTACCTGAAGCGTTAAGTTACTGCGTAACGTGATAGTGTTATGCAGTAACATCAAGGAGAAATAAAAATGAAAGATGGAGCTAAAAAAGCACAGACCAATGCAGAGCGTCAAAAAAAAATATAGACGAGAAAATTACAGCAGAATCAATACAATAATATCTCCCGATACATCAATCTATTTAAATCTGATTTCTATTCACAAGGCAATTACAAAGAAAAAAGCAATTGAAGAAATTATTGAAAAATATGTAACTATTCAGCTCCCATCATAAAGGCGGGTTTTTCGCCGTCAAACAGCAGTCGCAGCGCCTTGCTGGAAGATAGGTCCTGTTTTCTGCATGTAGAGATGTAACTTCTGCAACGGCAAAATGCCGTAGCGCCATCGAAGGATCGAAAGCAACCCGATACTTTCTGCTGTACCTTGGTCATACGCAGATCCCTTTCGCCCTGGTTGTTGGTAAATGGAACCTCAATCACATCCATAAATCGCAACACGTCATCCTCAAATTTCCTTAGGCGTTCCAGCAGGTTTCTTGATTTTGACCGCTTCAACCTACCCCTTTTCCCCTGACGATCCCTCTCATCTGGAGGCGGGCATTCAGCATCTGCCTCCAGAAGCACAGCCCTGTATTGTTTTCTGAATGCATCACCGGTCACAGCCGATAAACAACCACCAGCATCATGGACGGCGCTGTTCATCTTGCGTAACAATTTTTGTATTTGCTTTGCCCATTGCTGCTTATCCTGCTCCCATGCTCGCTCCAGCTCTCTGAGATGGTGAGCATTGCATAAGGCATGCGTGCATTCATAACGATAATACGGTTTCCAGTGGTCATGACACAAAACGCCAGAGAAATGCGGTAGCACGCCCATTTCATCCATGGCCTCTTTACCGCGTTTCACATGAGGATAGAAATAAGTCAGTGAACGGTTGCTGTTGCAATGCAGCCAATGTCGCTTGCCGTTAACATTGATACCTGTTTCGTCAGCATGCAGTACAGATGATTGGCTTAGCTTTGTGGTCAGCCATGTCTCAAAAGGTTTCAGTCGTTTACTGGCATCCTGATTGAAGTTACAAATGCTTCCACTGCTGATTGGGATCTGTAACTGATCACGGAAATAATCTTCGATGCGTCCATAGGGCAATAACTGAAAGTACGACAGATACACGGCATGCGCCTTGATGCCATTGCCATATTGCACAGGACGCGTCACCCCATCAGGAAAGGGTGCGACATAGCGTTTGCCTTTCTCATCCTTCAACACCTCAGCCCTATACTCAGTAACGATGCGCCGAATATCAATATCTACAATCTGTCTCCGCTCGAAGCCTGCATGGGTGTATACCTTGTCCGGCAAGGTGTTTCGATCAATGGACAACTCTTTAATCTCATCCACATCATCGAATTGCTTCAGTGTCGTGCCGATATGACCTTGCTGACCGCCACGTTTCAATCCTTTGCTCTTACTGGTCCGTTTACGGTTAGGGTCAGATGAAGGAGGTATGCTACTGTTTTTACTATTTAGATTAAGTCTACCAAGCAAGATAGATACTGCGATGAACATGATGCTCATCGCTGCCTTGAAAGCCGGAGATAACCCTGTCTCCTTACTGAGAAGTTCGCGGACTGCTTTAATGGATTGTTCAATCTCTATGTTGCTCATGGGGGAATGATAACACAGCTTTTTAAACCCGGTTTTTTGGCCACAGAATGATGCCTGACCGATCTGAATATTTTACTTGTAGGTAACCGAAAGGCGCTCTCTTTAAATGCGCTGTTGGCTATCAGAAAGCATTGCATCAGCAATCCCAAAGGTAACCCTAACAACACGTCATTTGGCAGTTTCTGACCAATAAACCTGTCAAGCTTTATTATGCTGAATAGTTACAGACGGGCTTGATATTACCCGACCATAAGCTACGGTAGCTATATATGAAGCAGCTATACAGAAACCGTATAATAAGTAGTTGTCGAGGACGCTTCGCATCCTCGCGGTTAGCTCTTAAAAGAGAAAAAACATATGGAAGATAACAAGCCTACGTGTTTCGTAATTCAAGAGTTTGATAATGATGGTGCATTTGATAAACGCATACAGAGACAATTAGACCCGCACTTATTTCATCAGGTGTAGAACCATTGCGCGCTGATACTATTCTTGGGCTTCAACCTATAATTGAAAAAATTGAAGAATCTATAAAACAAGCATCTATATGTATTGCAGAAGTTAGTACAGACAACCCTAATGTATGGTTAGAGCTTGGGTATGCTTTAGCATTTAATACGCCAGTCGTAATACTCTGTGACAGACAGATGCGTAATAAAACTTCCTTTCGACATTCAGCATCGTCCTGTTATTTTCTATAGAACCGACTCAAAAAGCGGATACGAAGAACTAGAAAATAATATAAAAATAAATATCAAAAACGAATTAGAAAAAGATAATCGTATTATTTCTGCACCAGTCATTAAAAGTGGTTCGCATCAACTTGAAGACTTACAAGATTATGAGGTTGTAATTTTAACAACTTTATTAGCTCTATACTACATCAGCAAACGGTGCAAACCATTGGGATCTTGAAAAAACTAGAATCTATTGGCTATGCAGACACGGCACTTGGACTGGGCATTTCTAAGCTGCTGGATAAAAAGCTCATTTTGCAAAATGTTGACTCTGATATGAATGGAAATGACTATTTTCTTTATAGGATTACACCAGAGGGTATAAGTTGGTTAACAGCAAGGGAGGACAAACTTGATCTTACAATACCTAAGAAAAGACAATCTTTCCCTGTGGTTGATGATACGTTTGACGATGACATCCCATTCTAGGACCACAAATTTCCGCATCTTTGTGCAATCGCTAACGCTCATTTTTGCACAAAAAATACTCCAATTTGTAGCTTCAGGGTCAAGTCTTGCAATCATACATTTTATCCCACTTTTTCACTGCTCTGCTAACCGTAGCATAATGAACACCAAAATGATCAGCGATGACCTTCATGCTGTAACCACCCTCTAAATACGCCATAGCCATAGCTTCATGGCGGCGATCTGTTTCAGCTTCGTAAGCCTGCAAAGGTTTAGCAGCTGGTTTCCACTGCATCTTTGGAATTTCAGACAAATCCCGATCAACAGTTAAGTTTGATTTAACCTGATCAATAAAATCATCAGCACCAAGATAAATTTGTTGCGATAAGCCTTCCCATACAGATTTTTGCCCCACACCATCAGCAACAAACTTCTTGTAATGCGCCCTGCATTCCCCAGATGTCGAACCAAACTGCGACAAAATCCAATCAACATACAGCCATGGCGGAGGCGTTTTTAGACCTGCTGTCGCCTGATAACTGCTCCATGACCAGTCACCCACCTGTTCTACCATATGCGCAGCAACAGGGTTGCGAACAATATAGCGACACAGCTCCAGCAAATAGCTATCGCGCTCAACCACAATTGCCTTATACCTGCCCTGAAACACATGCCCAACCCGCCTATGCTTACGGTTAAACCGCTGTGTATAAACGCCATTGAGGTGTCGCATCCCCTTGGAAAGGTTGGCTTGCGGTGTTTGTATCAGAAGGTGGTAATGATTGTCCATTAAACAATACCCATGGCATAACCAGCCAAAACGCTGCACCACCTGGGCGAATGTTTCTAAAAACAACAGCCTATCTGAATCATCTAAATATATATCTGCTTGTGCATTACCACGACTCGTAACGTGATAAATCGCATCCGTGTATTCTATTCTTATTGAACGTGCCATCGTCACATCATATTAAATAAATGTCGTATCCCCTATGCACTCTCGACAACCGCTGCGTGAGTTCCATGATTGACATCTTCGACACATTCTATTGTACAATTGTCCACATGAATCTTGTATCAGATACTAATATCTTTTTAACTGTGGCTTTAGATGAGCCAGAAAAAGACAATATCATCCAGCTTACATCAAAAGCCAATACAATATCTCCAGAGATATTACCCTATGAAATTGGCAATGCATTATCAGCTATGGTGAAGCGAAACAGACTTACAAAAGATGAAGCATTAGCTGCATTTGAAATTACTGGTTTAATTCCTGTCAGGTTAGTTGCTGTGGATATCCGACAGGCGATTAAATTAGCATTTGAATACAATATTTATGCCTATGATGCTTATTTTCTACAATGCGCAAAACAATTGTCATGCCCATTGATAACCTTGGATAAAAGAATGAAGCAAGTGGCGTATGACCTTAAAATCAAAGTTGTGGAGTAGAAAATGAAAGTATTTACTTATTCAGAAGCTCGGCAAAACCTTTCCGAATTATTAAACACAGCTCAAAATGAAGAGGTTGAGATTCGCCGAAGAGATGGCTCTATTTTTTCGATTGTTCCAAAAACGTTACGAATAAAAACAACGCCTAAGCCTGATAAATTACTTTCATTCCATTCTACCATTTAATTCTTCTCCTTATATTTATGTTTATACGCCTTGTTTTGTCCTTGATATTGGCTATCAAGGACAAAACAAGGAAAGTTTGCCATCTTAGCCAGCCATCACAGGAATAGTGATTTTGCGTTTGTTAAGTGTAGTGACTTTATCCATGACTGTTTTGGCTAAATCTTTATAGATTTTTGCTTCTTTGGAGTCGGGTAGGGCAGCGACAATGGGTGTGCCTGCATCGCCATTTTCGCGAATGCCCATGTTGAGTGGGACTTGGGCAATCACATCCGTTTTAAATTCTTTACTTAATGCTTCTGCGCCGCCTTGGTCGAATATGTGGGATTCACCATTGCAATGTGGGCAAATGAACACGCTCATGTTTTCCACAATACCCAGCGTAGGAACATGCACTTTATCAAACATTTGAATGCCTTTTTTGCAATCAATCAAAGCAATATCTTGCGGGGTGGTGACCACCACTGCACCAGTGACAGGCACGGTTTGCGATAATGTGAGTTGGGCATCACCTGTGCCAGGTGGCATATCAATGATGAGCGCATCAAGCTCGCCCCATGCCACATCTTGCAGCAGTTGTTTCAGCGCACCAGCCACCATAGGTCCGCGCCAAATCATGGCTTGGTCATCAGGCACCAAGAAACCAATCGACATCACTTTGACACCAAAGTTTTCAAGCGGATAAAGGGTTTTACTTGCAGTATCCACTTCAGGTTTTCGACCTTTAAGCCCCAACATGTTGGGCATGGATGGTCCGTAAATGTCGGCATCCAATAAGCCAACTTTATGTCCATTTTGCGCCATTGCCACAGCAAGGTTGACGGCCGTGGTGGATTTGCCAACGCCGCCTTTTCCCGATGCTACGGCGATGATGTTTTTAATCCCTTGGATGGGTTGTTTTGCGTTGGGGTCGATTTGTTTTGTGCCGCATTCTGCCATATTATGATTTTCCTTTGAATAGTTCTTGAATACCACCGATTGCGCCCAGTGTAGCGGTTGCGTCCATGGGCATAAAGATAGTTTTATCGCCTTCGGTTTGTGTGCCGATATGATTCATGGTTTCTAAATAACGCACAGCAAGCAAATACTGGCTAAATTCAGCGCCCAATGTCTCTTTGAGTTTATTTAATGCTTCTTTTTCACCATCAGCTTCTAAGATACGAGCCGTGCGATTACCTTCGGCGACCAACACAGCCGATGCCTTTTCACCCTCGGCTTTGAGGATGGCAGATTTTCGCATACCTTCGGCTTCCAAGATTGCAGCGCGTTTATCACGTTCGGCGCGCATTTGTTTTTCCATGGCGGCTTGAATTTCAGTCGGTACTTCCAAATCCTGAATTTCAACACGTTTGACTTTCGCACCCCAATCGTCGGCGGCTTCATCAAGAATCACTTGAAGGCGGGTGTTGATTTGTTCGCGTGAAGATAATGTTTTGTCCAACTCCATTTCACCCACCAAGCTACGCAATGTGGTTTGGGTTAACTTCTCAATGGCATTGGGCAAATTAGAAATTCGATACACGGCATCATGGGGATTGGTGATTTCAATGTAGAGCAGGGCATTGATATGTACGCTGACATTATCTTTGGTAAACACGGTTTGTGAAGGCATATCGAGCACAGTTTCACGAATATCTATGCGTGCTGTGGCGGCAAGATTGGTGGTGTAGGTAGTCGGAAGATTCACCCAAAAGGCGGCTTAATGCACTATCTGATGGTGGTTTTTTCCAAATAAATTCACGCGGTCTATCCACAAAAGGAATGATGAAGTTGATGCCTGCTTCAAGGGTGTGAACATAAGTGCCAAAACGCTCAATAATCATGCGCTCTGAGCTGCGAATCACCACGATGCCTTTGAAGACAAAGGCAATGACAACTGCGGCTAAAAATAGGGTGAGGACTAATCCAGTGTCTAACATATCAACTCCTGTGTTTCGTTTAATTTATTCTTTCAAAGCTTTCACGGTGAGTGTGCTGCCATCTACTTCAATGATTTCAGCAAAACTTCCTTGTTCAATGTTATCTTCCGATTTGGCTTGCCATAAGACACCTTTGTATTTCACTCTGCCTTGGTTCTGAATGCTCTCAATGACTTCAACTTGCTGCCCAATCATGTGGGTTGTGCCATCGGAATTGGTAACGTCGTTCTTTTTGCGAAATGAAAGCAGTAATATATAAGTAACAGCAGATGCTGCGGCAAACACAAACAATTGCGTGGTTAAGCTTGGCTCTTGCCACCCCACGAAAGCTGCGGTGATGGCTGCACCACCTGCGAGTGCCAAAAGAAAGTAAGTGCCGCTCATCATTTCGATGATTAATAAGATAAAGGCGATAATCAGCCAAATGTGCCAATGCTCTATCATTGCTATACACGCTCCCTGATTCCATGATTATGCTGAAAGGTGGGCGTTTTATGTTGGGATAGCAAGGGTAAAAATTCATGGTTATTATATCATAATCAAATTACCATTGGCGAATGATAAAGATGGCTTGGATCTGTGTTGTATGTTGGGCAAGTATGCATATAAGTCATGCGGCGGTTGCGGTTCCAACGATAAGTATACATGATAGTATGACCGTGATAGATGCGAATACATGGCGAACCTCTGATGGTTGGAGCAATAGCACACCATTTCAAGTGGGCTGGCGCAGTGATCATGTGGATATTTTTGTCAATACGCCATCCAACAGCAGCTTACGTTTACGCTTGGATGATGCACCTTGTGTTTCAAATGTGATACAATGTTCTAATCAGATGTATGCATCGGGAGAGTATAGCAGCGTTAAACTACTGCCTTTTGGTTCAGTCACCTTTACGGCGCAAGTCGCTAAGGCTTCAGGCGTGGTTACAGGTTTGTTTTTGTACACAGGCTCAAGTGATGGTCAGCCACATGATGAAATTGATATTGAATTTTTAGGTAAGGACACGACTAAAGTACAATTCAACTACTATGTGAATGGTGTTGGGGGGCATGAAGTGTTGCTGCCTTTGGGCTTTGATGCTTCTATGGCTAGCCATAGGTATACCATTGCTTGGACGGATATTGGCATTGATTGGTATGTGGATGATGTCCTTTTGCATAGTGTTTCCAATCAAGGTCAGACCTTGCCTTCTCATGCTATGCGGATTTTTAGTAATCTTTGGGCAACGACAGGTGTGGATACTTGGGCAGGGCCTTTTAGTTATCAGCAGACCCCCCTTTATGCTTATGTTGAGCGTATTGATTATGATTCGAGGGCAACAGTGCCAGCAACCAACACAACCAACACAACCAACACAACCAACACAACCAACACAACCAACACAACCAACACAGTCACGGAAGCATCAATTGATGGCACATCAGGGGGAGGCTGCATGACACCAGTCATGCCTTCTTTTGTATGGGTATGGATAGGTTTATTGTTATTGCCTTGGCGTGTATACCAAAACATGAGTGGTAGAGTGCCGATGGTTCGTAAGTGAAAGTCTTAATCGTAAAACTCTCAGCCTTTGGCGACATTATCCACGCGCTTCCTGCCTTGGATGACGTGTTGGCGCGACCAGAAGTGGATGAAGTGCATTGGTTGGTGGACAGCCGCTTTAGCTTTGTGACCGAGGTGTTGCCGCCTGAAGTGGTGGTACATGAAGTGGCGATGAAAGGCGAACACCCTTGGCGCGAAGTGCGGCGGGTGGTGAAACAACTGCGGGCTGAAAAGTTTGATTTGGCTTTGGATTTTCAAGGTTTAATCAAGTCATCGCTATTGGCGCGATTGATTTGCAAAAAAGTGTATGGCTTTGATTCTTCTATTATCCGTGAAAAACCTGCGTCATGGTTTGAATATGCGAGCAAGCCGCATCCTGATGAGGTGAATATCGCACAACAGGTGCGAAGAATTGCCCAAACACCATGGTTGTCGGATAAAGATTTAGCAAAACCTATTCCTTATCAAGCACCACGCATTTATAAGCAGTTTGAAGCGGAGCTACCCGCTGAACTGGATGATTTAAAGCCTTGGGTGGTGTTCAACCTTGGTGGTTCATTTGCCACCAAAGAGTTACCAGACAAGACATGGCTTGAAGTGGGGAAAACGCTTAAGGATAAAGGTTATAACATTGTGTTTTGTTGGGGTAATGCCAAAGAAGAAGCCAAAGCCAAGCAGCTTAATGAACAAGGTTTGGGTTATGTGTTGCCCAAACGCCTTTCAACCCCTGAATTATGCGTATTTTTTCAGAAGAGTTTTGCCGTCATTGCAGCCGACACGGGTGTTTTGCATTTGGCAGCGGCATTAGGCACACCAACCATCAGCTTTTGGGGACCAACACCAAGAGCGCGTAATGCGCCGCATGGTTCGCAAGATTATCATGTGGAGTCCAACCCTGATTGCGGACCTTGTATTCAAAAGACCTGTGATAATTTCATATGTATGGATATGATTCAAGCTGCTATGATGCTAAAGCATGTATTAAGCATCCAAGCCAAAGGTAAAGGTAGGAATGATGTTTAAAATACTGTTCATCATGCTTGGGCTGCTACTTTCCCCCCAACAAGCTGCTTCCGCAACGGACTGCTTCCCTTTTATCGGCGAAAAATACAAGTTTTCCGTCAATTGGGAGTTTGTCAACGCGGGTTATGCAGAGATTGAAGTCAGCAAAAAAGGCGACAGTGGTTATCGTATTTATAATTTTGCTCGAACCAATGGTTTTATCGATTTGTTTAAGCGAGTTCGCGACACACTGATTTCAGAAGGTGTTTGCTTGAATGGGGAGATGCAGAGCACACTCTTTTCCACAGATCAACTCGAACGTGATTATCGAGCCAAGAAGTTTGTTCGCTATTTGTATGAAGAAGATAAAGTGGAATTTACGAAGAATGATAAAACCACGATGTTTGATGTACCCAAAGGTCATCTCAATGTGATTGATGCTTTTTATTTGACGCGCATGAGCCCACCAAGCCAAGCTAAACCTTTGTCCATTCCCGTGTTTGATTCGGAAAAAAAGTATGATGTGACAGTAAAACTGTTGAAACACGAACGGATTAAAGCACCGTGGGGTAAGTGGGTGGACTGCCTAGTGATTCAGCCCGAACTGAAAACGGAAGGTGTGTTCACCAGCGTGGGGGTGATTAAAATTTGGTTAACCAATGATGCACGAGCCATTCCACTAAAAATTACTGCAAAATTGAAAATTGGACGTATTGTTGTGCGCCTAACGGAGTATTCTAAATCATGAGTGAAAATAAAAATAAACCATTAAACCCTTATGAGGACTTCTTTTATCATCATAGGCCCCGATTAACAGGCATTGCAGCTTTAATCGTTATTTTCTTTGCCAATCCCACATTGGAGTCGCTATGCCTTGGTTCAATCATTGTCATTTTGGGTGAAATGGGGCGGACATGGGCATTGGGCTATATTGATAAAGATGCAGAGCTTGCAACCACTGGTCCTTATGCCTTTACGCGCAACCCTTTGTATGTGTTTAACAGTACCATGTTCATTGGTTTTTGTGTGCTGGGCAATAATGTGATTGCGGCATTGGTTGCAGCGGTTATTTTTGTTTGGATTTATAAGGTTGTGATTGGTATTGAAGCCGAACGTATGGTTGATTTGTTTGGTGAGAGTTATGCCAAGTGGTCGGAGCATGTGCCGTTGTTTTTTCCGCGCTTAACGCCTTGGAAAGATAGAGCCAGAAAAGCATATTCATTCAGCTTGATGCTGGGGCATAAAGAACCCAAACATTGGTTTGGCACTGTTGTTGGGTTATCTATTTTCTACGCTATTTATTACTTTCAACAAGGCTAAACGCATTGCGTTTGCAGCCATTATTCAAATACATTTTTATTGGGCTTTGGCTGCTTGCCGCAGTCCTTGCATGGCAATCGGTAGAGCGAAAACCGACTTGGTCACCCATTGCTTGGCCGAGTATTGAAAAGAGTGATATTGTACAACCTTTGTATCAAACTCAGCTGGTTCCCAATGCGGGGCAACTCTCCAGCCATAGTGTAAGCACAACAGTCTTGCCATCGGGTGATTTGATTGCCTTTTGGTTTGGTGGCTCGCGTGAAGGTGGCAAAGATGTACAAATTTTCCAAAGTTATTTTGATGTAAAAACACAGATCTGGTCAGCACCCCAAGGCATACTCAATGTGCCGCAACTGGGTGAGGACTTGGGGCGTTATATTGGCAAGATTGGTAATCCGCTGGTGTTTGTGGATAAGCAACATCAGATGTGGCTTTATTTTGTGACTGTTTCGTATGGTGGATGGGCTGGAAGCAGCATCAATGTGATGACTTCGCCTGATTTGGGCAAACATTGGGGTCAGCCAAAGAAGTTAATCACTTCACCCTTCATCAATGTGAGTACACTGGTGCGCAATACTATGTATGCACTCGAAGATGGCAGTATGTTGCTGCCTGTTTATCATGAGTTTGCAGCACAATTTCCTGAGTTGTTGCGAATTTCAAAAGATGCTGAAGTCATCGAAAAAGTTCGAATGTTTGGACATAGTGGCGGGATACAACCATCGCTGGTTCAAGGTAAGGATGATGAAACCTATGCTTTTATGCGTTCAGGTTCACATACCAACGATTGGAAGGTGATTCGCCTTAAAAGCACAGATGAAGGGCAAACGTGGCAAGACTTTACACTCACCGAACTGCCCAATCCCAATTCCGCGCAAATTGTTGCTAAAGTAGATGAAAACTTGTGGGTTTGGATTGGCAATCATAACCCCGAGCATCGTCAAGACCTCACCCTTGCTGTGACGGATGACTTGGAAGGTCAATGGCGGGTGGTGTATACATTTGAAGATGGTCAACAGGGTGAGGCATACTCCTATCCAGCTATTGTTCAAGGCAAAGATGGTGTCTGGCATTTGCTGTACACGGCGAACCGTAAACATATCAAACATGTGCAATTTAATCGGGCTTGGTTGACGCAAGTGATGGGTAAGGTGAAGCCATGACTTTGGGTTTAACTTTATTTTTAGGTTGGTTGTGTTTGTCGTGGCTGCATTGCTTGCGCCCTGATGCCGCATTGAAAACAAAGTGGCTTGTGCTGCTTATTGTTTTGCCTCTGACGATTTATCCCTTTGTTTATGGTTCTGTATGGTGGCTGAGAGGACTGACTGGTGATTTGAGTATCATCAGCACGGTTTGGCTGGGGCTTGCCATGTATCACATCATGACGAGTCAATGTTTGTTTGCCCAAGGTGAGCGTAAGTTACTGACTTGGGCAGTTGCAGGGGTTGGTTTAGTGTTTTACCCACTTACTTTGGGCATGGGCAACATGGACCCTTATGTTTGGGGTTATGCCAATGGCTATATGTTGGCTGCAGTGTTGGGTTTGAGTTTGTTTGCCTTTGTTCGGGGCTACGTTGTACTTGCCAGTATGCTGATGTTGTCGGTATTGGCTTGGATTATGGGCTTGTTGCAATCCAATAACCTATGGGACTATCTGCTTGACCCATTTATCTTCTTTTTGGCGCTAGCGAGGTGTCTGCGATGCAAAGCCTAAACCTTCGGCAACGACCAACATGGTTTTTTCTACGCTTATTTGCCGTATTTTTACTTCTGTTCCTTTTGCTTCGCCTTGCTTTTTTATGGGTGTATCCGCATGAGTTTGCCGACCTAAGCTTGGGACAAACCTTGTATGCCATGCTGAAAGGTGCGTGGTTTATGGATGCTTCTATTACCATGATTTTTTTAGGCATTCCTTTTTTGTTGGCCTATTTACCACTGCAATGGCTTGTGTCGCAGTGGTATTTAAAGCTAGTAAGTTGGTATGCTTTTGTGGTGCTATTTTCCTTTATCATGATGGGCATTGGCGATTTATTATATTTCGGCATGGTGCATAGGCATACAGGGCAAGAGCTGGCAGCCGCCTTGGACACATCAATGGGTTCGATGTTGGATATGGTGCTGTCTGCTTATTGGATATATTTCATGGCTTTTGCTGTGGTCATGGCGGTATCGGCAAGGCTTTGGCATCGGTATATGATGCCGCCAACAGACATCCAGCATATACGCATGGGCTGGATGCGCATACCATTTTTTGTGAGCATGTTTCTTATCATCTTGCTAACCATGCGTGGCGGTATTGAAAGCAAGCCTATCAAAACAGTGTTTGCCTACAATGAGGGCAGTATGGCGCAAGGACATTTAACATTAAACGGCGTGTTTGCCACTTTGCATAGCTTAAATGCGTCAAAAATGCGTGTGCCAGATTTTATGCCAGAGCAGGATGCTGAAGCGATTGTGCAAACGATTTATCACTCCAAGTATGAAACATATCCCAATCCTGATTACCCCTTGATGCGTGAGCGCAGCAGTATATACCCTGAGCAAGGGAAGCTGAATGTGGTGGTTTTGTTGCTGGAAAGTTGGGACCCTGATTTTATTGACATCACCCGTGAGCTTGCAGGTAAAGAATCGTATGGTGTCACACCTCACTACAATGCCTTAGCCAAAAAAGGTCGGCTTTACACTAATTTTTATGCCAATGGGCAACGATCCATTGATGGTATTGCCGCAGTGATTGCAGGCATTCCTCGTGTGCCAGGGGCAGGTGGTATTGGCGAAGGCATTGAGGTTAATGGTGTGGGTTGGTTGGGTGATATTGCCAAGCAGCAAGGTTATGCCACTTCATTTCTCAGCGGCTCATACCGTCATTCGTTTTATATGGATAAAGTTTCTGCGCTTGCGGGTTTCGACACCTATTATGGTTCTGAAGACTTAACATCATTGCACCCTAATCCGCCCAAGTCGCATTGGGGTGGTTGGGATTATGACCTGTTTATGAAAGGTCATGAATTATATGCTAAAACCAAGCAGCCATTTTTGAGTGTGATGTTTTCAGTGAGTACACATACGCCTTGGGCATTGCCTGAGCCGCGCTTTAAGAAGTTTGATGGTGATTCTGATGCAGAACGATTTTTAAATACCATGTATTATACCGATTGGGCATTGGGTAAGTTTTTTGATGGCGTTGCCAAGTCTGATTACGCCAAAAATACTATTTTTATACTCCTTGCCGACCATGCCAGCGGCAATATGCCTCACCCTGATATGCGCGCACAATACCGTATTCCACTGTTGATACTTGCACCCAACCTTGAAGCTGGTCTTGACGATAGATTGAGCAGTCAAATTGATTTGATTCCAACGATTATTGATTTGGCAGGCTGGAAAAAGAGCCGTTATGCCAGCTTGGGCATATCGATAGTTGATGATAGTGTAAAACCCAGTGTCATTTTTGGGCGCGATGCTATGACAGGGCGCATTGAAGAAAATGAAGCTTTGGTGGTGCGGAGCTTGGATAGGTTAACTTACAGTGAAGGTGAGCCTAAGCAAATTCAAGCGGCTGAAACACGGCTGAAAGCGCAAGTACAAGTGTTACTGAATGCTTGGCAGCATAATAGCTTGATGCAAGTGAATGATGAGTAAACTCAAAGTGATGGAGCTATGTTGCTCGCCGAATAAAGGTGGCTTAGAGCTTTATTATGCTGATATTTGTAATACGTTACACGATGAATGTGATGTGCTTCAAGTGGTTGGTCAAGGTTCGCAGATTGCTCCACTTTTAAAACAAAAGCCTGTCATCAGCATCAAAAAAACAGCACGTTATTTACCACTGTTTGCAGCATTAAAGTTAGCCAATGTGATTGATAAACACGGCATTGAAATTATCCATTTGCATTGGAACCATGATTTAACGCTGGTGGTATTGGCTAAGATTTTTTCAAAAAATAAACCCAAAATTATGCTGACACGGCATATGCAGTTCCCAAGCCGAAAAGACAGTGTTTTTCATCGCTTTCTGTATAAAAACATCGACCATATCATGGCAATCACCCAAACCATGGCGAAAGATTTGAAGCGGTTTATCCCAGAAGATGTGCAACCTACTATTTCAGTCAATTACTTGGGTGTTTCGCCTGCAAAACAAGCGGATAAACAAGTGATTCAGCAACGAAGAACGCAGTATGATGCGGATGGTTCGCATTTCCTTATCGCCCTTGTTGGGCGCATTGATTATGATAAAGGGCATGAGTTTTTATTGGCTGCGCTAAAGATTGCTAAAGATAAAGGTCTTCCTTTCAAAGCTTTGATTGTGGGGCATCCCATGCAGGAAAGTTATCTTGAAAGATTGAAGCAAAAGGTCGTTGATGCAGGGCTTGAACAACAGATGGTATTTACGGGCTTTGTGGATAACCCCAAGGAACTGATGCAAGCTTGTGATGTGTTGATATTACCCACCATTGAAGAGACCTTTGGTTTGGTGCTGATTGAGGCGATGAGTGTGGGTATACCTGTGATTGGCAGTAATCGTGGTGGCGTACCTGAGATTATAAGTCACCAAAAAACAGGGTTGTTGTTTGAATCGACGGATGCCCAAAGTTTGTTTGATGCGCTGAATGTGTTGTATCAATCACCTGAAACAGCCCTTAGATATGCCGATAAGGGATTGGACGTGGTGCAGGATAAGTTTGATAAACAAGAACACCTGAATCGTTTGCTGCAAACATTGAGGGAGGTCGTTGATGCCTGATATATCGGTGGTGATGATTACTAAAAATGCCGAGCGCAAGCTTGAGCAATGCCTTGCTTCATTAAGCAGCTTTCCAGAGGTTATCATTTACGATAATGGTTCAACCGATAACACCTTAGACATTGCTGCTAAATTTCCCAATGTCAAAATCTTTGAGGGCGAGTTTTTCGGTTTTGGCGAAACCAAAAAACATGCATCTACGCTTGCCAGCCATGATTGGGTGTTTTCTTTGGATGCAGATGAAGTGGTGTCGGTTGAGTTAGCCAAGGAATTGCAAAGTATCAATTTGGATACGCAAAGCTGCTACCAAGTGCGCCGAGATAATTATTATCGCGGTAAACATATCAAATGTTGTGGCTGGTATCCTGAATATATTGTGCGGCTTTATCATCGTGGGGTAACCAACTTCTCTCATGCCAAAGTGCATGAAACGATTGAAAGCAAAGGTTTACACATTAAAAAACTACATGCACCGATTGAACATTATTCGTTTGATTCTGTGGCAGACTTTTTGGTGAAAATTCAAAGTTACTCTGAGATTTATGCCAATGATATGCAGGGTAAAAAGCAAGTTTCGGTGTTGGCAGGGGTAGGTCGAGGACTGTTTGCTTTTATCAAGAGCTACTTTTTTCGCAAGGGCATGTTTTGTGGTTTTGAAGGTTTGGTGATTGCCTTTTTTCATGGCTTAGGCACAACGGTGAAATACTTAAAACTGTATGAGAAAAACAACCCTAAGCCGTAAGCTTTTGTACCAGTTCTTTTAAATCATTTTTAACTGTTTCAAACATGTCTTGTCTTTCTTTTTTACCCTGCGGCAGCATATAGTTGTGTTGCAAAGATTCATCACCAATACCTTTCCAACGTTGACTTGATGCAAACAATGAATCCGCAAAAAAGGTCATGGTGGGTGTGCCAACGGCGGAGGCAAGGTGAAACGTGCCTGTGGATGTGCTGATAAACAGCGAAAATGAAGCAATCAAAGCAGAAAAGTCGGCAACACTTGCTTTAGAAACATAGGTTTGTGCATTTAGCTCGCCTTTGTTTTTTTCAAACTCTGCTAAAAAGGCTTCATCACCTGGACCAAAAGCGAATAAAATTTGGATATTCGCTATATCTACAATGCTTTTTGCCAGTTCTATATATTCAGATACTGTCCAGTTGGCATCGGATGACCCGCCAAAACCACAGTGAAAAGTTATAATATGTTTACCTTCTTGCGTTAAAGCATCATTTTTGGCTAGTTGAAGCAAAGGTTGAGGGTAGTTGGTATCCATATCAGGAAAAGCACTTTGAATCAAAGCCATATTATACTCAAACTCTGCCATCTTGACTTGTGAGCGGCGTTGCGTGATACGCTTATTGTAAAATACTTGGGCAACTTTGGTGGCAGGGGCAATGCGCCTAGGTATGCGCGCTAGAAATTGCGCTAAAGCTACGCGCGTATTGGAAAACAGGGTGAATGACAGGTCAAAGTGATGTTGTTTGAGTATTTTTGCGAGTTGGGTGCTGCTTTGCCCAGTATCGACAATCACATCATCAATAAAATCACAAGCCTCTGCAATGCTTTGGTTGATGGGCGAAATCAACACGGTGATGCGACAATCAGGCAGGTGTTGCTTTAGGATGTAACAAGCGGGAAGAGCGGTGATAAAGTCGCCAAGCTTATCATTGCGAACAATCAGGATGTTCATACTAAATTTTCTCTTGGCTTTTACTTAACCCAAAACCCAATACAACAATAGCAAACAACGTGGAATAATGTGTATTTAAGCTAGGCTCTGTGAGACCATGTAGAATCACACTAACTCCACTGGCTGTAATCAAATAAGCATTTATTGTGTTTTGATCCCAGTCTGTTGTCCAACCAGTACGTACCCAATGGTAACAAAGAAATAGTAATGCGAATAAACCCAGAGGTCCCCAACGAGTAAGTGCAAATAAAAACTCATGATGAGGGTGACCATAAAAAATATTTTTTTCAGCATCATTGAGTTGTAAATAATCCACTTTGGTTGTTTGTAAAACTTTCTTTGCAGCATCGGGGTATCCTGCTGTACCTACACCAAAATAGGGGTCATTTTTCCAAACTTCCCAAGCTACAATCCAAATTTTCAGGCGCATATCTGCTGTTTTCCAACTTCCATTGATAACGGTTGAAACACCATCAATCGTTTTGTTAATTTTATTTTTTACAGGTGCGTAGTTAAACGCGAAAATAGAAATGAGAATGATGAAGATACTGAAAACCATAAGTTTTAGTTTCCATTGTTTTGGAAAAGTGACTTTAAATAGAACAAGAGAAAGGCAAGCGATAGTTGTGATATAACCACTTCTGCCATGCGCCATAAATACTGTAACTAATGTATAAATAACGAGGGTGTAACAAATAAACTTCCAAAGTTTGGGCATTTTTTGCGCTGCTATGATCAATGCGCCTGCCCAAATGCCATAAATAAAACCAAGTGATAAATGACCGATAAACCCAGATGCATCCAGTCGGCTACTGCCTAATGCCTGTATGGTGATGAGGGCATTATATTGAAGTGTTGTTAAAATGAGGTGGATAAACAGGGACAATGAAATAACAATAAAAGCATGTTTTCGTAGCGAAGCATTATAATAAGCAAGCCCTATAATGATGGGAATAAAAAGCCAAAGTATTTGTTTGCCTATTTTACGGAACGCCAAGTTGTCCATAGGACCCCAAAGTGATCCGATAAAGTTCAAGCCGATGATGAGTAATATGCCTATGGTAATATACCTATAGTCACGCCAACACACTAACCAGCCTTGTTGAAATATACTTGGGTGTATAAATACTGTAACCAATAATAAAGCAAAGAAAAAATTACTAACAGCTATAGCAAAAGGAAAAAGCAAGAGACCCACTAATAAAAAAAAGGATGCTACCTTTATGGTGAAAGGCGATACCCCATTTGAAGTTGGGTCAATTTGAGCCATTGATATTTTTCCCAATAAATATTTCGCTACGGTGATTAAGCGCGTGACATTCAGAACTACCATTGTTTATTCTAGGTTCAACATGATTCCAATCAACAACTTCTATATTTTCAGCGGGAAAATCAGCGCCCCAAATCATGAATCGAGCAACTTCTCCAGCACGCCTTGCTGATAAATCCCAGTTATCTGAAAACTTGCTCCGCCACTTCTTAGCGGTAGGAAGGTTGTCAGCATGTCCAACAATGCGAAGCGTATTTTTTCATCTAAGCTTGCAATAACTTTGCGTAAAATATCGAGGGCGTTTTTTTGCTCAACCCTGCGGTTTTGGATGTTGTCCACGATAATATCTATGGTTTCTTTCAAAATCGGATGGTTGGGTGCAGCAGCAATGAGATAATTGGTGTAATGCTGTTTGTTGATCAGAAACAACTCATCATCTTCAGGTTTGATAAGCCAAGCCAACGGCCAAACAAGGTGGGCATCAATATCCATATACACCCCGCCTTCTTTCCACAGCACAAACATGCGCCATAAATCCGCTTGTGCCGCGCCATTGGTCAGTTGTTTGTAGGCAGGTGACAATCTCAGGGGAAGCGTTGGCTTCCAAATACTCAAGGCGGACTTCAGTGCTGACATAGCGGTAGTCATACGAAAGCGACATCAAGCGGTTGAATAAATAGTTGATATACACAGGAAATGACGCTTGGTTGGTGAAGTTGGTCTGCCAAATCACTTTGGGAATCTTTTGTTGTTGTTTCGACTTGCACTTGGCAGCGCTATATTCAGGAATGGTGAAACGAAAATTGGGCAGTAGGGCATGAAAAGGGTAACTTAATGTTTTAATTATTGCGCCAAAGATTTTAATCAGCCGATTGGCAACCACGATATGAACAGTCATTCACACTCCCTCAAATCAATACTGCCTAACTCTATCGTGGGTGAGTTAAAATCCAATGTGTAGATGTGTGGAGAGAATCGAAAGGATTACACCTTAAGGTCTGCTCTCAACTCAATGAGGGTTGCTGCAACTTATACAGCTGATGTTACGCACTTTGTTGAGAAAGAACGACTCCACTCTCATTTGTAGCGCGTAAACTGCAGTAATACCTTTATTCGTTAAAAATGAACGGTAATACTGCGATCTAAATATAGCCCGCATTATTCATAAATCGTCGTGATGATTGCGTAGAACCTTTGTTTGCAACGAATTTTAAAGAAATCGCTCGTAGCCGCGCTTACTAACGATTGATGAGAGATTTGTTGCGAATAAAGGGGCAAGCAAGGGCGCGGCTGTATTTGTGAATAACGCGGGATAGGAAGTGGGGCTTTAGCCCCGCATGAGAAGCATCATCATGCATGCGCGACTGACACCCCAGGGTGCTTTCTCAGGCTTACGCCTTCACCTTGAGTCGCACTTCCTCAATCATGATTTTCTGCCATGTATTTTCTCGTTCCTGTGTTCTTGCGTGGAAATGACGAATTTTAGCCCGACTGCGTAACATCAGTTATACAGATCTTCCTCCAATAACTTCTTGACGTGCATCAATCTTGGCTTGGATAAATTCATCATGATACACACCAATCAGCTTGGCAAGTTTGCGAATCATGTGTTCCTCATAGGAATCAATATGACCATCTGCCATAGCAATCAACCAAAGCTCTTTGAGGATGTCGATGCGTTCCTCAGTGCTGTAATGGTCGATAATTAATGATGTGAACTGATGCAAGTCCATGGCTTTGTTTTGCGCATCTTTAGCATCTTCGATAAGTGCCTCAACCTCATCGTGATTAAGCTCAAAGCGTTTCTCAATGGCTTTGAAAATCGCTTGATGTTCACTGGCATTAATATCATCATCAGCTTGCATGATTTCAACCATCAAGGCGGTGACTGCCAAGGCAATGGTGTGTTCCTTTTTTTCAGGTTCTTTGCTTTCTTCGGCAAATAATGCTTTGAGTTTACTAAACATCATATCTCCTATTTAAGTTGGTCGAGATTACGCACGGCACCTTTATCAGCAGATGTGGTCAACGCTGCGTAAGCCCAAAGAGCTTTGGATACCTTGCGTTTACGACCTAAAGGTTTCCACGCATCTTTGCCTTTGCTTTCCATAACTTCGCGGCGTTGGTTTAATTTATCATCTGAAATAGCCAAGTTGATAGAGCGATTTGGAATATCAATTTCAATAGTGTCCCCATCTTCAATCAAAGCAATCGCACCACCTTCGGCAGCTTCTGGGCTGGCATGACCAATGGATAAACCTGATGTGCCGCCTGAAAAACGACCATCGGTTAAGAGTGCGCAAACCTTGCCCATACCTTTGGATTTAAGGTAAGAGGTTGGATAAAGCATTTCCTGCATACCAGGCCCACCTTTAGGCCCTTCGTAGCGAATGATGACGGTATCGCCTGCTTTAACTTTATCGTTCAGAATGGCAGAAACAGCATCATCCTGAGATTCAAAGACACGGGCAGTGCCAGTGAATTTCCAAATCGACTCATCGACACCAGCCGTCTTCACGATACAACCGCGTTCGGCAATATTACCAAACAACACGGCAAGCCCGCCTTCTTTGGAGTAGGCATGTTCCATGCTACGAATACAACCGTTTTCGCGGTCGGTGTCTAAATGTTTCCAGCGCTCGGATTGTGAGAACGCGACCTGGGTAGGGATACCGCCAGGTGCTGCGCGATACATTTCGCGGGCTGCGGTGTTGGCTTCATTCACAATATCGTTGGCATCCAAGCCTTCGCCTATGGTTTTGCTGTGAACAGTAGGGATGTCGCGATGAATCAAGCCACCTCTGTCTAACTCGGCAAGAATAGAAATCACGCCACCAGCTCTGTGTACATCTTCCATATGATAATGCTGAACCGCAGGCGCAACCTTGCATAAGTTAGGCACTTTGCGACTCATGCGGTCAATGTCTTTCATGGTGAAGTCCACTTCGCCTTCTTGGGCAATGGCCAATAAGTGCAATACAGTGTTGGTGCTGCCACCCATGGCAATATCCAGCGCCATAGCATTTTCAAAGGCTTCAAAGGTGGCGATAGAGCGGGGGAGCATACTTTCATCATCCTGCTCATAATAACGTTTGGTGATGTCCACAATGGTGCGCCCAGCTTGCAAGAATAGTTCCTGACGGTCGCTATGTGTTGCCAATAACGAACCATTACCTGGCAATGCCAATCCAAGGGCTTCGGCGAGGCAGTTCATGCTGTTTGCGGTAAACATGCCTGAGCATGAACCACAAGTCGGGCAGGCAGAACGCTCTACGGCAGCCACATCTTCATCAGATTCATTTTCATCGGCAGCCATAACCATAGCATCCACCAAATCAAGATGCCTTTCACGGTTATCAATGGTGACTTTACCTGCTTCCATGGGGCCACCTGAAACAAATACCACTGGGATGTTTAAGCGCAAAGCAGCCATGAGCATACCTGGTGTGATTTTATCGCAATTGGAAATACAAACCATAGCATCAGCGCAATGGGCATTGACCATATACTCCACGGAATCAGCAATGATTTCACGGCTAGGCAACGAATAAAGCATGCCGCCATGACCCATGGCAATGCCATCATCCACAGCAATGGTGTTAAACTCTTTGGCAACGCCACCCGAAGCTTCAATTTCGCGGGCAACCATTTGCCCCAAGTCTTTAAGGTGAACATGTCCTGGCACAAATTGAGTAAATGAATTGACCACAGCAATGATAGGCTTTTCAAAATCATCATCTTTCATGCCTGTGGCACGCCAAAGTGCGCGCGCACCTGCCATGTTTCTGCCTGCGGTAGTGGTTCTAGAACGGTATATTGGCATTATCTCACCCTTTTAAAATTTTAGCTTATCGAGAATGCGTAAGGATAAGCAGATTACTCACGCATTGCGACCACCAATAAGGTGACCACGTGTTTTTTTAATACGCCATATAAACCAACATCTTACACTCTGCACGTACAAACACTTGCAGGATCTAGGTTTAAAAACCAAAGCTTTTAAGCTTGTCATTGAGTTTTTCTTTAAGTTTCTCTTCTTCTTTTTTCTTGGCAGCATCAGCTTTTTCTTTTGCCGCTTTCTTGGCTACTTCAGCCTTGGTTCGTGCAAGTTCCTTTTTCTTGGCTACTTCAGCCTTGGCTTGTGCCAGTGCTTTTTGTTTGGCAGCTTCAAGTTTGGCTTGGGCTAATGCTTTCTGTTCTGCAATATAATCATTCAGTTCAGACTTGAGCATGAGTTCAATATTTTTACGATTTTCTGCCATGCTATTATTGGCAATATCCAATTGTTTGAATTGTTCTTGATATTCACCAGTATATGAAAGCATACGTTCAGTCAGTCTTTCTTTTAATTTTTGTGTCAACTCAGCTTTCTTTTGATGAAAACGTTTTTTCATAGCATGACTTAGCATTTTGTCCAAGTTGGATGCGATATGAATATTAGGTTTTAAAGGATTGCCTTGTATAGAAGTATCCACATCAAATGCGTCAACTTTTTTCAAAACAAGTGCCATTTCTTGGTCAAACTGCGAAGTGCCAAGGTTGATAAAATCAGCATTTTCAAATTTTATGTTTGCGGTCATGTCCATAGCATCGATACCCAAATCAGCGCGACCTGTAATATGTGTTTTTGCCTTTTTAAGTAACATTTTGTTGCCAGCTAACTTAAAATCTTTCACGTTCAAGCCGTTCATGTCCCATGTTAATTGATTGATGGATTGATCACCACGGTGGTCAAACAAACCTTTGATATCAAGGTTGGCGGTTTGTGAAAAGCCTTCACCTGTTATGTGTAGTGTTGTTGGTCGATTCATCACACCTTGCTGGTGAGTAATATCTCTCCATTCTGTCAGCAGATTACCATGGGTTAAGTGTATGGAAAAATTCATGCGTTCAATCAAAAAGTCTGGTTGTGGTTTAGCCAATGGGAAACGGACAAACCTGCCTTCAAGCCGTTCGCGTTCCTTTTCTTCTTCTTGGCTACTTTGAATCTGTTCAATGATAGGTTGTGCTTTTTTGTAGTAACCTTGGAGGATAGGCAGCCAAGCTGCGATTTGTTCGCCAAACAACAGCTTGCTGATGTTGGTCATACCATCAAAATTCATCTGATACTTGTTTTTTAAGCGTTCAAAATCTTCAGTTGGTGCTGATTTTAATGCTTTGAGTTGCATGTTCAGGTCTGTTTGCGTTGCTTTGACCCAATCACTTGCCTGTTGAAAGGCTAGTTTATCATCTTGTAAGCGTTGCTTTAAGGCAGCTAATTGTTCTTTTCGTGCTTTAAAGTCATCCAGGGAAACAATTTTACCTTGGATGATACGATTGAACTCATTGTTATAAGCTTGCAGTGTTTGTTGGTTGGGTAGTGTGGATAAGGTGCTTTTTAGCTTGATTTTGCTATTTTGGAGCGAACCTTTCAATGTTTCACCCCGTTGTTCGGTGAGTAGGGTTTCGCGTTCTAATATTTCAGAGACAGAGGGGAGTTTGTTTTTAATCGTTAAGTCAGGGGCAACTGAGCTGGTACTTGAGCTGCTTGCTTGCTGTTGGCTGGGTTGTGTTTCAACCTTTTGAACAACCAATAAAGCACCGGATTGATTTCTATCGGTATTAAAAGCTAAACCTTTCATGCTGATGTCTTGAATAATCACTTGACCTGATAACAACGGTGATAAGGCTACTTGCATATTCATGCGTTGCCATTGCATAAGGTTTTTCATGGGCTGTTCAGCATCTGCGATTTGCACATCCTTTAATGCTATCCCCAAAGGGTCAAAGCTGAGGTTGACCTGCCCCACATCGACCTTAGCACCTGCAATATCTGAACCATATGATTCAATCGTATTTTTTATCAATGTCGAGGCATAAAACATCCAAAATAAAACAAACAATCCAACAATAGCAATAAAGCCTAAAAAACCTTGCCAACGAAACACTTTTAACATGATAGCGGCTCCCGATTAATCTGAAAAACTTTTATATATTGCAAATAATCTGCTTGCTTTCAGCATTTCAATCACTTTCAGTTGGTTAACCCATGCCATAAAACGATGACGGTAAGTGACAATTAAAATTTTTGAACCTACGGCGATAGGTATGAATAGTATTAAAGATATGACCAAGCTTCCCAAAGTCAGTGTATGATTATAGTGCGTTAATCGCCAAAAATCACTTTGGTAAAGTTCTGTCCAAAAGGTAAAGTAATCAGGGTTGGTCAATAATGATTCACCCAACTTGATGGCTTGAGTATCAATCATATAAGCAAGACCTGTAAAAAACATAACAGCAAGAAAAAATGCACTCATGTTCACGCGAACAAGACATATGATGAGTAATATCAATAGGTTATGAAAGCTGTAAAATGGAGAAAGACCAACAATCATACCAAAAGCAATGGCGAAGGCTAATTGCCACGGTGATGCGTTTGAATTCAAAGCTTTGAACAGCTTCAGTAACATATCAATCATTTATTCCTCCATAACGCTGTTATTTCGGGCGAAGTCCAACAGTCTTCCTAAAGTCGGTGGGGTACGCTGTCCTCTTCAACCGAACCTGCTTTGGGGTCGTTAAATACATACATATCCAAGCCTTTTTCGCTGTGTGCAATCACAGTGCTCACGGCGGCATCACCTGTAACATTCACAGCCGTGCGAATCATATCCAGCAACCTATCTACGCCAATGATGAGCGCAATACCTTCCACAGGTAGCCCCACTTGATTAAACACCATGGCCAACATAATCAACCCTACACCTGGCACACCTGCTGTGCCAATGGATGCTAACACAGACATACCAATCACCGTGAGGTAGCCCATAATTCCCAAATCAATGCCATACACATTGGCAATAAAAACAGTGGCAACACCTTGCATAATCGCTGTGCCATCCATGTTGATGGTTGCACCAAAAGGTACGGTGAATGATGCAATAGATTCATCCACACCTAGACGTTTTTCAACGGTTTGCAGGGTCACAGGGATGGTGGCATTGGAGCTTGATGTACTAAAGGCAAAGACTTGAGCTGTGCCCATCTTTTTCATAAAGGTGATGGGGCTAACTTTGCCGAATATTTTTAGCAGCAACATCAATGTACCAGTGGCATGAAGCAACAGCGCCAGCACAAGCACGCCAAAATAACCCAACATTGGAATAATCAAATCAATGCCTTGCTGGGCAAATGTTTTTGCCATCAGCGCAAACACACCAATCGGCGCTAAATACATCACCACATTGACCACTTGCATCATCACTTTATTCATGATTTCAGCCAAATCCATCAATGGTTGCGCTGCTTTGCCCACCATCAGCATACACGATGCAAATAAAATGGTGAAAAAGATGATTTGTAGCATATTGCCTTCAGCATAAGCCGCCACAGGGTTGGAAGGGATTAAATCAATCAACACTTGGGTGAAAGGCGGGGCTTCAGGGGCAACAAACGATGAGCTTGCAGCACCTGCCAATTCAAAGCCTGCGCCAGGCGCAAAAAAGGATGCCAAGGCAATGGCAAGCGTGATGGCAAGGGCTGTGGTGAGCATATAATAACCGAACGCTTTGCCGCCCACGCGACCCAGTTTGCCAATATCTCCAATACCAACCACGCCGCAAATAAGCGAGAACGTGACCAGTGGCACGACCAACATTTTAAGCATACTGATAAACATCGCACCCAAAACATGGAACACGCCCATCACCAGATAGTCTTGAACCCAAGCAATATTGTGGGCAAAGGTGTTGATAAGGCTGCCAAGAACAAGCCCTAGCAACATGCCGCGTAATATCTTTTTGGTCATACTTGTTTTATTGCCCATACTTACCACCTACCTAAAATGAGCGCAAACGATGATAAGATAAAGTGTAAGATGCAAGGTGTATCAGAAGGCATTGATATGACACCTGATTTTGGTTAGAAGTCGGTTATGATTTCAAATGTATTGTTTATATCTGCGGGCGTTTTATCGTTACTTGCCCTGTGGCTGGTGGTGATTTGTGTGCGCTCAGGTGGCACAAAAGATGCCATACAGCGTAATATTAGCTTACTGGTTAGTGCATCCATGTTGTGTACGCTGATTGGTATTTTAGAACTGGGTTTTATTACGGTATCGGGTTTGGTGCTAACACTGACCACCGTTGCAGGGTTCACAACACTGTTGGTACAAAATTTATATCTCATTGGTATGTGGCAACATGGCGTGCGTGGATTGGGCTTATTATTGCTGCCGTTAACAGCCATACCATTACTTTTATTGCCTTTTTTACCTGTATCTTCAGCAGTACCTTGGGTTGAAGCTTATTCTTTTTTAGAGACAGGGCATTTGTTTTTGTCGGTGCTTGCTTATGCTATGCTGACGATGGCTGCTGTGTATGCGGTGATGCAGCTACAATTAGATCGGGCATTAACCCAGAAAAAAATTGGTTTTTTTGTGCGAGCGATGCCTTCGTTAATGCACATTAGTAATTATTTATTTGTCCATGTACGTTGGGCACTTTGGTTGCTTGGATTGAGTATTATAACAGGTTTAGCGTGGCAGTGGGTGGAGCTGCATCACTTTGCTTTGTTCAACCATAAAGTATTGTTGGCTGTTTTTGCTTGGGTGATTTTAATGGCGCTTTATTATCTGCGGCAAAAATCGGCATGGCATCATAGTCGCGGAAGTAAAATGGTGTTGCTTGCTTATGCAACCCTGATGTTGGCTTATTTTGGTGTTAAAATCATTCAAAATATACACTAAAATATACCGTATATGACATTTTCTGAACATGCTGTTCCCTACATTATAGGGCTTCTTTTTTTATTGTTACTCTTGTCTGCTTTTTTTTCAGGGTCTGAAACTGCTTTGACGCGCGCCAGACGTGTTCGTTTACGTATTATGCGTAAAAAAGGTAGTAAGGGCGCAAAGTATGCTGAACACTTGTTGGACAAGCCTGAACGTATGCTTGCTTCTATTCTTCTGGGCAACAACTTTGTCAACATTGCCGCATCAAGCCTTGCCACGGCTCTTTTTCTGGCTGAATTTGGCGAAGCAGGTATTTTGTATGCGACCATTGCCATGACCGTTATTGTACTTGTGTTTGCTGAAGTCTTACCCAAAACGATTGCGGTTGCCCATGCTGAAACCATTGCTTGCCGCGTTGCCATGCTGCTCACCTTATTTCAACGCTTGTTTTCACCCATCGTTTCACTGTTAATGTTGGGTATTAAGGTTTTACAACGGGTGTTGAAAGTTAAAGAACACCAAGAGCTAGCTTTTAATCACCAAGAGTTGGCTGCCATGATTGACATGAGCGCTGAAAGTGGTGTGCTGGATAAAGCACGCGAACAAATGTTGATCAGTGCGTTGGAAATGCATGATATTTCGATCAAATCACTGATGACACCACGCAAAGATATTGTTGCTTTAGATGCTGCAAAAACAGTGGATGAATGCTTGCAGTTTGCGCTTAAGCACCCGCATTCCCGTTATCCTGTTTATCATGGGGATACAGATCATATATTGGGTATTATTCATCTGAGAGATTTGTTGAAAAATAACCGTAAAAATGTGCCATTGGCACAGGCAGTGATTTGGAAAAATTTAATTTTTGTGCCAGCCAGCCGCAATGCTTTGACACAACTTTTTGAATTTCAAAGTAAACATCAGCATATGGCGATTGTGGTGGATGAATTTGGTGATATTGATGGTGTCATTACACTGGAAGATATTATCGAAGAAATTGTTGGTGAAATTGTAGATGAGTCTGATGTGCCGCTTGAAGTGGATATTTGGGTGCAGCCTGATGGGTCTTGGGTGGCTTCAGGCACTGCCAATATTCGCGACTTGAATCAAATCATGGGTAGTGAATTACCTCATCATGGTGCAACGACCATTGGCGGTCTTGTGGTGGAAGAGCTTGGGGATATTCCTGATGGTCAAGCATGTTTGAGTTTGGGTAATATTCGTATTGAAGTATTAAAAATTAAAGGTGAACGTGTGCTTCGTGTGCGTTTGTATAAATTAAACGACGACTTATCAGGTGTCTTTGTTCATGATGAATAATATCAGTGTGTATCAAGTTGATGCCTTTGCACGCACTATCTTTCAAGGTAATCCAGCAGCTGTTTGCCCATTGAATGCTTGGCTTGATGGTGATGTGATGCAGGCCATTGCAGCGGAAAATAATGTATCTGAAACCGCTTTTTTTGTTGAACATAAAGATGGTTATAGTATTCGCTGGTTTACGCCGACCGTCGAAGTAGATTTATGTGGTCACGCCACGTTAGCTGCGGCATATGTGTTGTTTGAAATGCTTGGCTTTACGGGTGATGTCCTTGTGTTTCAATCGAAGTCAGGTGAACTCAGTGTCGCTAAAAATGGTGATAAATTTGTACTCGATTTTCCAATGCAAAAACCTATGGTATGTGATGTTCCCCAAGTTATTCAACAAGCTTTTGGTGATGCTGTGCAAGAATGCCTCAAGGCAGAAGATTATATTGTGGTTTTAAACAGTGAATCGGCGGTTGAAGCCGCCAAACCTGATATGCAAGTATTAAAGGGGCTTGATTTACGCGGCGTGGTGATCACTGCAAAATCAGTAGGATATGACTTTATCAGTCGATTTTTTGCCCCCAATTGTGGTATTGATGAAGACCCCGTCACAGGTTCTGCGTTTACACAGCTTGCACCGTATTGGGCAAGTGTTTTGGGCAAAGATAAGCTTGTTGCCAAGCAAGTCTCAAAGCGGGGTGGGGAAGTGTGGTGTGAAGTGTTGGCGAATCGCGTTCACATTGCAGGTGATGCGACTTTGTTTATGCAAGGTATCATCAATATTAAAAACTGATGTTACGCACCTATTCCTCGGAAGTGAGGCTTTAGCCTCGCCCAACTCAGGCTATGCATAAGGATTTCGCCTGATTCTCAAATCTATTGCACCTGCTACAAGAGGGCGAGGCTAAAGCCTCACTTCCAATGAGAGTCTCGACATTCCGCACCCTTTATTTTGATTTTTGGTATTGAATGAAAAGACATGAAAACATAGCGTTTTCAACGCTAAACAAGCTTATTATGGTAATACATTGCTTGTGACTTTAGCCCTCATGACAAGAGGATTATTCATAATTTTAGTCATTTACCCTCAAATATACCTTTCATGAGAGGTGGCACAGTTTAGCGAAACAGCCTCATTTTTCTAACCTGTTGAAAAATATAGATAAATTAAATAAAGTAATATTGATTTAGGGGTGCGGAATGTCGGAGAGCCTATTAATTTACTCCCTCATTCCCACGCTGAAGCATGGGAACGAGGGAAATGAGCTTAATAGGTAGTCTGTGTAGCGTTCAAATATGTTGGAATTTCCCATGCCCGAAGATTTATGTGCTGGGTGCGTAACATCTTACATTGAGCGGGTATGTTTTATCGTTTATTGGTTATTTTATCCTTATAAATCAATGAGATAAGGACATACATCACGATTCTGATTACCCTACGAATTTCAATCTACAACCAACTTAAGCAAAAAGTTGAAAATCGATACCGTAATTTTCATTAAATGGCTAAATGATTCGGTCATAAAAGGCTATTTTTATTCAATATGATGAGAACAAACATCATCCGACATCAATTTTAAATCATTTTTTTAAAAAGAGATACCCGCTCAATGTAAGTTCTTAGGCTTACACCTTTACCTTGAGTCGCACTTCCTAGCCCGCATTATTCATAAATCGTCGTGATGATTGCGTAGAACCTTTGTTTGCAACGAATTTTAAAGAAATCGCTCGTAGCCGCGCTTACTAACGATTGATGAGAGATTTGTTGCGAATAAAGGGACAAGCAAGTGCGCGGCTGTATTTGTGAATAATGCGGGCTAGATTATAACACGGCGGACTTGAGGTTTGGGCAAGTTATAGCTTTGGCGTAGCCAAGGGTCGCCAAAAGCGAATAATATCTTCAGATAAATTTTGTAATTGTCCAAGGATGGGGCTGGCGCACCATTGACGAATGAAATCAGCATCCAGTGCAGGGTCAATCAATTTAAATCCAGCCTCGCCACTTTGTCTTGTGCCTACGGCATCACCTGCACCGCGATGCTTGAGATCAGATTCGGCTAAAATAAGACCATCATGGCATGTGGTCATGAGGTTTAAACGTTCTGTGGCAGCTGTTTTCTGGCTTGGAATGAGCATACAAAAACTTTGTAAGTCTGAGCGACCCACCCGTCCTCTCAGTTGATGTAGTTGAGCCAAACCATACATTTCGGCATGTTCTATAATCATCACCCGCGCTTCAGGGACATTGACACCCACTTCAATCACAGTGGTGGAAACAAGAATACGGCATGAGCCATCAGCAAAAGACGACAAGGCTTCTTGTTTGGCTTTGGATTTCATTTTACCATGTAAACCAAGGATGTTCTCATTAGGAAAACGTTTTTGTAACGTCGCCAAACGCTCATCTACGCTGATACTATCATCATCTTCATCAATACGTGGTACAACCCAATACACACGACCATTTTTTTCGAGCATGCGTTCTATGGCATCGGCCAAGGCAGGTAGTTTATCTTGGTAAATCATGCGTGTTTCAATGGGTTTTCGACCCTTGGGTAAACCTTGCATGATGCTTAAGTGCATGTCGCCATACAATGCCAAAGCGAGTGAACGTGGAATGGGGGTGGCGGTCATGGCAAGTAAATGGACGGCGTGTTGTGTGTTCTTCTCCGACAATGCCCAACGCTGTTGCACACCAAAGCGGTGTTGCTCATCTATCATGGCAAGCCCAAGGTCTTGAAACACCACATCATGTGTAAGTAGCGCATGTGTTCCTACCAACACATCAATATGACCAGCGGCGAGAGCTTTGAGGGTGGTGTTGCGTTCGCGTTTTTTGGTGCTTCCTGTGAGTAATGCCACGCTAATATGGTGTGGCTCTAGCAGTTCTTTTAATGTTTCAAGATGTTGTTGCGCCAAGACTTCGGTGGGAGCCATAATGGAACTTTGCCTGCCGTGGGCTGCTAACCTCACCATACCCAACGCTGCAACCCAAGTTTTCCCTGCACCAACATCACCTTGTAGTAAGCGGTGCATACGTTGTCCTGATGCCAAGTCACGACTGATTTCCTGCCACACATGCTGTTGTGCATCGGTAAGTTCAAAAGGAAGAGAGTCAATAAACTGTTGTTCTTTGTTGGTCGCAGCAAGCACTGTTGTTTTGATCGCTGCTTTTTTTCGCTGATGTTGCATGAGTTGTAAATAAACTAACAATTCTTCAAGTTGCAGCCGAGTGAATGCTTGTAATATTTCCTTGGAGTTTGGTGCATATTGGGCATTGGTGTGAATGAATCGCAATGCTTGAACCAAGCTTGGCTGATCAGGTAAATATACATCCAATGGACTTTCAGCTTCTTTGGCAATGAATTGCAGCCCTTTTTTGATCCAGCCACCAATTTTTTTGCCATGATAGCCTGCCAGTGAAGCATATTGAGGTATAAATCCAGCATTCAAATGCGCAATAGGCAGCCAATCGGGATGTGTCATTTGCCATTGATTCCCCCATTTGTCTGGTGTGCCGCGTACAGTAATGGTTTGTCCTTCCTGTAAGCGCGCATCACGCATCATATAGTTGGCATGAAAAAAGGAGAGCTGAATATTTATTCCACTTTCATCGGCAAGTGTTATGAAAATTGTGGACTTTCGCCCACGTCCGACACTACGTTTGCTTTGAATAACGCCCACAATACGTGCTTCTTGCTTGGCTTGGAGCATGTTGATGGGGGTAATGGTGCGGTCATCTATCCACGACTTAGGCAGATGAAACAACAATGATCCCAAGCTTGAATACCCCAAGGATTGTAGTTTCTTTGCAGCCACAGGGCCAATAGTATCCACACGTTCGATGGGCATATAAAAACTGGGGTAAATTTGAATAGGCATAAGCTGAAGCTAGTGGTTATGTGAATACTTTTAAAGTACGGATGATATTTTCAATTTAATCACTGATGTTATGCGTAACATCGGTTAATCAGCAACTTCCTGATTGCGTTGACGCTGGTAACGCAAACGTGTTGCAGGGTGTAAAATGTATAAGTATATCCAAAATACAACGGCATCAAACAAAAAGTAAAAAACTGAAATGCCACTGGGTGGGTTGCCACTGGGTAACCATTCAAACATATCCAGTGCTGTGGGTGGCCAATACCAGCATCCTGTAGCTGTGCCGACTTGTTCAATATAACAGACCACAATAAACATAATGAGAAAAAATAAGCGAGACTTTTTAGTCATGAATAATATAAGCATAAATATGACTGCTGTGACAAAGCCGTAAACATCATTCGCCCATATTAACCAAAAAATACTGTAGCCTATTGAGATTATAAGCAACACGATTTGAATTTTATTTGAACAGGCTTGAAGAAATGGTTTCTTTGCCATTTTGAGCGTCCACGCAAAGATAAGACCATGGGCAAAGGCTAACCAAAGCGGGATGTTATCGAGGCGATAGTAATACATGCCCAATACTTTTGAAAAGAGAAACTCACCCAAGAGACCAACAACCATCCCGATTAATAATACATTGCGAACCCGCTGTGTACCCTTGCGATAGGCGCGAAGAAAAGCGAGGAAGACCAAAATGTTAGCGACCCATTGCCCACGACCAACGATGGCATCACCGTGTTGGCTATCGAGCAGCAAGAATAGGGGAACACCAATGATTAAAAATAGCATAGAGCGTATGCTTTCTTGATGGGTTGATAAATGCTGCATTATTGAAACTCTTGGATTGAGTAACGATGATTGGCGGTTATATCATTGTAGATAAACTGCGTAGCTTGACCGTTGTAGATACGCTCGATAAGCCAAGCTTCTTCATGTTCAATATCCAATTCAGGTATGGATTTACTCCATACCCCTTTTTTAGGTTTACCATATTTATCGGTGTAGGCGTAGTCGGCTAACCAGCGATAACCATTATCTTTGAGTTCATCTTTTTTATCAAAGGGCGCATCGACTGCAAAGTAGCGACGACTTTTCTTTCGCGCATGGATGAGTAGCTCCATCATGGCACTTTTGGCTGATTTAGGAAGGGTTTTACTTAACATATGAAGGGTTGCTTCTGCATCATTCACAGCTCTATGCCCTTCAAAGAAATAGCCCAGCTTATATGCGATATAATCCAACTTGAGACTGGCAATGTTTTCATCTTGCCAGTTGATGTCGTTCAACGTACATGCCCAGTTTTTATCGGATACTTGCGGAAACCTGCGTTCCAGCATGGGGCGATCGAAGCCTGCGTTATGAGCAATGATCAAGTCGGCTTTGCCTAACCACACCATGATGTTTTTTTCATCCAGTGTCTGACCTGTGAGCATATCATCATGAATACCTGTGAGTTGTTTTACAATATCACTCAATGCTTCTTGAGGATCTTCAAAGCCAACAAAACGGTGCAGAATACGATGAATAGAACCACTACCCGCATCATACTCAAAGGCAATAAAACCCAGTTCAATAATTTTATCTTTTTTGGTATCTAAACCTGTTGTTTCAGTGTCGAGGACAATACCTAGACGCGGTGTTTGTGGTCTACTTTGGTGGTAAACATCAGGTGCTTGTAGCTTTTCAATCACTTGGTATAAACCATTTTTTTCAAGCTGTTGAATAATATCGTGATCAGTCATGGTTTGTACCACCTTTGGGGTAAAGTGCATGGTGAATAACTTGGCTAAACCGACTTATTTTAAAAGGTTTGAGCAGGATATGTTCAGAAGGTATGGCATATGTATTCAGTGTTTGCGTAGGATCATAACCTGTGACGAAGATAATATTGATGTTGGGGTTGATGTCTCGCAATTGTTTGGCGGCTTCAATACCATCCATTTTAGGCATGGCAATATCAAGAATGACCAATTTTATATTTTTTTGCTGTGTTTGATAAACATCAATAGCCTGTAAACCGTTATTGGCACTTATGACTTGATACCCAAGATTTTGGAGTATGCTGATACCCATACTCAGGACTTCTTGGTTGTCATCAACAATCAATATAAGCTCCCCATTCCCCATAAGCATATGTTGGTTTGTTGGTTTCACAACGCTTTCCTCGTTGACCCGTGGTAAACACAATGAAAAAGATGTTCCTTTTCCCCATTCACTTTGGACAGTGATGCCACCACCATGAGATTGAGCTGTGCTGTATGCCATAGACAACCCCAACCCTGTACCTTCGTGAACATCTTTTGTTGTATAAAAAGGCTCAAATATTAAATCTAGATTCTCTTTTTTGATACCATGACCATTATCCGAAACAGTGATGCGTACAAATGTGTTGTGTTGAATGTTGGGGTATAATGTTTTAAATGCTGCATCAGCCTCCCAAGTATCCAAGTGAAGTGAAATGATAGGGTGATGTTGATGACTGACAGCATCTTTGGCGTTATTAAGAAGGTTGATAATCACTTGTTGTAGTTGATTGGCATCAGCCTTGATTGTTAAAGTTTGTGTCGTATCAATATCTTGTTTGAAAGTGATATTTTTTGGCAGCGTGATACGATTTAACTTGGAAACATCATGCAAAAATACAGATGCAGATATAGGTTTTAAGTGAATGACACCCTTACGTGAAAAGGCAAGAAGTTGTTTGATCATTTCTGAGGATTGAAAAGCTATGTTTTCAATGGCAGTCAGCTTTTCTAATGTGTTAGGTGAATGCCCAATTTCTTTTTTAGCCAAGTAAACCATACCTGTAATACTTGTCAGTGAATTGTTGAAATCATGCGCAATACCGCCAATCAGTGTGCCAACGGCTTCCATTTTTTGCGCTTGACGCAGTTGAGTTTCTAAATGTTGATATGTTGTCATGTCTTGTTGGGTTAAGATATAATGTTTAACTTTCCCCCCTTTTTTTTTCATGGGTGTGATGGAAACTAAGGTAGGAAATCGAGTCCCATCTTTTTTTGTTGTTTGCATGCTTCCGCTCCATGCTTGACCGGCTTTTAAGTTCTTCCAGATATGCTTGTTATTGTTGTTCATCACTTCGGAGATTTTCCCCACCATATCTTCTTCATGGTAGCCTGTGATGGATGTGAATGCGGGATTCATGTATTCGGTCATACCATGTTTGTCGGTAATAAGAATGCCTTCACTCGATTGCTCGATAGCCTGTGAAAGGTTAACCAGCGTCTTTTTTCCTGCTTCAAGTTTGCTGTTGGCAATACGAAGTTTTTTAGTTTGGGTAAGCAGTTTTTTTAAAACTAAAAAATTGTGACGTTTATGGTATTCAATTAAATAAGCTGAAAGAATACCAAATATGATGGATGTGGCGATATAAAAATGTTGCGTGATGAGTAGTGAATAAGATAAAGGCGAAAAGAAAATATTATTGATTTCATAGATAATGATGAACAGCAAGCTTAATTTTGATGCTTGGGGTAAGGATAGACCCGTCACCAACCATATCCATATGAATATCAAATAAGCTTCACCCAAAAGAATAAATGAACTGGTAAGGTTGACCAAGTATAAATGATTCACCCAAGCAATCGTTACAGCAACAATCACCATGCTTGAGTGAAAAAAGAATGATTGAATGCGTAATGATAAATAAGCAAGTAAGGGAAAAGCAATAGCCTGGCTTGCATGTATGAGTATAGAGCGAGAACGAGCCTCTTCAGATAAATGTTGGGCATCCAAATATATGAAAATACCGTATAAAATACCGACAAACAGCAGTGATAAGCGCATTTGCAATTGGCGCACGCTTTTTGTTTGCTGAAAATACAGGTCTTCAACATGTTCATCTTTAAAGCGAAGGCTCAACAAGTGAAGCCCCTTTAATTTTAATGTTGATCGAATGGATTGTAGCACTACTTATTGCTCCTTAGACTTTGTAGTGTTGATGAATAATAGGCGTGAGTTGTGAAGACACCTGCATAGAGCAGTGAAGCAGCATACTTTACTTCTCATTGGGTAATAGTGTGGCGTGTAGAAGAGGGAGTAAGCTGCCATCATTGCGCGGCTGAAAACCTTGCAAACGCTCACCTGATACAGCCACGACAGCATCATACCAAAGGGGGATATAGACTTGGTCTTTTGCCATTTGTTGCTGAACCTTAGCATATAAAACTTTGCGTTGGCTGATGCTTTCGCTGATAGATGCGGCATCCAACCATGTATCCACTTGTGGGTTACTGTATTTTCCACGATTTGCCCCTTTGGGCGGCTGCATGTCGGTATGTAAAACCCAACGGTAAATGTCAGGATCAGTGATACCTACCCAAGATAGGGAGAATACCTGAAAATCACCCCGTTTGATGCGGGCATAAAACCCTCCCCATTCCAAGGATTCAATAGATACATTGATCCCAACTTTTTGCCAAGCAGCAGCAATGGCAGTCACCAATCTTAAACGTGTGGGGTTGGTGCTGGTGCGATAGTTGAGTGTGAAGCGAATACCATTCTGATGACGTGGGAAACCAGCTTGATCCAATAAGATTTCAGCTTGATTCGTGTTAAATGGTGTGAGTGGAATGGTTGCTGCAGCCCAATGGTTTGGTGTAAGTATGGTTTCACCCAAGGTTGGTAAGTCAGCAAATAAGGCTTGTTTGAGAAGATTTCTGTCCAAGGCTAAAGCCAATGCCTGCCGCACTTTGACATGTTTTAGAATAGGGTCATGCATGTTTAAGCCTAAATAGGAAAAGGTGGTGGATGGCTGTGTGGTGATGTGAATATTGGGCTGTTGTTGGAGCCATGGTAGCAGATGGGGGGGCAAGTCATTTTGTGTAAAGTCTATTTCATTGCGAACCAGTTTTAAGACACGGGTGACAGGGTCTTTGATGGGCATGATGATGATGGTTTGAATAGATGTGCGATCAGGGGTGGATCGAGAAAGCTTGAGCGTATTCCCCCATGAGTCCAGTTTGAAAATGCCACAACCCATATTTTGCTGGGCTTGATGGGGTTTACTGGCTTCAGAAGCTGGAAGTATACCCAAATTTAAGCGGGTAAGCAGGGAGGCATCGGGTTTGTTTAATGTTAGTGTTAAATGGTAATCGTTATCCACAGATATATTTTCAATAGCGGAAAAACCTGCCTGAAGAGGGCTGTTTAACGTCTTGTTTAATACACCGTTGATGGTTGCAGCGACATCTTTTGCGGTTACCGCTTCTCCATTGTGAAATGTGAAGTCATGGTTCAGTTCAAATGCCCATGTGTAAGGGTCGGGATGCAACCAAGATATTGCAAGGCTGGGTTGGGGTAAAAAGTCTTCACCCAGTTGCACCAAGCTACAATGTACAAGATCTTGAATGCGGTGGGATGCGGCATCCGTGGCAAACCTAGGATCTAAGCTGATGGGAGCAGAAGCCAAACCAATGCGTAAAGTGTTTCTTTCGGGTTTATCCTGCGTACATGCTGCAAGCATAAGCAGGGCAATGATAAGGCAAGTTCTTATAATTCCCATAAACTTAATACTTCCACATGTCCAGTGTAGGGAAATAAATCCAGTGGACGTAAGGCTTTGAGTCTAAATCCAGCTTTGACCAAGGCTTGTGCATCCCGCGCACCAGCTGCGATATCACAATGAACCATAATGATTTGTTTTGGAAAAAAATGCCGAATATTTTGACAGATGCGTTTTGCACCTTTGCGGGGAGGGTCGAGAATGAGTATGTCTGCACCAATAAAAGATTCAGTTGGAAAATGACCAAATAAATCAAGCATTTGGTATGTTGCATTGAGTTTTAAGCGTTTGGCATTGGCATTGGCAGCTTTTACACTGGCAGGGTTTAATTCTGCACCCAAAACTTTTGCTCCCAAGGCCTTGGCCAGCGGTAAGGATAAATTGCCACAGCCTGAAAATAAATCGACCACACGCTTAGCGCCTTGGCTCCATGCGATAATTTGCGAAATTAAGGCTTGATTACCTTCGGCATGACCTTGTACAAAATCATTGGGACCAATGTTGATGTTGATATGAGACTGTTGGTTGAATGCGATGCTATCCCATAAGGTTAATGCAGGTTTATGCAAAGCCTTACAGAATGAAGACTGCGTGTTTCTCCACCACCATTGTGTATCGTTGATACTATCAGGTACAAAGTCAGTGGGTTTATCTTGTGGCGACTCTAAAATAATGTGTGTGCCATTGCTGAGTTCCACAGCTTGAACGCTTTGCACATGAGAAGGTAAAGGCATGGCTTCCAAGGTATGTCGTAAATGATTCAAGTTTGCAGTGAGGGCGATACATGCATCGGTTGGCACAATATCGTGGCTAAATCGTTTGCGAAAACCAAGCTTATCATCCAACACAAACCAGCGCACACGCCTGCGTCCAGCAAAACCTTCTGGATGAGGGGTGATGGGGGTGATGTTGGTTGCTGGGGTGATGAAATGTTGAAAGGCATCCACAACCCACGTTGTTTTCAGCTCGGCTTGAGTATGTCGGTGCATATATTGTAATGCACAGCCACCACAATCTGAGGCGATAGGGCAGGGTGCTAACACTCTATCTTGGCTAGGGGTTAAGATGTGTTCAAGATTGGCTCGCCACACCCCACGCTTTTTATCCGTCATAGCATAAGTAATGCTATCGCCTGCCACAGTATTTGGAATCAATATGGTGTTGTTTTGTTGGCGCACGATGCCATCACCACCAGATATGACTTTTTCAATTGTGCCATTTAGAATTTTAGGCATGTTTATTTGTATAAATCGATAGGACCAATGGTAATAGGCTCTTGGGTTTTAAATTTAATCCTAACCCCTTCGATAGATGGGTAGTCTTTTTTGAATGATTTGAGCGTGACAGCAATATCCACATCATCATCTTTGCGCTCGAATATCTTTCGCCACTTGCGTTTGCCTTCGGGTTTAACTTCTAGGCGAACGAAACCATGTTTGAAGTCCAGTCTACCCACACTGGCTTTGCGAATAATGATTTTTGAAAGTGAAATGGGTTCATCAAATAAAACAGTACTTTCACCACGTTTGAAAGAAGATAACCAACTTTTTTCTGCCAAGCTGGGGTAAAAAAGGTGTGAACCACTGCGAAACTCATGTTTTTCTTTCGTGTTAACTTTCGATTTATCAGAGCGTTTAACCGTATGTTGAACGGTGTAAGTGATGGGGCGAATCATGCGTTTTCTAGGCTTAGGCTTAACTTTAGGTTTTGGCTGGGGTTCAGCTATTGGTGCAATACTTTCGGCTTCTACGACTTGGGCAGCGGTAACTTCTTTCGCCATGGGTTGTAGCACAGGTTTTTCTTCAGGTTTTGGCTGAATAGACTTGACTTGAATAGATGCTGGTTTAGGCGTTTGGATACTTTGTGCCTTAGGCGTAGGGGCAGGCTCTTCTTGAGCGTTTGTTTCCTCAGCGATGACCATGCTTTGCGTTGCAATTTTTTCTTGATTTGTGCGTGTTTGTAATGTCGTTTTTTCAGCCATGCCTAAGATGTTAATAGATGAAAAGCCAAGTGCGATAAAAACAAGCGCAACAATAGATAAATCAGTATGTGATTTCTTTATATTAGGCAGGATACTTAATAAGAGTTTCTGCCAACGAAATTTTCCATAACTGACCCATTGTTTGGCAATTTGCTGGTTGGATAGGGATGCACTGCTTGTTTTAGGGACAGTGGTTACATATTTTTGTACGGGTTTGTCAGTGGTATTTTTTGAAGAGGAAAGAAAGTGTAATTGTTCCAGCATGGTTTCAATACTTTCACGTACGGAAGCTGCATTTTTTGGGCGATCGAGTTTGTTTTTTTCAAGTAGTTGAAGAATAAGGTTGGATAAGGGAATAGGAATACTGGCATCGATGTGATGTGGTTTGGGGGCAGGTTCACGCACCTGTTTTTCCATGATTTCAAACTCACCACCGCTACCCGTTGCATCAAAAGGAAGTTTGCCCAGCAACATGTAAAACAAAAGTATACCGAAGGAATATAAATCGGTACGTGCATCAATGGGTTGGTTGAAAATTTGTTCGGGTGCCATATAGCGAAAAGAGCCAACAGTTGCACCACTTTGCGTCAAATCTTCACCACCTTCTTCAGGTTTGGCAAGCCCAAAATCCAAGAGTTTGATATTACCTTTTTTGGAAACCAAGACGTTGGCAGGCTTGAGGTCGCGATGCACCATACCAAACTCATGAGCGGCCTCTAAACCTTTAAGGATTTCAATGGCTATTTTAAGTTTATGTTTCATCGTGAGGTTTGTATTTTTTCGTAGAAATACCTTTAAATCATCCCCGTTGACGACTTCCATAACCAAAGCCATATAGGTGTCATCCTCATAAAGTGAAAGTAGTGTGACGATATTGGGGTGCATCAATTTGGCGTGCATGCGTGCTTCACGGCGAAAGCGTTGTTTAAGGTTTTCGTGCGTGAGTAAATGAGGATGGAGAACCTTGATAGCAACAGGGCGACCTAAGTTTTCATCAGTCGCACGGTAAACAATCCCCATACCACCTTGACCAAGGCGTGATTCAATAGTGTATGGCCCCAAACTGGTTAAGTCTGAGTTGCTATCAAATATAATGCTTCCCTCAGTTTCTTGGTCGCTCAAATGGTATCCTTTAGCCTTTTGCAGGCTTGTTTATGAATGTATGATTAAAAAGTATTTGCAGAGTGTTGGTATTCGCTAGGTAAAGTCAAGCGGGATACAGATTTTACTTTGGGTTAAGCTTGATGATGGGGGGCAGTGATGACAACTGAAAATGTCTTAGAAGTTGAAGATGTGCAAGTTGCCGATAGGGTGAAAGTTGGTGGGCAAGATTTGCTTGCGATATGGCTTGGTGAAAAGGCTTTTGATGATGACTTAAAAGACGCGATGATTGGTGTTTATGGATTGTGAAAAGGCTAGGAAATTTAGAAAGTTGCCTTGTCAAACTTCTATTCTAAGATGTTGCCATGCCATTATCTATATCCGTTGATAAAGCTTATCAACATTGTCAGCACATTGCCAATGACCATTATGAAAATTTCCCAACAGCTTCGTTGTTGCTGAAAAAAGAACTGCGTCCTGCGGTGGCAGTGATTTATGCCTTTGCTCGCGCTGCGGATGATTTTGCTGATGAAGGTGACTTTACCAAAGAAGAACGTTTACAGAAACTGGATGACTGGGAACATCAGTTGGACTTGTGTTTAGAGGATAAGTCGGAAAACCCTGTGTTTATCGCCTTGGCTGATGTGATGCGCAAGTTTGATTTGGATGCGCAGTTGTTTCGTGATTTGCTTGCTGCATTTCGTATGGATGTGAATTTTAAAGGGTTTAAAACCTTGGATGAATTGGTGTTTTATGGCAAACATTCTGCTGACCCTGTGGGGCGTTTGATGCTTGCCTTGCACAACATTGATGATGCCAAGGCGCTTCAAGCATCAGATGCGATTTGTACGGCATTACAACTCACCAATTTTTGGCAAGATTTTAAAGTGGATATACCCAAAGGTCGTTGTTATTTGGCAGATGAATGGTTAACCAAGCTTCATGTATCGCGGGATGATGTGTTGCAGGGGAGAGTAGAAATTGAAACTTTGCGCCCAGCGATTGATGATGCGATTGCTGAAACACAAAAATTATTCAATCATGGTTACGCGCTTTTACCCTATTTACCATTTCGTTTGCGCCTGCAAATTGCAGCAACATTGGCGGGTGGTACTTCTATTTTACATGCTACCCAAGCACTGCATAACCCATTAGAAGAACGCCCTACATTAAACAAGCTTGCTTGGCTTAAAATCAGCCTTAGCATTGTCAGTATGGCATTGCGTCCGAATGTTTACGCCAACCGAGGAAAAGTATGAGTCCTGAAAAGTATTGCGAAGATAAAACGAGGGGTGCGGGTTCATCCTTTTTTTATGCTTTTTTGTTTTTACCACCTGAAAAACGTCGTGCCATGATGGCATTGTATGCATTTTGCCGTGAAGTGGATGATATTGCGGATGAAATCAAAGAAAAAGAAGTCGCCATTCGCAAGCTTGTGTTTTGGCAGGAGGAAGTGGACAGGGTGTTTGAAGGGGTAGCGAGACACCCAGTAGGCATTGAACTGATGTGGACGATTGAACATTACCCCGTAGAGAAAATCATGCTCAGCGAAATGATTGAAGGCATGTTGATGGATGTCTCGGGTAAACCTATGGTGACTGATGAAGATTTGGATTTATACTGTTACCGCGTCGCTGGTGTGGTGGGGTTGATGTCGATCGCAGTGTTTGGGTTCACCCAAGAAGCTTCTAAAGACTTTGCTTTGAAGATGGGTCATGCTTTACAACTCACCAACATCCTGCGTGATGTGTATGAAGATACCAAAATTGAGCGTATTTATTTACCACAACAAACACGGGCGAAGTTCAAAGTGACCGACCAAGATATTCGCCAAGGTTTTGCTGATAATGCACAAGCCAATGCCAATCTTAAGTCTTTGATGCAGCACTACTATGATAAGGCGGAACAATGTTATGCCGATGCGTTGGCAGCATTGCCAGCAGAGGATAGGCAAAGTTTAACGCCATCGCTGATGATGGGTGCGATTTATTATACACACTTGGCAAAGCTTAAATCTGTGGATTTTGATGTATGGAAGCATCCCGCACGACTAACACCATTGAAAAAAATATGGGTTGCATGGCGAGCTTATCGTTATGAGAAAAAACACTTGAAGCGTAAAGATTTACCTTTGAAGCTGAACTTCTAATGGAAGCCAAACGTATAGCCGTTGTTGGTGGGGGTGTAGCGGGGATGACGGCCGCATTTCGTTTGGCTGAATCAGGTTACCACGTTGATTTATTTGAGGCTGCACCCGCTTTGGGAGGTCGCACCAAGTCTTTTTATGATGGAGAAGTGGATGAATGGGTGGATAATGGACCTCATGCCATGGTGGGTGCATACCATGCCACATTGAAATTGCTCAAAGATGTTGATGCTCTGCAATACGTCAACTGGCAATCCTCGCTGACATTATCACTTTGGGATCAACAACGCGGATTTTTTGATTTGAAGGCAGCTTCTTGGTTGCCCGTTAATGTGGCATTGATTTGGGCAGTTTATCGGTTACCACAGCATGATTTGAGCAGTGTTAAAGCTATGTTGCGGCTTGCTGTGACCATGACAAACCGAAATGAAGAACAAACAGTGCAACAGTGGATGGATGAAATTAAAGCACCAAAACGACTGGTTGAAGATATGTTGGAGGTCTTGTGTTTGGGGGTGATGAATGAACCCATGCAGACTGCCAATGCCAAAACCTTTGCACTGGTGTTGGCAACTTCATTCTCATCGCATCAACATGCAAAAATGGGCTGGTTCAATAAGCCTTTATCACAAGCTTTGGTTGCGCCACTGGCTGATAAGCTGCGTGTTTTGGCTGTCAATATAAAATTACGAACATCCATTCGCAGCCTTGATGCCTTAAATCACGATGCGGTGGTGTTGGCGATGCCTGCTTATGCAAGAAATCGTTTGCTTGGTATCAAAGAAGATGTGGCAACACAAGTCATTACCAATATCCATTTATGGTTTGAAGATTCGATTAAGCTGCCCAATATGATGCAGGGAATGCTAGGCACATATGGGCAGTGGTTGTTTGATGTGTCTGCGATGATGAAGCAGCAGGGTGGTTTGCAACATTTATGTGTGATTATCAGTGCAGATATGTCGGAAAAGTCGCAAGGTGAATTGATAGACTTGGTACTGTTTGACATTGAAAAGATGTTGGGTCTATCACTTCCAAAGCCAAAAAAAGTACGTTTTATTCGCGAAAAAAGAGCGACAGTTTTGGTGCGAAATCAGGATAAAGTCGCGTTGCCTAACCATGTTTTTGATGCTTGTGAGTCACCGCAGTCAGGAGAATTGCCTGCCACGATTGAACTGGCAGTGATGTCTGGTGAAGACGCTGCTATGCAAGTCTGCCATTGGATATAAAGTCTCGTTGGCACACTTTCGCAAGAAGCCCTATATTTCATTTTTCTTTCTGTGCAAGTATAGGTAATGTTCGCCGCGTCTATAAGTTAGATTGAGGTGAATAATCATGGCAAAAACATTGTTTGAGAAAGTTTGGAGCCAACATGTCGTTAATGAAAACGATGATGGATCAGTATTGTTGTATATTGATAGGCAACTTGTGCATGAAGTGACCAGCCCGCAAGCTTTTGAAGGTTTGAGAATCGCAGGGCGTAAACCTTGGCGCACATCGGCATCTGTTGCCACACCTGACCATAATGTGCCGACCACAGGTTTAGAGCATGGCATTACTGACCCTGTTGCGAAAACCCAAGTTGAAGCCTTGGATAGCAATTGTGAAGAATTTGGAATTACTGAATTTAAGATGGGTGATATTCGTCAAGGGATTGTGCATGTGGTTGGTCCTGAGCAAGGTTTGGTATTGCCGGGCATGACAGTGGTTTGTGGTGATTCACATACATCCACACATGGTGCTTTGGCAGCCATTGCCACTGGTATTGGCACATCGGAAGTCGAGCATGTGCTTGCCACACAAACCTTGATTCAACAAAAACCAACATTGATGCGAATCAATGTAAGTGGTGATTTGCCCGAAGGTATTACAGGCAAAGATGTAGCTTTGTATATCATAGGTAAGATTGGTACAGCAGGTGGCACGGGTTATGCCATTGAGTTTGCAGGTTCTGCGATTGAAGCTTTGAGTATGGAAGGGCGCATGACCTTGTGCAATATGACCATAGAAGCGGGTGCGCGTTGCGGCATGGTGGCTGTGGATGATAAAACGATTGCATACGTGAAAGGTCGCCCATTTTCGCCAACAGGTGAAGTATGGGATAAAGCTGAAGCTGCGTGGCGTAAGTTGTATTCCGATGCCGATGCAAGATTTGATAAAGAAGTACACTTAAATGCTGCGGATATTGTGCCGCAAGTCTCATGGGGAACCAGCCCTGAAATGGTGATGCCGATTACAGGTAGTACGCCAGATTTAAGCGATGCCAAAGATGATGTGCAGCGTGAAGGTTGGACGCGAGCATTTGAATATATGGGTTTAAACGAAAACACGCCCATGCAAGACATAACCGTGGATAAAGTGTTTATCGGCTCATGCACCAATGCCCGCATTGAAGATTTTCGTGCTGCGGCAAGCATTGCCAAAGGGTATAAAGTGGCGGATAACATTAAACTTGCCATGGTGGTGCCGGGTTCTGGTTTGGTTAAAGCGCAGGCAGAAGCTGAAGGTTTGGATAAGATTTTTATGGATGCAGGCTTTGAATGGCGTGCACCGGGGTGTTCGATGTGTTTGGCGATGAATGCAGACCGTTTGGGTGCTGGAGAGCGTTGTGCATCCACATCGAATCGCAACTTTGAAGGTAGACAAGGCGCAGGCGGGCGCACCCATTTGGTCAGCCCTGCTATGGCAGCAGCGGCAGCCATTAAAGGTCATTTTGTGGATATTCGAGATTGGAATGCTAAAGCCTAAAAAAATAGAGATGCCTCAACCATGCTTAGCATGACAAGGCGTTGTTTTTGTGTTGTCACCCTGAGCGTAGTCTAAGGGTCTAAGGAGGAGAAATTATGCAAGCATTTACAAAGTTAGAAGGTTTGGTTGTGCCATTGGATAGAGCCAATGTGGACACCGATGCGATTATTCCCAAGCAATTTTTGAAATCAATTAAACGCACAGGTTATGGGCCATTTTTGTTTGATGAATGGCGTTATGAAGATGTAGGGCAACCTGAAATGGATTGCAGTAATCGCCCGATTCGTAAAGATTTTGTGTTGAATCAAGCACGATTTAAGGGTGCGAAAATTATGTTGGCGCGGGAAAACTTTGGTTGTGGTTCATCGCGGGAACATGCACCTTGGGCAATTGTGGATTATGGTGTTTCTTGCGTGATTGCACCAAGTTTTGCCGATATTTTTTACAATAACTGTTTCAAAAATGGTATTTTACCTGTGGTGTTGTCAGACGCTGAAATGGATGTGTTGTTTGCTGAAACCGAGGCGAATGAAGGGTATAAATTAAGCGTAGATTTGGCAGCACAAACGGTAACCACACCAAGCGGACAAGTATTCAACTTTGAAGTGGATGATTTCCGCAAACATTGCCTATTCAACGGCTTGGATGATATTGGGCTAACTTTGCAGCAAGCCGACAAAATCAAAGCTTATGAAGCAAAGCGTAAGGTTGATGCGCCTTGGCTATTTGCATGATGATTTCGCCTGATTCTCAAATTTATTGCACCTGCTACAAGAGGGCGAGGCTAAAGCCTCACTTCCAATAAGAGCCTATTAATTTACTCCCTTATTCCCACGCTGAAGTATGGGAACGAAGAATTACAAAGGTTCAAGATGCTGGGTGCGTAACATCAGTTAGTAAGTGCGCGACTAAAGTCGCACCTCCAACGGAAGTGAAGATCAAGGTGAAGGCGTAAGCCTGAGAACGCACCCTGGGGTGTTAGCCTCGCATGAGAATGAGGTAGAGGGTTGAATCAACTTACATTGAGCGGGTATGTTTTATCGTTTTCTTGGTTATTTTATCCTTATAAATCAATGAGATAAGGATATACATCACGATTCTGATTATCCTACGAATTTCAATCTACAACCAACTTAAGCAAAAAGTTGAAAATCGATACCGTAATTTTCATTAAATGGCTAAATGATTCAGTCATAAAAGGCTATTTTTATTCAATATGATGAGAACAAACATCATCCGACATCAATTTTAAATTATTTTTTTAAAACAATACCTTCGCCAAGATTCAGCGCGTTTCGCGCAAAGCAAGCGAGTAACCACAACATTCTAGAATATTGTGGTATATTAAAAATAACATCCCCAAAACCCCGATGTTATTTTTAATATACGCTTTCTAAATCAATGTGTTACAAACACTAGGGTTTTTTACCAATGTATTCTCTAAAACTGGCGAAGGTATTGTTAAAAAAGATACCCGCTCAATGTAAGAATCAACACTTCCCTAACAGAATATGGCGCATTACACTTTCTGCATGTTTTTCAATCATCAACAGATACCTGTATACCTCTTGCGTTTGCATGCCTGATCATTTGCCTTTTATTTCTATTGTCGCCCCTTGTTATAATGAAGCGAAGGTTATTGACTTGTTTTTGAACGAGATGTTTGACGTGCTGGGTCGATTGAAGCGTGATTATGAGATTATTTTTGTCAACGATGGCAGCACAGACCATACACTGGATGTTTTAAAGGAAAAATCACAACAATATGCACAAGTTCGTGTGCTTAATTTATCACGTAATTTTGGTAAAGAGGCGGCACTGACTGCTGGCATTGATTTCACGCTTGGGGAAGTGGTTGTGCCTATTGATGTGGATTTACAAGATCCACCAGAATTAATCATTGATTTTGTTGCTAAATATCAAGAAGGCTATGATGTGGTGGTCGGTAAACGCGCCGATAGAAGCAGCGATACCATGGCGAAAAGACTGAGCGCGGAAGTCTTTTACAAGATGCACAATAAAATTTCAGATATTGAAATTCCGCATAATGTTGGTGATTACCGTTTGATGTCGCGTAGGGTGATTGATGAGTTAAAGAAATTACCTGAAACACAGCGATTCATGAAAGGTATTTTTGCATGGTTGGGTTTTAAAACATTCGTGCTTGAATACAAACGCGAGGAACGTGTGGCGGGGGAAAGCAGCTTTAATGGCTGGAAGCTTTGGAACTTTGCACTCGATGGCATCACCAGCTTTTCGACTGCACCCTTGCGGGTTTGGTTGTATGTAGGGTTGGCTCTTGCATTGATTTCATTTATTTATGGCTCTTGGATTGTCTTGAAAACACTAATATTTGGTGTGGATAGCCCTGGTTATGCTTCTTTGATTACCATTGTTTTATTTCTGGGTGGTATTCAGCTCATGGGTGTTGGTATCTTGGGTGAATACATTGGGCGTATTTATTTGGAATCGAAGAACCGACCCATTTATATCATAGAGAATGAGTATTAAAACACATGTTTGGCAATTAAGTCGGTATGCTTTAGCAGGAGGGATGGCAACAGCCGTTCACCTTTTGACGGCATGGGTGATGATTTATTTTTTTGCACTGTCGGTATTTTTTGCCAATAGTTTAGCTTTCTTCACCGCATTCATTTTTTCCTATGTACTACAAACAATGTTTGTGTTCCAAAGTGTTTTTCAGTGGCAGCGTTTCTTTAAGTTTTTTGCAGTGCAATACTCAGCATTTTTAGTGTCTTTTAGCCTTTCACTATTGTTGCCCGTAGATAATCATTATGTACAGACCTTTTTGATTGTTTTTATGATTCCACTGCTTACTTTTTTGGTTCACAAACTTTGGACATTTAAAACCCTGTGATGCCAAGGATATTATGCACAACATCAGTTGATGAAAGCGAGAGTAGTAATTTTTAAAGGGCAAGGGTTAACTTGTGATGATAAGTAGAAGTCAATTGAGTAGTAAACAAATATTTTTGATACTTTTATCTGTGATTGTGTTGGTTCGGATGTTTGTGATGGTGGTTTTTCCGCTCACCGACACCACCGAAGCACGGTATGCCAATATGGCATTAATCATGGCAACCAGTGGTGATTGGATAACACCTTATTTTGATGTAGGCATTCCTTTCTGGGGTAAGCCACCTTTATCTTTTTGGGCTGCGGCAGCATCTTATGAAGTGTTTGGTGTGTTTGATGTTGTGCCGCGCATCCCATCGCTTATCTTTTCCTTGATGACGGCATGGTTGATTTATCATTATTTAAAGACCTTTTATGCCAAAGATACGGCGTATTGGGGTGTGTTAATTTATTTATCCACGGCCTTGGTCTTTATTTTAAGTGGGGCAGTGCTAACCGACCCATTTTTGGTTTTTGCCACCACATTATCCATGGTTGCATTTATTATGGTGGTTCAGAAACAAAGCCGCTATTGGAACCATTTGTTTTTCGTTGGCTTAGGTTTGGGTCTTTTAACCAAAGGTCCCTTGGTCTTTGTTTTGGTGGGTGGTGCGTTAACGTTGTGGCTTATGTTTGACTACAAGCGTTGGCATTTGCTCAAACAATTTTCATGGCTGACGGGTTTGTTCATTGTCGCAGTGATAGCATTGCCTTGGTATGTGATAGCAGAATTGAAAACACCAGGCTTTATTGATTATTTTATTGTGGGTGAGCATTTTATGCGCTTTGTGGATTCGGGTTGGAAAGGTGATATGTATGGCACAGCGCACAAAGAGCCTAAAGGCTTTATTTGGCTAATGTGGCTGGGTGCTGCCATACCCTTTTCATTCATTGCCTTGGGTTTATTGGTCAAACACGCATTCAAGGTCTCAGGTATAAAACAAATGGTAGTACTTGTCCGTCAACATGAAGTGATCAGCTACTTTGTGGCGTGGTCATTGTTGACGATGATTTTCTTTACCATCTCAGCCAACGTGTTGGCGACTTATGTTTTGCCTGCCTTGCCTGCCTTTAGTATTTTACTTGCCATTTATATTGCCAGTAAAGGGCATAAGTTAGCTTTGGTAGGTTACAATACTTTGTATCCATTGGTGTTGTTTGTACCTGTATTCTTTTTATTTGCAGGCTCGTATTTTATGCAGCATGAACAAAAATTACCCACAGAAAAAAACTTGATTGCATACTACCAGCAGCATCAAGGGGATAGTCAGGGTATTTATTATATCAATTCTCGCCCTTTTTCTGCCCAATACTATTCAGGAAACAAGGCTGTTTTGGTTGAGCTGTCGCCACGAGCCATGAAACATAGTTTGGTGATGCAGTGGCAAGACTTCTTGCAGCAGGTGGAGGAGGTGAAGTCTTCTTTTCATATCGTGGTTGCATCAGATGCTTTGCACATTATTCCTGAGCAGATGAAGCAACAGATGGTCAAGCAGTTTGAGAGTAAGCGTTATATTCTTTTTAAATATAGCAAAAAGTAACTTGGTCATGGATTACGCCTCCTCACTTCCCTCGGTGAGAAGGTAAAGTCATAATGAGACCTCTGCACCGTACACTTTTTTGGCTGTATCTGCGTTAAAAATAAGCCTTCAATCCACTACTGTCCGACGAAAGTTCGAGGCTTTATTTCCAACTCTTTATGCCATAAAGGTTTCCTTTGCGGCACGATGTTATGAGACAGGAAGTAATATTTTACGCTTTACGTCATTCCCGCGAAGGCGGGAATCTATTGTTTGCAAGGTTTTTTGGATACCCAGTCAAGTCGGGCATGGCGATATGTAACTTTCGTCGGACAGTAGTGCCCGCTCAATGTAAGCTTCTCTGCGTTCTCTATGGTTTAAATAAACATATCAGCACTTGCTAGACTTTTGAGGAAACTACAAAAGAAGTTCTAAAAGCCGTTCATAGGCTTAATAACCGAACCAAACAGTGCTTGGCGTTCAAAACTCCATATGAATATTTGAGGAAAATACAGGAGTTCACATAAAATCGGTAGTGGAAATTGCACTTATCACTTGAATTCAAGTGTTTTCAAAGGCAATAGGTGACAACTATTTGAGTAAGTCTTCGTTTGCCACATGCGTCCATTTGCTGCGTGGGCGGTCAATGTATTGAAAATGTTCATTGGTGAAGCTACCTTGAATGCAAGTCACCCGATAAAAGCGGCTGTTTACTTCTTTGTCGCCAATGGCGGTGTTGAAGGTAACAGGACCAGTTAGGTAATACACACCTTGGTCAACCCTGCGGTTTTGGATGTTGTCCACGATAATATCTATGGTTTCTTTCAAAATCGGATGGTTGGGTGCAGCAGCAATGAGATAATTGGTGTAATGCTGTTTGTTGACCAGAAACAACTCATCATCTTCAGGTTTGATAAGCCAAGCCAACGGCCAAACAAGGTGGGCATCAATATCCATATACACCCCGCCTTCTTTCCACAGCACAAACATGCGCCATAAATCCGCTTGTGCCGCGCCATTGGTCAGTTGTTTGTAGGCAGTGACAATCTCAGGGGAAGCGTTGGCTTCCAAATACTCAAGGCGGGCTTCAGTGCTGACATAGCGGTAGTCATACGAAAGCGACATCAAGCGGTTGAATAAATAGTTGATATACACAGGAAATGACGCTTGGTTGGTGAAGTTGGTCTGCCAAATCACTTTGGGAATCTTTTGTTGTTGTTTCGACTTGCACTTGGCAGCGCTATATTCAGGAATGGTGAAACGAAAATTGGGCAGTAGGGCATGAAAAGGGTAACTTAATGTTTTAATTATTGCGCCAAAGATTTTAATCAGCCGATTGGCAACCACGATATGAACAGTCATTCACACTCCCTCAAATCAATACTGCCTAACTCTATCGTGGGTGAGTTAAAAGCCAATGTGTAGATGTGAGAGAGGGAGCTAAAACTGCGAGTTAAAGAGCACATTGCCTTCGATTTCAAAAGTCTGTCATTCCCGCGAAGGCGGAAATACACATGGTGAAATGAAAAAAAGAAAGGGTGTTACGAATAACAGGGTCAGGTCAGGGCTTATTTCGCTTGGCATGCATGAAAGATGAAATGCACGAAGCAAGCCCTGCCCTATCTATTTTTCATATTCAGCCGTTTTATCTTGGTAGTAAGCAACCGCTATATGGCTTGGGGAAGCCTTGAAAACATCCTCTTGCTGAGCTGTGCGGCTTTTTCGGGTGGCAGGTCTGGTTTGAAATGAAGCTTGGGGCTTTGTGATAATGTTGATATGTACGACATCCATCAGAAAATGATTGTAAGCTTTTTGTGTGATGCTATTTTGATGATGAAGGCGTATATGCGAAGGAATAGGGAAGTCATTTTGATCGCTCAATATTAAAAAAGAAAGCGTTTCTTCATCATAGTTTATTTTTTTGAGAAAAAAGCTCCAAAATTCAGCATCATCATAATGCCACTTGCATTCACCATTATTTTTAATGTACTCATTTCGCGCTAAATCACAACATTGCACCTGTCCATGAGCCAATTTAATTCCATAACAGTTTTTCATCTATGATGCCCCTAAATCAATTTTTTCTATTTGACCCAAATACGTTTCATTTTCAATCTCATCGGGTAGTGCAACCACATATTCGATTTGCGTTGGGTTCATTAAACGGATGTAAACCAGTGCATCTTCATTCACCACATCAATGGGAAGAATCATTTTACAAATGCTTTGATCATCGATAGAGGTTTTGTTGTTGCTAACCATCGGTGCTGAGCTATAAAAAAGTTCAAAGGTGTTCACACTGGCATCAATAAATTCCACCCATGTATGGTAAGTGGTATCGCGTTTTATCAAGGTCTTAAACTTACGCTTTCTATTTTCGCCAAGATAAAACGAAAAATCGATCTCATCTTGCTCGATATTCTCATCAATCACCAAAATTTTACCGCCCTTGCGTGAGCGAATCAGCCCAAAGGCAACGCCTGTTTTCCCTGTGGGTTTTTCCATATCATCATCACTGGAAAGCGGTGGGAACACTTCATAAATCTTGGTTTCTTTGCCGCTATTTTGCGTTATATTTTGTGTTTCTTGGGTAATGCGTTCATCAAAAAGACGAGTCACAATGTCAGATTTTGAAGAGTTCCCTGCCAGAAAAATATTGATGATGGTGCTTTCGTGTAATCGACCACCATATTTATTCATCGTAAGTCGCAAACGTTCAAAAAAGTTATCCACACCGCGTTGAATCCGTTGTTCCATGATGTTAATCAGATTCTCGCTATTGATGTCCAGTTCCACATTCGCCAAAACATTCGCATCCGCATCAATGAGATTGACCCCAAGATTTCCTTGCTCAAATTCATCGAGTCTATCCATCTTATTTTCCCATAAAGGGCGTAGCTTTTCGACAAGGTTAGTCATATTCATATTCGCTTCACGCGAGGTGCTTAGCAGCATTTCACTGCCTAAAAACTCTTCACATTCGGGAGGCAACACACATTGAATATTTTTCTCTAAAAGTAGTGCTTTGTTGGCTTTGAACACTTCAAATGCCAGCAAATCCAAAAGATTTTCGCCACCAAGATATTTATCACCACCTGCGCCAAAATGTTCAATGACATAATCATAGCGACGCTCTTTTGCACCTTGTGATTCACGGAACACGCCAAAATCAAAATCAGTCGTGCCGCCGCCAAAATCAAACACACTATAAAATACCACATCATCATCGCATGGATCAAAATCATAGGATTCTAAGGCAACAACAGCATACGCCGCAGGCTCACTCGCTCCCTGAAGCACTTGCAGTTTATCCATATATTCCTGTTGCTGATGCAGCGCTTGGGGCAGTGATTTTTTGATGCCTTTGTGAAAACTTTCCAGAATCTTTTCACGAATGGCGAGTTCATAAGTCACAGGAAAAGAAAGCACATAGTTCAGAAAAATACCGTTGTGCATATTGTTGATATAAAGCCCTAAATAATAGGCATAAATCTCAATGGGGTTGATGTCATCAGCGCTTAGCTCTAAAAAAGGCGGTAGATCCAGCACAAAACCGTATTGATCCACCACTTTGAGTTTTTTATTTTTGTTGCCTGCCCATTGTTTCAGTTCAAACAAGAATGAATTAAAAAATTCAGACTTTGAATTGAGCAAAGCATTGTTGGCGGTGTGAGAAATCGTAATATCATGCCATGCTGTGTATGGGCGACCTTCTCGTTGTCGGTACGCTGTGATAAAGCTTTGCAAATCATGAAAGGCAATAATGGTTGGGTTTTCATAATGGTGGGCTTCGATGCTGCTTCCCAGATCCCCTGTTCCCACGCGCATGGATGATATTTTCACGCTTTCCTTTTGGCAGGCAACCACGGTACTTTTGGTGCCAAAATCAATAGACATCTTTCCTAAATAACGTGATTCTCTTATTGGTTATTAACCCTACCTCAGATACACGGTCTGTGTATGATGTATGCATCATGAAACCCTACAAAGAAATCATCCACTGTAAGCCTCAAAAATTTTTGCGTATGACAGGAATAACGCAAAAAAACTTTTCAGATTTATATGATAAAATAAAGCAACATATTGAAAATGAAAAGAAGCTTAACCCTCTGAAAAGGCGCGGTCTGAAAAGTTCTAGAGTATCATTGCAAGATTGTATCTTGTTAGCACTTTACTATATTCGCCACTATCCAACCTTTCAAGTTCTTGGCAATGTTTTTGGAATACAAGAGTCCTACTGTCACAAGGTATATAGCCGTTATGTGAGGATCATAGCTAACGTTGAAAAACTTCCTAGCCGACTAGATCTTATTGATAATAAAAGGGAAACATTGATTGTAGATGTATCAGAACAACCCATAGAGCGTCCTGTAAAACATCAAAAACAATATTACTCAGGCAAGAAAAAAAGCCATACGATTAAAGCTCAAATCATAGCTTGCGCTACAACAGGAAAGGTTTTATCGGTTGTTTGTGCAAAAGGGAAAAAGCATGACTTCAGCGTATTTAAAGAAAGTCGCCTTCCTATTCACCCAAATTCTAAACTCTTAGCTGATTCAGGCTATCAAGGGCTTAAAAAATATCATGAGAACTCCATGACACCGATAAAAAAACAGAAAGGAGTTGAGCGTTCAAAGGAAGATAAGAGCTTCAATAAATCCTTATCAAAGAAGCGTATTCTCATTGAAAACATTAACCGATTTTGTAAAATATTCAGAATAGTCAAAGAGGTATATCGGGGGAAACACAAAAACTATGGCTTAAATTGGCGGGTTGTGGCGGCTTTAGTCAATATGAGATATGGGTTTATTTAGGAAAGATGTCTAATGCCCACGATACCATTGATGATGTCACTTGCAGGATTTCTTGCCACCAACTTTTTCGGCAAGCGCACTTTAATAGTTCCATCACGGTGTTGATTATTCCACAAAGACCAATGCCCTTGATTGCTATCTTCAAGCATTTTTTGGTGATAAGGCTTGAGAGCGGCGCGGATATGATCATCCAACAGCAGATGCTTGCCAGCTTGCTTTACAAGCGCTTGGCTAGTGATTTTCCCCAAGTTTATTTCTTGGGCTAAGGTGAGTTTCCGAATATCAAAAATCTTGACGCTTTTATCACCGCTTCCTGAGGCCAAATGACGACCATCAGGGCTAAAGGCAACACTTCGAACATCGTCAATATGATTGTGAAAGCTATGCAGCAGTTGTTTGCTTGCGACATCATAAAGCTTCACCGTCTTATCATGACTGGCTGAAGCCAAATAGCGACCATCAGGGCTAAAGGCAACACTAGAAACCCACCCACTATGATCGTGAAAGCTATGCAGTAGCTTTTGGCTTGCGACATCATAAAGCTTCACCGTTTTATCAGCACTGGCTGAAGCTAAATAACGACCATTCCCACTAAAGGCAACGCTCCAAACAGTTGCACCATGATCTTGAAAAGTATGCAGCATCTTTTTGCTTGCGACATCATAAAGCTTCACCGTCTTATCGCCACTGGCTGAAGCCAAATAACGACCATTCCCACTAAAGGCAACGCTCCAAACAGTTGCACCATGATCTTGAAAAGTATGCAGCATCTTTTTGCTTGCGACATCATAAAGCTTCACCGTCTTATCGCCACTGACTGAAGCCAAATAATGCCCATCAGGGCTAAAGGTGATACTAAGAACATAGTGAGTATGATTGTGAAAGCTATGCAGCAGTTCTTTGGTTTGGACATCATAGAGCCTCACCGTTTTATCATCACTGGCTGAAGCCAAATAACGACCATTCCCACTAAAGGCAACGCTACAAACAGTTGCACCATGATCTTGAAAAGCATGCAGCAACTTTTTGCTTGCTACATCATAGAGCTTTACCGTTTTATCATCACTTGCTGAAGCCAAATAACGACCATCACCGCTAAAGGCAACGCTAAGAACAGCTTCACTATGGTCTTGAAAACTGGTATCAGGTTCTGCTTCTTCCGCTAAACCAAGCACAGCATCTTTGTCTAAATAAATCTCATCGATTAACATGGTTTCCATATAAGTCTTTTCATATTCTATATTAGTTTCATTTGATTTTTGTTTGTTTATTGTATCTAGAACACTTATCAATTCTGAAATTAATATCTGTCTATTTTCGTGAATCTTTTGAGTGCTTGGATCCTCAATTTTAATCTTTTTACCATCACCTAATGAATAGGGGGATGATTTTTTTATCCCAAGAATAATCCACCAGAAAATATTAACTTTTGGTATAGAGGAACCTATTACTGCAAACCAAGGATTCCACCCTGCATCACGACATCTTTTTACTTGATTTGCAAAAAATATAACGATCAAAATGATGAGAAAAAAGTCTGATATCTTAAAGTCCTTGAAGTACCTCACAAGAACAAGACCAGAGCATATTCCAAGAAAAGTCCACCAATAAACATTTCTAGAAGATCTTCCACTAAATGAAAATAAACTAAATATTAATCTCACTACCTACTCAATCTCTTACCGCTCTTTCTATTTTTCATATTCAGCCGTTTTATCTTGGTAGTAAGCAACCGCTATATGGCTTGGGGAAGCCTTGAAAACATCCTCTTGCTGAGCTGTGCGGCTTTTTCGGGTGGCAGGTCTGGTTTGAAATGAAGCTTGGGGCTTTGTGATAATGTTGATATGTACGACATCCATCAGAAAATGATTGTAAGCTTTTTGTGTGATGCTATTTTGATGATGAAGGCGTATATGCGAAGGAATAGGGAAGTCATTTTGATCGCTCAATATTAAAAAAGAAAGCGTTTCTTCATCATAGTTTATTTTTTTGAGAAAAAAGCTCCAAAATTCAGTATCATCATAATGCCACTTGCGTTCACCATTATTTTTAATGTACTCATTTCGCGCTAAATCACAACATTGCACCTGTCCATGAGCCAATTTAATTCCATAACAGTTTTTCATCTATGATGCCCCTAAATCAATTTTTTCTATTTGACCCAAATACGTTTCATTTTCAATCTCATCGGGTAGTGCAACCACATATTCGATTTGCGTTGGGTTCATTAAACGGATGTAAACCAGTGCATCTTCATTCACCACATCAATGGGAAGAATCATTTTACAAATGCTTTGATCATCGATAGAGGTTTTGTTGTTGCTAACCATCGGTGCTGAGCTATAAAAAAGTTCAAAGGTGTTCACACTGGCATCAATAAATTCCACCCATGTATGGTAAGTGGTATCGCGTTTTATCAAGGTCTTAAACTTACGCTTTCTATTTTCGCCAAGATAAAACGAAAAATCGATCTCATCTTGCTCGATATTCTCATCAATCACCAAAATTTTACCGCCCTTGCGTGAGCGAATCAGCCCAAAGGCAACGCCTGTTTTCCCTGTGGGTTTTTCCATATCATCATCACTGGAAAGCGGTGGGAACACTTCATAAATCTTGGTTTCTTTGCCGCTATTTTGCGTTATATTTTGTGTTTCTTGGGTAATGCGTTCATCAAAAAGACGAGTCACAATGTCAGATTTTGAAGAGTTCCCTGCCAGAAAAATATTGATGATGGTGCTTTCTTGTAATCGATCACCATATTTATTCATCGTAAGTCGCAAACGTTCAAAAAAGTTATCCACACCGCGTTGAATCCGTTGTTCCATGATGTTAATCAGATTCTCGCTATTGATGTCCAGTTCCACATTCGCCAAAACACTCGCATCCGCATCAATGAGATTGACCCCAAGATTTCCTTGCTCAAATTCATCGAGTCTATCCATCTTATTTTCCCATAAAGGGCGTAGCTTTTCGACAAGGTTGGTCATATTCATGTTCGATTCGCGCGAATTGCTGAGCAGCATTTCACTGCCTAGAAATTCTTCGCATTCGGGAGGCAACACAAATTGAATATTTTTCTCTAAAAGTAGCGTTTTGTTAGCTTTAAACACTTCAAATGCCAGCAAATCCAAAAGATTTTCGCCACCAAGATATTTATCACCACCTGCGCCAAAATGTTCAATGACATAATCATAGCGACGCTCTTTTGCACCTTGTGATTCACGGAACACGCCAAAATCAAAATCAGTCGTGCCGCCGCCAAAATCAAACACACTATAAAATACCACATCATCATCGCATGGATCAAAATCATAGGATTCTAAGGCAACAACAGCATACGCCGCAGGTTCACTTGCGCCCTGAAGCACTTGCAGTTTATCCATATATTCCTGTTGCTGATGCAGCGCTTGGGGCAGTGATTTTTTGATGCCTTTGTGAAAACTTTCCAGAATCTTTTCACGAATGGCGAGTTCATAAGTCACAGGAAAAGAAAGCACATAGTTCAGAAAAATACCGTTGTGCATATTGTTGATATAAAGCCCTAAATAATAGGCATAAATCTCAATGGGGTTGATGTCATCAGCGCTTAGCTCTAAAAAAGGCGGTAGATCCAGCACAAAACCGTATTGATCCACCACTTTGAGTTTTTTATTTTTGTTGCCTGCCCATTGTTTCAGTTCAAACAAGAATGAATTAAAAAATTCAGACTTTGAATTGAGCAAAGCATTGTTGGCGGTGTGAGAAATCGTAATATCATGCCATGCTGTGTATGGGCGACCTTCTCGTTGTCGGTAAGCTGTGATAAAGCTTTGCAAATCATTAAACGCAATAATGGTTGGGTTTTCATAATGGTGGGCTTCGATGCTGCTTCCCAGATCCCCTGTTCCCACGCGCATAGGTGATATTTTCACGCTTTCCTTTTGGCAGGCAACCACGGTACTTTTGGTGCCAAAATCGATACCCACTACACCATTGATGATGTCATTCACCGGATTTCTTGCCACCAGTTTTTCCGCCAAGTTGATTTTAATATCGCTATCACTCTGTGGATGACTATTCCACAATGACCAATGCCCTTGATTGCTGTCTTCAAGCATTTTTTGGTGATAAGGCTTGAGATCGGCGCGGATATGATCATCCAACAGCAGATGCTTGCCAGCTTGCTTTACAAGCGCTTGGCTAGTGATTTCCCCCAAGTTTATTTCTTGGGCTAACGTGATTTTTCGAATATCATAAAGCTTCACCGTCTTATCGTCACTAGCGGAAGCCAAATAACAACCATCGGGGCTAAAGGCAACACTCCGAACATACGCAGTATGATCGTGAAAGCTATGCAGCAGTTGTTTGCTTGCGACATCATAAAGCTTCACCGTCTTATCATTACTTCCTGAAGCCAAATAGCGACCATCACCGCTAAAGGCAACACTCACCACAGGTCCAGTATGATCGTGAAAGCTATGCAGCAGCGCTTTGCTTGCGACATCATAAAGCTTCACCGTCTTATCATTACTTCCTGAAGCCAAATAACAACCATCTCCACTAAAGGCAACACTCTCAACATACCCAGTATGATCGTGAAAGCTATGCAGCAGTTGTTTGCTTGCGACATCATAAAGCTTCACCGCCCTATCGCCACTGGCTGAAGCCAAATAACGACCATCAGGGCTAAAGGCAACGCTTACAACATATTTAGTATGATGATGAAAGCTATACAGCAGTTGATTGCTTGCGACATCATAAAGCTTCACCGTCTTATCATGACTGGCTGAAGCCAAATAACGACCATCAGGGCTAAAGGCAACACTTCGAACATAGTCAGTATGATTGTGAAAGCTATGCAGCAGTTCTTTGGTTTGGACATCATAGAGCCTCACCGTTTTATCACCACTGGCTGAAGCCAGATAACAACCATCACCACTAAAGGCGATGCTAAGAACATAGTAAGTATGATTGTGAAAGCTATGCAGCAGTTCTTTGGTTTGGACATCATAGAGCTTCACCGTTTTATCATCACTGGCTGAAGCCAAATAACAACCATCTGGGCTAAAGGCAACGCTACAGACCGAATCAGTATGATTGTGAAAACGGGTGTTAGGTTCTGCTTCTTCCGCTAAACCAAGCACAGCATCTTTGTCTAAATAAATCTCATCGATTAACATGGTTTCCATCGTGCTATTATCCCCTTTTTTCCTCGAGTTATTTCCCCAGCATCGTTTTTAAATACACACAACAGATTGTCGGATAATTTTCTTTGTTTTTGTGTTGATCCAGCCAGGCAATACCACATCACGAATCACCCCGCTGACCTCACTTCCCGAAGTTCGGATATGCTTATTGGGATCAAAAGCATCACCCATAGCAATCGCTTGAATCGTCATCTGTGGATAAGCTTTGGCATAAAGCCCAAACAAAAACTGAAACATCTCAATAAGCTTGAGGGTGTCTTCATTGTTATCTTCAATGACTTGGTCTTTGATGTAATCCCACAAACTCTCAATATTCCGAATTTGTACCCCTGAAGCGATAAAGCCTTGCAGTGAATCATCTTTAAAAATACCGCAAAGGGATGTTCGTGTTTGAGGGTTAAGGCTGTTAAAAAGCGTGTGTGCCACTTGCAGCTCGTCAAAGTTGCGTTTGTAGGCTTGCAGCTCACTCTCAATGGCATGGTTGCGTTGTTCAAGCGCATGATACTTGACTTGTTTGTGCTGAATGGTTTGTGATAATGCCGCTTTTTCTTGTTCTGTGGCATTTAACCTGTGTTGCAACTGTTCTGTTGCTTTTTCTTCTTGAGAAAATAGGCGCTTAAACTTTTCACATACGGTTTTAAGCATCATGTTTTCCTCTTGCAGCTCATTGATATTTTTTTGCAAAGCTTGCTTATCATCTTGCAGTGCGTTGACGCTCTCTTGCAGTGCAAGATATTTCGCATCCTCCTTGGAGAGAATGGTTCTCAAGCGCGCTTGCACCTCATGGTCATCAAGAAGCTCTAAAAGCTTATCTTTGTCCATCTCAGCCCCCGACTTGCGCATCAATCACCCGTTTTTCAATCGCTTCTTTGCTTGCTTCAGGCTCTAGTTGGCGATAAACATCGGCAAGCTTATCACCAACTGCAAGCTCTGTTTTTGCATCCAGTTTGCCATCCACATAAGCATTCAAATCTTTGGCACTTTCGCCAGTTTTAAATGCCTCAATCATGGCATCAATGTCTTTGCTTTTGCCTTCTAATTTTTCCATCCCCATTTTGCCTAGGGCAAGCCAAGTATCCATGGGTATATCAAAGCCTTTTTTCTCCTCCACGCCTTTGATAGTAATGCAAGTTCCAATGGCTAATCTTGCTAGCTTTTCTGCTTCTGTGGCATGTTCAAACTTTTCCGTATCTAGCTTGATATCATTGCGAATGTAGTCGATATATTCAGAAGTACTGTCAAAATCAGCCATGGATTTATCAGATTCCATGGCTTTTGCGCCCAATTCCTCAACATGTTCCTTAGGTTTCAATACATCCAAAGCAATGCCAATCACTTGCGCAATTTGACCAATTGGTCCAAGCCATGGTCCTGCGACTTTTAACAAGGAGCTTGCCCCACTGGCTAACGCTCCTCCGATACTACTTACCACACTGCTCACACAACTTATGGCACTGCTCAAACAACTTCCTACACTGCTCCAAAAACCCATTTCATACTCCTATTCGTTTATCATCGTCAAATTGTTGATCAATCTCTTTTTTCTTATCTTCCAGCCGTGTACAACCTTTGGCTAACGTTGGTGACTTGAAGTATTAGGTGCCCTGAATTCAGGTGCTGCCTTCAATATTCAGCTTGGCATTATATGTTTCATGCACTCCCGCAGCTTCCACACGACCAAGAAAAAAACTTACACTGCCCAAAAAACACATCAGCGTCTCCTTATTTTCAAATGCGTAATTTCATCCCGACTTAGCCCTTTATCGCCCACCTTCATTTTCTCATAGCAAGACAAAATGTTCTTTTGAATGTTTTGCTGTTCTCCATCTTCAGCTGCATAAAAGCGAACGTATAAAAACATGGTGATAACATCCGATGCTTCACCAACAAGATGCTTATTTGCAAGCTCAAGTAGCGCATCCGACAGCTCTTTTGGGGCATGATGTCTAAATACTTCCTCCCATAATCTGGCTAAATTTGCATATTTACCGCTTAAAAATTCTTCGACCACTTCAGGGCTTGGTGTTTCTTCAACAAACTCCAAACCAGGAATCACGCCACGACGATAATGTTGGGCATAATAGGTCAACACAATCGATCGTACAGCTTGTTCATCCACCATGGCTGAAGTTGTGGTGCTAATATCTTCCAGTTCTTTGATTTGCACCTGCAAAGGTTTGGCAAAATCCTGATTGGAAACAATCGCCCGACCCACTTCAAGGTTGGATAAAAAATCTTTTTGCTCATCTTCAAGCGACATGGTGTTGCCAATAGCTTCTTTGTCATCGCGTGCAAAAAGCCGATGCACAATTTTGGTGTTGGTATTTTTAAGCACTTCAGGTGTCAGTTTGTTGGGAATTTGATCCACAATTATCAAGCTTTCACCATACTTTCTCACCTCTGACAGCATATCTGAAAATGTTTCAACACCTAGCTTTTTGCTGGGGTTATCCCCGGGTGCAGGTTTTGAAAGCAAGCGATGCGCTTCTTCAATCAGTGTAATATGCTTAAATTCTTTGCCTTGTTGCTTGTAGGTTTGATGTTTCCTTTTGATGGCTTCATTGAGGTTAATCAGAATAAAGCCCATCACTAGCGATTTTTCCGCGCCGTTTTTAATTTCTTCCAGTTCAAGAATGACATTTCTTTCCACAAGGTCTTGAAAATCAATGCTGCGAGGGGTGTTGAGCATAAAACCTTTTGCTCCCACCATCAGCCCTTGCAGGCGTGCTTTGATAGAGCCAATGTAATCGCTTTTGAGCCGCTCATCAAAACCTTGTGTTTCAGTGACCTGCTCCACTTTGGTTATTAAATCGCTCAGGGTTGGAAAAGCATACACACCATCGCCAAAAGGATCTTTAAATTTATAGTTGGTCGATGTCGCAATATCCCACCCGTATGACTTATAACATTCATACAAAGCACTCTCAATGATTTGCGGAATCGCGGCTTCCATATCAAAGGCAGCCTCAATATTGGCTTTAATCATATCGACCCTTGAAGATATATTTTCTCCTTCAAAAAACTCAAATGGGTTCATGCGCATCGGTGCGGTGGTTTCATTGCCCAACGTGAAAATCAATAAATCATCATAGTTGTTCGTCAGTACCCGATATTCTGTTTTCGCGGGTTCAATCACCAAAAATGGTACATTCGCAGAATTGAGAATACGCTGGCATGTGGTTGTTTTGCCGCTACCTGTCACCCCTGTGATAAAGGTATGCTTGTTCAAATGGGTCTTATTGATGGCGACCTCGATATTTAGTGTGTTACCACTTTGCACCAAATGACCAAGCAGCAGGCGTTCATCTTTTGCTAAATCTTGTTTTTTGATGTTCAGCCCAAATTCGACTTCTTCTTTAAGGCTAAGCCCCACCACTTCTTTTTGAGGCAATGAAGTCATCACACTCAATTCATTCACAGACATCCAATTGGCTTGTTTTCTATTGCTTTGCGCGTAAAGCAACTTGGCTTGTCTGCTGTGAATACTTCTCTCCGCTTTGCCCAAAGGAATTTGAAGATTTTTAATAGCATCCAATGCTTTGCGCTCGGAGATATGCTTGATGGTCATCGGTGATTTATTTTCATCCGTGCCAGAAAAAATTGCGCAAATGGTATTGCCAAGTTTGATCAAGGTTCCTTTGTTGTTGGCAAACAAATACATCGCGACATTAAAAACCCCTTTGTTTTTCCCATATGCAACCCGCTTAAACAAGGTTTCATCAATATATTGCACCCACGCATTGATCACTTTTCTGGTAAACTCTCTGCTTTTATTTGTGCCTGTATTTTTTGCAAGGGATTTATTACTTGAAGTGGATGAACCTATGGTTCTAGAAGTACTCTCACCCTTAGATGTACCTTGAGTGACTGTGCGGTTTGTACCTTGGTTTGTACCTTGGTTTGCAGAGGAGGAGTTATTCTTTCCACCACCAGATGGCGTACCTTCTTTCGATTCACTGCTTCCTTTAGACGTTCCTTTAGACGTTCCTTTAGACGTTCCTTTAGACGTTCCATTTGCCTCGCTTTCATTCTCTCCTTGGTTAGTGCCTGTGGTATCAGATTCATTTTTTGTGATGGCACTGCCATCGGTATCTGTTTGACCATTGCTTTCTTGAATCGAGAGTTTACCTAAGGGCGCAAGCGTATCGTGAATATGACACAAGCTTTCTTCGATTTGAATCAGTTCACTTCGTGAGAGTGGATCGGCTAAAATCATCAAACCAAACTCATCGCCCATCATCACATCAACAACACGATCAACCCCTTGAAAGCTCTCATTATCCTCATTAACACTGGGTACACCCACGACTTTGGCAAAGCGTTTCATGTTGGCAATCTTTTGCAATAGCTGTTTTTTATTACGCTCAAGTGTGATTTTACTGCCCCTGAAGTTTCCTTCGATACTGGGTTTTAGAATATGTTCACCAATATCATCCACATCAAGATCAAGTTCTTGCTTATAGTTCTTATCCCTCACAATTCCAAAATAAAAAGATACCCCATGCTTGTCACCAAGTAGCATGTAGACAAAATTTATCCCCTCCATACGAATGGCACTAATAACATTTTCAAGTGCCTCTTTCCGTGGGGATTTATCTTCAAAGGTCAGCTCTTCGATGTGAAACAAAATAAAATCTTTGGGGTCAATTTCTTGAACGGTCTCAATGGTTGACTCCATGTTAATAATGCTTGCGATCCGTGTCTTGTCCGACAAAATATCTACCAATATATTTTCTTCATCTAAGTCTTTCATCGTATTTCTCCAATTAGCAATAGAATTAAGCTGAAGCCAATGCACAGGAATACAGCTATTCTGAAGTATAGTCAAAATAAAACTAAGAATAACGAGGAAGGTCTCAGGGCAATCGAACATAAAAAACCCTTAAGAGAATAGCATAGTCAGAATGGTAGGGTCAGCAGAGAATGGTAGACCATGCACAGCATTCGTTTAGGTTTGTTCATGAAAAAAGTGACTATCCTGTATTGTTTTTTGAGTGTCTAACTCGGTGGATAGACTACCTTTTCACCCTTTGAGAGTAATAGAGGTGCAGGATTTAGATACCACATGATACCTGCTTAATATTAAATATTGCTAATATAATAATTCCTGATTAGCCTTCGCGTATGCAAATGATACCGCAAGAACAAATAAGAACCGCAAGTGAAGGGCTAAAAGCCATTGCCCATGAGGTGCGTTTATCTGTGCTTTGTCACTTGATGAATGGTCCGCTTTGTGTGCATGATCTGATTGAAAAAACAGGCTCATCGCAATCCAATTTATCTCAGCATTTATCCAAGATGCGTATGATGGGAATATTAAATAATGAGAAGAGGGGTCAGCAAGTGTATTATAGCATTGCTAACCCTGATTTCGAAAAATTGCTTGAAGCACTGCAAGGTATTTATTGCCCTGATGTGTGTGAAAAATAAAACAGTTTAAATATAAAAGAGAGGAAAGAATGTCAGTAGAACGTATTATTCATATTGTAGCAGGATTTTTTATCGTGTTGTCCGTTGTGTTATCGGGTGCACCACTGGGTGAGCCAACATGGCTGTGGTTCACTTTGTTTGTGGGTGTGAACTTGTTTCAATCAGGTATTACCCAATGGTGTTTGATGGGGATTATTTTGAAAAAGCTTGGGCTTAAATCTGAAGCTGAATGTAAGGCCTGTTAATCATGGCATGGATTCAAGAAAATATCGTAACGGTTCTCATCCTGCTGGTTGTGGTTTGGATGGTGTGGACAAAGGTGGTAAGACCAAAAATGTTAGGCATTAAAAAGATGACAGCAGGGGCTTACCCTGATTTTGATGAAAGCCATACCTTGGTTGATGTGCGCTCAACAGGCGAATGGAATGGTGGACATCCTGCCAATGCGATTCATATCCCGCTCAATGAGTTTGAGCAAAAAATGAATAGTATCCCTAAAGATAAACCTGTTGTTTTGATTTGTGCATCGGGTATGCGCTCCGCTATGGCGGCAACCATGGTTGCCAAAGCAGGGCATAAGGATGTTTATAATTTTGCAGGTGGTTTTGGAAGTTGGTGTGCAGCTCAGTTGCCTAAGAAGTAAAAGGAGTGCTTATGCTTAAATATTTAATGGTGTTGATGGTTGGGCTTGGTCTGGTTGCTTGTGACAATACACCGCCCCAAGGCTCATCGATTGCGACGGTGCAAGAAGCGCATGAAGTGTTGCTTAAAGGGCAGAAGGCAGAGCCTTTCTTGTTCTTGGATGTGCGTACACCAGGTGAGTATCAAGGCGGACATGTTCCTGAGTGCTAAAAATATCCCCGTGCAAGATTTGGCAGGGCAGGTGGCTGATGTGCCGAAAGATAAAAAGGTTTTTGTATATTGCGAATCAGGTGTTCGCTCGACCAAAGCAACAAAGATTTTGGTGGATGCTGGTTATACCAATATCGTAAACATGAAAGCAAGTATGCGCGGTTGGCGAAATGCTGGCTTTGAAATTGAAAAATAATAGATTAGAGCTGCCAGATGGCGGCTCTTTTTTTGCCTGAAAAACCTTATGCCATACACGGGAATTATTAGTATATTAGATATTGCTAATTTAAAAAGCGAAGTTAAAGTTTGCACAGTTCATTAAAATTAAATGGAGAGATGTTATGGAAATTTCAATACACGATTTTTACGAGAAAGTTAAAAAAGAAGATTTCGACCATTGGGTTGATGTGCGTTCAGCGGAAGAGTTTGCAGCTGTTCGCGCTGACTCAGGGCTTGTGAAGCTTCACCCTTTGGATCAAATTGATACCTTGGATTTACCTAAAGATGCTGTGATTTATCTTTCGTGCCGTTCTGGTATGCGTTCAGGGCAGGCGCAAGCATTTCTTATGCAACAAGGTTATACCAATGTTACCAATGTTGCTGGTGGCATCATGGCATGGGAAGCTGCAGGTTATCCAGTCACCCAAGGTTAAATGAGAGAATAAAAATAGAGCGAAGGAGATTGGTCATGTTCCTAAGGCAATTGTTTGATGAAGCAACGTGGACTTACACATATTTGCTTGCAGATGAGCAGAGTAAGGAAGCGATTATTATCGATTCTGTGGTTGAGAAGGTTGAACGTGATGTGAAACTTATCAATGAGTTGGGTTTAACACTTAAATACGCCGTGGACACGCACGTTCATGCCGACCATGTTACGGGTGCTGGTTTGTTGCGCGAGCGCATAGGTTGCAAAACAGGTGTTGCATCCTCTGAAGGTGTTTCTTGCGCTGATATGGCTTTAAAAGAGGGCGATAGCCTTCAATTTGGCAAGTATGCACTTAAAATATTGGAAACTCCGGGGCATACCTCAGGTTGCCTAAGCTTTGTTTGTGATGATAAAGTGTTTACAGGTGATGCATTGTTTATCCGAGGTTGCGGCCGCACTGACTTTCAAGCGGGTGATGCCAATACCTTGTATGACTCAATCACCAAAAAGCTTTATGCCTTACCTGATAATACTACCGTTTATCCTGCGCATGATTATAAAGGTATGATGCTTTCGACCATTGCTGAGGAAAAGGCGCATAATCCTAGGGTGACATTGGGCAGAGAAGGTTTTGTTGATTTGATGAACAACCTCAATCTTGCTATGCCCAAGCATATTCATGTAGCAGTGCCTGCCAATATGAAGTGTGGATTAGATAAATAATAACAAAAAGGAAAAGCCTCTTATTTAAGGGGCTTTTATACTTTTAAGGAGAAAAAAATGAAAAAGATGAAATTATTACTGATTGGTTTGATGTTATTGGGTTCAAGCAGTGTGTATGCTTGTGGCATGGGTGAAGTTACCGACGCAGGTTATGAAAATGCTTCTGTTGCTCATGCTTATCAACACTGGAAGCAAGGTGAATATACACAGATTCCATTTGTATTTATTGATGTGCGTACACCACAAGAGTTTAAAGCTGGGCATATTCCTGGTGCTGTAAACATGCCTGTTTCAAGCATTGGCGAACATTTGAATGAGATTCCTAAAGACAAGCAAGTCTATGTATATTGTCATTCAGGTAAACGTGCTGCGAGAGCATCAACGGTGTTGGCAAAGGCAGGTTTTAGTGTGGAAAATATCCCTGAGAGCATGTTGGGTTGGGAAGATGCTGGCTACCCGATCGAAAAATAATATATGGACTTCATGATGATAGGGCTGCTGGCATCGCTACTTATGGGTATGACCCTTGGCGTATTTGGTGCAGGCGGCTCTATTTTAACGGTACCTATCCTTGTGTTTTTGATGGGGGTCGCGGCATCTGAAGCTACGGCATATTCATTATTTATTGTGGGCATCACGGCGATATTTGGTGCATACACCTATTATAAACAAGACTTGATTCAATTCAAAATCGGTTTTGTGTTTGCTATTCCTGCTTTTATAGGTGTATATGCTGTTCGCCTATTTCTTATGCCTGCCTTACCTGATCATATTGCAAGTTTTGGTGGTTATGATTTAAGCAAAGATGCGCTAGTACTGATTGTATTCTCACTGATTATGATTATGGCTGCGTATGCCATGATTAAACCATCCAAAGTTGAATCTACTGAGCAAAACAAGACACTTAATTTCCCATTGATTGCTGTGGAAGGTTTGGTTGTTGGTGGTGTTACAGGTTTTGTCGGTGCTGGCGGTGGTTTTCTTATTATCCCTGCTTTGGTGATTCTTGCTGGCTTGAATATGAAACAAGCTGTGGGAACATCCTTGATGATTATTGCTTTTAAATCGCTGTTGGGCTTTGTGGGTGATATTCAAGCAGGTTTGGTTGTAGATTGGATTTTATTGTTTGAAATTGTTGGCTTATCCATCATTGGCGTGTTGATTGGTGAGCGTGTTGCGAGGAAAGTGGATGGCAACAAACTTAAGCCTGCATTTGGATATTTTGTATTACTCATGGGGCTAGCCATTTTAGTTCGAGAAGTGGTGTGAGAATGAGAAGCACAAGAGTGATTGAAGTTAAGGAGTCATTATGCGTTTAAAAGCAGTATTTGAAGGGGGCAGCCGTTTTACGGTTGCCTGCCGTTCACATAATATCACCATTGATCAACCCAAAGATAACGGTGGGGAAGATATGGGCATGACACCACCCGAAATCATGGCGAGTTCTTTGGCAAGTTGCATTGGTTTTTATATTGCGCGCTATTGTGAACAAGCCAAGATTGATGCTGCGGGTTTAACTGTGTCTTGTGATTGGCAGGTGGGTGGTCAACCTAAGCACATGGAAAGCTTTGATGTGCAAGTAAATCTGCCCAATTGTCCTGATAAGCGGCGTAAAGCCATTGAGCGTGTAGCGCAAAGCTGCTTGATTCATGCAACATTGGGGCAATCGCCAGAAGTGCGGGTCACGCTGTCATAAACCAAGGGTTAAGGTGTTTTAAATGAAAAAAGTCATGTTTATACTGATGTTTATATGGGTCAGTCAGGCGCAAGCACAGACGCTGCCCTTCACCCTGAATATTTCAGGGCATCAGATTGATGAGCAAAGGCAACTATGGTTGAGTGATATTGGTGAAGGAAAAACTAATATTCATTTTAAATTCAAAAGTAAGCAGGGTAAGGCATACAGTTTTGATTTGAATTATAAAAAACTTGCACCGAATCGCTCATATCCAAGCAACTTGGATATTACGCTCAAAGATGGCGCAGGCAACAAGCTGGGCTATCTCTTTTTCGCTATCAATAAGGTTGCCTTTTTGAAGCAAATGGGCGTGTTTGGTTTCATCGTTGATGTGGATGGTCAGCCAGTGGATATACAATTCACTTTTGATGCCAAAAAACAAGGGAGCTTGCGTGTATCTGAGTTAAGCCAAGAACGTTTTGTTCAAGATACTTTAGTGCCCAAGTTTTCTTTTCAAATGATTCGACCTGTTATTTTAGAGCCTAAGGGTAAGGGTGTGTTGTCATCGACATATCGCTTGGATGCGCATCCTTATGCTGTGAATTATACATTAGAAGATAGAAGCTTTGGCGGTGTTCGTTTTAAGCATAAGTTGTTTGCAGTGTCGGGTAAGCAGCAGCATCTTTTAGAAACGATTTATTTTGATGCCGATAGTTTGAGCACATTGCGTGAAGCCATGTATGCAGGGAAATATTTTCACCCCAAAGATGGTACATTCAAATTGGTGTTTTATCCCGCAATGGGACAAACAGAGCCAAACTTATAATTTGATGTTACTCAGTCGGGCTAAAATTCGTCATTTCCACGCAAGAACACAGGAACGAGAAAACATATGGCAGAAAGTCATGATTGAGGAAGTGCGACTTCAGTCGCGCATGCATGATGATGCTTCTCATGCGGGGCTAAAGCCCCACTTCCTATATTTAGATTGCTGTATTACCGTTCATTTTAATGAATGAAGGTAAAACTGAAATCTACGCGCTACAAATGAAAATGGTGTCATTCTTTCTCAACAAAGTGCGTAACATCAGTTATAATATATGAATAGCATTCTTTTACTTTGGCTATACACGCTTGTTTTTTCCGTGGTGCATAGTTTGATGGCGACCAATAGTCTCAAAACCAAGCTTTATGCCAAAGGTTTGGCTGTGCATCACTACCGCTTGTTGTACTCCTTGTTTGGTATGATAACGACAGTAATTTGGTTGTGGGCGATTTATCAGCTTGCTGATGCGCCGCTGTATCAAGTCGATGGAATGCTGCGTTATCTTTTGTATGCCGTGCAAATCACGGGCTTACTGATTGCGATGGCAGCATTTATACCCATTGATGGTGCTGTATTTTTAGGTTTGAAAAAGGCAGAGCAAAGTAACGACCCGTTTGTTGTGCAAGGCGTATATAAATATATTCGCCACCCTATGTATTCAGGGTTTATGTTGGTTTTACTGGCAAGACCTGAGCAAACAGAGGTTGGTTTACATTTAGCACTGGCAGTTTGCTTGTATTTCATCCTTGGCGCAAAGTTGGAAGAAAAACGAATGCTTGCTGAACACCCCGATTATGCTGAATATCAGCAGCGTGTGGGTGCATTTATCCCCAAATTGTTTTAACGGAGTTTATGATGCCAGATTGGGAAAGTTTATATCAAGAGCAAGACACAGGTTGGGATAGGGGTGAAGTTAGCCCCGCACTGTTGAACTTTTTAGAAAAGAGTGCGTTGGGAAACGCGAAAACTGTTCTCATCCCCGGTTGCGGGCGCGGTTATGAAGTGGTGGAACTTGCCAAGCGTGGCTTTGAGGTCACAGCGTTAGATTTAGCACCGTCAGCAGTGGCACACCTCAAACAGACACTTGAAGCTGAAGGTTTAAAAGCCGAGGTGATTTGTACGGATATTTTTGAATTTGAAGTACCTCAAGCTTTTGATGTGGTGTATGAGCAAACATGTTTATGCGCAATTGAACTGTCCCAGCGCGAAGCTTATGCCCAAGCTGTGTTGGCTTGGCTGAAACCCAGTGGAAAGTTACTTTTAAACATGATGCAAACAGGCGATGAAAGCGGGCCACCTTTTCATTGTGATTGGATGGACATGCGCAGACTTTTTCCTGTTGAGGAGTGGGTGTGGCAAGAAGAACCACCTTTTATGACAAGCCGCAATCGTCAGTCGCCACGTTTTGAATTGGGTTATATATTGGAGAAGAAATCATGAAAGGTTTTATTAAAGGCCTACCATATCCAGTACTCATATTGATGAGTATTTTTATGGCGTTTGCACCTTTTCAGCCTGAGCCACATTTGGTGCAAAAGTTTGAGATGTTGATGGCAGGAAGCCTGACGAAACCTTTGGATATGTTTGATGTGCTTTGGCATTTATTGCCTGTTGGTTTATTGATTTCCAAGTTTTTACTTTCACGAAAAGGTTAAGCTTCCTGAATTCAGGGGCATCAATTTACTGTTTTTTGCATGAAATACCAAAAAACATCAAAATCAAGGGTGCAGAATGTTGGCTTTAACTATTGAACCTTCCAATAGCGTTGCATTTCAAGGTATAAAAATGAAGCAGACCAAGTGATAAGTATGAGCCCTACCAAAGCTTCAATGCCGACCAAATAACGCAATTTACCCAGAGGTTCAATGTCTCCAAAACCCAATGTGGTATAGGTGGTGAATGAAAAATAGACAGTATCCATAAAACTACCATTAAAGTTGCCTGAAAGCTCTCCCCAGTGGTGAGCGTGATGCATGAAATAGTAAGATGTTGCAAACAAATAAATTTCAATCACATGGGCTGCTAGTGTACCCAATACACCAAAGGAAATACGTAGGCGGTGCTTGACTTTGAGCTTAGGTAAATAAACGGTAAGTTTGTACAGGCATTCGTAATGAATCATGACGGCAAGCGACACAATCAATAAGTTTAATAAAAAGGGTATCAACTTACATTGAGCGGGTATGCTTTATCGTTTTCTTGGTTATTTTATCCTTATAAATCAATGAGATAAGGATATACATCACGATTCTGATTATCCTACGAATTTCAATCTACAACCAACTTAAGCAAAAAGTTGAAAATCGATACCGTAATTTTCATTAAATGGCTAAATGATTCGGTCATAAAAGGCTATTTTTATTCAATATGATGAGAACAAACATCATCCGACATCAATTTTAAATCATTTTTTTAAAAAAAGTTACCCGCTCAATGTAAGTATCAACTTACATTGAGCGGGTATGTTTTATCGTTTTATTGGTTATTTTATCCTTATAAATCAATGAGATAAGGATATACATCACGATTCTGATTATCCTACGAATTTCAATCTACAACCAACTTAAGCAAAAAGTTGAAAATCGATACCGTAATTTTCATTAAATGGCTAAATGATTCGGTCATAAAAGGCTATTTTTATTCAATATGATGAGAACAAACATCATCCGACATCAATTTTAAATCATTTTTTTAAAAAAAGTTACCCGCTCAATGTAAGTATCAATATCGTATTCTTCCCAAGCTGGTTTATAATTTTATGTTTGAATGGCTTTAGGGGCAGTATTCTTCCATTCTTGCATAGCGTCAATAAACTGTTCGGTGATTGAAAAACACAAGCTAGTAAGAAGGCGCTGCAATCGTTAAGCTGCGCTGCAATGTCATATTCAGATTATAAACAACAACATATTAGAAACTTTTCCATTATTGCTCATATCGACCATGGTAAGTCCACACTTGCCGATAGGTTGATTGAGGAAACGGGCGCGTTGTCGCACCGCGAAATGAAGAAACAAGTTTTAGATTCGATGGAGCTGGAGCAAGAGCGCGGTATTACCATTAAAGCGCAAACAGCCACCCTTGAATACAAAGCCAATGATGGCGAACAATACAAACTTAATCTGATTGATACCCCAGGCCATGTGGATTTTACTTATGAAGTGTCGCGTTCTTTACAGGCTTGTGAAGGTGCGCTCTTGATTGTGGATGCAACCCAAGGCGTGGAAGCGCAAACACTAGCCAATGTGTACCTAGCGATGGAAAATGACCTCGAAATTATTCCTGTTATCAATAAAATCGACTTACCCTCTGCCGATGTGGAAGAAGCCAAACGTCAGATTGAAGATGTGATTGGTATTGATGCCTCTGAGGCGATTGCGGTGTCTGCCAAAACAGGTGAAGGCATTTTGGATGTGCTTGAAGCGGTAATTAAACGCATTCCAGCACCAGAAAACAATGATGATAAACCCGTTCGTGCTTTGATTGTGGACTCATGGTTTGATTCTTATGTGGGTGCAGTGGCATTGATTCGTGTGTTTGATGGTATGATGAAAAAAGGCGATCAAATTCGTTTGATGTCTAATGATAAAAAGTATGGCATCAATGATTTGGGTGTATTTACACCTGCACCTGTGCCAACTGGCGCGTTAACGTCAGGTGATGTTGGCTTTATGATTTGTGGTATCAAGACTTTAGCTGACTTGCGTGTGGGTGATACGGTTACCTTAGAGAAAAACCCTGCGGCAGAGCAACTTCCTGGTTTTAGAGAGCCCAAAGCCATGGTGTTTTCAGGCTTGTATCCCGTAGATTCCAATGATTATGCAGAATTGCGCGACTCACTTGAGAAATTAAACATGAACGACCCATCATTTACCTATGAAGTGGAAAGCTCATCAGCCTTAGGGCTTGGTTTTCGTTGTGGTTTCTTGGGTTTATTACACATGGAAATTATCCAAGAGAGATTGGAGCGCGAATACGATCTTGATTTGATTACCACAGCCCCATCTGTGGTGTATAAAGTAACCACAACTGATGGGGAAACCAAAGAAATATCCAATCCTAGCGGATTTCCTGATGTATCTGAAATCAAAGAGGTTCAAGAGCCAACTGTGCTTGCCAATATCTTTATGCCTGAAGAGTTTGTCGGTGTGATGATGAAACTGTGCCAAGACAGGCGTGGTATTCAGCAGGATATGAAGTTTATTGGGCAGGGTAGGGTGATGTTGACCTACAATCTTCCTTTGGCTGATATGGTGATTGATTTTTATGATAAATTAAAGTCGATTTCGCGTGGTTATGCATCTATGGATTACGAATTGGCTGATTTTAGAACAGAATCTGTGGTGAAGCTGGATGTGTTGGTTCATGCCGAACCTGTCGATGCTTTATCTTTGATTGTGCATCGTTCAGTGGCTGAAATTCGAGGCAGAGCTTTGGTCAAGAAGTTGCGCGAACTTATTCCACGTCATCAATTTGATGTGCCTATACAAGCAGCTATTGGTGGTAAAATCTTAGCCCGTGAAACAGTCAAAGGTGTGCGTAAAAATGTGACCGCCAAGTGTTATGGTGGTGATATATCACGCAAACGTAAGTTATTAGAAAAGCAAAAGAAAGGTAAGAAACGTATGAAGTCTATTGGTAGCGTGGAAGTGCCTCAGGAAGCTTTCTTGGCTGTACTTAGGCTTGGAGACGACACATGAGTGAAACCATGAAATCATTGGAAGAAGAACTAAAACCAACCAAGCCAGTATGGCGCGAATGGATAGAAAGCCTTTTGGTGATTGGCATCATCGCGATTGTGATCCGAAGCTTCATTATTGCCCCCTTTGTTATTCCATCATCAAGCATGGTTTCAACATTAGAAGTTGGCGATTACCTGTTTGTTAGCCGCTATAATTATGGCTTACGTATCCCGTTAACAGACATTCAGTTTTTTGCCTCCAAGGCCCAGCGTGGTGATGTTGTGGTCTTTGATTACCCTGAGGATAGAAGCAAGGATTATATCAAGCGAATTGTGGGTGTGGAAGGTGATGTGATTGAATACAAAGCCAACAGCTTGTATGTGAATGGTGAAAAAATGAAATTAACACCTGATGGTATGCATACTTATGTAATGGGAGACCAATCGATGGATGTTGCGCCACAATACATTGAAAATATTCTTGGCGTGGAGCATAAAGTCCTGCGTAAAGATTACTCTATTCGTGATGGCAAGTGGACAGTACCTGAAGGGCATTACTTTATGTTGGGTGATAACCGAAACAACTCGAGAGACTCAAGATTTTGGGGCTTTGTACCCCAAGAGTATTTGGTCGGTAAAGCAGTGGTTGTTTGGTGGTCTTGGAATGCAGCGTCCAGCTCTGTACGCTGGAACAGATTAGGTTTATTACTCCATTAATCAAAGGCGGATGAAGAGATGGTAAAAATATCTTTAGCGATGATTGTATTAAGTATTACCATTATAACTTCGCTGCAAGTCTTTTTTGTTTATTATAATAATGTCAAAGTAGAGGCTGCTTTTGAAGGTGCTGCCAACAACCTTTCTTCATTATCACCACTCGAAATGAGAGACCGTTTACCCAATCTTTTTATTATTGCTCAGGTTCATAGCGAAGAACTCCCTGCATATTTTTCGAAAATTTAGTGGTTGAAAAAGAAAATGGTAAGTTTAAATTTTCATCTGAGTATTCAATTGTTGTTTGGGTTTTGGGTGAGCCTGACATGATATATGCTAATGAAGCAGGAGAAGATGTGTCATTGATTGACAATTTAAGACGAAAAGCGCGCATTGATTTTCATTTTTCTCCATCTGCGGAAACACCTTGAGTTTACAAGGGTTTGAACAACAGCTTGGGTATACCTTCGAGAACCCTAAATTTTTGCAAAGAGCATTAACGCATGCTTCCCAATCGGTCAACCACTTGGAACGCCAAGAGTTTCTAGGTGATGCGGTGTTAGGCTTAGTGATTGCTGACTATTTGTATCACCAGTATCCTCATTTACCTGAGGGTGACTTATCCAAAATGCGGGCCAATTTGGTGTGTAAAGATGCACTGTTGCAGATTGCGCAGCTATGGGGTATTGCTTCTTTTTTGAATGTGGGTGTTGGTGAACGAACCAAAAATGGGGAGCTTAAATCGGAATCGATTGCTGCGAATGCTGTGGAAGCGATATTGGGTGCAGTGTTTGAAGATGCAGGTTTTAATCATGTTAGACCATTTATTCTTAAAGCATGGAAGCCGCTTTTAGCCAATATACAGCCGATTAATTTACGCGATGCAAAAAGCCAGTTGCAAGAATTAACCCAAGCGCAGGCTTTGGGGCTGCCCAACTATGTTCTTCATGATTTGGGCATGACAGCATCACCGCGTTTTCACGCTGTTTGTTTTCTCAATAAGAAAAACCTTGGTGAAGGATTGGGCAACCGCAAAAAAGAAGCTGAACTTAAAGCCGCTAAACAAGCTTTAAGTTGCAAGTTCATTCAAGCCATTATGGGTTAATGAGAAAAAGCTTTAATACTTTATTTCTTTGACCTAATGTGCCTGCGGCAAACAATACTTTTTCCCTTCTAAGACCTCTAAACCTCCAGCATTGCCTGTCGTAAGAACAAGCTTTGAAGTTGTATTCTTAATGCTGAACCGTTGCCCTTTCTTGAGCAGAGCTTCACGCAAAAGTTGAGGTTTTGAATTTTCATCCAAGGTTGAGACCTGCAGCCACACATCACTGGTTGCTGCATAAAAAGAATATGTTTTCTTCTGCACAAGTGGCTCTTCGTGAGCCTTGGTATCTTCTTTGGTGTTAGGTTCGGTGTCTATTTTTACATCTGCTTTTACGCCTGCTGGTGTATCCGTATATGTATCGATGAACTCTTCGGTTAATAGCTGCTCATTTTGAGGATCAAGATCCATCGTATCCTGTTGCAGGCTGAGACTGTTATCATTGGGTAAAACTTCCGTATCTTCAGATGTTGAGAAATTAAGTACAATGATGAGGATGATAAAAACAGCGATGGCAATCAACGTCCATTTCTTTTGCGGTGAAATAGGCACATCTCGGTAAACCTCAGGTGTTTTCATTTCAAAGGATCTGCTTTTGATGCGTTCAATATCCTGAGTAATATCAATATTTAATAAGGCTGCGTACTGTCTTAAAAAGCCAATCGTATATACTTCGCCAGGTAAGTTTTCCCATTCACCGCTTTCCAAGGCATCAAGAAAGGTAGCATTAAATTTCAGTGTCTGAACAACAGATTCGACTGTGAATCCCTTCTCTTGGCGGGCTTTCTTGAGTTTTTCCCCCATTTCACATTGTAAAATCTCTTTGGAGAATGTGTTTTCATCCACTTCACTTTCATCCGTTTTGTTTTCAGTAGATATGTTATCCATGGTGATTAACCTTTGTCCAAAATAATAAGTTCATCCTTTGCCCATGCTTGATGCAAGGGGTCTGAAGTTTTTTCAATAAACTTCTGGATATAAAGGCGTAGTAATTGTTTTTGACCTTTGCCTTTGAGCAGTATAATTAATTCACGCAATGCATCTTGATTGGCAGGCTCTTTTCTCAGTAGAGTCTCATAAATAGCTTGTGCATAAGTGGGGCGATTAAACTGGGTGTATGCAGCAGCTTCTTTCATTTTTGGGTATGTCCAATTTTTGGACAATATACCAGCTTTTCGATAGGACATCACAGCCTGTTCGAGGTTGTTTAAGCCTAGAAAAGCATCACCCATATTGACGAAAACAAGGTCTTGATTGCGATATCTAGGGTCTTCAAGTGCAAGGTTGAAGTTTTCTATGGCCTGCTCAAACTTTCCAAGTTCAATGAGAAGGCTACCATAGTTGTTGAATGATGCTGATCCTGCACCATGTTCTATCGCACGTTGGTAAAATATTTTGGCTTTTTTGTTGTCGCCACGCAACCGCCAAGCATAAGCGATAGCATCCAATGTTTTGGGTTGGTTTGGTCTTATTTTATCCGATAAATATAACTTTTCAAAAGCCCTAGGGATAAGCCCTTTATGCAAAGCATCCAAACCCAATTGGTATTGAAGTTTTGCACGCTTGTCTGCATTAAGGTCCAATCTTTTATCGGCTTGACTTTGGCATGCACCAAGGCCGATAAGCAGTATGAATAGTAAGCTGAAGTTGGTTATGGTTTTCATAAGAATCGTTTGACCAGCGCATAAATAGGACGCAAGCTTTCACTATTCTGTGCTTTTAAGTCTGTAAAAATACTGTGTTCTAAGGTGTTGCGGCAAGCGCATACTATATGTTGTGTATGGTGTTTTTTAAAGTATGTGAGCAGCATAGCTTTTGCTTTTTCCACGTTGTGTTGCATGACTTCGACCACATTAGATACCGATACATCATCTTCACCTTGATGCCAGCAATCATAATCCGTACACATGGCCACAGTGGCATAGCATATCTCAGCTTCACGGGCTAATTTGGCTTCGGGCATGTTGGTCATACCAATCACATCCATTCCCCAACGGCGATACAATTCGGACTCCGCACGGGTGGAAAATTGCGGGCCTTGCATGACCATATATGTGCCATGTTGATGGGTTGTAATAGCTTCTTCTTCACAAGCTTGTTGCAGTATTTTTGCCAATGTGCTGCACACAGGGTCTGCCATGGAAACATGCGCAACCACTGGCCCATCAAAAAAGGTTGAAGCGCGTTCGCGCGTGCGGTCTACAAATTGATCAACAATCACGAAATCGCCAGGTGCGATATCTTCACGCAAAGAACCCACTGCAGACATTGAAATAATTTGCGATACACCTGCCAGTTTCATGGCATAAATATTAGCGCGATAATTGATTTGATGAGGTGGAATCTGATGCATGTTGCCATGGCGTGATAAGAAAACCACTTCTTGCCCATGAATGCTTGCAAGGGTTAAAGAATCCGATGGTTGACCATATGGTGTATCAATATCCAGTGTGTCAATGACTTCCATGCCACCCATGGTATAAAAACCACTACCGCCAATAATACCAATGCGTTGCATTCAAAGCCCCTGTTTTGCTGTTTTGAGTTGCCCGCACGCTGCCATAATATCATCGCCACGAGACCGCCTTACCGTTGCACGAATACCTTTAGAAATCAAGGATTTTGCGAAGTTGTTGATGACACTTGTTGCGCTTCCTTGGTAGTCACTTCCAGGGTAACTGTTGAAGCGGATAAGATTAATCCGTTCACGCTCAGGGTTGATAAATTGCACCAAAGCATCCAAGTCTTCTTGGCGATCATTGACCCCAGCAAGCATCACATATTCCATGGTAATATGCCGACTTTTTGCCAAGGGGTAAGTGTTCAGGCATTGACGTAAACGACTTAAATCATGTTTGATATTAATGGGTACTAAAGTGTTACGTTTTTCATTGATGGCGGTGTGTAAGGATATCGCAAGGTTCACGGGTGAATCCTGACCCAACCGTTCGATTTGTGGCACAAGCCCTGAGGTGGATAGCGTGATACGGCGGCGAGATAGGTTTAGATAATCATTGGCCATCAACAATTCCAAAGATTGAAACACTTCCACTTCATTGGCCAGTGGCTCACCCATACCCATGTAGACGATATGGGTGACCTTATGGTGTAAATCATGCTTCATGGGGTCTTGCAATAAATCATATTTTACGGCTAAAACTTGCGCCATGATTTCCGCAGCCGTTAAATTTCCCTCAAATTTTTGTGTGCCTGTGTGACAAAAAGGGCAGTCCAATACGCAACCCGCTTGCGATGAGATACACACCGTGCCGCGCGACTCTTCTGGGATGAATACCGTTTCAATGTGTTTGAGGCTTTGGTTATCGCGTTGCAAAGCAAATAAATACTTGCGCGTTCCATCTGTGGACTTTTGCTTGCTCACAAGCTTTAAAGGTTGGACTTGAATATGTTCAAGAAGTGCGTCTTTAACGGAATTGGGAATGTTTTTCATGGCACTTAAATCCAAGATACCTTTATTGCGCCAATCCAAAATTTGTTTGGCACGAAAGGCTGGCAGCCCCCAGCTTTTCATTGAATGTTGCAATTGTTCTAGGTTGATACTGGCAAGAGATAGGATGTTCATGGCTGGATGTTAGCGCCATGGAAAAAATTGGGTAGGGTAGGCGCATGACTTTAGCAACCCAGACCCCTGTATCCATACCCGAACAAGATTTTAAAACCATGTTGAGCTTTGCCAAAACCATTGATACCCTGCAATATCAGCCCATGTATTGGGCTGCTTTGCAGCTTGACTTGCCTGAAACGATTGACCTTCAGCCCAAGCAACCATCGATATTGATGGGTTATGATTTTCACCTGACAGCCGATGGTCCTAAGTTGATTGAAATTAACAATAATGCAGGTGGCTTGTGGGAAAAGGATGATGGTTGGATTCCACAAATGAAGCATGAGGCCATGCCAGGTAATTTACCCACACGTCTATTAAGTATGTTTCCTAAATCTTGGCAGCACATTGCGATTATGGATGAAGATATTGAACAACAGTATATGTTTCCTGAAATGCAGGCTTATGCCAAGTTGCTGCAAGATAATGGCAGAGCAGTTAGCCTTGTGAGCCCAGAAGGCTTAACCCTTAACGATGATGGTTTGTATGCAGGCTCAGAAAAAGTAGACATGATTTACAATAGACATACCGATTTCTATTTGGAATCCCAAGATGTTCAGCATATTCGCCAAGCATTGATGGCAGGGCAAGTTGATTTGAATCCGTATCCACGCAGTTATGCTTTGGTGGGCGATAAAGGGCGTATGGTTGATTGGTGGCGCAAAGATTTTTTATCCTTTTTAGAGAAAAAAACGGTTCAACTTATTCATGATGTTGTGCCTGAAACCCATGTGTTAGCGGATATAGATTTGGAGCAAGCGTGGGCGAATCGTAAAGCTTGGGTATTCAAACCTGCGGCAAGGCATGGTGGAAAAGGTGTTTTGCTTGGTAAGGCCATGAGCCGCAAACGTTTTGCAGCGCTGGATACAGTATCCACGGTGATGCAGAAGCTTGTGCCTGCCAGTCAAATTGATATTGATGGTAAGTCATTCAAGTTTGATGTTCGCCTTTATATGTATGGTGAAAAGTTGATCGGCATGGCAGGGCGAGCATGGAATGGTCAAATTACTAACTTTAGAGAAGAGGGAAGTGGTTGGACACCTATAGTCATTCATGAATAGAATTACCGTCATGCTCGCGCAGGCGGGCATCCACCAACCTATCATGCCTTGTAATTTGTGGATTCCCTTCTTCAAGGGAATGACGCTTAAAGGTAAATCAATTCATGAATTGCTATATCAGTGTGCCATGATTACTTTTGCAAGATAAAGGCTATCCCAGCCTTGCGATTGTTATCCCTGTTTTCAATGAAGGGAGCATACTCTCCTGTGCCTTAACCTCGTTGCAGATGCTCGCTGGCGTGGATGACATTATTTTTGTTGATGGCGGATCCACGGATAACACAGTATCACTGATTCAAGATGCGGGGTTTGTTTGCTTGCAAACTGAAGCAGGGCGTGCCAAGCAAATGAATGCGGGAACGCAATATACAACATCAGATATCATCCTTTACTTACATGTGGATACGAGTATTTACTCTAGCCATATTTTGAATATAAAAAAAAGTTGTCACCAAGGTTTTTTATCAGGAAGGTTTGATGTTTCCTTGTCGGGTTGTGGTGCAATATATCAAATCATAAGTTTTTTCATCAACCTTCGTTCTTGTTTAACCAAGGTGAGTACGGGTGATCAAGGCATTTTTGTCACACGAAAGGCATTTGATGATGTAGGTGGCTATCCAAATATACCATTGATGGAAGACGTTGCTTTGAGCAAGGCATTAAGAAAGCTTGGCAAGGCGGCTTGCCTGCGTGATAAGCTGGTCACCTCTAGCCGAAGATGGGAGCAACACGGGGTGTTGAAGACGGTTCTCCTGATGTGGAAGCTTAGATTTTTATTTTGGCTGGGGGTTTCACCCAAGTCGCTTGCTCAAATGTATAAGGAAGTACGCTAATGCGTGTTATTATTTTATCCAAAGCACCTGTTGCAGGGCAAGTGAAGACACGCTTGATGCCGCAATATTCGGCACAAGAAGCTGCGGATTTGCAGCAGGAAATGACGGCAACCGTGTTAAAAAAAGTATGTAGTTTGTTTGATGATGTCTGGTTGGTTGTGGATGATACCAAACATCCATTTTTTGCATCACTTCAAGCTGATTTTACATTTGACTTGCAGCATCAAGGTGATGGAAACCTCGGCAACCGACTTGAAAGACTGTTGCACCGCTCTTTTTCTGTTGATGATGAGCCTGTCATGTTTTTAGGCAGTGACTCCCCGCATATTCATATCACGCGTTATCAGCAGGTTATATCTGCACTTCAACATCATGATATTGTGTTGGGTGCAGTTGAAGATGGTGGCTATGATTTGCTTGCCACATCGGTATGTGAACCTTTGTTGTTTCAAGGCATATCATGGGGGTCATCCAGCGTGCTTGAAGAAACAGTGGTCAAAGCTCATCATTTAAAGTTATCCATGCAAGTATTAGAGCTATCATTTGACCTTGATAGGGCTGAGGATTTGAGGCGCGCGCCACCGTGCCAATGGGATATGGTTTAGACAGCACAGCTTAGGCTTGGAGGTGTATCACATGGGTAGACGATATTTATCATGGCAAGGAGGCGTGGATGGATAATCTTACGCCTTCATGCCTCAAAGCCATCTTGCATTCCAAACGCGCCAATTTGTATTACCTCGAAATGTGTCGGGTGATGCAAAAAGACGGGCGCGTTTTGTATATCACTGAAGAAAGCAAAGAAAAGCAATATTGGAATATCCCCATTGCCAATACCACTGTTATTTTATTAGGTACAGGCACATCCATCACCCAAGCTGCCATGCGTATGTTAGCTTCAGCAGGTGTGTTGGTTGGGTTTTGTGGAGGGGGTGCAACACCACTGTTTTCAGGCTCAGAAATTGAGTGGTTAACGCCGCAAAGTGAATATCGACCCACAGAATATGTGCAAGGTTGGATGTCCTTTTGGTTTGATGCTGATAAAAGATTGGCGGTTGCCAAAGTATTTCAACATCAGCGGATTGCTTTCATGCAAAAGGTATGGGGCAATGATAGAGATTTAAAACAACATGGTTTCACGCTGGATGATGCAGCTATTTACCAAGCTTTAGATAGCTTTTCTGCACGCATTGACCATTGCCACGATGTTAATCAACTTTTACTCACCGAAGCCAAACTCACCAAAAGACTGTATAAAATCGCAGCTAACCGTACCAATATGAGTGGTTTTGTGCGAAACCATGACAATCGCGATGATGCCAACGCCTTTTTGAGCCACGGCAACTATTTGGCGTATGGTTTGGCAGCCAGCACGCTTTGGGTGCTGGGCATTCCGCACGGGTTTGCAGTGATGCACGGTAAAACACGGCGCGGCGCGTTGGTGTTTGATGTGGCGGATTTAATCAAAGATACTCTTGTTCTGCCGTGGGCATTTATCTGCGCCCAAGAAAGAGCAACGGAACAAGAATTTCGCCAGCAATGTTTGCTCAACTTCACCAAGCATAAGGCATTGGACTTCATGTTTGATACAGTCAAAGATATGGCAAGGCATGGTCAAGCACAATGATGGTCACTTTTGTTTCAGAGTGTGAGAAGAAAGCATTGGCACGAACGCGGCGGGTGTTGGATGCTTTTGCCAATCGGATTGGTAGCAACACGTGGCAAACCGTGATTACAGATGATGGTTTGCAAGCGGTTAAGCAATTATTGCGGCAAACAGCTTCTAAAAACACGGCAGTGTCATGCCATTGGATTCGCAGTCGTAGCCGTAGTGATTTTTTATGGGTGGTGGGAAATCGAAGAAAGTTTAATGGG